>JAQWQC010000001.1 GCA_029245025.1 Rhodospirillaceae bacterium
TTAGAACGTCGTGAGACAGTTCGGTCCCTATCTGCCGTGGGTGTAGGAAACTTGAGAGGATCTGTCCCTAGTACGAGAGGACCGGGATGGACGTACCTCTGGTGTACCAGTTGTTCCGCCAGGAGCACCGCTGGGTAGCTAAGTACGGACAGGATAACCGCTGAAAGCATCTAAGCGGGAAACCCACCTCGAAACCAGGTTTCCCTTGAGAACCGTGGTAGACCACCACGTTGATAGGCCGGGTGTGGAAGCGCAGTGATGTGTGTAGCTAACCGGTACTAATTGTTCGATAGGCTTGAGATTCCGTATACTCAGACGCCAACTTAAAGCATCAAAGTGTTCAGCATTGCTGAACCGATGCCGGCATTCATTCTTCATGATGACTTTTGATGACCTGGTGGTTATTGCGAGGACGAAACACCCGATCCCATCCCGAACTCGGACGTGAAAAGCCTCAGCGCCGATGGTACTGCATCTTAAGGTGTGGGAGAGTAGGTCGCTGCCAGGTCTTCTAAGGTCATCTTGAAAAAGACATTCGTCACATCTATTCATAGTGTTTGCGCAGCTGTCATGCGGCGTTACCAGACCCGTATTAGATATCAATAGCTGTTGCTGAGAATAACGCGATTAGCGCGGGATGGAGCAGTCTGGTAGCTCGTCAGGCTCATAACCTGAAGGTCGTAGGTTCAAATCCTACTCCCGCAACCAAATAGCCCTGTTAAGTCCCTGACTTAGCAGGGTTTTGTTTTTTCTATTCGTTCAAACTTGCCGAGGATCAGGGATCGATGATCACTTGGTATCATTGGATGGTCTTTGTCATTCCCGGGGTCGTGCGACCTCTTGGCGGATAAAGAGGTTTGCTGACTAGTCTGCCTCAATGAGTTTCACATTAGTTATTGATGGCTGGGAGTACGTTTTCTGCAAGTAGGATCATTGAATTGCGACTCAAGTCCCTGTCAGCCCAGTCCTTTCCCGCATATAATAGCGTGCCGAAGTCCCCTGTTGTGTCGCGAAAGGCTAATAGCTCGTCGGCTACTTTGTCAGGTGTGCCCCAAATCACGAGGTCGTCTAGCACGCCATCAACCGTGACGGCGTCATCGTCCATAGACTGATCCGCCTTGAACAGGTTTGCTCGGCCACTTTTTTTCATCTTGGTGACAATTTGTTTGTAGTAATAGCGGTAGG
Source organism: Rhodospirillaceae bacterium (assembly GCA_029245025.1). Lineage (GTDB taxonomy): Bacteria > Pseudomonadota > Alphaproteobacteria > Rhodospirillales > Rhodospirillaceae > WLXB01. Next base: position 1,186 of record JAQWQC010000001.1, read on the forward strand.
GGCTTTGGGAACCTAGCGCATACTCTTTTGCCGTTGAAAGGTCGTCGGCCACAAACACACTTTTCGCCACGCGCCAATTTGTCGGGTCTGCGTCTCTCTTGCCTTGTTCACACCCTTCCACGTATTTGGGCCAATGACTGGCGACCCACTGTGGCAAAAGAAAGTTGGCAGAGATTGGCTCCCACCCGCGCGCGGCAGCAGAGATCAGCCCTTTAGAGAACGGTGCGACAGCTGTCACAATGATAGGAGGATGCGGCGCCTGCAGAGGTTTGGGCATTATACCCTGCCCAATCTCAGGGATCATGGTTCGCTCGGTCGATATGGACCAATGCTCGCCGTTCAGGTTGTATGGCGGTTCTGACTTCCATATCTCGAGCACCATGTCTATCGCTTCGACGAACATGGCGGTGCGGTCTTTATCTAAGGTGCCAAATGCTTCTGCATCAGACAGAAGTCCACCTGGGCTAATACCAAAGTTGAGCCGTCCATCAAGCAAATGGTCGAGCATGGCAATCTGAGACGCGACGGCGGCCGGGTGGGTATTAGGCATGTTCACAGTACCGGTGCCCAGGCGAATATTTTTTGTTGCGTCAGCTAGGGTCGCAATAAAAAGTACGCATGATGTGATGTTTTCGGCTTGGTCTGTGGCATGTTCACCAACGTATCCTTCGGTGAAACCCAATTCGTCAGCAAGGATAAATGCGTCACGGTCTTCTTGTAGGCACGTCCGCCAATCTTTGCCGAGGGGGTGGATTGGCATTGTGAAGAAACCAAGATTCATCGCGTAAGCTCCGCGTTATGGAAGGTTATTAGTATCGTATCCCGCCCCTCATAAACCCTTAAAATGATAATTGGAGATATCGGCAATCAACGAATTTGATAGCCCCAATCCCTCGGGTGTGGTGGTTCTAGGAAGGGAAGAGGTCTTGGATATCGTTGCATACGGTCTGTATGCGTTTAATCAGAAATTCTGAGAATGCTCTCGCAGCCGGGCTCAGCGCTTTTGTTTCTGGTTGAATGAGAACGTAATCTACCGAGAGTATGGGGTCAGTTAATGGATGTATTTTCCGAGTTGTCCCAGATAAGTCGGGGTAACATAGCGCTCCAGGAATAATCGAGACCCACTCACTATGGGTAACGAAATCAAGGGTCCCCATCATTCCATCTAGTTCAATAATAGCTTCAACTTGTGCGCCTACAGTAGACATATAAATGTCCAGACTGGTTCGCCTGCTGTTACCTGCGCTGGGTAACACGAGTTTTAGTGGACCAGCAGAATCGAGGCTGATGGGTGTGAGGTTCTCACGGTCCGTATCGGTTTTCGTAACAAGCACCTCGCGGTCAGATGCTACTTTTTCTACCCGGATGCCGTTTCGAACTGGCTCCGGTGGGACGATTGCGAAATCTATTTCCCCCCGAATAACCGATTTTGTCAGGACCGTGCTATAGGCCTCAATAATTCTGATATTCACGTACGGATGGGTTTCAGCGAATTCGTTTAGAACTTGGGGTAGGACCGCCCGTGAAAATGTCGGCATGACGCCGACGGCGATTGAACCTGTTAATTCATTGTTTATTGCTCTTAATTCTTCCTCCGCATTGTTTAAGTCCCTCAGAACAGCGGCTGCTCTTTGATAAAATCGTTCGCCTTCGCTCGTCGGTTCAACGCCACCTGCGTTTCTGATCAAGAGGCTCACTCCGAGAAACTCTTCTAAGTCTTTGATTTGCATACTCAAACCAGACTGAGTTGCATTGATTCGCTTTGCTGCAGCGGTAAAAGACCGCTCTTGGTATACGGCTACAAAGGTTCTGAGTTGCTGTAGTTTCATCGCCATGTAGGCACTCCGCGACCGATCATGAAACGTGATAGTCTGGATCAGATATTCAGATTTTTCTCTGTCGATCTAGTAAGGTTACTGTATATCCGCTGGTATAATTGGCTAGTTAAATCGGCACTTGAGAGGGGAACGCAATGGCTACGAAACGGAAGACGAGAAAAAGTGCCGTAAAGAAAAAAACGGTAAAAAAAACAAATGCGAGAAGTAACCGGTCAGCTTTAAAAACTAAAAACAAACCCGGCATAGAAGCGATCTGGCCAGGCCTAGGTGCGGGTGTGCCTAAGCCCCTAATGCCTTACAGCCCTGCGATCCGCGCAGGTGATTGGGTGTTCATTGCAGGGCAGATCGCAAGTGACTTTAAGACTGGCTTGGCGCCGGAAGTCTTGAATGCAAATTCCTATGCTGGAAATGAGTTGTCGCTCCAAGCAAGTTTCGTTCTGACGAACTTGGCGAACACGATCAAGGCAAGTGGGTGCAACATCAACAAAGACATGGTTCGCATGTGGCAGTGGTTGGTGTCTGAAGATCCAACTGAAGAGGCCTTCGAATGGGGAGACAATTGGCCCGCAGTTAGCCTCAAACCGTATCTGAATGTGAGGGATGAGATTGTTAAATCTCCCGCACCACCTTCTTCGTACCTGGGAGTGCGAGAGTTGTTGTGCTTTGGCACAATTCTGGAAGTCGACATGATTTGTTTGGATGACGGCAATAAGCCTCAGGTTATCAAAGCACCCAAGGGAGTGACGCCGGCAGAGGGTGGGCATGCAGCCGGGCTTAAGCGCGGCGACTGGGTCTTCCTTGAGTCGGTAAACGCTGCCGATCTAATTGAAGAGGAAGGTGATTCCAACCAGTGGTACGAGGATCCTGTAGAAGTTCAAACGGAGCATGTGCTCGACAAGCTGGAGGCGTTGGCCAAGGCGGCTGGGTCTTCGCTTGATTGTGCGGTTAAGGCTGATGTCAGCATCGGGCATCCAGAAGATTTTGCGGCTATGGACCGCGTCTGGAAAAAACGTTTCCCAAAGAGTCCACCAGCTCGGGTTGTTATCCCGTATTTGGGTATGGGAGTGCGCGGCAGCCGCGTCGAGGTTGCTCTGACATTGCTTACAAAGAACTCTAAAATAAAAACAAAAACGATTAATACATCTAAGGCGCCAACCCAATTGGGGCATGAGCCGCAAGCTGTTAAAGCCGGTGATTTGCTATTCTTTAGTACGCAGATGGCCTTCGATTCAGACGGCAATTTACCCGATGGTATGGTTCGTCACCCCTCCTTTCCTTGGTATGGGTCGCCGGGGCAGGCGCAAATGCGTTACATGATGAAAAACATTGGAGCCATCTGCGAGGCCGCTGGCACATCGGTCGAAAATATTTGTCGCCGTGTGTGTTTCCATGACGACTTCCAGTGGTTTGCGGAATCTATCGAAGAGTGGGCGTCTTATTTCCCGGAAGACAAACCTGCCTCTACAACGATTCGTCTCGGAGGACCTCTTGTCGTGCCGGGAGCGAACACGTTGCTCGACTTGATTGCCTACGCGCCTGATTGATGACTTTGTCCGAGCCAAAAGGTCTAGAACTTTGAGTGCGGTCGGTTTCGTTGGTCTCGGGAAGATGGGTGCTGTTATGGCACCTAGATTTCTAGATGCGGGTCATGATCTGACCGTTTGGAATCGTACAACTGAAAAATGTGATGTGCTCGCCGCACGAGGGGCGCATGTGGCTGCGTCACCCGCCGAGGTAACAAACACCTGTGAAATCATTATTTCTATACTTGGTGATGATGCCTCTGTGACCGACGTCTACCTCGGAGGCAGCGGTTTGTTTTCTGGTGACGCCGAGGGGACTCTGTTTGTCGACATGAGTACGGTCCAGCCAAGTACGTCCAGGCACATCGCAAGCGTAGCAGCGGAATCCGACATCGGATTTGTCGAGTCACCAGTCTCGGGAACAGTGGGCCCTGCCGCTGATGGCAAACTCTTCGGGTTTCTGGGCGGTGAAGATGCAGCTGTGAAACGGGCCCAACCTTTCTTGGATATCCTGTGTCGTCGAACCATTCACGTCGGTTCTGCGGGGCAGGGCGCTTTGATGAAGTTGGCGGTTAATCTGCCTCTCGCAGTGTATTGGCAGGCTATGGCAGAAGCCGTTGCGCTCGGCGAAGCTGGGGGGCTGGATCGCAAGCAGATCTTAGAAACGATCAGTGATAGTTCCGCGGCGCTGGCGGTGCTCGGTCTCAAGACGCCAGCCATCTTAGGGGAGCCGGGTTCAGTAGCGTTTGACGTCGATAGTATGCAAAAAGACATTCTGGCTATGATCGAGACAGCGAGTGGACTCGGCGTGCCCTTACCTGCGGCATCGTCAGCCCTTATGTCTTATTCGGCGGCGTCGGCAGGTGGGCTGGGCGAAGAGGACGCCGTCGCCATAGTGCGATTTATGAGTGACAGGCTCACAAGACAGAAACAGTAAAGTTGAATGGTTCAATGAGCGAATTTAAGACTGAAGTCCGCGATGGTATGCAGATTGACTGGGATGTGCCCATCACAATGGATGATGGGCTCGTTCTTAAGGCTGATGTTTTCCGGCCTATAGAAGACGGACAGTATCCTGTCCTTCTAACCTACGGTCCGTACGCAAAAGGCCTGTCATTTCAAGAAGGCTATCCGAGCGCGTGGGACCGTATGGCCGAGGAACACCCTGATGTTACGGCCGGTTCAACAAACAAGTATCAAAACTGGGAAGTGGTGGACCCTGAGAAATGGGTGCCCGATGGCTACGTTTGTGTGCGTGTAGACTCACGGGGCTGTGGTCGGTCGCCAGGTTACATTCAACACTTTGCGCCTCGTGAGACAGATGACTTTGTCTGGTGTATCGAATGGGCTGGTGTTCAATCATGGAGTAACGGCAAAGTTGGTCTGAGCGGTGTTTCCTATTATGGCATCAACCAGTGGCAGGCGGCATCACGACAGCCGAAGCACTTAGCCGCTATGTGCATTTGGGAAGGGGCAGCCGACTGGTATCGGGACATGACCCATCATGGCGGCATTCTGTCGACATTCTGGGCGAATTGGTCAGACATGCAGGTCAAGACGGTCCAGTATGGTCTCGGGGACCGAGGTCCAAAGAGTGTTGTGACCGGCGAGTTGGTTTGTGGCGACGAAAACCTGCCGGAAGATGAGATGGCGAAGAACCGATGTGATTTCGGCGACGAAATACGCTCCCAACCTCTCGACGGACCTTATTACCGGGAGAGGTCCGCCGACTGGGATAAAATCAACACGCCTTTACTCACCGCGGCGAATTGGGGTGGGCAGGGTCTTCATCTACGCGGGAATTTTGAGGGGTATGTCCGCGCCGCATCCAAAGAAAAGTGGTTAGAGGCTCATGGCCTTGAACACTGGACGGAGTTTTATACGGCTTATGGCGTTGAAGTTCAGAAGCGTTTCTTTGGCCATTTTTTGAAGGGCGAAGATACTGGGTGGGCGCAGCAGCCAAAGGTACAACTGCTTGTTAGGCACGTTGATAAGTTTGAAAAACGGGTCGAAGACCATTGGCCGATACCTCGGACCCAATGGACTAAGTTTTACATCAATGCCAGCGGCATGAGCCTTGGCGCCGAAGCCCCCCAAGAGGAACAGACCTTATCGTTCGATGCTCAAGGCGATGGCCTAACATTTCTCTCCGACCCTCTGGTGTCGGACACTGAAATTACGGGGCCATCAGCGGCTAAGCTGCATATATCGTCTTCAACCACTGACGCAGATTTATTTGTCGTATTTCGTGTCTTTGATGCCCAAGGTGACGAAGTTACGTTTCAGGGTGCAATCGACCCCCATACACCTATAGGCCAAGGTTGGTTACGCGCCTCCCATCGTAAACTGGACGATGCTCTGAGCGAACCGTATCGGCCTTATCACACACATGATGAGGTGCAACTGCTAGAGCCCGGACAGCCTGTGGAAGTTGATGTTGAAGTCTGGCCGACAAGCTTAGTCGTGCCGGCAGGGTATCGTCTCGGCTTGACCATACGAGGCAAGGACTATGAGCACGCAAACACGTCGGGAGAACGTCTCTCAAACTTCAAGAACGAATTGAAAGGCTGTGGCCCATTCCTGCATGATGATCCGGTTGATCGCCCATCAGATGTATTTGGCGGTGAGACCACAATTCACGTGGGTGGCGGTAGAGACGCATTTATTCTTCTGCCTGTTATCCCGGCGAAAGCGCCATAGTGTTATTGGCTAGGTCGAGTTTGAAATGCCTGCTTCACCCCGCATAGCTTTGATCCACGCTTTACGCGACTCAATGGTTCCAATTTGGGATGCCTTTGACTCAGAGTGGCCGGAGGCTGACACATTCAATCTTCTTGATGATTCATTGTCTGCCGACCTGGCTAAAGAGGGAAGCCTATCCCAAGGCATTGTAGATCGATTCGTGACGCTTGGCCGGTATGCACAGCAGACATCAGCAGGCGAGGGGGCGACCAGAGCGATTCTGTTTACTTGTTCTGCCTTTGGGCCTGCGATAGAGGCTGTTAAACGGGACCTGGATATTCCAGTGCTGACACCAAATGAAGCTGCGTTTGATGATGCACTTTCTGCTGGGACTCGTGTTGGGCTCATTGTCACGTTTCCACCATCCGAAGATGCATTGGCGACCGAGCTCAAGGCTTTGGCTTTATCTAAGGGAGTAGACTTAGAACTCACAACTGCGGTTGCTGATGGCGCCCTCTCAGCGTTGCAGGCCGGTGATGGCGAGAACCATGATTCTCTCATCGGTGACGTTACATCGGATCTAGGTGAGGTTGATTGCGTCGTCCTTGGTCAGTTCTCTATGGCACGCGCGGCACCTGAGCTTTCTTCTCGTGTCAACGTCCCAGTCATAACAACACCGGCATCGGCGGTTGCTCGTTTGCGTACCCTCTTGGAGGCTTAACATTCTGATGAAGCGCTATCCTTATGTCCAATAGTCAAAGCCTAGAGCACCCTGTCGCCGTTCTAGGTCTTGGAATTATGGGATCGGCGTTGGCGCGGAACCTTCTTAATGGTGGCTTCGCGGTGCAGGGATTTGATCCAGACACAGGATCCGCGACAAATGCCGCCCAAAATGGTGTTACGATTCTTGAGACCGCCTCTGAGGCTGTCCAGGGATGTCGCTATATATTGTCGAGCCTGCCATCAGAATCAGCACTGCTGACTACGGTAGATGCATTGACCAGCGGGCGGCCTGATCCTGACCTAAAACCAGTTCTGGTTGAACTCAGCACCTTGTCGATTGAGTCCAAGGAGAAGGCGCGCAACAGCCTCTCTCAAAGTGGAGTCGATATGCTGGATTGTCCCATAAGTGGAACGGGAGCTCAGGCGGAAACAAAAGATATCGTTCTCTATGTAAGCGGGGACGAAGATACATTCACATCGTGCCAGGTCATATTCGAAGCGATTGCTCGCGACAGATTCTTTCTTGGGGCCTTTGGCAACGGTATGCGGATGAAATTCATCGCAAACCTTCTCGTTGCTATACACAACGTAGCTTCTGGAGAAGCTCTGGCTTTGGCCACTAAAGCCGGCCTCGATCCACAGAAAGTATTAGACGTGATTTCCTCTGGCGCGGGGTCTTCCAAAATATTCGAGCTGCGTGGCCCGATGATGGTGCGCGAAACTTATGAGCCGGCGACGATGAAACTGGATGTCTGGCAAAAGGACATGGCGTTGATCAATGACTTTGCACGTGAACTCGGGGCGACGACACCATTATTCGATAAAACACAGCCACTGTACGAGGCGGCAAACGAACGGGGCCTGGGTGATCAAGACACAGCTGCTGTGCATAAGGCCTTTATTCAGCCAGTGGCAAAAGACTAAACACGGAACTAGAACACCCGACAGATACCCTCAATTAAGCCGGGCTGAAAATTCTGCGCGGGTCAGGGTAATGCTATGCTTTCTTAATAGCGTGGCGAATACCAAATCCGGGTTGAACAGATTTGGCGTCTTTATTCATCGTAAATCCAGCCTTTTCTAATTCGCCCTCGAAGTTGAAAGCAATGAAGTTTGGGGTCCATGGCTCGCAATTCCAACGATGGTCCCACCAACGGAAAAACTGGCTATAGATATTGTTTTTATAGCTGCCAGTGCGGAAATCATTGGGGTAGTAATAGCCGCCAGGGCGCAAGACCCTGTGTGCCTCAGCAATAACTGCTTTGTTGGCTTCGGGAGGCATTTCATGGTTGATAATGAATGACGTCACAATATCAAAGTATCCGTCAGGAAATTTTGTATCTTCAGCTTTGCGCTGAGCAAAATGAACGTCTACTCCAATATCCCTAGCTTTTAAATGAGCGTAGCGGACCATCGGCCCACCAACATCGATGCCCCATACCTCTGCGTCGGGGAACCGCTCCTTTAAGGCCGATGTTAACCGGCCTATGCCACAACCCATATCAAGGATGCGTTTTACTTTGCCGTCTTCAGGTAATGGTAAGCGTTCGGCAGCCCGGACGTGATTCTGATCCTGCTCATTCCCTCCATGCATGCGTACCCCGGCAAAAAAACTATTTGTGCCATGATGGTAAACATGTCCATTAAGCGGGTCGCCAACATATCCTCCCGGCATCAGATGGAACTCATGCCGGGCATAATCAGGTATTTCTAAGTCTGGATTAAGTTCAAGAGTGCCGGGCCCATCTTTGTCCGCGGCGTCCATCTCAGCTAAGTACACATCAGCGTGTTCATGGAAATAGTCCTGAAGGAATTTCCACGTAATTTGTTGATTGCTAATCCACACGCGGGCGCTGGTTTGAGCTAAAAAATCGTCTTCGACAAGACTCACAGCTTCAGCCATTGTCAGGTCAGCTTTAGGGTCGAGGCCATTCTCTTCCAGAATTGTGTTCATCCGTTTTCGTGCGATGGGTGCGAACCGTTGGTGAAATTTTCGGAAGCCGGTAACGAAATCATGTTTGCTTTCAAGGTCCAGATCAGGGATGCGCTCAAAACGGCCCTGTACACCACGCCTATTAACATCTCCTTCGGGTGAAAGATTGATGTCAGTGAAAGTTGCTGCGCTTGCTTTGCGGCCAGAGAACGCAGCGCTGACGAAAGAGGTTACTGCTGCTGCGGCGGCGAACAGTGAACGGCGGTCGAGCATTGTTTTTCTCCTGTTGGCCCAATTGTTCTTGTGGCCCTACAATGGAACAAGTTAGAGGTAGTTAGGTCGCCGATGCACAACGATGCTTAAACTGCATTTTCTACCGGTGCGGTATTAATCATACAAACCAATGCGTTAAACCGTCGGCTCAATATTTGCGTTTAGGCGTAGGAAGTTTGTCGGGTCATATTTATTTTTTAAAGCAACGAGTCGATCGTAGTTGCCGCGATAATTCTCATTCAATTTTTCTTGCTGCTGATCGACCATAAAGTTGACATAGAAACCACCGCTCGTGAACGGCTCCAGAGCGTCCCAGTAGTTGCGACACCATTGTACGTTTCCGTCAGATAGTTCGGCATCTTCCCAGCCACTGCTAATTTCTATTTGATACTGTGTATCTCGGTGAGGGAAAGCGGTTGCGTCGTTTGCTACCCTACCCACTTCTCCCCCGAACGGCGAAATGAGAAGAAGTGTTCGCCGAGAATCTGTGCCCGTGAAACGATCGACAGCATTATCGATAACTGCTGTTTCTATATCGGTGAAGAAACCAGATTTTGCGTAATAATGATGGCCGTGCGCGTTGTTCCGGTCGTTTCTTTTTTGCAGGTCGACGTATTCGATCGGCGCTACATTGCTAAATAAAGGTTTGCCAAATTTTCTGAGTGGCTCAATGAGCCGTTCCCCGTCGGCAAAGTCTCCGAAGTAACAACCCGATATCATCGCGAAACCGGACTCGCCCGGTGGGATGGCCATACCCGCGCCGATGTAAAGGTCATCCGGGGTGTTCATATTGAAATCGAAATAGAAATTGAGGACGTCTTTGGCGTCACTTATGGGATACATAAATGAGACATTGAGGACCTTTGGCCCTACGCGGTGAAGTTGATACTCAAAGGATGTCACGATGCCAAAGTTTCCACCACCGCCGCGCAACCCCCACATCAAGTCTTGATTATCCTGGTCACTGGCGCGCAAGAACCGTCCATCCGGCGTAACAACGTCTGCAGATATAAAATTATCAATGGTTAGACCGTGCTTGCGCTGCAGTCGCCCAATCCCACCGCCGAGGGTCAGTCCAGCAGCACCAGTGTGAGAAACAACGCCTGCCGTGGTGGCCAGTCCGAAATGCTGTGACGCACGGTCAAGGGCTCCCAGTAGTACGCCAGGCTCGACACGCGCCGTTTTGGCAAACGGGTCCACATGCACACTATCCATGAGTGACATGTCAATCACCATGCCGCCGTCGCAGATGGACTTTCCGGAAATACTGTGGCCGCCACCTCGCAGGGCGACCAGTAGGTCATGTGTCCGGGCGAATTCGACGGCGTTTATAACGTCTTTGATGCCTGAGCATCGGGCTACAAGAGCAGGGCGCCTATCATTCCAGGCCCCGTTCCAGATTTTACGGGCCTCATTGTAACCTGCGCTGGTCGGGCGGAGGAGGGGGCCGCGAAGGCTGTCACCAAGTTCCTTGATCTCTGCATCCGACAGAATTATCTCTCCACCTGACAAGGTTTTGGCTGGCAGGTTTGCCGCGCTAGCGCTTGTATAGGGCACAGACGAAATCGCTGCGGCACCCAATGCTGATGTTACAAACGTACGCCTTTTCATGGTGGTGTTTCCTTTAGTGTCAAATAGTCGGTTCGATATTAGCGTTTAGCCGAAACAGATTCGTCGGATCGTATTTATTCTTGAGTTCCACCAGGCGTCGATAGTTTTTACCATAGGACTCACTGACCTGATCCTGTTCTTCATCCATCAGTTCATTGACGTAAAAATCTTTGGCAGTGTAAGGCTCTAAAGCGTCCCAATAGTCCCGGCCCCATTGAACGTATTCCTCCGAGAGGTTTGGATTAGTCCAATGACCTCCCACTTCTATACCCCAATTGGCATGGCGGTGAGGCCAGGCTGTAGCGTCGCTGTCAACACGGCCAACCGCTCCGCCGAAGCGAACAAAGCGCATTGTGGTGAATCGGTCCGGTGCCGGTCCCCAACGCTCGACCAACACATCAAGGAGCGTAGGGTCGAAGTCATTTATATGCCGGCCTTTGATGTAGTATCGGCGTCCGTGAGCGTTGCGGCCATCGGCTGCACTCTGTTGATCGACAAAATTAATAGGTTGAACGGCTTTCAGCGATGGTTTGCCAAAGTCCAACAACGGTTGGATATCACGCTCAGCTTGCCTCTGATCACCCGCATGGGTCACCCCCACAAAGACAGCGCCTTCGCCATCTTCCGTCATCGTCATACCCGAAACGACGTTTACGTCGTCTGGCGCGTCCAGCGAATACTCAAAGCTGAACTCCAGGGCGTCCCGTGCTTGATCCATCGGATATACGCAGCCACCAGTGATTGAGGTCGGGCCGAAGGAGTGCGCTTGATATTCAAAGGACGTGACAACTCCAAAGTTGCCGCCACCGCCGCGTACACCCCAAAAGAGATCCAAGTTTTCATCGTTGCTGGCATGGCGTAGCTGTCCGTCGGCTGTAACGATATCTACCGAAAGAAGATTGTCTATGGTCAAACCCCACTTCCGCATAAGGCTGCCAATACCGCCGCCCAGCGTTAGTCCGGCAACACCCGTATGCGAGACCACACCTGCGGGAACAATCAGACCATGGGCTTGTGTCTCCCGATCCAGATCACCCAAAAGCGCTCCCGGTCCGACACGGACCGTCTTAGTTGGCAAGTCAAGCAAGACGGTTCTCATGGGAGACAGGTCGATCACCAAACCGCCATCGCAAATCGACATGCCGGAAATGGAATGGCCACCGCCACGCACCGCAACAAGCAAGTCGTGTGTGCGGGCAAAATTGACGGCGTTGATGACGTCGTCTGTGTCGGCGCATTGAGCGATCAGCGCGGGGCGTTTGCTGTCCCAAATCCCGTTCCAGATTTTTCTCGCCGAGTCATAGCGAGGACTGCCGGGCCTGAGGAGAGCGAAGGTAAGGCTGTCCGCAAATTCCTTGATTTCCGCGCGAGTTAGAGTCGTCTCTCCGCCCGTCCGGGTGACCGCCGCGAGGTCCGCAGCAAAGGCTTCCTTGTGGGGAATGGAAGAAAGTGCGGCCGCACCCAATGCTGACGAGAGGAAGTCGCGTCTTTTCACGGAAAGGAATTCCTTTTGATCAGACTGTCGGTTCAATATTGGCGTTTAGCCGGAACAAGTTAGTCGGGTCATACTTGTTCTTCAGTTCAACGAGTCTTTTGTAATTTTGGCCATACGACTCGTTCACTTGATCCTGTTCTTCATCCATCAGTTCATTGAGATACAATTCTCGCGATGTATAGGGTTCCAGGGCATCCCAATAGTCACGGCCCCATTGAACGTATTCCTCCGACTGGTCTGGGTTTGTCCAGTGTCCGCCCAGTTCAATGTCCCACTTAGCATGGCGGTGGGGCCAGGCTGTGGCGTCGTTATCAACCTGACTGACCGCACCGCCAAAACGAACAATCCGCATGGTCGTATACCTACCAGGCGCCGATCCCCAACGCTCAAACAACACATCAAGCATTTTGGGGTCATAGTCATTCATATGGCGGCCCTTGATGTAATAGAGACGCCCGTGCGAATTGGCGGCATCACGGCCGCTTTGTTCCTCCACGTAGTTTGCTTTGCGCGTAACGTCGGCGAGTTCTCTGCCGAAATTACGAAGCGGCTGAAGAACACGTTCGGCCTTTGATTCATCCCCAACATAGGTGATGGCAATGATGGCGGCATCGATGCCGTCTTCAGTCTTCGTCATGCCAGCATTAATACCGAGTGAGTCGGGGGCATTCTCAGAAAATTCAAAACTAAAATCCAAGGCGTCCTTAGCATGTTCCCTGGAATAGAGAATTCCGCCTCCGATATAGGTAGGGCCGAATGTGGTCGCCTTAAACTCAAAGGCGGTAACGACGCCAAAGTTACCACCACCACCACGCACACCCCAGAACAAGTCTTGGTTTTCGTCTTCACTGGCCCTGCGTAATTGACCATCAGCCGTCACGATGTCGACGGCGAGTAGGCTGTCAATGGTGAGGCCGTGCATGCGCATGAGCCGGCCAATACCGCCGCCGAGGGTCAACCCAGCAACGCCGGTGTGCGACACCACACCCGCCGGAACGACCAATCCGTAGTTTTGAGTGTCGCGATCAACGTCTCCCAGCAACGCGCCCCCCGCAACCCGAACGGTCTTGGTCGCGACGTCCGTCAGGACGGTACGCATTGGAGAGAGGTCAATAACCAGACCTCCATCACACACAGACATGCCCGATATTGAATGACCACCACCACGGACAGCGACCAACAAATCATGGGTGCGTGCAAAGTTAACGGCACTGATAACGTCATCTGTGTCGGCACATTGGGCGATGAGCGCCGGACGCCGGTTGTCCCAAATGCCATTCCATATTTTGCGGGCTGAATCGTATCTCGGTGTTCCTGGGCTCAACAGCGCGTAGGTGAGACTATCGGCAAATTCCTTGAGCTCAGCGCGGGTGAGGGTGGTTTCGCCGCCTGTTCGAGTTACCGCTGCAAGGTCCGTCGCAAAGGCTTCCTTAGCTGGAATAGCCGCTAGCGCCGCGGCACTCAACGAAGTGGTTAGGACATCGCGCCGTTTCATTTGCCGTTTTCCCATGGCCACACTCCCTAAATATAGAAATTTGCAGTATTAGTGATATCGGATACATTTTAATCATATATATGCCATCTTAGGTCGTCTACAATATTTATAACAATCTGTTATATATAGTTAATAATCATTATTATCAAATGACCGGTCGGTATGCATACGCTTGCATTTTATGACGGTTTTTAGTAGTTCTTTAGCTCGGGTGGGCTCAACTGTATCAGGGCTTAAGGCCTGCCAATCACTGTAGTTCGTGGCCCATTGGTTGATCCAAATGGGCCAAATCATGAGGGGAATCAGGGCCATGGGACATCATTCACTATACCTATACCTCTCGCGAGCTCTGCGTGGTGCGATCGTCTTGGGTCTGTCGTCCACGCTATTGGGATTTCCTGCCAGTTCAGGATGGGCCATGTCGCGCAATTCCAGTCAATTGGAAGCTGCCGAACTTCTTGAACTGGCGCTCAAAGGATTGGGAGGCCGCGACCTCATCGCCGGATTAAATTCCACAACCATAGAGACGGAAAGAAAGTCATTTATTAAAGGGCAGGGTCTGGAACCCGGATCCGGAATCATGAGTGTCCAGGCGATCAAATCAAAGATCACCCACGACATTGCAGGGAACCGGTGGCGCTCGGATGTCGTGATCGACATCATTGGCGGCGAACAGATGTTTCGGTCAGAACTCGTTGATGGAGATGTGGGATACACCGTTGGCACGGCTGATCCGATTGGGGCGCTGCCTGAAGACGTCAACGCCATGGGGTCGGATATCGTTTCGTCGACGATTAAGACGGAGCAATTGCTCAACCCACATCTATTGCTGATAGACGTTATCGGTGGGAGGTTGACCGCGTCGCTCGTAGACGAGGGGCAAGACAAAGTTACCGGTAGACAATTTACCGAAGACGAAATTCTCCCCGTGACAATGGCAAGAGAGCGCCAAAGCGGCAGGCGCACGTTGATTGGCAATGCGGCGTGGCTCGAACGTTTGCAAGGCAGTGCGTTCTTTGACGTTTCAGTACAAAATTATGAAATTGACGAAGCCTGGCTAGACCGGTGGAATAGTAGCGGTGAAGTGGATCCGACAACGCACCATCGGTTACAACTCGAAGGAAATGAATCGCCCATAACGCTGTATATCCATCGCGAAACGGGTCAAATCAGCAAACTACAAACCATGCAGTGGGACGTCATCTACGGTGACATTCCTGTCTGGGCAACCTTTCAGGATCACCGTACATTTGGCGACATCGTTTTGCCGACACTCGCGCGGCTGTCTTTTGGTGGCGCGCCTCGCATTGAGGAAAAGCGGACCAGTGTAGTGGTGAACCCGTCCTTCGATGAAACGTACTTTGGTGTGTCGTCAGAAAAAGCTCATGACGCTGATTTAGAAGTTGCGACACGCGGCCGACTCGTCAGTCAATCCATGCTGGCATTTGGCTTTGCCGGTGCAGGCCGTCCAGAGATAGGGTCTGTACAAATTGATGATGGCGTACACCTTGTTTACGCGGTCCCAATTGATGCGGTTTACACTATGGTTGTGGAGCAAGAGGACGGGATCGTCGTTATTGAGCCAGGCATGAATGATCTCAAGAGTGAAGAGATTATCAAATGGATTAACCAGCGCTTTCCATACAAACCTATAACGCATCTGTTCATCTCTCACTTTCACAATGATCACTCCGGCGGGCTTCGGCCCTATGTGGCAGCAGGTGCCGCGCTTGTCGTTCATGAAGAAGGAACGGACTTCTACAGAGCCCAGGTGGGCCGACCGAAATCAAAAATTCTTGCCGACGCGCTGGATCGAAATCCAACCGATGCGAAGATTATCTCAGTTCCAGCCGATGAGACCTATCGCATTGAAGACACCGTGCGGCCCATCGTGGTTTACCCGGTCGAGACTGCCCATACATCGGACATGATTTTTGCCGTGATTGAGAAACAAGGCATTCTTTACGCCGCTGATCTTTATATAAGTGCCGTTGCCCGCATGTTGCGCGCGGGACTAGACCGGCCGCCGGGTACGCCAGACACCCGCGTTCCGTTTCATGCAGCCGTTACTTTAGCGGACGCAATTAAAACCCATAATCTGGATGTGCCGGTTCTAGTCGGCTCACATGATATTGATCCTGTCACATATTCCGAGCTCATGGCGTATCTTGAGGCTCGTGATTATTGAGCGGAGCTTGCAATGCCTACAATTAAGCGGATTGCTCTTGTCGGGACTTTCATTTGTGGGTGGTGTATTGGCTTAACCGGTACGAGCCAAGCCCAAGGCGATTTAGTCGGACAATGTCAGGCGTTGCTGCTGGAAGATTTTTCAGGTGTGACCGACGCACCTACGCAAATTACGTCTGTGACCTATGTTGATAAGGCGGACGACAGGGTTGCACATTGCCTAGTCGAAGGCTACGTCACTCCCACGATCGGTATAGAAGTCCGCCTTCCGGCAGACAATTGGAACGGAAAGTTCATCAAACGGGGGTGCGGTGCCTATTGCGGAACCATGGAAAGTGTTTGGTGGGATTGCACTAACCACGTCAACGACGGCTACGCCTGCGTGGTCAGCGACATGGGGCACAGGAGCACTCTCGGCGATGCCAAGTGGGCCTATAACAATCCCAACCTAGAAATCGATTTTGGGTACCGGGCAACTCATGTGGCGACGGTCGCTGGCAAAGCCATCACAGAAGCTTTCTATGGAAATGCTCCGCAACATTCCTATTACATGGGGTGTTCCACCGGTGGCCGCCAAGGCATGGTTGAAGCCCAGCGTTTCCCGTGGGACTTCGACGGCATTATCGCCGGTGCGCCGGTGATCAACGAAACCGGTGCCGGAATGAGGCTGATTTGGACGACGGCCGGCAATCTCGACGAAAACCGGGAGCAGATTTTAACGGCGTCCGAGATTCCCTTGCTGTACGACGCCGCCATCGCCAAATGCGATGGGTATGACGGCGATTTTGACGGCATTATCGATGACCCCCGCAACTGCGATTTTGACCCTGATCAATTGCAATGTAGCGCCAGCAATGGCGATGATTGTCTCACCGATACACAGGTGGACGTCGCGCGCAAAATTTACAGCGGTCCACAGACGTCCGATGGGGAATCGCTTTACACCGGAGGTGCGATGCCGGGGTCTGAGTTAGACTGGGTCGGGAATTACATATCAACCACCGGCGAACCAGGCCGGTACTATTTCATGATCGGTGACATGTTCCGCTATATGGGATTCCTTCCTGATCCCGGCCCTTCCTGGCAGCCCGAGGATTTCGATTTCGACCGGGACTACAAACGCCTCGGCATGATGGAAGGGATGTATTCCGGTTCCAATCCGGACCTGCGTAAGTTTCGCGATGCCGGTGGCAAACTACTCGTGTACCACGGCTGGGCCGATTACTCGGTCATACCCCTTAACACAGTCGACTACTATGAATTGGCGACCCGGACCATGGGCGGGACGGAGGCCATTCAAGAATTCTTCCGCTTATTCATGATTCCCGGCATGAGCCATTGCAGTGGCGGGGCCGGGGCTTACGCCATTGATTACCTTTCTTATATGGAAGAGTGGGTCGAACAGGGCCGACCGCCGGATGTGTTGACTGGCTATCACCCTGAAGAGCAAACGGATCGCTTTGGCACCGATTTTCCTCTTGATCCAGACAAGATTGAGTTTTCGAGAGAAGTTTATCCATATCCAACACCCGCACGCTGATGCAGTGGTGCGATTCAAAGGGAGGGCAAAATGGATTTTAGCAGCAGAGAGTGGATGCCTGGCGGCGAGCCTGGACAGCCACCGGCCATGTCGATGTTTTCGCAAGGTGTAAAAGCTGGACCGTTAATTTTCACGGCTGGACATGCGGCCATTGACGAGAACGGTCAATTGGTTGGCCCAAACGATATACGTGTGCAAACAGAACAGACGCTAAAAAACATCGGTAGTGTTCTCGAAAACTTTGGCGCGTCGTTCAAGGATGTGGTCAAGGTCACAATTTGGCTTACTGACTACGACAACTATGCTGGGATGAACGAAATCTATGCCAAATTCTTTCCTGAGCCTCGCCCACCCCGTGCTTGCGTCAATTCGAAACTCGTGCCGTTGTTGAACGACGAGTTCCTTGTCGAGATTGAGGCCGTGGCCGTTGTGGCAGAGTAACCGGGAGGACCGGTTATGAAATGCGTTACCTTCGCAGGTGAGGTTGGCCCACGGGTTGGGGTGCTAGACTCTGACGTTGTCTATGATGTCGGTTTCAATGGCGACATGATTGCCTTCATCGAAGCCGGCGCTCCCGTTTTGGAATATATCGAAGTGAAAGATGCGCGTCTTCTCGCGCCTCTACGTCCGCGAAGCCTAAGAGATTTCATCGGCTTTGAAGGTCATTACAAAGCGTCATACGAACGTTTGGGGATGCCCACGCCCGACGAGTGGTATCAGGTGCCAGCTTATTACAAAGGTATGCCGGACACGGTCATCGGCCCGGAGGTTGAGATTCCTTGGCCGTCTTATAGCGATTTCGTGGACTGCGAGCTCGAACTCGCCGTTGTTATCGGCAAACAAGGTAAAAACATTGCAGCTGAGGAGGCCGCAGATTTTATCTTCGGCTACACGATTTGGAACGATGTCTCAGCGCGGGATACGCAAAAGGTCGAGATGCCGGTGGGTGCTGGTCCGGGCAAAGCCAAGGACTGGGATGGCTCCAATGTGCTGGGGCCGTGCATCGTGACGTCAGGTGAAATCAACGGGCAAAACCTCGACATGACCCTGCGTGTCAATGGCGAGGTGTGGACCGAAGAGAATTCGGCCAACATGCATTATACGTTCGCCCAAATGATCGCGCATATTTCACAAGACCAGACCCTTTATCCTGGAGATGTGCTCGGTTCTGGAACACCGCCAGGTGGCTGCGGTATAGAACTTGATAAGCACCTCAAGACCGGCGACATCATCGAATTGGACATTGAAGGGATCGGCATCTTGCGCAATTCCGTCGGAGCCAAAGGCTGAAAACAATGAAACAGATAAGCCAAATAATATTTGCGCTCTTTATTCTTCAATCCAGTTTTGCAGAAGCGGCGACCATTGCCGATATCATCAATCGCTTCGAAGGTGAATATACGGGTGTTGTCCCCGGCTCTGAAGTCGGCCGACCCGAAGACGGGTCTCTCATCATGCATTCCTTTGTAGGTCGTGTTGATCTCCCCGCGTTTGGCAATGATGTCATTTACCTAGAACAACGGTATGGCGGTCCCGAGGGGTCCATTACCCGGCAACGCATTATGGCGTTTAGCCAAGATGACCAGGGTATCGTAACAAGGGCGTACGATTTCCTCGAAGGCGCCAAATATGTCCGTGCTGATGCTGTACCAGCACGAGTGGCTAGTCTTTCACCTGATGCTATGTACAATTTTCCCGAAGGTTGTCGTATTCGCTGGACAGAGGACGGTGACGGCTTTGTCGGAGAGGTTAATCGGCAAGGCTGTGAAATCGTAAGCCGAAGTGGCCGGGGTAATGTCTTTGTCGATATGGTCTATCGTTTGACTGGTGATAGTTACTCTCTATTCGAACAAGGGTTTGACGCGTCTGATCGTTTCTTGTTCGGCACAAATGCGCCCCACCGCCATCAACATTTGCCAAAGCGGGACTTGGACGAGGAATTAGAGCAGATTCTTTCTGCCTTTGAAGGTGGTTTTGAGAACCTTCCCCACGATCCCGCTGTAACAGCGCATAGCAATATCATCGGTAACCTTTACACACATGTGCGGCGGGTGAATCTTCCGGCCTTTGGCACCCACGTTCAGTATATAGAGTTTACGCGCGGCGGACCCGACGGTGCTGTCGTACGTCAACGGTTAAACGTGTTCGATAGCAATCCCAATCGTCGTGCCAATGTGATGGTTTCCTATGAATTCCAGGACGGCTCAGCTTACGCAGGTGCTTATGCAGATCCGGCGAAACTCAATGGCCTGAAACCTCAGGACCTAGAGCCACTAGTCACCGGCTGCGAGCTGATTTGGTCGACTGTTCGGGGTGTGCTCACCGGTGTTTCCGACCGCACGATTTGTCACAGGTTCAACGAACGACTGCAAGTGTGGCGGCATGTGTCGTTTGTGTTTTTGCTGGATGGTGAGTCGATGCATTTGTGGGAACACAGTTATTCACCCGAAGGAAATCTGATTTTCGGATCACCCTTGCCCATCCGTTTTCCGCGTGTGAGATCAGGTTGGCTTGGAAATGAAAGGAAGGCCTCTCAATGAGTCGTCGAAATTTACGCACCACGTTTTCAATCGGTATGTTGTCATTGTTGGCAGTCTTTCAAAGTGGGACTGGATTAGCTATGTCGGCAGGTCCAGACCAACCCGCGCTAAGCGCTGCAATGGAAAAAGCTCTCAAAGGGATTGGTGGACGTGCTGCGCTCGAGAGCCTAAATACGCTTCATATAGAAGACTTTAGGGAGCGGTATGCCATGGGGCAGGGCCCTGAGCCCGGCGTCGGTCACTTTCGCATGACGCGGACTGAGGCCGTTGCGTCCTATGATATTGGGAACGATCAGTTTCGCCTGGATTTCAGGCATACCAATCATTATGAGCGATCACGGGAAGTCACAGAACTGGTTATTGGTCAGTCCGGGTATCTCATCGGACTCGACGATTTCTATTTACAAAGGGAACCTGGAGTCCGGGTGATGCGATCGGATCGTTGGGCTGTCGCAAAAAAATCCGAGCGGTTGCTAAATCCGCATTTCTTGCTTCAAGACTTGCTCAATAAACCATCATTGGCGTCCATCGCCGAAGAGACACAATTAGAAACTACAGGGCCTAGAATCACAGAAGACAAGGTGTTCCCCGTGACTTTTGTGCGGGACCGGCCGACCGGAAAGCGCAATGTCATAGCAAATGATAATTGGGTCAAACGCTGGCAAGACGAAGAATTCTACGAACTCTCCATCAATGAACTTGAAGTAGACAATGGGTGGCTAAAACGCTGGCGCGACACCGTCGCGTTAACCGGGGCTCATCATCAAATCGAGATTCAGGATGATGTTCATCCCATAACTCTCCACATCAATGAACAAACAGGGCGTATCGATAAGCTATCAACCATGGAGCATGACATGGTTTATGGCGATGCACCGCTCGAAGTGACTTACACCGACTGGCAACGTCATGACGGCCTTTACTTTCCGTCTCACATTCGCATTTCCCTGGCGGGCGTCCCCTATCTTGAGGTCACTCGCTCGAAAGTGACCGTTAACCCAACGTTCGACGCAAATGCTTTTGCAAAGCCTGACGGCGTAAAGTATGTGCACAGTATTGAACTGGCTATGCGCGGTGCCAGCGTTAGTCAGTTGGTGCGGTCGTTCACTTCTGCAGGGTCACCGGAAAAAGCCTTGGGGCGTCCCCGGATTGACTCCCAGGAACTGGCTGAGGGCGTATACCTTCTTGAAGGCACACCTTCTGACGCGGTCTTTACATTGGCTGTGGAGTTAGAAAACGGCGTTGCAGTTATTGAGCCTGGATCGTTTGACCTCAAAGGTGAGGCTATAGTCGAATGGTTAGCGGAAAACATTCCAGGCAAGCCCGTTTCACACATTATCGTTTCCCATCATCATAGCGACCATTCTGGTGGCGTGCGGCCCTATGTTGCAGCTGGTGCCAGTGCAGTCGTTCATGAAGCCGCGATTGAGTTCTATGAGGACCTATTGGCGCGAACGAATTCCACGATCATGCCTGATGCATTGGATCGTAATCCGGTAGAAGCAAACATCATAACTGTGTCCGCTTTGGGGCCCTTGCTGATCGATGATGAGAAACGACCAATTACTATTTACCCGGTGGTATCAGGCCATACCACAGACATGGTCATCGTCGGGTTGGAAAAGCAAGAAATCCTTTATTCCGCTGATCTATACATCGGTGCTATGGCGCGGTTATTAAGGGCCAGAGTGAATATGACGCTGACTGGAGAAGCGGCGCAATCTGCTCTTGAGCTAGACGCCGCCATTGACGCGACCGGCGCCACGTTCAAGGTCCTGGTCGGCTCTCACGACCGTGAACCTGTCAGCTACGCAGACTTTAAAACCTACCTGGGGAATGAGTAGAAGCTGCGCGATCAAAAGCCTTAGGCAAAAAAATGGGCTCCCAGGGGGGAGCCCATTTTGTTTCGTGTTCTGTGTTCTGAGGCTAGAACGAATAAGAGCTCCGAACTCCGAAGGCTCTGCGATCAGGAAGACCAACGGCCAGCACCCGAGCCCCGATGAAGCCGCTAAGGCCTGACAGGTCAAATAGTGCTTGCAAGCTGGATGGTGTTTTGTCGTTGGTGAGGTTGGTCACGTATGCTTCCAACCGCAGGTCTCCGGATTCGAAACCAGTTCTTAGGTTGAACCTATGTGAGTTACCTGTCTTCGTGATGTTTGCGTTCGTCGCCCATGTGCTTCCACGGAAGATATAGTCGCCACGCAGGAACCAATCCCAGTCATTATTGAATTCCTGGATATAGAATGCCGATGCACTACCACTGAATTCTGGCGTCCGGGAAAACTCTTTGCCAAGGCCGGTGATTGTTGGATTACCCAGCAAGGCAGTGGCGTCAGGACTTTCAAATTTTTTGAGATCTGTATTGTTCCACGCGAACGTTCCATCCAAAGTTAGATTCTCAGTTGCTGCTATGGAACCTTCTATTTCAAGTCCTTTTAGGTCAGCCTTGCCGCCACCAGCCGTGACGTTGCCGATAACCTCAGTAGCACCCAGCGCATTGGTGATCGTCACAAGATTTGGAATTTGGACATCTCTCCATTTTGCGTAGTAGGCCGCTACACTATAGAAGGCTCGGCCGTCCATAAGGCTGCCTTTAACGCCAACCTCGAAGTTGTCTAGTTGCTCCTCCGGAACGCTGGTATCGGCACCAGTTTGCTGAGCAATTTGATCGAGCTCAGCCTGAGTCCGCCCAAGCAACCCGGCGTTAAACCGTCCAGGGTTCGTGCCGCGTGCGTAGTTCAGGTAAACCGTCGTGTCATCATTCGGCTTGAGGTCGAGAATGACGCGCGGGGTAAAGGCCTTAAAGGTGTCTGAGAGGTTGTTCCCAACTATCTCGCCTTCGGTGATTTTATCCCACTGGTACCGTGCCTCAACGCTAAGCGTAGCCCAGTCGTTGATGTCATAGGCAGCGGCGCCAAATACGGCAGACGTTTTCGCTTCGAAGAAGTCACCTGGATCAGTAAACCCGCCCAATCGCAAACCAGCCAGAATCGATGCGTTTTGGATTTTGAAATCGCGTTCTGAATAGGTGCCACCGACGATCCAGCGAAGGTTTTGATCATCAGCGGACGCCACTCGAACTTCTTGGCTGAAATCGCTCAGCTTGTTCATCCGCAAGTCATAAGCTGCGGCAGTCGATGGAAAGCCTAGCAATCCACCAAACAAACCCTCAGTTTGGCGACGATCCAGGTCGTTTACTGATGAGAAGTCGTCTTTGTGTATGGCCGTCAAGGATGAAAACGTAATGTTGGAGTCGGTTACCCAATCCATGACGAGGCTGGTTTCCAATGCGTTTCGTTCCAATCCAAATCCATCGGGAATACTCTTGTCGCCCAGGATGTAAGGAACTGACGCGGAAGCACCAGAAATCATATCCCGAATAGCCTGTGTTTCGATCAAATCCATAGCAATGAGGTCGGGTGTGGTCTCGGGTACCGTTCCGCAGATCCAATCGATCGGACTGCCAAACACAGTCCCACCAGGATTGCAGTTGAAGAAGCTGGATGGCGCATTGTCTGGGCCGTAGGCCGTGCCTGCGTCTGGTCCGTCACTGTCGTTCCAAATCCGGAAACGGACTTTGGCACTAAAGTTGTCGGAAGGTGTGAAGTACAGTGTGGCGCCGCCGCTTTTGGTCGAACGTTCGCCAAGTTTCTGATCAGGATTGGCGGCATTGCGGTACTGCCCTTCTGTATCAAAGAAACTACCGCTGACGCGGATGGCCAATTTGTCTTCAACCAAGGCACCTTCTAACGAAAGCCCAAGGTCAACGGTTCCAAAACGGCCGTACTCAGCGTTGAGCCGTCCTGCAAACTCATTGCCCGGTGTTTTGGTAATTGCATTGATTGCCCCGGCGAAAGTTGAACGTCCGAAGTAGGCGCTTTGAGGTCCTTTGATGACCTCAATTCGCTCATAATCTTCGGTACTGCCGATTTCTGCACCTAGGATTGGCGCGCCATCGATAAACACAGTGGCCGATTGCCGGGTTTGGATATCAGTCCGGGGCTGCATACCACGGAAAATGAGGCGGCGATTTTCACGTGCGCTTTTCCCAACTGAATGCTCCGAATAGTAAAAGCCAGGGGAGAAATCTACGATATCGGTGAGTTCATCAATGCCTTTGACCACAATGTCTTCAGCCGAGAAGGCTGTTACTGTCAGCGGAATGTCCAACAGGGACTCTTCTCGTTGGCGTGATGTCACGATGATTTCTTCGAGTTGCTGTGCTGTTGCTGCGGCGTCTGGCAGCACCAAGGCAATAGCCGTTAGGCAGATCAGTTTAGTTGGTGTGTATCTGAGCATGGTTGAGGGTCCCCCTAATTCAAACTGAACTAATCCTATCAGACATTGAGAATTATATGCAAGCGTATACACTAGCAACGGCCGCTGGCGCGAACATATATAAAAAACATATAAAACAGTATGTTATGGACTTTTTTGACCTATTGAAGTAATTTTTGTCCGTACTTACTAAGTACGAATACATGTGGAGAATACCTTTGGGGAATACTTTTGGAGATGAGATCACTCGCAAAAAATCAAATCCGCTTACCCAAAGGCGCTTACATGCCTGTGAAGAAAGCTTTAGGTTTTCGCCATGAATGAAACGCGACGGATCACTTCACATGACGTTGCCAATTTAGCTGGGGTATCTCAGGCTACGGTATCTAGGGCCTTCATGCCGGACGGCCGTATTTCTGCTAAAACCAAGCAGCGGGTTGTCGATGCGGCGGATAAGTTAGGGTACCAGCCCAACATCATCGCGCGCAGTCTTGCCAAGAGTAAATCCCATCTCATCGGTGTGTTGATGGCCAACTGGAACAACCCCAGGCTGACCGAAACATTGCAAGGGTTCAGCTCAGCATTCAAAGAATCTGGGTACAAGGTCATTTTGCAATCCGTTGCTGATGGGGAAACTGTCGATGACGCGTTGCGAGACTTTTTGCAGTATCAAGTCGATGGAATTATCGTTATTTCAGCCGTGCCGGGACCAGTTATCTCGGCCGCCTGTTTGCAAAAGAAAATTCCGATTGTCGTTGTTAATCGCATTGCCCGCGGAATAAACGCCTGTTCGGTCACTTTGGATGGGACTCAAGCGGGCCGGATCATCGCTAATGATTTGTTGGATCGAGGATATCGACGTTTTGCAATGCTACGCGGTGACCCCAGTATTCAGGTGATTACCGATCTATTCTACGCATTCACCAATACTGTATCTGACAAAGGGCTTGGTGGCCATATCAACGAAATCATCAATATTTCAGGGTATGGGGACGGTCGTAAAACAATCGTTGATTTGCAAAATCAGGGTGAGATGCCAGATGCGGTCGTGTGTTCTTCAGACTTTACGGCTTTCGGTGTTCAGGCGGGCGCTCGGTTTGATCTCAAAATAGATATCCCGCAAGAACTCGGGGTCGTCGGAATCGGTGATTCACCTTTTTCGTGGTGGCCTGAACATAACCTGTCGACTCTACATTTTCCCGTTGAGGAGATGGTTACGGGCACGGCGGAAGCACTTTTGGCGCGGATACAGGAGCCATCACTGGAGCCCAAAGCTATCGGGCTTGGTGCAGAATTGGTGGTGCGTGGCACAACCCGCGACATTGGTTAGCGGCGCCAAACTCAAGCGAAGAATTGGGCACGTGATGATTGACCAGCTTAATAGGCGCGCTCTCGTTAGCGGAGCCGGCGCGATGGTGGGCTTTTCGTTGTTTGGCTCAGACGCCCTCGCGACCACTAGAATCAACCTTTCTGACGAGCAAGAAGCGCTGCGAGCTTACGCGAAGCTGGTTGGTAGTACGGAGCGCGCTACCGTTCATTACTGGTATGCGGGCACTATTTATGGTGTTTTGCCTGGCGAGGGCTCGCTGCCGATTTTGGGTTTTGCGGGTTTGGCTAAGAATCTTTGGCGGCCCATGGATGACGGCAGTTTTAGTCAACGTATTTTTGATGTTGGCTATTTCGCTGATCTTGAAACCGGAGAGCCTGTCGATGAGTTACTCAATCCAATAACGGGAAAAGTAAACCATCCGGTTCACTACCTATCGGGCCCAAGCCAATTCACTAGAAGTGCGGAGCCGCGCAACTGGAAAATATCGGGCGACGATATTTGGCTAGAAGAATCGCTGTCTTTTAAAATGCCGAACTGGTTGAGTCCGGAAGAATGGCCGCTTGCTTCTAGCGGCAACACACTACACTTCCGCTATACAAATACCTATCACAGCAAGCTCTACGACATAACGGACCCATATGTTTCTAGCGCCCCAAGTTTATTCGGATGGAATGCGATCACTGATTGGTATCCTTTTATGCTTATGGGGCAACGCCCGGGTTTTCTGAACTGGATCGGCCAGGGTAAGAAAGTTCAACGGCCCTCAGACATTTTACCTCAAACGATGAATTATCTAAAAACTTATTATCCGAACTATTTGGACTCTGATGAGCCTTGGGAAAAACCTGCGAACAATTACGTGCAATACATGGAGCAACGCCAGCCCATGAAACCCGGTCGCCGCTAGGAAAACCAGTATGTGTTTTCGATCTAACTACGCTGCGCTGATATTTTTGGTTGCTTCGACAGCGACGGCGAAAGACTTGGTGCCAGCTCTGTCAGATTTTAAAGACTGCGAGGTCTGCCCGGTCATGACCGCTCTGCCCGCGGGCACATTTGAAATGGGTTCGCCCGATACTGATCCGCAAAACGGATTTGATGAGGGGCCGCAACATGAAGTGCGATTTACCTCGTCATTTGCAATCGGAAAGCATGAGGTGACTAGGGGCGAGTACTCAGCTTTTATCGAAGCATCGGGCTACAGCATGGAAATGGGTTGCCACCATCGGACGGGACCTCAGCCTGAATTTGGTCCCAATTTTCATTGGCTCAACCCTAGTTATGAACAAACAGACCGGCACCCAGTTGTCTGTGTAAGTTGGAATGATGCGCACGCGTATGTGTCATGGCTAACAAGCGAAACGGGCCATAGGTATCGGCTCCCGTCTGAAGCTGAATGGGAGTACGCGGCGCGAGCTGGGACTTCAACAAGCCGCCATTGGGGCATGTCTGAACACGACGCCTGCGAATACGCAAATGGTGCGGACCTGAGTGCTGAAGTCGACCTTCCTGGTTGGACCGTGGCGCAATGTAACGATGGACATATTCATTCTGCAGCGGTGGGTTCGTTTAGACCTAATAGTTTCGGCATACACGACATGTTGGGCAACGTTGCCGAATGGGTTGAGGATTGTTGGAATGAAACATTTGAAGGGGCTCCCGTTGACGGTTCTGTATGGCGGGAAGGAGATTGTACCAGGCCTATTTTGCGAGGCGCGTCATGGCATGACGACCCAAGATTTTTGAGGTCTGCAAACCGCTATGGTTTTGAATCCTTGGATTGGAACAACAAAGAAATACGCTACTATAATTTTGGTTTTCGAGTGGCTAGAACGCTGAACTAAAACGTCACTCCTTGGCGCCATATTCCTCAGGTGTGAGTTGATACTGAAGTCCTGGCGACGGAGCGGGGGGGAGGTCAGAACTGTCCGAAAAGACAGTGCGTGCCGACTGCCGCCCATCTTCTTGCAGAATCTCGGTTGATAAAACGTTTGGCGTGAGCAGCAGCCCGAGCGTGTAGACTGTGCGCTCCCCTCCCAAATAGAAACGGGTTGGTCTGACACCGAACTCGTAGTTGGTAGAGTCAACGTGATCTATAAATGCCTGCATGTTTGTGGAAAGCCAGCCGATATGGCCAACTCCGTATCGCACCTTGTTGATGTAGTCGCGCTCTTCGACAGCGTTGCGATCCAGGCTTAAAGCCTCGGGTTCGGATAAAATGAAGAGCATGTCTACGATTCTTAGGGCAGCGCTGTTGTGGCTAGACCAGAGTTCTTCAGCGAAGAATACATCCTTATAGAATTTTGCTGTTTCGTCTTTGTTACGCACAAGGAGGTGTACGTGGTCTACGCCGAAACCAGCATAACCTGGCCGCATATTAGGGCGTTCGACCAGAGTAAATAGGTTGTAGTCGGGTCCATAAAAAGTCTTTGTGTGCACGTCCGTCTGATGAGGCATTCGAATATTTTGTGGTGCCAGTTCAACCCCGTTTTCTGTGAGTCTTGAAATTGTTTCACGCATTGATGACGTTGCAATGCCAACCGCATAGACGCCGTAGTAGGGGTTGTTATCGGCTGAGGGCGGGATAATTTCCTTACTGCTCCAGAAAGTAGATTCCGGCGGTGTGGTTTTGTATGGCCCAATGGGTGAAATAGTTATGGGCACTTCGCCTGACCGCAACGCCCAAAAATCAACATACTCCTGCGGGCGCCCAGGATGTGCCATTAATCGGGCACCGAAGTGTTTTTTAAAAAAGGAACCGGATGCTTCAGGGTTTGTTGCGAAGTAGTGAATATCCTCAAAGATAACGGGCTTAGCAGGGTTCGGAGTTGCAGCTGAGCATGCTGAAAATAGAGCGGCACTTAGGAATAAGGTGCATAGATTTATGCAGATTCTCTCGCTCATCTCGGTCTCCGGTTTATATTTTTCTGAAGCAGATTTGTATGCGTGACACTTGAAACATCAACGTGCAACTTATAATCGAACCACATCGTGACATTATAGATTTGGAATTACGCTATGCCTCTCACTCTTTTTAGATCAACGGTATTTTCAATCATCTGCATTTTTACATGGCCAGTACTTTCTCATGCGCCCGGAATACCCTCGGTTCCAGAAGGTTTTATTGTCACTCCGGTGATGCGGACATCAATAATCGTTAGAGACATGGACCAGTCTCTCAAGCTTTACCGGGATATTCTCGGTCTCCGGCCTTGGTTCGAAGGTCCCCTTGAGGGAGATGCGTTAAATACGTTAGTGGGCACGAACGGTAAATCTATGCGCAACGTCATCCTTCAATCTGGGGATATTGTTCACGCCAACGTTGGTTTGTTTGAATACATGAACGAAGACTCAGCACTGCCAGATATTGTTCCTGAAGTGCGCACTGGCGATGTTGCTATTGTGTTTTATACCAACGACATATTTGCCATTCACGATGCCGTCAAAGCCGCAGGATATACAGTAATTTCACGACCGATCGCTTTATATAAACGAGAGGGTAGCCCTACTCTGACCGCTGAAATGATTTTCTTTGACGCTGACGGAATTGCGATCAATCTCATTCAGCGAGATGTACCAATCGAAAAGCTTGGTGAATAATATTCACTATTCGCTTAGTGTGTTCCGCTGTGCGTGAATACTTAGTGGCAATGAATCGTATTGTCTGAATCGCTCTTGCCCAGAATTACAAAATGAACTACGTCGGATGATCTTGTTTACCTAACAAGAAATGAATCCGAGGGCGCGCCCATGCACAAAGCCTACGCTGCAACTCCAATTGGCCAAGTTCATTACAGGACTGGGGGTGAGGGACTCCCCATTTTACTGTTGCACCAGACACCACAGTCGTCCTTACAGTTTAAGAATGTTTTCCCTTTACTGATGGACGCAGGCCTACAAGTGATCGCACCGGACGCCCCAGGTTACGGGATGTCCGACACACCCGAGTCACCGCCATCTATCGAAGAATATGCGTCTGTTCTGCCGTACGTTCTGGATGAGATAGGTGTAGAAAAAGCGATAGTTGTTGGACACCATACTGGGGCTTCGCAAGCCTGTGCATTCGCGACGGCACACCCCGGTCGCGTCATCCGTGTCGTACTTCACGGTGTGCCTTGGTACACAGAAGACGAAAAGGAAGAACGCCTTTCGCGTCTCCACGTCGACACGGCTTTAAAAGCCGATGGGTCTCACCTAACGGATCGATGGAATTGGATATTTAGTCGTGTTGGCAAGGTGGCCAGCCTGGAGGCTTGCCAAATGAACGCGGTTCACACGTTCTGGGCTGGTGAAACAGAGTGGTATTGCCACCAAGCGGCTTTCAAATATGACATGACCAGTGCGCTTAAGGCTATTAGCCAACCAACGCTGGTGCTTTCCAATTCTGGGGATCTTATTCACTACATATGGGAGCGTCTTAAGGGCCTAAGGCCAGACTTCACGTTTACCGAACTCGATGGCGGGTGTGTCTACATCATATACGACGAGCCAGAGCGCTGGGTGAACTCTGTGATCGAATTCATAAAGGCGGAAGCTTAAAGTGTATATGGATTTTCATAGCCTTATGGTTTTTCTTCATGTGGTTTTGTTCGTTTACTCAATTGGTGGCGACATTGCCGTGTTTTACATCGGCAAGTATCTGACGCGCGAAGACTTGAGCCTTGACGAGCGTTTGCGCGTTCGTGATATCCGTCTCATGGTCGACATGTCAGCGCGAACCTGCTTGGTATTGTTGTTGCCAGTCGGCTTCACGTTGGCAACGGCATATAATTCACCTCTGACAGGTCCATGGCTCATAGCATTCTGGACCGCTGACTTGAGTTGGCTTTGTCTCGTCTGGGTTATTCATGCCAAAAGACTAACTCCGCTTGGAGCCAAGTTGAGGGATTTGGATATTTGGATTCGATATGGTGTTGCGGCTGGCATGATTGGGTTCGGACTTTATAGCTTCTTGTCCGACGGACCTATTTACGATGGCTGGCTTGCTACAAAAGTCACGTTGTACGGTGTGATTATTCTGAACGGAATTTGGATTAGATCGATTATCGCCCATTGGCAGGGTGCCTATGACTTGGTGCGTGCGGGCGGAGAAGACCGCGGTCGCGGTGAGCGCCGTATGAAAGAAATCCAAGCTGCGTCAAACAGAGCCGCTTTTTCTATTTGGGTCCTGGTAATGGTGATGGCGTTTTTAGGGCAAATGAAACCCTTCTAGCTCGATAGGAACAGAACCGGTGAATAAACCTAAGAACTTTAATCCGACCGGACCGTTCGATTCTCTCCGGGACTATATGGCGGCTCTCGAGGCGAGGGGACATGTTCGCCATATAGAAGAGATTGATCAGGACACATATGAAGCAACCGGTTTGATGTACCAGTTTGTCGATGAGTTTGGCTGGCTCGGCGGCCCTGCAGTGGTTTTTGATCGTATCAAAGTGGACGGTCAGTGGATGGAAAATCCAGTAATCGCCAATCAATTTGGCCGATGGGAGTTTGATGCGCTTGCTTTTGGCATAGAACCTGAAGGTCTCGACCAGAGACAAATTTATCGCGCCACCTTGGCCAAACTCTCGAAGCTCATGGATGAGAACGGCGAATGGGCGACGCTTGCGCCGACAGAAGTTCCCGCAGAACAAGCCCCCTGCAAAGAAGTGAAAGTGACGGGTGACGAAATTGATGTCACCGCTTTTCCTTTTCTTAAGACGAACCCCGCTGATGGTGGCCGATATATCAATACGGGGAATGTTGTGTTGGAAGACCCAACGCATGGCCGAAACGTCGGAACCTATCGCTGCCAAGTAAAGGGACCCAAAAAGATTGCGATAAATCCAGAGCCAAACCAGGATGGATGGAAATTCTTAATGGGCATGAAAGAGCGGGGAGAGCCTTTTGCAAAAGCCGCTGTGGTTCTAGGTGCAGAGCCCGTGGTTTATGCCATCGGGAGCTCGAAAGCAGCAGGGTATGGACAGGATGAGCTTGCTATTGCGGGTGGTCTGAAGGGTAAGTCTGTTCGTGTCGTTAAATGTGAAACAAGCGACATTCAGGTTCCATCTGACGCTGAGATGGTGATTGAGGGTGAGATCCCATTCGATATGGAGCCGGAAGGTCCGTTTGGTGAAATGTATGGCTACATCGGGCAGTACAAGCCCGAGAACTTTTACATGAACGTTACGGCGATTACCTATCGTCAGAACCCCATATTCATAAATCAGTTTACCGGTGTGACCCGTCATTTCATGACAGCTCCGTTGGAGGTGACGGCGAGTTTCAAGTTGAGAAAAATATTCCCAAATTTTGTCGGCTTACATATTGCGCTTCATATTCCAGGATTCTGTTTCGTCAGCATAGACAAGCAGGGTCCGGGTGAAGGCTTAACTATCGGTCGAGAGGTGTCTAAACTTTTAAAGATTTCTAAGATCACCATTGTTGTTGACAAAGATGTCGACATACATAACCAAACAGAAGTTCTGCATACTGTGGGCGCTAGGTGGCAACCGTCACCAGCCACGCATATTATTGATGAAGCACCAGGCATGTCAGGCGATCCCAGTACGCCTAAACGCGGGATAACAAGTCGTGTCGTTATTGATGCCACCCGACAATTACCTGACGAGGGTGGCCCCCAAGAATTCGGCAGAATGAATAGAGAGTGCCTTGTCGAAGATCAGCCTGACATTTTTGATCGCGTGAGTAAGAAATGGTCAAAAACTTTGAAAGAATGGAGGCTCGAGCCTTAAGTTGAGCCTCAGTTTAAGGCTGAATGCAAAATTCGCGAACCAACAAAATATTAAGTACTGGATAAAAGAAGATGGACTTTAACCTTCCAGAAGAAACTCGAATGCTGAAGGATATGCTCCGGCGTTTTGTTGACAATGAGCTCATTCCGCTCGAGCAAAAGTTGCTAGATCGCCCAAATACTTTTGAGTTGCCCGAAGACATTTATCGGGAACTTTCAGGTAAAGTTAAGGACATGGGCCTTTGGGCATGGGGTGCGCCAGAAGAGATTGGCGGCGCAGGGCTGAGCCCGCTCGATGGATGTGCCGTGATCGAAGAAGTCTACCGGTCTACGGTGGGCCGAAGTGTTTTTGCGCCGCGGTTCGCGCCAGTGCTTTATGAGTTGGGCACTCAAGCGCAGAAAGAAAAATACCTCATTCCTTTTGTGAACGGAGATATCAATGGAGCGACGGCTTTTAGTGAGCCACAGGCTGCGGGTGACCTTGCGGGCATCAAAACCACTCTTGAGGAAACTGATGGTGGGTGGGTGATCAACGGTAACAAATGTTGGATATCTTTCGCAAAGACAGCTGACTTCATTCTGGTTCTAACACGCGTCAAGGGTACTGAGCGCCACCAAGGGATGACATGGGTCGTGTTGGACAAAGGCACGCCAGGCCTAACCATTGGTCGCGAACAGAAAATGATTCATGGGCTCTCTACTTACGAGCTATTCCTAGATAATTGCACTGTTTCGCGCGAGCAGGTTCTAGGTGAACCAGGTCAGGGTTGGGGAGCCGGCAACACATTCTTGTATAGCGGTCGTATGGAAATAGCTGCTCGTGGTCTTGGGGTCGCTGATCGATGTCAAGAAATGGCCATTGGATACGCCAAGGAAAGACATACTTTTGGCAAGCCTCTTTCAAGTCGGCAAGCTATTCAATGGATGCTTGCAGACTCAGCCATGGAAATACATGCGACCCGAATGATGGTCTACGATGCGGCCTGGCGCGCGACGAATGGTGAGGACGTTCAACAACAAACCGCAATGATAAAGGTATTCTCGTCCGAAATGACGGGGCGTGTTGTTGATCGGGCTGTTCAAATTCATGGGGCAGCAGGATTGTCCGACGAAACTATTCTAGAACTTTGTTATAGGGATGCGCGGCCTATGCGTATTTATGAGGGTCCATCAGAGGCGATGCGAAGCTTGGTTGCGCGAGGGCTGCTACAGTGAGCGGAATCGTTAGGATACCTTCAGCATGACAAATAATTCTACATTGAGTGAGGGGCTGCCCTTGTCAGTGCGTCTAGGGTGGGGCCTTGGCGGTGTGGGCACGACGATATTCCTTTTTTCAAAGTCCCTCGTCCTTCGTTATATGATCGATTACTTGGGCGTTGCGGCAGCGACAGCTGCTTTTCTTTTCGCAATATCTAAGTTTTATGACGCGTTCACTGACCCGGTCATGGGTATCATCAGTGATCGTACACGCAGTCGTTGGGGGCGTCGCCGCCCATATCTTTTGGCGGGATCTGTCTTGTGTGCGGTTACGTTTGTGCTCTTGTTTTCAGTTCCCGTTTTTGATTCACCCAATGTTGTAATTTTCTACATGGGCGCTTTGCTTATTCTTTTTGCAACCGCCTATACGCTTTTTAACGTGGCTCACCTTACCATGCCTGTCGAAATGACGGCCAGCCACCAAGAACGGTCCCAGATGTTTTCATATCGCGCGGGCGCGATCGGCTTGGGAACAATCCTTGGCGGATTCCTCGGGCCAATTATTATAGACGCCAACGGTGGGGGTCGAGAAGGCCACGCAGTAATGTCTTGGTTCTTGGGGTCTTTGATTTTCATCACAATGTTGGCCTGCTTCTGGCTGACGCGGAACGCACCATTCCGTCATCACCAAGAAAATACTAAATTTTCGTTCTCTGAGAAATTTAGGTCGGCTGCCGCTAATCGCCCGTATATGTTCCTTCTGGGGGCAAAAATGTTTGTCCTCATGACGTCCGCTTTGAATACTGGAACAGTGGCATTTTTTACGAGCCGAGTGCTTCAATTATCTGATCGCTGGTTAGGATTGTACTTCCTTACTTACGGTGCTGCTCTCTTGCTGTCTCAACCTTTGTGGCTAAAAGTTATCAAGATGGTCGGTAAGCGGAAGGTTTATCTGATTACTGCTCTTATTTACGCGCCAGTGTCTGCGAGTTGGATGCTAGCCGACACATCTGAGCATGCGAGTTTCTTTTTCATTCGTGTACTTCTGATTGGAGCTATGACCGGCGCCATATTGCTCGCCAGTCAATCTATGTTGCCTGATGTCATTGAGTACGACCATCGGCGTACAGGTCTCACACGCGAAGGCTTGTTTGCAGGTGTCTATACGACGGTCGAGAAATTTGCTAGCGCGGTCGGCGTTGCTATTACTGGCGCAGTGCTTGGGGCCATGGGCTACATCTCATCTACGGAGGGGCAAGCAGTTGTGCAGCCGGAAAGCGCAATAACAGGGATCTATCTGTGTTTTGCCCTAATCCCGGCGGGGTTTATTGCATTCAGTTGTGTGTTCATAGCGATGTACGATCTTACGGAAGAAAAGCTAGATGCTACGCTGGCAGTCGCGAATTGAATTTAAGCCAATGTGGTACCCGGCACAGATGTGACCCAAAATTGGGTAAAACGAAATGATTACCTTTTCAAGTAAATTAGGCCTATTTCCCTAATATACTGTAATTAATGAATAATAATAAGATTTTTCGTTTGTGTATACGCTTGCAATTAGGGTGACCTGCGCCAATACTGTCTTTACGGTAAAATTCGCTAGAGTCGAGATTGAGCCGGGAATAACGAACGAACAGCGCGTACATGGATAAACCCTTGAAACAGAAAAAGACCGGCCCACTTTCTGGGGTCAGGGTCCTCAGCATTGGCAGTTCAATTGTCGGGCCATGGGCTGCGACTCTGCTGGGTTATCTCGGTGCGGATGTCGTCAAAATTGAGCGTCCAACCGGTGAGTACCTAAGGCTTCTTTATCCGCTCCAAAATGGGATGTCGACGACATACACGTCAACGAATATCAATCAGCGCATTGCCGAACTGGACGTTAAGCAACCCGAAGACTTGGCAACGGTCCATCGGCTGGCGGATCAAGCAGACATTCTAATCGAAAACTTTCGGCCGGGCGTGGGTGATCGTATTGGCCTTGGATACGATCAACTGCACAAAAGAAACCCGAGACTTGTATATGGATCGAGTACGGGTTGGGGAGGTGTGGGGCCGATGCGCGATCTTGCCGCTCTAGATCCGCACCTCCAAGCCTTTACCGGAATCGCAAGTTTAAACGGAGTGCCTGGTGGTGCGCCGGAAATGCTTCGTTTCGTTCACATGGACCCAAGCGCCGCGACATCATTTGCCGGATTAACTCTGCTCGGATTGATCGAGCGGGAACGGTTTGGGCATGCGTGCCTGGTGCAAACTAGCCATTTGGCTATGGGTGTCGCTCAGCAAATGAGTCGTGTGGCTGAAGGCCTGCTTAGCGATGTTTCTCTGGAGCTTCTCGGAAGTGCGTCTTCCGTTAGTGCTCCAAATCAGTGCTTCGAGACACTAGACAGCACTTTCTTGGCAGTAACCTGTGATAATCAAGAGCAATGGGAGGGTTTGTGCCGCGCGGTTGAACAGGTAGAACTCATCCAGGACAAGCGTTTTGCTACGAATATTGACCGTGTAAACAACCGGGGTACTTTGGCGGAGTTGGTTGGCGGAATTCTCAAGACCAAACCGGCTCGCTGGTGGGTCATACGGTTCCAACGTGAAGGTGTACCGCATGGTTTTAGTTTAGATTTTGAAAGCATTAAATATCACCAGCAAATCGTGGAGAATGATTTTCTTACTACTGTTAATCCGCCCCCCGACGATTCAATGTATGTGGGGGGCGTGCCCTGGGCTTTCAGCAGAACACCAGCGCAGATCGATGCCGCCGTACCAGTTCCGGGTCAGCATACAAGGGAGGTTGTCGCGGATGGTTTTTCTGAAAATTTGAAAACCGACAAAGAAGAGACAACGGATGCTGACGTAGCGTTACCGTTGAGCGGCTTACGCGTGGTTGATGCCACTCAAGGGTTCGCGGGTCCTTATTTGGGTTTGCTGTTGGCGGAGGCTGGAGCTGAAGTCATAAAAGTAGAGCCACCTCGCGGTGATTGGGCAAGGCAACTCGCTCCGCAAACATCCTCAGGTAACAGCGCTGTTTTCGACTCGTTTAACCGAAACAAAGACAGTATCGCATTAGATCTAGATACCGCGGCTGGCAAGGTCGAGTATAAAGCGCTTGTCCAAGACGCTGCCGTTGTTCTTGAAGATTGGGGGGTTGGCATCGCTGCGTCTCGCGAGCTTTCCTGCGAAAAACTATCTAAAGATAATCCGGGATTGGTATACTTGGCGCTGACACCCTTTGGAGAGAAGGGGCCAATGAAGCACTTGCCAGGAAGTGAACTGGTGGTGCAGGCGATGACGGGTTATCTCCGTTTATTGGGCAAGCTTGGAGAGGCACCGGTTCGTGCCGGTGCAGATATCGTTGCTACCTGTGCTGGCTCTATGGCCTTTGTCGGTGTGCTGAGTGCGCTTTATCATCGCGAACGCACAGGTCAAGGGCAGCGCATCGCGATAAGTTTGTTAGGTTCAATGATGTGTATGAGAACCCATCAATGGGCAGCGCGCACCAACCCCGATAAATGGTTAGGTGACTCCTATTGTAGCAATGAAGAAGATAACCCGCACTACGGATATCAAACGAAAGATAAGCCAATCTTCATGACACCGGCCACCGGTCTGTCCCATGAAGACTTTCTTAGCCTGCTGGAAGCTTTTCAAATGAAAGAAGCGTTCGAAGAAAACCCGAACTTCGCAGAGAATTGGTGGCATACGCTAGGTCTTGGCTACTTGTCGGGTGCTGCAAAACCTCTTTGGGATGAATATGTCTCCAAATTTAGTAGTCAAGAGGCCTTGGATATCGTTGAACAATACGATATCTGGGCCGTTGAATTTTCAGACCTCACGGAACTCATGGACCACCCACAGGTGAAAGCTTTAGATCTTGTGCAAAGCTTGGACGGAAAAAAGTATGTACGGGCACCGTGGATTACACCTTGGGGATTACCTGATTTAAAAATGGCTCCCGAGATTTGAACGCCACATCGCCTCGATTTCGAAGTTAAGGACTTTATGCACCAGCCAATAAAACCCTCTGATCTGCTGACGTTCCCGTTGGAAGAACTACCTCAACCAGGTGAGCTAATTAGCGTAGCCGATGGTGTGCACTGGCTCCGTATGCCGCTACCCATTGCTCTGAATCACATCAACTTATGGCTTCTAGAGGACGGTGATGGTTGGACCATCGTTGACACTGGTATCTGCACCGATGAAACCAAAGGCCTATGGGAAAGTATTTTCGAGAAGCATCTTGATAGCAAACCCGTAAAAAGACTCATTGTGACGCACATGCACCCAGACCACATTGGATTAGCAGGCTGGCTGGTCGATAAGTGGGATATAGACCTATGGATGACCCGATCTGAGTACCTGATGTGCCGTAACCTTATGTCTGACAATGGCAAAGAAGCGCCGGAGGAGGGAATTCGGTTTTATCAAGCAGCTGGTTTTGACGAGGATCAGTTGAATGTATATCGGCAACGATTTGGATGGTATGGAGCGCGTATCACACCCTTGCCGAACGCTATTCACCGTATGGTAAATGGTCAGGAGATCCAGATTGGCGACAACAAGTGGAAGGTTGTTGTCGGCACGGGTCATTCGCCCGAGCACGCTTGTCTTTACTGTGAGGATCAGAATGTGGTGATCGCTGGAGATCAAATATTGCCGCGTATTTCTTCTAACGTGAGTGTTAGGCCTAATGAGCCGACTGAAAACCCTCTGGCGGAATGGCTAGATTCTTGCCGTATGCTTATTGAAACATTACCATCAGACATTCTCGTCTTGCCGTCGCATGGCCGGCCATTTCAAGGTGCGCATGAACGCTTAAATGCATTGATTCACGATCACGAAGATAGCCTTGAGAAGCTGTATGACCTGTGCGAAGAGCCTCAACGTGTGGTCGACACCTTTCCGACCTTGTTTAAGGGTGAGATCGGAGAAAACAATCTCATAATTGCGGTCGGCGAGAGTTTGGCCCATCTCCACTATCTCCTTGCAGAAGGACGTATTGCGGTTAAGAAAGATGCGGACGAAGTAGGCCTGTATTACCGTACCTAGGGGTGTTGTATTCATTTAGTCCTTTCTAATGGTCGGAAGTCATTATGTCTCGATCACTAATCTCTGACACCCTTCTAAAGAACGCATATGTAGTGACCGTCGATACGGAGCGGCGTGTTTTTACAAATGGCTATGTCGCTTTTCATGAAGGGCGTGTGTTGGCGGTTGGCAAGATGTCAGACTGCAAAGTAGAGGCCAGGGATGTACTCGATTGTAGCGGCAAGGTTGTTCTTCCTGGATTTACCAATGCGCACAACCACCTCATTCAGGTTTTCTTTCGGGGCTATAATGATGACCGTTGGCCCGTCACCGATTTTCCAGCAGCTGTTGCTGCGTTGCTTAAACAGCAAGCTCTTGTAGCCAGCCGATTGGACGAAGAGCGCAGTTACATATTGGCGCGTCTCCATACTCTGGATTTAATACGATCGGGGTATGTGGGGACACACGACGAACATTTTTTGAATGCGATTCCCAAATCAGTAGACGGGGCATGGCAGGCCCTGCATGAGTCAGGTATGCGCGGTTTTCTCGCGCGTTGCATTGTTAACGGCGACAAAGTGCCCGAAGCCGACCGTGAGACTGTCGATGATGGCCTTAAGGAAGTTCAGCGTTTAGGAGCGAAGTTCAATACGTCTCGGATTGAAGTCGCGTCAGGTATTTTGAATTATCAATATCTTGCGGACCCAGAGGATATGCGCCGCATTGCCGATGCGAGTGCTGCCATGAACGTGCGCCTCGACGTAGATATGACCGACAACTCACAAGGTAGGTCGCTAAAAGCGCGCGGCTATAGCGGTGGGCAGGTCGAATATTATCAGGATTTCGGCGTCCTTCAGCAGCCAATGTATGCGGGTAAAGCCGTTCATGTGCAGCCCCACGAGTTTGACATCCTTGCAAAGCAGGATGGGCGCGTTGGGCTGGTCCCAATTTTAAGACAATTCGACGCCGCTGGCCTTCCAGTCCACTACTTTCTTTCTCGCGATGTCATTCCCGGCTTGGGTACGGATGGCCCCATGGTTTCGGACTGCCAGAACGTTTTCGAACTTATGCGGCAAACCATTTTAACTCAGAATCTTGCGATTATCCGTGAAAGTAGGGATGGGGCGCCATCACCAGCCGCCCAGCACTGGGCCACCAGTGAAACTGTTATTGAAATGGCATCGCTGGGTAGCGCGCGAACTTTGTTTATGGATGACGTAACAGGCAGTATTGAGGTGGGAAAAGCCGCTGACTGCGTTATTGCTAATCTCAATCGTGCGACTATGCGTCCCACTCAACAAGACCTTCGCACACTCGGTATTTTAGTGTGGGCAGGTGCGGCGGATTCCGTCGACACGGTGTTTGTCGAGGGACGAAAGATTCTTGAAGACAATCAGTCTACCGTTTGGGATGAGGAGGAGGTGATCCGCGATGCAGAGAGGGTTATGGCTGAAATATCTGAAGAGACAGACTTGCCGTCTTTGATGCCAGATCGCACCGCTGGCCGTCAGTACAGAGGGTGGACGTACATCTAACCCAGCAACTTGTTTAAAACGGGTGTTGTGTTCCGTCGTAGCTAAACAACTTACCCGTATCTTCAATAGACAAACCTTCGATCACGGCAATCATTCCGCCGATACTTTGTTGCGGTTCAATGAGCCCTGGGAAATTTACGTCTCCCATTTTTTCGACTTTGACCTGTCCAGGAGAGAGAGACGCAACTATGACGCCATCTTTCTCTAAATCGCCCGCAATTATTTTAATGTACATATTAAGAGTGGCTTTAGACGCCTTGTACCAGTATCCGCCTGGCATGGTTGGTCCGCGAAATCCAAAGGTACCTGCCAGAGAACTTATAGCGACAATCGTTTTGTCTTCACTGGCTTTGACGTGGCCCGCAAAGGCTTCGGCAATTTTTAGACCACCCAATGCGTTGATGCGCATGAAACTTTCCCACTGGTTGTAGTCGAGTGTCCCGAAAGACTGCGGGACTGGATTGCGAAAGTCACCTGTAATGCCTGCATTACTGACGAGGACGTCAATTGTCGTACCTTCAAGCTTTGACGCTAGGTCATTAATTTGCTGATGATTGGTTACATCCATGGTCTCGATGTGAATAAGGCCGGGAAATTCTCTGCGCAGGTTGATTAAGGATTCAGGTTCCGCGCTACGACGATGGGTGGCAATTACATCCCACCCCTTAGCGGCGTATTGCTTGGCAAACTCGAGGCCAATCCCAGAGTTTGATCCAGTTATAAGCACTGTCTTCGCTTCCACTGAAGGAATCAAAAACGTTGCGAGAGCAGCTACGAGAAGGGTGCGGCGCATAGGAATCCCCATAGGTTCATGGAATTGACTTTGGTGACCAGATCATAGCCAGGATGCGTGGGGTTTGATGTGTCCCAATGCCTACCGCCCGCATAGTGGCGTTCATTTCGTCCAACTCCCTATATCGATCAACCATGATAGGCTATGTCTTATCTAGATCCGGGCCCCATTTGCGACCGAATAATGGTCGTGCCTCCGGGAATTTGGGTGCCCCTTGGCCCACCTTTCACTAAAGTCTTTAGAGTCGGCTGGCTGATCAGACGAGAGAGCGGGCAGAAATGGTCGAGGGTCAATAGGAGGATATATGCAAGGTTATCAAAAATTCATGGGGTCGCTTTTTGTCTGTGTTCTTTTGGCATTACCCACTTTTGCCGCAGACCGTGTCGTCGTGGTCGGCGGGACAAGCAAAACCGGAATAGCCGCCATCAGGCTAGCTCAGGACGCCGGTTATGATGTTGTGGGGACGACCCGGAGTCTTCAGCGCGCTCAAGACCGCTACGGCACCGACATTAACTGGGCTGTGGTCGACATCAAAAAGCCCGACACGATCAAAGCGGCTTTTGAAGGGGCGGATTACATTATCTCTTCTATCGGGTCGCTTGAGCCAACGGGGGATAACCGCCCTGAAAATGTCGACTACAAGGGCGTGGTCAACATGGTTGACGCCGCCATTTCTGCTGGCGTGAAACGGTTCGTACTTATTTCTTCCGCCGGGGCGGGTGGAGATGTGCGCAATCGCCTCAACTATATTTTCAACAACATTCTTGTTTGGAAGTGGCTGGGTGAGGATTACCTGCGGGACAGCGAGATGGAATCCGCGATCCTTAGACCGGGAAATCTGAATGATGAACCCGGTGGCGTTACGGGTGTTGATTTGCTGCAAATCGATAGCACTGCGAATAGGCGGCAAATTCCCCGAGCTGATGTTGCCGCTGTTTCTGTTCATTGCATGGAAAGTGCGGATTGCAAGAACAAGACCTTCGAAATGTTCAGTGACCTGGAAGGTGCGGTTGATGGCTGGAAAGCCACACTAGCTGGGCTCAAGGAGGACGACGTTACGCTAATGGTAATGCCGCAACGCTAGCTCGTGTTGATGATAATGACGAAAGGGCGGTGGCGAAATGTCACCGCCCTTTTTATTTGCGCCGCCACCACAAAATCAAACCGGTCACGAACAGGGCGGGGAAAAACAGGCCGGCAACGAACATGATCAAACGACCGGGTAAACCGGCAATGGCTCCACTGTGCAGACTGGCTGCAAAATCGGCTGACAATAGTGACGTCCATGTGGGCGCTGCGGGGACGGACACGCGAATGATGTCTCCCGAATAACGATTTACGAAAACGGTC
Organism: Rhodospirillaceae bacterium; assembly: GCA_029245025.1. GTDB lineage: Bacteria > Pseudomonadota > Alphaproteobacteria > Rhodospirillales > Rhodospirillaceae > WLXB01. The sequence goes on from JAQWQC010000001.1 coordinate 43,264, forward strand.
GTCTGCATCGCTACGGCGTTTTCACCGGGTGGGAATACGCGAATCAAATAGAAGGGCTGTGGTCCCAGCGGCCGCAGGATGAAGCCAAGCCAAGACTCAGGCACTGCCTCCAATGCCGCATCAGCGGCCTGCTGCCAGGGGATTGTGGGCGGCGGACCCGCATTCTGTGCAGGTCTTGGTGGGGCGCCGCTCGACCCAGCTGACGGCGCGGCGGGTTGAGCCGGTGGTCCGGCTTCGGGGGTGGTCAATTTCCAAACGATGGGAGGCACCGTCAACGCAGATAGAAAAAGAAACAAGAAGAGATAAACGCCGCTCGTGTTATGCAAATCGCGCAGCACCCGACGGGAATCACCCGTCCACTTTACGGTGAGGGCTGATGTAGCTTGCCCTTTACTGGGCCACCAAATGGCGAGTCCAGCAAGAAACATGACCATGAGAAGGACTGCCAATACGCCGAGCAGGTTCTCACCGATAGCGCCCAGTGTCAGGTCTCCATGCAAGCGGCGAATCAAGGCCATGGATGACAAGCTGAATCGGGTACCGGTGACTTCGGCCGAGTAGGGATTCACGAAAATCTGTTTTTCATCGCCGTTTCCATGGCGCAGCGTGACAATGAAAGATCGCTCGTCGGCATCGTCAAGACGAGAGGCGAAGAACGCCTTCCACTCAGGGCTCTCGTTTTCAGCGGCCGTGATGATCAGATCAAGTTCTGTATGGTTTCCTAGTGGCTCAACTGAAAAAAGATCGGCGTTGAACCACATATCTAGCTCATCCTCAAAGATAAGGATGGAGCCTGTAACGCCCACCAGAACAATCAGAATACCCGCGACGAGTCCGGTCCAGCGGTGAAAGCTGAGCCAAAAGACCTTCGTACTCGCCTTCACTACCGCTGCCCCAGTTCGATTTCTCCTGGTGTTGAGGGCAGGACAGTCGTGTGGATGCGATCGGCTTCTATCCAGGTCACCTGAAAGCGGCCGTCCGCTCGGACAGCGACCACGGGGTTAGAGGCGTTTTCCAGGCCATTTGTTAGAGCGCGTACGCCACCTATGGCTTGGCCTGACGGTCCATACATGCGTGAGAATATTTGCCGCCGGCTGTCGGTTTTGCCGTGCCATACCAGCAACGCATAATTTTCATTGGCGGCGATCGATGGCGCGTCTGACACCAGAGCGTTGGGGTGAACGGCGGTAGAGGGACCGAAGTTGGCGCCAGAATCGCTCGACAGAGACACGTAGACACCGGGACGTTCCTCTCCGCCGCTATAGACGACCGTGAACACACGATTGCCCTGAAGTGCTAAGGCCGTCGGTTTGAGAGGGCAGCCCTCAATCTCCCAGGCTGCGTGTCCCGCATCAACTGGAGCGCCCATTGCGGCCGTGTCTCCCTCAATCTGGATCACCGTCGGTTGGCGCAGCCCGCTGGCAGACACGCTCCGAAGACTAAGGTAGAGAGACGAACCGGCACTTGCCTCTGTCATCAATTGGCAACAGGGACACACGCCCGTCTTCATCAATTCCTCGGCGGCATCGAAGGTGTTGCCGCCATCCCGAGATACGGCTGAGTACAACGCGCTGGCATCGTCTTCAGCCGTGCGGTAGCGCGTATCTATCCAGAATGCGCGCACCACGCTGCTGGGCGTTACGGCAATAGACTGAAAACCTGCTGTGGTCATGAAGTCGCCATGGGTGAATTCACTGCGGTCAATATCGTTGAGTTCGGACAATCGGCGTGGAGGTTCGAACGATCGTCCACCGTCGGTGGATCGTGTGTAATGGGACGTCATTAGGGGTTTGCCCATGTCCGGATGCAGCTCGTTAGCCGCATAGGAAATATGCCAGTTACCATTTGCGGCACCGGCAATGCGCGGGCGGTTGATGTTCTGCCCTCTTACGACTGCGGGGTCATGGTTGACCTTTACAGGTGGCGTAAAGGATTCGCCGCCATCTCTTGAAATGGCGACAAAAAGATTAGTGCGGGCAAACTCCGTATGTTGGTGATGATCCGTTTGAGCCGGAGTCAGACCCGGAGATCGGTCCACCCACATCAGGGCGATGTGCCCCTTGGCATTGATAGACATATCTGGGGCCACGGCAATGTGTGATTCAGGACTGACAGGCATTGCCAACGCCAGAGACGAGCAGAACCAGAGGAGTACGTTGGTCGCGATAAAGTATAAACGGGCCATGTGGCATTCGCCTTTCCAAACGTTAGGCACGTGGTGATCGCGCCCTTGGCTTGATCGGTAGGAGAATACCTTAGAGTCTTAAGCGGACGTAACCCCTAAGGCCCTATTTCACAAACACTTCAGGTCAAGCCGGGTTCGATCCTTGATTCTCTCTTGTTGGCTGATTAGGCCAATGCCTTAGCCGGGTTTATAATTCTTTCTTGTCCAATTGACTCTTTTGATCGGTTTGCAACTGTAGGCTCTTGGCTAGTGCGATTCTTGAAGGAGTGGGGGAAGCGATGAAGCGACGCGACGTATTAAATGGCCTGGCTGCAGCTATGGCTGTGCCCCCGATGGCAAGCACGGTACGTGCACAGAACTCTGATAAACAAGAGCCCAGAAAGTCGGCGTCCGTCGAAGGAAGCGTAGCCCTGGTTACGGGGTCTAACAGAGGCGTTGGATTAGGGTTTGTTAAAGTGCTCCTGGAGCGCGGCGCCAAGCGCGTTTATGCGACGGCGCGCAATCCAGACAATCTTCCAGATGTTGTTGCGCTTAATCCCAATCGAGTTGTGCCATTGGTGCTCGACGTCAATAACAGCGAACATCGTCTTGCTGCCGCTGCTCAGGCCACAGACGTGACTTGGATTATCAACAACGCGGCATATCCGGGTAGTCGAGTTCCTGAGGAGCGACGGATACGTTCGGCGAGCACCCTTGATGATTGCAAGCAGGTCATGGAAACAAATTGTTGGTCGCCCGCAGAAATTGCCCGGCTGTTTATCCCCATCATTCTCAACAATGGTGGTGGTGCAATCGCGAATGTTTTGTCAGCTGCGTCATGGTTTTGCCTGCCGGAATATTCCAGTTACAGCCTCTCAAAAGCCGCAGAGATGATGATGACCAACGGTCTAAGGGCTGAGTTAGATCGCGACCCCATTCTGGTCGCCAGTGTGTTTACGGGAGGCGTGGATACGCGGGCCTCACCCGCAGGATCGCGCGGGGGGATCTCACCAAAGGAGCATGCGCATCAGGTCTTCGATGCCATGGCTCAGGGCGATACCGACGTTTACGCGGCGGGGTCGAAGAGAATGCGAGATCTAATAAACGCTGACCCAGTGGCCTTCGAACGTGGCCGAATCAAGCGGTTCTATGAGAACCCTTTGACCATCCGCAATCATATTTAGGAGCCAGTCGATGTTACGAATTACGTTCTTTGCCATTTTGATACTGGCCGCGAGACCAGCGTGGGCTGCCGAATTCTCGGTTGTCGAAGCAACAATTCCTGATATGCAGGCAGCGATGGAGGAGGGGCTTGTCACCTCTCGCGATCTGGTGACCCAATATCTTGTACGCCTTGGTCTTTACGAAAATGCCATTAACGCGGCGATTGCCGTCAATGCGGAAGCCTTGGAGATTGCGGATGCACTTGATCGGGAGCGTGCGGTCGGCAACGTTCGAGGGCCACTGCATGGCATACCCATAGCAATCAAAGACAATATTCACACAATTGATATGGAAACCACTGCAGGCACGCTCGCGCTTGATGGGTTTGTTCCACCCTATGACGCGACATTAGTTCGGAACCTGCGAGATGGTGGTGCCGTCATTATTGCCAAGACCGTATTGACAGAAATGGCAAATTGGATGGTTCTTGGCATGGCTAATAATTATTCAGCCGTCGCTGGATTTGCTTTTAATCCCTACGACACGAGACGCGACCCCCGCCCTGGTCTTAATGATGGGCGTGGCGTGTTACCAACAGGGAGTTCATCTTCGGGCGCCGGGACAGCCGCAAACCTTTGGGCCGCGAATATCGGCACTGAAACAACAACATCCATCATTGGTCCCGCATCTGCCGCTATGCTTGCTGCGGTCAAGCCCACGGTCGGCCGGATCAGTCGCTGGGGTGTAATTCCTGTGACCTACGATCAGGACACCGCCGGACCTATGACGCGCACGGTGACCGACGCCGCTGTGCTTCTCGGCGTTCTTGAGGGGCAGGTGCCTGACCCGAATGACGTTGAAACCCAACGTTGTGCTCCGCCGCCTAACAATGACTACACCAAATTTCTCGATGCCGGTGCGCTCAAAGACGCGCGTATTGGTATTCCGCGGGCTTGGTTTGTTGACTCCCATACTCTGCCCGGTAATACCGAACCCAGCGGCGGCATTCCGGCTGATCAGAAAGCAATGTTGGACGAGGTCGCCGAGATTCTAAGGGCGGAAGGCGCAACAGTTGTTGATCCTGCAGATGTGCCGAGTGTAATCGCTACGGCGCGGGACGACAACGTTCTGGTGCGCGGGTCATGTTCACGAAAGCCAAACTTTAAGGGTGACGACGATACCTGTTCCGTGGTGCTCAAGTACGGATTCAAACGTGATTTTACCGATTGGGTAAAGTCTCTCGGTCCTAACGCTCCGGTTAAGAGTCTATCGGAGTTGCGCGAATGGAATATCGCCAATGCGTCTCTCGGAACCTTGAAATACGCACAGCGATCGCTCGATATTTCAGATGAACAGGATCTCAGTTCAAGAGAAGACCTGCAGCGATTTAATACGGACCGAGCCAATGACGTGCGTTTGGCCGGTGAAGAGGGTGCGGATGCCGTGCTAGAGCAATATGACCTTGATGCTCTTGTTTTTTCAGGCAGCCGTGGCAGCAGTTTTCTTGCTAAGGCTGGCTATCCATCTGTAATCGTGCCGTTTGGGATGGTTGCCAATGGTAATGGATTTCCCGAAGAATTTATTCCCAAGCCAGCACCTTTGGGTGTTACGTTTAGTGGAACAGCCTGCAGTGAACCAAAGTTGCTAGCACTGGCCTATGCGTTTGAGCAGGTCACCAATCGTCGTGTTCCACCCGAGCTGCAATAGAAAGTTACGCGTGACAGGAGATGACTAGCTTGAAACTTGTTGAAAACATGGAGCGTCTCGGCACTGAGACAGCTTTTGAAGTTTTGGCCAGGGCCGAAGCGCTTATGGCGGAAGGCCGAGACATAATAAACCTAGGGATAGGGCAACCGGACTTTCGGACTCCTGAACATGTGGTGGAGGCGGCTGTCAAAGCGCTGCGCGATGGTCACCATGGCTATACGCCAGCCCAAGGAATTTTGCCTTTAAGGGAGGCGGTTACTGCAGACCTGCTCACACAGCACGGTGCTGACGTTAACCCCGATAACATCGTTATCATGCCGGGCGGTAAACCGACGATGTTCTTCGCCGTTCTCATGTTCGGGCAGCCCGGTGTTGAGATCATGTATCCCGACCCAGGGTTCCCCATTTATAGGTCGATGATCGAATTTACAGGCGCGACTCCCGTGCCGATCGCACTGCGTATGGAAAATGATTTCACTTTCTCTGCGGATGAAGTTTTAGCAAATATCACAGTTAAGACCCGGCTTATCATTGTGAACTCGCCTGGCAACCCGACTGGCGGCGTCACTCCCAAGGCTGAAGTTGAAAAACTAGTGAGTGGATTGGAAGCTTGGCCCAACGTCGCGGTTATGTCTGATGAGATCTACAGCCGCATGCTGTACGATGGACTCGAACATGTAACTTTCTTAAATTATCCCGCTATTCGAGATCGTCTGATTGTACTCAATGGCTGGTCGAAGACCTACGCCATGACGGGCTGGCGCTTGGGCTACTCCGTATGGCCTGACGCTCTCATTGATAAAGTTGTCAGATTGGCCGTTAACAATCACTCCTGCGTGAATGCGCCAACACAGTTCGCTGGTATTGCTGCGCTGACAGGCCCGCAAGACGCTGTTGACGCGATGATGATTGAGTTTGATGAGCGCCGAAAGGTGATCGTATCGCTTCTAAATGACGTGCCGGGATTCCGCTGTCTGGAGCCAGGTGGCGCATTCTACGTTTTTCCAAACATTGAGGAAACAGGCCGTACTGGCAAAGAATTGCAGACAGAGATGCTCGAGGTCGCGGGTGTTGCTGCTGTTCCCGGCACCAGCTTTGGAATTCATGGAGATGGCTTTGTGCGTTTTTCTTACGCTAACTCACTTGAGAAGATTCGCGATGCAGTCGAACGTATCGGCGCTTTATTTTAGGGCGGCGCTATTGGTCACAGTGTAGCCACGTCCAGACATCAGCTGTGGAAGGCCAGTTGAAGACTGCTGACCTATGCCTGTACTCTGACATCATGACCGATCAACTTCTCAGGGTAGAGAGTGCCCATGGCACTTAATAAGCAACAGGTTGTAGCGGTGGCAGTGGGTGCCGTGATTGCCCTGTGTTTCGTAGTCATACAAACGTTTATGGGGTCCCCTCGGGCAGAACCTATTGAGCTAGCGACTGAAGAGGACGAAGTTCTTTTACGCGAAGTTTTTCCGGAGGCCGATTTATTCTCTGTGAAATCCGGAAGGTTGCCGTATCACAAGGTTTATAAGACAGACGCAGATAGTGGTGAGAACACTCTATTGGGGTTCGCTTTTTTGACCCATGAAGTTGAGCCTGATGAGTGGGCCTACGAAGGACCTATCGAGATATTGGTGGGTATGACGGTGGGGGGCACTATTACCGGCATTAAGATCGTCGACCACTATGAACCCTTTGGCTATTTCTCGATCGACCCGCCTGAATTCGAAGAGCAATTCAAAAACAAGAGCATCCTCGATGAGTTTGAAGAAGGGCGGGACATTGATGCCGTGTCTCGGGCGACCATTACGGTTGAAGGTGCGGCACGCGTTGTTAGAAAAAGCGCGCGCCAGATTGCGCGGCAGCATCTCATGCAGGAGCGCGAAGGCCGGTGACCCGCTTCTTAGGCTTGATAGCATCGACAGGTGTTTTTTGCCTGCTTGCCAGTTTCGCGGTCTTTGCCCAAGACGTGACTGCGCCAGCCCTGTCGCTAGCGGATTTAGATGCTCTTATAAAGCAGGATAAGGCGACGACACCAAAACTTGATCAGCAAGGGATTGTGGACCTCATTGCCTTGCTCTCCTTTCTGGCCTTAGCTGTAGTCAGCTTCATAAAGAAAAACACAACACTCAAGTATGCGACGATGGTCATCGCTATTGCTTACATGGGTTTTGTGAAGGGCAACCTTGTATCCGTCGTGCATATTTTTGCTCTGATGGAATGGTCTTTCCCGCTCTTCCAATACAATGTGGCATGGTACGTCTTAATGCTCTTTACGGTCATTTCCACAGTCCTATGGGGCAGGCTGTATTGCGGTCGTATCTGCGCTTTTGGCTCGCTGACGCAGCTCATGGATAAAGTGTTGCCCTCGAAGTGGCGGGTAGAGTTGCCAACTTGGCTAGACCAGCGTGCAATTTATGTGAAGTACGGTTTTCTAGTTTTCGTGCTCGGGTATTTCTTCGTCACGAAAGACAATACTATCTACAGATATGTTGAACCGTTCTGGATGTTCACACTTAGCGGTTCCACCGTGATGTGGACGCTTTTAGCTGTACTGCTCTTGACCACAGTCTTTATTCGAAATTTTTACTGTCGGTATCTATGTATTGTCGGGGCAGGATTAGCGCTCCTCTCAAACCTTACCGTCTTTGGTATTAAGAGATGGCAGCAGTGCAACACCTGCAAAATATGCGAGAACGCATGCGAGTGGGGGGCCATAAAAGGGCCTGAAATATCAGTTACTGAATGTGTTCGTTGTGACGACTGTGAGATTCTCTACAACGACGAAGATAGATGTCCGCATTGGCTGATGCTGAAGAAGACGGCCGCCAAACTCGAGGCGTCGAAGGCACCATAGAGTGTGCCCGCATAAAACATCTGTATCAGGTCTTTTCCTATCGCTCTCTCTGTTACTTGGGTGTTCTCCCTCGTCAACTGAGCTTAAGCCCACACGTCAAGCTTGGTTCGTTATGGGGACAACCCTGGAAATATCGGTCTATAGACCAGAAGCGGAAGCTGCGCTTGGCCTTGAAGACTTGACCGCAGCACACGCCACTATTGTTGAAATTGATGAGCGCCTGAGTCTTTACAAAAGCAACAGTGAGTTGAATGCGGTGAACGCACGGGCAGGCAAGGGCGTACAATCGATCAGCTCTCAGTTCAGTGACGTCTTAAGCGCATCGATTCATTTTGGGGGCTTATCGGGCGGAGCGCTTGATGTTGCGATACAGCCGCTTATCGATGTTTGGGGTTTCTATGACGTTTCTACTGCTGAGGTTCCCTCGAAAGACGAAATCGCAGAAGTGGTGAACAGGGTCGGGATAGACCATGTGCGCATGGATAAAGGTAGCGAGCAAGTTGCTTTGGCATCTGGGGCAGGCCTAGATTTCGGTGGGATCGCCAAGGGGTTTGCCGTTGATCAAGCCGTAGAAGTGCTAAAGGCGCGAGGCGTGCCTGCGGGTCTTATTAACTTAGGTGGGAATATTCGGGTGTTTGGTGCCGTAGTTGAAGGCAGGCCATGGCGGGTGGGGATTCGTCATCCACGAGAGAACCGTATAATAGGCCAAGTGAGCCTCACCAACGGTGCGGTCGCAACGTCCGGTGATTACGACCGGTACTTTATCCATGATGATAAGAGGTACAGTCATATCCTCGACCCGCGCTCGGGTTGGCCAGTTGAGAATATATTTTCTCTGACTGTTGTCGCACCTGATGCAACGACGGCGGACGCCCTTTCAACTGCTGCTTTCGTTCTCGACGAGAAACAAGGAATGCAACTGTTATCTCGTTGCATTGATGTTGAGGGTGTTCTCCTTCGGCCAAGCGCAAAATCCGACGACTTGGATGCGATCGTGACGAATACGATTACTCAGAGTGCCGCAATTGAGATCGATGCCACATTTGTCGAGAACGTGCCGCCTAGCATAGCGGGGGGTGTAAAGAACTCCGTCATAGATTGTTCGTGGCGCACTCCGAATTAACGCGCTGAGCCATACTGAACAGGTTTAGATTTTTCTAAACCATCGACTGATTTAGTGCGATTGGGCGTCCGAGTAAGAGCAAATTCAAATTGATCCGCTGCTTCAGTTAAGCGGCCGGCCTCTAGTAAGAACTCTCCGTACATTTCAAAGGAGGGCTTGACGGGTAACGGCGGCCCAGATGGTGCATTAAGGGTCGTTTCTATGGCGACTGCTTCCTGGAGTAGATTTTCTGCTTGTGTGGAATTGCCCTTCGCTTGGGCGATAGCGGCTTCTACTTCTTTTTCAGATACAGCGATAATTTTGGCTCGGTAAGCGCCGTTTTCTCTAGCCTCTGTGCGTTTTCGAAGCGCGTTGAGGTGTTTTGCCGCCGTCTGCGCATCAGAAACATCTCCGCGCTTTGCTGCGGCCAGGCCAACGGCAAATTGAAGTGCCAAATTGCCATTGTCACGTTCGTCTAGTTCTAGGCTTTTGGCATATGCCCAATCTTCAGTTTCAACAATGTAACGGGCGACCATCCCCATAACACCACTGTGGACGCGATTTGTTGGGCTTACGTCCTCTGTCGCGCGTGCAAGTGCAAGGGCTTCTTCGGCGCCCGCAAGATTGCCAAGCTGTAAATCGCCGTACAGTCGCCAGGATAGAGAATGAAATTCAGAACGTCCACGTTCTGATTGTGTCCGTTCGGCAATTTCAACGGCTGCATTATACGATGCAATGTTTGAACGAACGACGTCTTCCCACATGCCTAATTGGACAAAAATGTGAGAGGGCATGTGTAGAGCGTGTGGGGCGTCTGGTGCGATATCCGCGTAGACGCGGGCAGCAGGCAACGCGAGAATGGCGTGCTCGGGGTCATCCAACGCATGGATGATGAAATGAGCGGCTCCCGGGTGGTTGGGATTCTTGGCAAACACGTCTTTAGAAATGGTGGCGGCCCGCATTTGCCGGCCAAAACCTTTGTCGCCGGGTCTCACTGTGCCAAGTATCGAGAGGGCGTAGAATGTCGCGATCTCATTGTCGTCGGGATAGGACTCGTAGAGTTCGCGCATAGCATTTGAGTAAGCTTTGTCACGAGTGAGCTTATCTCCGGGACCAAAGAGAACGTCGACAGCCTGCATGAACCCGCGTTCTCGGCCGGCTGGTGTCTTGCTCGCCCGTTCTTCGGGGGTCACTGCGAACCGCGCTAAAATTTTGTGGGCTTCGTCTCGGTCTGTCTCATCCCACAATGTGTGATTGAGGCTCATGGCTTCGCCCCAATAGGCCAAGGCGAAATCTGGGTCGGCTTGTTGAACTGCGCGAAAGGTAACTGCGGCGTCATTAAACTCAAAGCTGTAAAGCGCTTTGACCCCTGTTAGAAACGCAGCCTGGGCCTCTTCATCCCCTGAGTTTGGAAAATTGATCGTTCCCAAATCAGTCATTGTCAGGGAGCTAGATTTGGGCGCGACCGTTTCTGCGTGCGAGTTCCCTATGCCAGAGAGTGTCAGGCAGGCCGCAGCTAAAGTAATTGCCATGCTGGTTCGGATAAGACGATGAGCCATTTTTTTAACCCCACGCATGTTTGTCGTTCCGTAGATAAGGGTACGCTGGCTTCTGGCAGGTGTGAAGCCGTCTTAGCGGTAAATTGATTGCGGCCTTGATCAACTGGGGCTGTGGCGGCACTCTAGTGCTTATGTCAGAAAACCAAGCCCCTCAATTCGTTATTGTTGAAGCGGACACCGCCGCAAGCGGTAGTGTTCTCAAATATTCAGAGGCTATTTCAGAGATAATTGAGGAGGCAGGCGGTTCTATCCTCCTTGCCGCACCGGCGGACGCAGCTGAAGTCCTAGAGGAGGGGAGCAAGCCCCACGCCGTTCTTGTTCTAAAGTTTCCGTCAGGTGACCGGGCATCAGAATTTTGGACTAGTGACGCCAATCATCAGGCCTTCGGCGAATTGTTCTCCCATGAGGCGTTTCTACACGCGGTCTCAGTGCCTGGTATTCCTGAAGACGGATTGCCCGACGAACCGCTGCCGACAACGGCTAATGTCACTATCCCACAGCGAGATGGTCCCAAGGCTTATATGCTGGTGCAAGGAACGGTTAGCGATCCAGAACCCATTGGCGCGTACATGGAAACAATTATTCCAATGATCATAGAGCGCGGTGGTGTGTATCGCGCATGGACGTTGCCTGATGGGCCAAGCGTATTGGCCGGTGATTGGCAGCCGCAATATCTCGTTCTATCTGAGTGGCCAACAATCGAAGAGCCGCGAGGTTTCTGGTATTCTGATACGTACCAGAATGTTGCCATTCCGACACGGCAACCGGCTTCTGATTTCACAGTTCTTTTGTTTGAGGCCAAGTCATGAAGCGGCGTTCTTTTCTTGCCAGTTCGAGCGTTCTCACTATTGCCGCACTGGCGTTGCCAATTTATCCCGCACGGGCGAACGACCCTCTTACAGAGGCCCAAGCCGCTGTCCTATTGCGGCTTGTAAGAGACATTTTCCCGCATGATGCCTTGAAAGACGAGCCGTACCTTGCAGTTGTCGAGCAGTTGGCAAGTGCTGCGGCAGACCCCGATTTTCTTCAATTGCTTCGCGAAGGCATGTCAGCTCTGGATGGTGCCGGGGAGGGGGCTTGGATTAATCGCTCTGAGGTGGATCGAGTGGCGGTCCTGAAAGAGATGGAGGCAACGCCATTCTTTATCACGGTCCGGGTTTCAACCTTGTTTGGTCTATACGGCAACCCAGCAATATGGTCGACATTTGGATACGAAGGCGCCTCGTACGAGCAAGGTGGGTATTTGTTTCGTGGCTTTGATGATCTTGATTGGTTATCGGAGCCGTTATCATGACCGAGTTTGATAAAACAGATGACAGTGTTGTCGTTGTTATTGGCTCCGGTGCGGGTGGGGCAACGGTTGCTCATGAATTATGCGAGAAGGGCATAAAAGTTGTCGTACTTGAGGCCGGACCGCGCTTCACAATTGACGATTTTCACAACAACGAATTGGCTGCGTATCAGCAGTTAACCTGGACAGATAAACGCTATGCCACTGGAGATTGGCCTGCGGCGACATTGGCGCCTGAGGGGCCGAATTGGATTGTCAAAGCCGTAGGCGGATCAACGGTGCATTGGAACGGCCTGAGTTTCCGCGCGCAGCCTCACGAATTTAAGGCTCTGACGACATATGGCGAAGTTGACGGTGCGTCGTTGGCCGACTGGCCTGTAACCTACGATGAGCTTGATCCCTATTACAGCCGTGCTGAAGACAAGATGGGTGTCACCGGTACGCACGGTATTAAAAGGCATCCGGCTAACAACAATTACAAAGTGTTGTACAACGGCGCACAGCGTATCGGGTACACACAGATATCCAATGCACGACAAGCTATCAATTCAGAATTTCGTGACGGCCGAAGCGCCTGCATCCAGATGGGCTTTTGTAACCAAGGCTGCAAGATGGGTGCTAAGTGGTCGACACTGTACTCAGAAATTCCCAAAGCAGAAGAGACGGGCAATCTGGATCTCAGGTCTGGTTGTATGGTGCTGCGTATTGAGCACGACAAGGCGGGTAAGGCCAGCGGCGTTGTTTATGTTGATGCAGAAGGTGTAGAGCAACGCCAAAGCGCGCGCGTTGTTTGCGTGGCCGGAAATTCTATCGAAACGCCACGATTGCTCCTCAATTCACATTCATCTTTGTTTCCGGATGGATTGGCGAATTCCTCTGGAGAAGTCGGTCGTAACTACACGCGCCATGTTGGTGCTATCGTTTTTGGTGAGTTTGATAAACCAGTCAATATGCATCGTGGCATCACGGTGCCCGGAACTGTGTTTGATGAAGCCCGGTTTGATCCGTCGCGTGGTTTTGCGGGCGGCTATCTCATTGAGGCGGTCAGCCTTGGCCTGACCAATTTGGCGGTGGTCGGTGACGCCTTTGGCTGGGGGAGAGGCTACACATCATTCCTTGAAAAATATGACCATCTCGCTGGCGTGCTCCTCAATGGCGAAGACATGCCGCGGTCGCAGAACGGCGTTTCCTTGCATGATACGGAGTTGGATCAATATGGATTACCTGTGCCGGTCATCCATGTGGAAGAGCATCAAAATGACCACGCTATGTCTGCGCATTTCAAGGGGCAGGCTGAGGCTTTGCTTGACGCAGCCGGGTCGAATAAGAACCACCACGTTATTACAGCAGCGGCGACTCACAATATGGGAACCTGCCGAATGAGTGCGGCCGCTGATAAAGGCGTAGTCAACGGCTTTGGGCAAACCCACGATGTTAAGAACTTATTTGTGTCTGACGGCAGTCAGTTCACTACGGCAACGGCCGAGAACCCAACATTGACCATCGTAGCGTTGGCCATCCGTCAAGCTGATCACATCGCAGCGCGGATGAGTGCGAAGGAACTTTAGTGATAGGCGTCTTACGCCGAAGTTATGCGCCCAAGAATTCTCTAACAACTTTGGCACAAGCCTCAGGTTGTTCGTAAAAAAGCCAGGCGCCGCCATTGGCAATTTCTACGTAAGTGCTGTTCGCCATTTGTTGATGCCGCGCTGCAACATCTCCGCTGTAAAAGTCTTCTTTGCCTCTGATCAATAGTGTGTGTTTGTTATATGATTCGCGCGCTTTCTCGCCGTCCCATCGATAGAGGGCATGGTGCATGTCGAATGGCCGCTGGCGCGCCTTCAGACCAACTGTGAACGGTTGGGCCGTAACGTCTGGCGGCGTTTTTTCTGCGCTCATTTTTCGATAGACGGCCCAGGTTTGGGAAAGGAAGTCACCTTCAGAATCCATCGGTAAATCGCGAGTCATTGGCGTATTTTTTAGGGCTTCAAGTTGTTCAGGGCTCCGCGTACCGCCGCCAGACATAATGACCTTATCGACTCGGTCTGAGTGTCGATTGGCGAGCTCAATCGCAATGCTGACGCCACCGTGATGACCGAGTAGATGAGTTTCTTGAACTCTCAGGTCATCCAGAACAGCGAGCACAGACTCTGTAAGGTCTGCTAGTTCTAGCTCGTGGTCTGGATTGTCGGACCGGCCATGTCCTGGCAGGTCGATGCCTACCACGCTAAACGAATCGGCGAGCAGTGCCGCCATTTTTTCATATTCTTCAGAAGACTGCGCTGATTGGTGGATCAACGTAAGAAAAGGGCCATTCCCTGCAACCCAATAGTGCATCTGTCCAAACCGAGTTTGGAGATATGCCCTGCGTAGGAGTTCAGGTGCCACGACCAGGTGATCGTTTATTCAGGGAAGGGCATCGTCGGTGTCACGCCATCCCAATTCTCAGCTGCGTCGCGCATGTAATGGAGTAAGCCGCCAATAAACTCGTTGTATTCGACGTACTCCATGTACCCGCCATAAGTCGCACGCGCATCGACGTAAGCTAATCGATTACCCGGCTCAAAATGGCCGAGTACTGCAAGTGGGTATCCTGCGGCTTCAGCCTCAGCAATAGATGCGTCTAAGTCGTTCGTCAGTTTTGCGATGTGGTGGAATCCTCCACCGTTGTTTGCAACATCAGAGTAAATACTTGGGCGGTCATCATTTGGTTGAATCAATTCGATGAAACTGTCGCCTGAGTAGGCCAGCCCGATTTTGATGTCGAATGGTAAAGGTGCGCCGTCTTTGTCGTTCATGACAAAGCTCTCAAATACGAGGAAGGGGCCAATCTTAAGTTTCTCAGTCCATTCTTTAATGCTGGCTTCCATGTCCGTAACGACAAAACAGGTCTGGTAAATGGCGTCGATGAGATGCTCTCTGGGTGAGTCAGTAGCAGCGCTTGTAACTGCGTCCTCGCTGGCGTCAGAGCATCCGGCTAAACCGGTTAGGGCAGCGACAGAGGACAGAGTGCCAAAGGTACGGCGTGACACGGGAGATTTAGATTTTGTCATCAGACTAGCTTTCCTGGCTATTGCACAATCTCGGCGATTGGATCCCCAACCTTGTAGGTTTGTCCAACTTCGCCAATACAGGTGAACAATCCTTCAAAAGGGCTCTCCACCTCAACGGTCGTTTTTTCAGTTTCCAGGGCGTAGATCGGTTGCCCCAGCGAGACTTGGGCGCCGCTTTCAACAAACCACTCCCGCAAGGTCCCCTCCTGCATAGAGACGGCGAGCTTCGGCAGCTTCAGCATTATTTTTGCCATTTGATAGGGCTCCTAGCCAGCAATCTGAGCCGCAACCTTTTTAATCTTGTCGGCATTCAGGAAGTGCAATGATTCAAGGCTGGGCGTGAAGGGGACGGGTGTGTAGGACCCACCGATCCTCTTGATCGGTGCTTTTAACTCGCCGTGCAGCTCTTCGCTCAGTTTTGCGGCCAACTCGGCGCCAAAACCGCCAAACTCAACGGCCGCATGGGCGATGACGCAGCGCCCTGTTTTCTTAACAGACTCAAGGCAAGTCGATAGGTCCAGCGGCACCAATGACCGCAAATCTATGAGTTCGGCATCAATTCCGTCTTCCGCCAACGCGTCTGCGGCCGCAGCGGCTTCAACCGCCGCCCAGCCATAGGAAATCAACGTCACATCCTTGCCTTCGCGTCTGACCGCTGCTTTGCCTAAGGGGATCTCGTAATACCCCTCCGGGACTTCAGCTGGCACGTAATAGCAGCGCATGGGTTCAATCACCATGACGGGGTCTGGGTCCGCAATGGCGGCGAGGAGGAGGCCCTTGGCGTCCGCTGCAGTGCTTGGTGCGACGACTTTGATTCCCGGGGTATGGGTAAAGAACGCTTCTAGTGATTGAGAGTGTTGTGCAGCAAAGTTGCCGATGTTGCCAGCTGTCACTGTCCGAATGGTGATGGGTACGCTGGTTCGTCCTCCAGACATGTAGCGTAGTTTGGCTGCATGGTTGGCGATTTGATCCATGCACACCATGGTGAAATCATTGATCATAATTTCAGGCACAGGTTTCATGCCTGATAAGGATGCGCCAATGGCGGCACCGATAATGGCCTGTTCAGAAATAGGTGTGGCACGCACACGGTCTTCGCCATGTTTGGTGGAAAGGCCAACGGTAGCTTTGGTTACCCCGCCAGCGGGATCAGCAATATCTTCTCCCAGCAGAAAAACATCAGGATCTTTTTCTAGTGCGAGATCGAGGGCTTCTGTAATCGCCTGACACATCGTGATGGTTTGCATTTGTCTGCCAGAAAGATCCGGCTCAGTTTTGCTATCCGGTGTACCCACGTAGGGGACATCTGCCGTGTTGGCAAACACGTCGATATAAAGTTCATCTTCGCTTGGCATATCGGCGGCCATAGACTGCTCGACGGCATCTTCCACCTCTGTCTTGGCGGCTGCTTCAATCGCATCTAGGTCTTCTGCCGTTGCGTCCCCTCGATCAATCAGTGTTGCGCGGAATTTGGCAATTGGAGGATTGGCGCGCGCTTCGGCCAGTTCCTCCTGGTCCATATGATCTTCTTGACTGCCGAAGGAGTGACCCTGAAGGCGATAGGCTTTGCACTCCAATAAAGTTGGACCCTTATCCGATCTCGCCCGTTCAATTGCTATTTTTGCTGCGCTATGGATCGCATCTGGGTCTGTGCCATCTACGGTTTCACCGACCAGGCCGTAGCCTGCTGCACGCCCGGCAATGCTCTTGCTCCGCGTTGAATCTGCAAACGAAGTGTATTCTGCGTAGGCATTGTTTTGACAAAGGAACACGACCGGCAAATCCCAGAGGGCTGCCATATTGATGCTTTCGTTGAAGGCACCGATGTTGGAGGCGCCCTCACCAAAATTGACGACCACTACTCGTCCGGTGCCTTTGAGTTTTGCAGCAAGCGCAAGACCGTTCGCTATTGGCATGCCGGCGCCGACGATCCCTGTTGTCACCATAATGCCGGCATTTGGGTCAGACAGATGCATGGCGCCACCTTTGCCCTTTGACGTACCGTTCACTTTGCCCATCATCTCGCCAATGATTTCAGCCATGGGCGTACCCTTAGCGACAATATCGTGGACACCGCGATAGGTTGTTACAACCTGATCATCTTCATTGAGCAAAGGTGCGATCGAAGCTGGGATCGCTTCCTGCCCGCCGCATGGGTAGTATTGAAACTGGAGGGCGCCAGCAGCCAGCAATTGCTGAATGCGCTGATCGCATGCCTCTATTCGGGTCATTGTCTTATAAATGGAAAGAGCAGTGACCTGCGGTAGGGCGTTTGGAAAGGCTTGATCGGACATCGGTTTGGCATCCCCCTAATGTAACGACGAGAGGGCAGGAGCACAGGATTCTTAGTCGCCTTTTTCCACCCTCAAGTTTATAGATTGCACGCTAGAAACAGCGCGGGGAAGGCCTAAGTCTAAATTTTTCGCTGTGCGAGTGCGAGGCCGCACAGGATGGAAAAGCCGCTGGCCAACTGCAGGGCTGTTTGCGGCGACTGTGTTTCCGCGACAAAGCCCCAGATTGGGCTAGATAGGGCGGTCGCTCCCATAAAGACAGTTGTCATCAAAGCTAGGCCACGGCCGCGGAGAGCGTCAGGCAATTGAAGTTGGGCGCTGACTTGGAAGGTCGTCATTATAAAGAACGAAGCGATACCGATCACTGCCATCAAAATCGTCAACATCAGGAAAGAATTTGTGAATGACAGAAGACCGATGCAGACGGCGTGAAGAAGAATTGCGCCTGATACTGCTGTGGTTCTCGACGCGATTCTCGACAAAAAACCGTAGAGCGATGCTCCAGCTATGGCCCCTAAGCCAAACACACCGTAGAGCGTTCCAAACTCTGCCGCATCATTTGTAATAAGTGGTACGATGGCCAGAACCGTAGACCAAACACAAAAGTACAATCCGCCACGTAAGAGAATTGATGCATAGCTTGGGCTTGAATGCACCCATGTCTTGAGATCGAGAAGACCTTGAGTGAGAGTTGGCTTGTGACCCCTGCGTGCGGTTGCAGTGGTGTGTAGTCTCATCAAGATTCCCACATACAACAGATAGATTCCCGAGTTTGCGACAAAGAGTGCCATTGCTCCAATAGCTGGGAGTAGGAATCCAGCTAAAGCTGGCCCGATGATACGACCGCCATTTACAGCCATGCTGTTCAAGCTGACCGCAAAGGGAAGGCGGTCCTTGTCTATTAGTGAAGTCAGAAATGCGGACTGAGTTGGCAACTTCATTGCATTGCCCACAGCTAGCAGCACCGTGCAGGCCAGAAGTGCGATTGGGCTGCGCATATCTGTCAAAGCCATGGCGGCCACAGCCAAAGGTGACAGCATCATCCAGACTTGAGAGAAGATCAGGAGCTTCCGACGGTCGAACATGTCCGCGATTGCGCCAGCCGGTAGCGATAGAATCATTACGGGCATAAAAAGTGCTGTTTGAACAAGCGATATCATAATTGGATCGCCGTTGGTCCAATCCCGCATAAGCCATGTGACGGCGATGTTTTGCATCCAGAAAGCTGTCGTCGATAGAGACATACCGATCCAGAAGGCTCGGAAGCGGGGAACCGCTAGCGGCGACCACGTAGAGACGGGAGCATCATTTTCTATTGTCATGCTGTCTTTCGCTTTGGCCTCAAACGCGGTATTGCGATCTGGTAGTTTTACGCGGCTGGATGTAAAGCCCACCTAGCCTTAATCCCTATGACTCTGCAATCCCTGACCTAAGGACGCGTTCATCGTGCCGACGCCCACCGAACAAAAAGAAATACCGCTGGAGTTCCCATGGTCAGAGGCGCCTGGGCCAGGAACTGGCATTGAGGTCGCGCCAGGCGTGAATTGGGTTCGCATGCCGCTGCCATTTGCTCTGGATCACATAAACCTTTGGGTTCTTGAGGACTCCGATGGCTGGGTCTTGGTTGATAGCGGGTTTGATTCTTCTGTCACCCAGGAGGCGTGGGCACAGTTGTTTGACTCTGTGTTTGTTGGAAAGAATCCGAAGCGCCTCATTTGTACCCATCACCACCCTGATCACATGGGGTTGGCTGGTTGGCTTATGAAGACATATGACATTACGTTGTCTACCACTCAAAGAGAATGGGATGCCTATCATCTGTGGTCGCGATTAAAGCCCGATGCTGTTACCGAAATGATGGGTCGGTTTTACAAGCGGGGCGGCGTGTCTGGGGACCGCCAGGAAATCGATCTCCAGCGTCGCAAGGATATGTCTTCACGTGAACGCATCAGCCCTGATGGGTTCGATTATATCCAAGATGCGGATGAGATCGGGGTCGGTGGACAAACGTGGGCGGTGAATATTGGTACGGGTCACGCCCCTGAGCTGGCTGCTCTTTTTCGAGCGAACGACAAAGTCTTGATTTCAGGGGATCAGGTGCTCCCCAAGATTTCACCCAATGTCAGCGTTATGCCCTTTGCTCTTGATGAAAATCCCCTCAAGGACTTTCTCGAGAGTTTGGATCGTTTTCGTCAACTGCCGTCAGATACACTTGTACTGCCCTCACACAAACTGCCCTTCTACGGTCTACACGATCGAATAGATTCCCTGAAGGCGCATCATATGGATCGTTTAGACGACGCTTTGACCGCTTGTCGTGAGTCTGTGACGGCAGCGCAGGCGACGACAGTTCTTTTTCCACGGGCTTTGACAGACCATCAATATTTCTTTGCTCTCGGTGAAACCTTGGCGCATCTGAATTATCTCTGGCACGCCAAAAATGTGTCACGCGAAGAGGATGCGGACGGGACGTTCCTATTTGAACGCGTTTGAACGGTTGAGTGGTGGGCTTGTGAGTCTTTCATTTAGCCTCTAGATTAAAGCTCGAAATGTGAGCTAATCGTGAGCTCCGTCTTCTGGTCCAAAAGTGAATGACGCAACCCGTACAATCTTTTAATCGAGGCTTGCAGATCCTCGAGTATCTAAACCGTCACAACGGTTCCAATGCCAATGCAGTGTCACGTGGAACAGGCTTAACGCGGGGTACGACGTTTCGTCTGCTCGAAACTTTGCGCCAGTCAAACTTTGTGCGGCGTGATTCGCAATCAGGTCAGTATTGGCTTGAGCGACAAGTGCGTGCGCTGTCAGACGGTTATTCGGATGAGCAATGGATCGACGACATCGCGCATCCGAAGTTACAAAGTGTCGGGCAGGAAGTGGTTTGGCCGCTCACGTTATCGACGCCATCTGGTATCTTCATGCTGATCCGTCTCAATACGGATTTTGAGAGCCCGCTTTCACAGAATCGATTTCTCACCGGACATCGCGTTCCGGTTCTAGATAGTGCGTCGGGATTGGTCTTTCTCAGTTTTTGTGATGAAGGGCAGCGACAAACCTTAATCGAGATGGCATCCAATTCAGGTCAGCAAAGTGCCAACTCTCTCCACAAGAATGAAAAAGCGCTGAACATTCGAATGAATGAAGTGCGGAAAGCTGGCTTTGCGAAACGCCAAGAGAAGACACGATCAGTCTTGTCAGTTCCTATATTTTCCAATTCCCGTGTCTTTGCCTGTCTTGCAATGCGTTATTTCACATCCGCTTTGTCTGACGATGAACTTCAATCGAAGTTTCTTCCAATTCTTCTCGAGACGTCGGAATTCATAGGTAAAGCCTTCGAGGCTGGCAAAAATACCATGAAGAAATAAGCTCGAATAGCGAGCACTTAAGGGTCGTCGACTAAGGGAAGTGCACCGGTCAGCCTATTTTCAATGCAACAAGAACGATTAGTGAAATGGGATGCAATAGATGACCTCTATAGGGCAAGGACCGCTAGCAGGGTTGCGCGTTCTGGATTGTGGTACGGCCATCGTCGGACCATGGAGTGCCACCTTGCTGGCATTTCTGGGCGCGGATGCGATTAAGGTCGAGCGTCCTTCCGGAGAGATCACTCGTCTGGCTCGACCACAACAGAACGGCTGGTCCACGGCGTATACTATCGCGAATCTATGTAAACGCTCGATTGAGCTCGACTTTAAAGATGAAGCAAACAAACCGGCGATCGAACGGTTGTTGAGTCAGGCCGATGCGGTTATCGAAAATTATCGTCCAGGTGTCGCCGACCGTATCGGGATTGGCTATAGCCAAGCAAAAGCTTTGAATCCCGGTGTTGTTTATGGATCAAGTTCTGGTTGGGGTGATGTTGGTCCGATGCGCGACATGTCCGCCGTCGATTCTCACCTTCAAGCGTTTAGCGGCTTCGCATCTCTAAATGGCGCTCCGGGCGGCGCACCTGAGATGCTCCGCTATACGCACATTGACCCCAGTGGCGGTACGTTTCTTGCTGCTGGTGTTTTGCTTGGCCTCATTGGAAAACAACGATTTGGAGGTGGTGCACATATCGTGACCAGCCACCTCGCAATGACGCTCGCAATGCAAGCGAGCCGCGTCGCCGAAGCATTAGGCACTGGTGAGCCGGTTCCACGGTCGGGCAGCGCCAGTTCGGCAAGCGCGCCGAACCAATGTTTCGTGACAAAAGATCATAGCTACATTGCCATAACGGCGCAGACTCAAGCGCAATGGATAGCGTTATGTGATGCGCTCGAAATGTCAGACCTCGTCACAGATCAGAGGTTTCTCACCAATTGTGATCGGGTAAAGAATAGGGACGCGCTGGTCGAGGTCATCGGAGACAAAATCAAGACGGCGCCACTGCGGTGGTGGAGTGTGCGTCTTGAAAAAGCCTACGTTCCTGCCAGTGCGCTCTTTGATGCTGAGACATTGTTTAATCACAGCCATATTCGCGACAATGGGTTTTTGGTTGAGGTTGCGCCCGCACATACAGGTCCAATGACGTCTGGCGGGCTGCCGTGGACGTTTTCGCGCACACCCGCATCCATGGATCAGCAGACGCCCAGTCCGGGAGCAGACACGGAAAATGTGCTGGCGAATGGATTTGGAGATACTCAGGAGCGCCAAGACGATGGTGGCGTTTCAGAGGTATCAGAATCTCCCCTTACGGGTCTTAAAGTTGTTGAGTTTTGCCAGGGGTATGCGGGTCCGAGCGTTGGCTTGCTGCTGGCAGAAGTCGGTGCATCCGTAACCAAGGTCGAATCTCGCGAAGGAGACTGGTCAAAAGACCTCGCCCCGCCAAACCAGGCTGGTGGAAGTGAGATTTACGACGCGCTGAATCGCAACAAAACCATTATTACTCTAAATGAATCGAACACGCCTGACGCTCAACAGATCTCGGCACTGGTTGCTGAGGCCGATATCGTTCTTTTGGATGAGACGGCTAGCGAAGACCTAGTATCTCTCGTTACTAAATCGAATCACGAGAATCTGATTATCCTGAACCTGTCGTACTACGGAGAAGTCGGCGGTTTGGCGGGCCATGCCGGCAGTGAGCTCACCGTTCAAGCAATGGCTGGATATTTGCGGGCGTTAGGTTCATTGGACCAAGAGCCTGTTCGTGTTGGAGCTGACATCGTCGAGAGTGCGGCAACTGGTATGGGTCTGCTCGGCGTGCTTGCCGCGTTGTATCACCGCGGTCAAAGTGGGCAGGGCCAACAGGTTTCGGTAAGTCGTCTCGGTGCGATTATGTCGCTGCGCTCTCTGCAATGGGCAGCCATCTCTGATCCCGACGAATGGCTCGGTCCATCTTATTGTTTGGCAGAGACAGATCCGCCCCGCCATGGATATCGCACCAAAGATACTAACATTTTCGTCTCCATGATGAATTTACGAGACGACAAAAATTTTACGACCATGTTGTCTGAGCTGAATATGCTGGATGGCGTGAAAGACGACGAGCGCTTTCTTAAAGAGGGTCGGACGACGATCGGTATGGGGTATCTCAGTGGCACCTATCATGGTTTATGGGAAAGCTACCTCACCCAGGTACCCGCTCAAGAAGCGCTCGACATATTCAATACAAACGGTGGCACAGCTGTGGAATTTCCTGAGCTTAATCAGTTAATGCGCCATCCGCAGGTCGCTGCGCTTGATCTCATTCATGAGGCGGATGGTCGCAAATTTCTTAGAGCCCCGTGGCGCGGACCTTGGTCGCAACCTGACTTAACGCCTGTGAAAAAGGGATAACGATATGGATTTCGATCTCCCCGAAGAAACACGCATGCTGAAGGACACCATCCGCAGATTTGTAGATGCTGAACTGATTCCACTAGAGACATCGCTTCCCGACCGACCCAATTCTTACGAATTGCCCAAGGACGTGCGCGAGCCGCTGGAAAAGAAAATCCGAGATCTCGGATTGTGGGCCATGGATGCGCCCGAAGATGTTGGCGGCGCTGGTCTTGGTCTGCTTGATCACTGTGTCGTGATTGAGGAGGCCCATCGCTGTACAGCAGGACGTGGCCTTTGGTCGTCATTGTTTTTTCCAGTGCTTTATAATCTCGGCAGTGAAGAGCAGAAGACGAAGTATCTCCTACCGTCTATGCGGGGTGAGTTTCACGGAGCTGCCGCTTTTAGTGAACCCAACGCCGCTGGTGACCTGGCCGGAATTCAGACATCTGCAGAAAAGGTGGGCGATGGATGGCTGCTGAATGGCTCAAAATGTTGGATTAGCCATGCCAAGACAGCCAGATACATTTTAGTGCTGACCCGGCTCAAGGGGACGGCGCGTCACGAAGGTATTACTTGGTTTATCGTTGACGCTGACACGAAGGGATTCTCAGTCGGCCGCGAACAAAAGATGATCCATGGTCAGCCGACCTATGAATTGTTCTTTAACGACTGTCATGTGTCGGATAGCCAATTGTTGGGAGAGCCTGGACAGGGTTGGGGCGCCGGCGAAACGGCACTTTATCGTGGCCGGGTCATGATATCGGCGCGCGCCATCGGCATCGCCCAGCGGTGTTACGAAATGATGGTTGAGTACGCTAAAGAGAGGCACACCTTCGGCAAGCCACTGTCTTCTAGACAAGCGATTCAATGGATGGTTGCGGATTCTGCGACAGAACTCCATGCCTCCCGATTGATGGTCTACGACGCGGCGTGGCGTGCTCAGCAAGGCCAAGAGGTGCGAACCCAAATGGCGATGATAAAAATGTTTACATCTGAAATGGCGGGTCGCGTCGTGGACCGCGCAGTTCAGGTTCACGGTGCATCTGGTTTGTCAGACGAAACGATACTAGAGCGGTGCTATCGGGATGTTCGCCCCATGCGTATTTATGAAGGGTCTTCAGAGGCAATGCGTAGTGTCGTCGCGAAGAACATTTTCCAGGAAGGCCGTAATCGGTAACAACTCTTCAGTTAGCTAATCTAATTGATTCGTAAGCGATGCCGACTGGTCGAATTCGTATGTTCTCGATCCGGTTGGAGTACCCGAGCACGCTGCCGTATTCGATCAGATTGATTGTCGGGGCCAGAGTCTGCATTTCGGCCATGATTGATTGAAGTTGAGTCTCTCTCTTATTCAGATCCATTTCTTGATTGCTTGCCGCAATACGCGCCGACAAGCTTTCGTCACAGAAAAACGGATTTGCTTTAAGGCAGGAGAAGTCTTTGAGAGCTCGTCCCGTGTCGTTGTAGGGTGCGTTATTCCAAAGGATTGAGAATCCATCAACTTCGCCCCAGTCGCCTGTGAAGTATTTGCGGGTGCGCTCAGGGTAGGTCGTAGTTCTGAGATCAACGATGATTCCGACTTGGGACAGATCCTGTGCTGTCTGCTGATAGATCAACGAATCCGATGGTCCCATCCCAACCAGAACCTCGATTATAATTTTAAACCCGTCGGGATATCCGGCGTCCGCCAAAAGCGCCCGGGCCCGTTGTGGATCATAGCTGTAGGGTAAGATATCTGGGTTATAACCCACGTTAGCTTTGGTTGCACCTTGCGTGGCCAAGGGAAACATTCCGCCAAGAATGAAATCGACCATGGCTTCTCGGTTCACGGCATAATTAATAGCTTGCCGCACGCGTTGGTCGTTTAGAGGTGACTCCTCTTTGAGGGCATTGGGCAAGCCAAGCGCCATCACTTGATTGCCGTAATGGACCTGGGACTTTAGTCCCTGAGCCTCGATCATCGGAGCGTCTTCTGGGGTAAGCCCTAGCGCCAAATCAATTTGCCCAGCGCTGAGCGCTTGGGTCCGCGCGATGGAATCTTTAAGGGTAAAGATGCGCAGGTCCGCAAAGGTGGGGGAGGGGCGCCAGGAGTCAGTAAAGGCTTTGAACGCAATGGCGCCGCCTTGATTCCAGGAAGACAGTTGAAAAGGACCTGTTCCTATGGGTGCCCGCCCGTACTCATCTGGGCCAATTTCAGACCACAGATCAAAGTCGACAACGCGGAACAAACTAAATCTCTTAGCCAGCATGGGATCGGGAGTTCGCGTGATTACTTCAACAGACTTCTCGTCCAAAGCCCGTGCGGACTCTACGGCTGCCATTTCTGTGGCGATCGGATATCCACGGTTCTCCGGCCTAATAAGATCGTTGATGTTTGCGGCGACGTTTGCGGCCGTCAGCGGGGCGTTATTTTGAAACTGCACATTCGGGCGAAGAGTGAACACCCAGCGTCGATCACCATCATTTTCCCAAGACACTGCCAGGGCTGGTTTGAGTTGCCCATCAGAATCAATTTGGGTGAGGCCATCGTAGATCGATCCAAGGATAGAGCCAGGTGTGACACCGATTGCGGCATAGGGGTTACCCAGACTGGCGGGCAATTCAGTACCGCCTACGTTTAGGGTTTCAGCGCCCGGACCGGTATTGATGACGAATAGGAAACTAAAGCCAGTCGCCAATGCCAAATAGGATTTTCGAATAGGCATTTGTTTGCGCACGCCTATTAAGGCTTTCTCGGCAGATCGCGGGCAACACGGAAGCCAAAAATATGGGAAGCGAGATTTTCCGGGTCGCGGCCACGGAATGCCGGGCGGTGTCTGGAAATCATAGAAAACCAACTACCTCCTTTGACACTGCGGCGGTCACAATGGCCGGATACTTGATTTGGGCGTTCGTCGACGTCTTCCTCGTCATAAAGCCAAAGTGAGCAGTCTTCGTTCCATTCCCATACATTGCCACCCAGGTCATGAAGGCCAAATCCATTGGCGGGGAAGGAGCCCACAGGCGCAACGCGGCCAAAACCATCGTCACAGTTTACAGGCCTCCAGGATGCATGTTCTTTGGCGTAGTCCGTTTGGGCGGCTTGACGATCAAACACATTTCCTGTTTTGCACGCATAACCAGACTCTTCACCCCACGACCAAGTTGTCTGCGTGCCGTCGCGGGCGACATACTCCCATTCAGCCTCGGATAGTAACCGATAGCGTTCACCGGTCTTGCCGCTGAGCCATAAAGTGTAAGCTTTCGCGTCATGCCAAGAGACGCAAACGACCGGTTCGTTGTCCTGAGGCGGACGACCGTAGTCGGGGTCGGTCCAATTTCCACCAAACATGACCACCTCGCCACGCCATTTTGTACAGGCTGTCGACGGACGGTATCCGGTAGCGTTCACAAACTCTGCAAATTGAGCGTTGGTGACTTCTGTTTTTCCGGCGGCGAACGCAAAGCGAATAGTACGTTTGTGTACGGGTGTTTCAGGGCGGGTTTCATTTAAAACAAACTCACCGCGCTCTGATCCCATGATGAATTCACCAGGAGGGATAACAACCATCTCGGGGCAATCGTCACAATCGGTAAATACGTCTCCAGCATTCGATTGAGCTTGAGCAACTGATGCGCTCAGAGTAGCGGCAAGGACTAAAACCATTGCTCGTGATAAATGTGGGCGCATACGCCTCTCCTGGAATTGGTTGTGTTACGTCAATTGGTACGCACCCATGTGTCTAGCCACCATCCTTGACCCGCGCTAGCTCTAATTATGAGCTTGTCCAGCCCGTGACGTAGGACCCATGGGCTAAGCTGCACTATTATAGAAAGCCTAGGTAAAGAGAGGAGATGGATATGAAGCGATATGTTAATGCGGTATTTGCTCTATTGGTCACGGTGATTGCTGCACTCCCGTCTCTCGCTGCTGAAGGTGTGCTGATTTTTGGGGCGACCCGCAACACCGGTCTCGAGATCGCAAAAGTATTAGTAGGGCGGGGTGAGCCGGTTACCGCTTTCGTTCGGCCGACATCGAACCTCGAGAATCTTGAACCTCTCGATGTTTCCTATTTTGTAGGCGATGCCATGAATGCAGACGATGTTGAGCGGGCCATCCTTTCAAAAGATTTCAAGGCCGTAATCTCGACGCTGGGCGGCGGTCGTGGGGAACGGCCACCCGATGTGGTTGGTACCATCAACATGGTTGATGCCATGGCAAAATCAAATACAAAACGCTTCCTTACCGTTACAATCATCGGGCCAGGGAAGAGCATCAGTATGGTGCCGCGACAACAGCGAGTCGCCTTGGGACGAGTGATAGAACTCAAAGCCGAAGCTGAGAACTATGTAATGGCTAGCGACCTGGACTACACCATTATTCGTCCGGGTCAGCTCACCTCCAATCCGAGGTCTGGCATTATAAGAATGGACGTGGAGCCAGCGCCAACGGGTCCCATAACGCGTGCAGATCTCGCGGACATGGTCGTCGGTGCCTACGACGATGATTCAACCATCCGCATGGTGTATCAGACGATTGGTGATGACCCCCTCGCTACGGTTCGTATGGACCGCCAGCCCGAATAATTTCGGCACCCTGTTGGAATTGCTGTACATGTCTCGGTTGAGTGCTGCTTTGGCTATGCACAGTTGGCCACAAGAGATGCCCAAAAGGCATTTGGTAGCGTCGGACAAATAGACCATATAGGCTAAATAACGTCGGCTTAATTGTTGGTTGAATTTGTCATGGTTGGTAGAGCCTGTTTGGCACAATTGGTGAGGTGCGCAACGTTTGGCGCCCTCGTGCTTTTCGTTACGTTTTTTGTGAGTAAGCCATCATTGGCGGACAGCACCACGCTCCGCGTCGGTTTTCCTGTTGCAGCGGCAACAGGTGGGTACCCTTTCGCGCGCGATGATGGCGGTGGTCTCAGATTTGCTTTCTATGACGGGCTAACTCGATTTACCCCAAGTGGTGAGTTGCTGCCGGCGCTGGCGGTATCATGGGAAAATGAGACGTCGACCAAGTGGGTTTTTCAACTTCGCGAAGGCGTTGTATTCAGCAATGGAGAGCCATTTAACGCGGACAGTGTCGTCGCCACCTTGACGGAGCTTTACAACCCGGACGTTCTTCATCCCAAGAAAGCGGATATGGGATTAATCAATGGGTACCGCGCGCGTGGCCCTTATACCGTAGAAATTGAAACCTCTGAGCCTGATCCGCTTATTCCACGACGGATGGCTCAGCTTCCAATGATTGAGCCGAAAGCTTGGAAAGAGCTGGGTCGAGACGGTTACGCAATAACCCCGATTGGGACCGGCGCGTATAAGGTCGAGTCTTGGGGCAACAACCGCACCAGACCTGTTTTAGTGGCGGTGGAAAATTCCTGGCGGCAGGTCAAACACATCAAGAGGGTGGAAGTTACCATCATTCCCGAACCTGGTTCTCGTGTCAGTGGGCTCCTATCGAGTGAGTTTGACATGGCGATTAGTTTGCCTAGCGATGATATTTCGGTGCTGGAAGCGAACGACATAAAAATCCGAATGTCGAATAATCCAAGCATTTTATCCATCGCCTTCCGGACAGTACGTCCTGATGATTCACCAATCAAAGATGCGCGTGTCCGACAAGCGTTAAACTACGCCGTTGATAAACAATCGATTGCAGATTTTATTCTTGGCGGTACCAGTCGCGTCGCACACCAGCCGGCCACGCCAGAGTTGATAGGGTACAATCCAGACGCTGAACCTTTCGATTACAACCCCGAGAAGGCTAAGCAGTTACTTATTGACGCTGGATACCCCAACGGATTCCCACTCAAGTTTTCCGTGTACGGCGGAATCTTGCCGGGCGATACGTTGATATTCCAGAAGATTGCCCAAGACCTCGCTGCAATCGGTGTGCAGACCGAGCTACGACAAATATCGTTTCCTGATTATGTCAGACGATTATTTAATTCGGACTGGGAGGACATTGATGGGTTCTCCATCGGTTGGCTGAACATGCAACTATGGGATCCTCAGAAATCTTTTGAGCAATTCTCATGTATGTACACGGCACCGTTTTATTGTGACGAGGGTATGATGCCGTTGTTAGACGCTGCCCGTGTTGAAATGGACCCGGCTGAGCGAGAGTCGTTGCTCCAAGAAATAGTTCTGCGTTTTAGGGATCAAGCAGCAGCCTTGTGGCTGGTTGAGTTTGCAGGAGCCAACGGATTGCAACCGACCTATGAGGTCGGCCGGTTTCGCCTTGATGGCAGCGCATATGAACAAATTGAATACGTTGGCGACTAACTGGCTTTTTTCGCCAGTTCGCTGAACAACGCGTCCTCGTTTACTGTATCCCGGCGTTGAGCTTGCCAGGTCGTCGCAAATCCACGGGGGAACTGGTCGTCAACGTCCCGTTGACCATCTTCTGACCAGAGGATTGGGAACAAAGGTCCGGCGGGTGGGTTGCCTTCCACCATCTCATCAAATGATACGCCCGCGATATTCAAGCAGTCCGGTCGAGGCGCCCAGCGAATATCGTCACCAAAAATACGAGCTGATATAGCAATACGCCAATCGTCACTCGTATTGCCAGATGAGTAGTGCAACACCCAAGGATGAATCACCAGCATATCGCCGGGCTCCATCTCCCAATTGAGAAAGCGGGCGTCTGGATCGGCACGCAGTTTGGCTTCATCCGGATGCGGAGCCCTGTCATCTGGCTTAATCATCTTTCGGGCATTAGGCGAGAAGAGCCAATAGGGAATGTCTTGTGTTTGAGACCCTGCAAGCACCTCTAAAGAGTTTTCTGGTGCGACGGGGTTCAACGGTATCCAAAGAGACGGGACCATATGTCCACTTACAGGCCACCCCATGCGATCGCAGTGCCATAAGGTCTTTGAGTCGGAATTGGGTGGCTTGGCAAATATCTCTTCAAAGAAAAACCGCGCGGTTGACGATCCGATTGTTTGAGCAGCCGCTTGTCCCATCGGTGAGTTAAAGATGAAGTTCCTAAACTCCGGAATGATTCGAGACATGTATCGTCCGGGTGCAGATGGAAGCAAACCAACGTCTTCTTCATCGACCGATATGCGCCGTGCCGCTGGCGTCATGCTCTCTATCCATTCCGGGTCAAAGACCTTCCGTAAACACACAACTCCGTCGCGGGCATAAGTCTCGCGATCTTCATCAGTGATGGCTCTAAGTGTTTCAGTATTTAGCGTCATGGTCGAAGCTTTCGTCTATTCGGAGTTTAATTCTGCCTGTCCTGGTTCGTCTTACAAATAGAAAGTTAGGCTGGTGGTATGCCCTTTTTGCATGAAGGGCTAAAGCCCGAGAGCCCCGGGGTTGAGGAGGCCGTGTGGGTCGACTTGTGCTTTAATTTGCTTCACCAAGCTGACAGTCATGTCTGAGCGATCGCGCAGGTATGGGTAGGCTTTACCGATTTGAAGGTGAACACCACTATGTTCATGCATGATCGTGACCATGTCTTCAAACATCTCTTTAGCGAACGCCCGTCCTTTTTCGTTCGGCTCATTTTTTCGCATGGGCGCAAGGAGTTCTTCCGGTGTGTTGCGTTCATGGAAAACATCCGGTTGATCAGGCCAGTATAAGACTGGCTCGTAGAGGAAGCCATTGGTGCTCAAAGTTCCAAAGATCGACGGTGTCGTCATATCCATCGCGTCCATCTCAGCTTTGCGTTCCGCAAAATAGTTTTCGAGCGCTGTATGAAAAGCGACCGCTTTTGAAAACGGCACAATGGTATGCAGCGGTAGGCAGCGTTTGCCATCCATTCCGACCACC
This sequence comes from Rhodospirillaceae bacterium, assembly GCA_029245025.1. Lineage (GTDB taxonomy): Bacteria > Pseudomonadota > Alphaproteobacteria > Rhodospirillales > Rhodospirillaceae > WLXB01. The sequence goes on from JAQWQC010000001.1 coordinate 73,958, forward strand.
GGGTAGGGCATGAACGGTGTCGCGCGCATGACAGCCGGCATGGTGTTCGGAATATCCCGGCCGGTTCCACCAACGGCGTCCCTTATCGTTTGAATATGGCCTTTCAATTCGGTGCGGTTGTCGGCTTCCACGGCACAATGGACAAAACACTCGGCTTTTGTGGCCCAACTCCGCCCGGCCATGGCCATTTTGACCACCTGCAGGAGTCCGCTTAAGACCCCGCCAGATGCCCGGCCGACTGCAAACATGATTTTTAGGTCTTCCCACAAGCCCTTGCTGGCGACTACGCCTTCCATGGCGCGTCTGGTAAATCCAAAAACTTCTGTGGCCCTGTTGGATGCGGAAATGCCGGACATGGCCTTTTGCGCTGCCTGAAAACTATCAAACCCAAACGATAGACCTTGAGTCAGTTTGGCGCGTCTCTGTAGGCGCAACGTTACCGTTGCCTTGATGCCGAGGGCGCCGGCATCTCCGCAGAACAAACCTGTTAAGTCCGGCCCATAGTTTCGGAAGAAGGGTGACTTACCTGTTTGTGCTGCGGACCCCGTCGCAAACACGGTGCCGTCTGCCGTGACTATTTCCATTCCCAGCACAGCTTCAGCGGATATGCCATCTTTGGATGAGCCTAGGCTCGCTGCGCCTTGCGACATTCCGCCACCGATAGTGGCCTTGAAGCCTGACAGGGGTCCCCAGAACTCAGCACGCACCCCGTGGGGTGCGAGCGCTTTGTCCAGGGATTCCCAAGTGCAGCCAGCTTGGACCGTCACAAACATGTCCTCAACATTGATTTCCGTAATCTCGTTGAGACCGGTCATATCAAGCGAAAAGCCGTTCGGTCCGGATGGTAGATAAGCGTCCGTATAGGAGTATCCGCCGCCGCGTGCAAACACCGCTATGCCAGCATCTGTCAAAGTTTTGACCGCATTGGCAAGACCATCGACTGTCGTTGGGCGGATTACCGCAGCGACAGTGGGACCCGTCGCAAATACATCTTGCGAATGGTATACACACGTCTCGGCGTCGGTGATAACTGCATCTGACCCGATAATTGCCCGTGTTGCCTCAAGCGCTTGAGAGACGACTTCGCTGGTCACTGGTGTGCTCATATTCATTAGATTTCCGGGATGCCTACGCGGGCTTCGTCGCGACTATTGTCTGCAAAAATCCATTCGAATTTTTAGGTCCTGATGTGATCACAAACCCAGCATCTTTAAGTTCTTTATGGAAGTCCATGTAGACGAACCCAGGTGAATAGGGCTCGCAATTATTGATGGAATCGTAATCAATCATCCACCGTTGAGAGGCTGGCATATTCGGCCCTGCACTTGGAAATTCGTAAATGCAGAACGTTCCACCTGGCCGAAGAATACGAAACATTTCGTTGATCGTATCTTTAATGACCCGGACCGGAATTTCGTGGAACAGGATGTAAGAGAGAATCATGTCGAAACTGTCGTTGTCAAACTTGGTGTCTTCGGAGAGTCCTTGAACGAAGTTAACGTCGACGCCCCTCTCAACGGCTTGCCAGTGTGCATATGTCACCATCGGCAACCCGACATCTAAGCCGGTTACTTCTGCATCGGGGTAGCGATCCTTAAGAATGATGGTGGCTTGGCCAATACTGCATGCTAGGTCGAGTATCTTTTCGACCTTGCCGTGTTCTGGCGGGGTAAGTGTATCGACAATTTCAGCATGAAGTTCGTCTTGATCGTTGGCGCCCGCGTAAAAAACTTTGGTGCCGTAATGGTAAACCATCCCACCAATGGGGTCGTCAGTATAGCCCCCAGGTTGTAGGTGAATTTCGCGACGGGCGTAGCTCGGCACCTCGAAGTTAGGATCGACCGTGAGTTTACCAGGACCTTTTTTGGTAGCGTCTTCCATGGCCTTGGTGAGGTCGTCCATAAAAGGCTCAAAAGAATTCCGCGTGCGCCGCCACATCATCTCTTGATGTGATCGCATGTAGCGCTGCCACGTTGCGGGTAGGGGTAGTTTATTTATAACCCCTTTGATGTCCTTAATGTCTGTGGTGTCGTCGGTTTCGCCTAAGGCTTCGGCAACAGCCTTGTCACCTTCAGCGGCGACGGCGGGAAATGTGCCGTATCCCGCAATGCCGCGAAACGTCTCTACGAAATCCAGGTAGCTTTCATCTGAGAGCCGCGTCGTACGTGGCAAAATGCCGTTATAGCCGCGGGATAATGCAACTGTGGTACTCATGATTGGCCTCCTAATTCATCTGCAGTGTCCATGCCGAACTTAACGTCCACTGAGCCGCGCGACATGCGCCTAAACACGTTTGAAACCAACTCAGCGCGCTCAGCGGCGCGAGCGGCATTGTCTGCAGGTGTCGGTTCGTATGCTTCGATCATCGTGCTAATATCTTTGCCGACGACGTCATTAAGAATGCGCTCGAGAAGAATGGCGCGGTCACGGTATGTCCATACGGCTGCAGTCAACTCCAGCAAGGACTCGTGAATATTGTCGAGTACTTGGTTGTCGAAGAACTGCTTTCCAGGACCATCGATTTCGTCTCCAAACACGAAACGCGGGTCTTTTGGGGGCAAGTTTTTCATTAGTCTTTTCCTTTAGGCGAGTTCTGCATCCATTCTAGCAACATGAGCGCCATATGGTTTCTTTCCAACGAATAATATAGCTGCTCCAATCAACATGACGGTCGGGCAAACAACACTGATCGAGTAGCGAATAAGGTTAGCATCTCCCAGTACGTAATCAGTGAAGACCGCCACAAGAAATGGTCCGCCACCTTGTCCAAGGACATTGGCAACAAGGAGATATATGGCGACCATTTGACCCCGTAAGCGATTGGGCACAATTAAGGGCAAGGCAGACGGCCCAGTGCCAAACGGCATTGTTCCAAAGAAGACCACAGGGGCGAGTAAAATTAGCGATAAATCTTTGCCGGGGACCAAGGTGAAGGTGGCGAGAAAAGGTGTTGCGAGAATTGCAGAAATGAAACCAGCGCGCATGTTGGAGTCATTGTAGCCGCGACTCTTCATCCAATCAGAGAGAAGCCCACCCGCAACAACTCCAGCGGATCCCAGTGTCACGAAATAGAGTCCAAAAATTCCGCCAATCTCGCCAGCCGTCATGCCGTGTGTCCGCATAAAATAGGCGGGAACCCACGCGCTAACTGAGAACATTGCGACGGTCAAAAACGTAAAGCCGAACACAACAGGTAAAATAACGACCTTATTATCGATCAAATATTGCCAGGCCTGGCGCAAGGATAGCGTTTCATCTTTTTGCTCGCCGGTTGTGGTGGCCCCAAGGCGTGGCGGTTCCCGCACCAGCAGCCATACGATCAATGCGAAAATGAGGCCCGGGACTGACACAATCAGAAAGGTCATCTGCCAAGGTCGAATTGTTCCAAAGAACCCCAAATCAACCGGACCGATTTCCGTCATTTTGCTGATTACGAAACCGCCCACAAGGAGGGCAATTCCAGTACCTAGAAAACTAGAGCCCGTGAAAACACTTAACGCGCGCGTCAGGCTTTTCCTGGGGAAGTAATCGGCAAGCATCGAAAACCCAGCGGGAGATAGAGTTGCTTCGCCGACCCCTACCATCATCCGGGCCACAAAGAGTTGCCAAAAGACTTTCGCGAGCCCGCAAACAGCCGTCGCGAAAGACCACAGCACCATGCCTGCTAAGATAATGGTCTTGCGGTTTCTCGCATCTACCAACCTGCCCATGGGAATTGCAGCGGCGCTATAGAAAAGCGCGAATGCAAATCCTTGCAATAAACTCACTTGCGTGTCGGAAATCCCTAAGTCGCTTTTTATGGGGTCAACCAGCAAGCTGATGATCTGGCGGTCAATGAATGAGATAATTGCCGCGAGACACAACATGCACACTACAAACCAGGCATACCCATCCGAGCGAAATGCAAAATTTGGGTCAGACACGGAGTCGGTTTGTGCGTTTCTCATGTAACGTCCTAGGCAGTAATCAAATCGGCGGCTTTTTCACCGATCATGAGTGCTGTGGCATTGGTATTACCACTGATCAATTCAGGCATGATAGAGGCATCTGCAACTCGCAAGTCGTCCACCCCTCTGACCTTTAGGTCTGGTGTGACAACAGCCTCCTCATCAGAGCCCATACGGCATGTGCCAACAACATGATAACCAAGAAACGCTGTCTTACGCAGGAAGTCCGCCCATTCGTCGTCACTTTGCACGTCTTCCCCGGGCAGACGTTCAGCGATTCGGTGGGGGGCAAAGGCTGGACCGGATAAGATGCGTCTTACAGACTTGCACCCTTCCATCAGTTTCACCAAGTCGTCCTCATCATCAAAAAGGTTGTGAGCGATTTTTGGTGCTACAAATGGGTCGCTAGAATTTAGGTGTACCCTGCCACGTGTTTTCGGATAAGCAATGTTAACGGCAGCCGAGATGGCTGGCTTGTCGTGGGGAATAACGCCGTTTTCATCAAAGCTAAAGGCATACGGTCCAAGCTGAACCTGTATATCTGCAAAGTCTTGCGAGGCATCAGATTTAGTAAACGCCACTGCGTGGGGGTAGGGGCTTGTGGCGGGGCCACGGCCAAACAGCAACCAATTGACGGCGTGAATTGCTATTTTCCAGCTATTGATCTCCGTATTGAAGGTCGATTGGTTGACCTCAATGCTTACCATGCCTTCTGGGTGTTCTTGCAGGTTTTGTCCGACGCCCGGCGCATTGCGGCGAACCTCTATGCCATGCGACCGCAATTCATCCTCCGGTCCAATGCCACTTAGCATCAGAATTTTTGGCGTTGAGAGTGTCCCGGCGCTAAGGGTTACGCCGGAACTCGCTTTTGCTGCTTTTGGTGTATTGCCTTTTTGGTATTGGACCCCCGTGCACCGTGATCCCTCAAACGTGAGACCTGTCACCATTGCGCTTGTAATGATTTTTAGATTGCTAGGCTTTTTTCCGGGCCACAGATAGGCACGGGCTGCGTGATATCGCCAGCCGCGGGATTGAGTCACTTGGCTGTAGGCCACGCCAAGTTGGCTAGCGCCGTTGTAGTCGTCATTAAAACGTATGCCCGTCTCTTTGGCGGCATCAACAAACACGTGGGCCAGCGGGTGTGTTGTACGTAACCGATCGACATGAACGGGACCGGTCCGGCCTCGCACGGAAGCATCACCTATGGCTGTTCTCTCCAGGCGTTGGAAGATGGGTAGTAAATCGTTGTAAGACCAACCCGTACAGCCATTCTCGGCCCACTTGTTATAGTCACGAGCTTGGCCACGTACGTAGAGCATTCCGTTTATGGAACTGGATCCGCCCAGAACTTTGCCTGCGGGCCAAAGGTCGACCTTGCCGTCCCGGCTGGCGTCGGGCTCTGCCATATGCATCCAATCGAGACTTGGATTACCCATCGCCTTAACAATGGCTGCTGGGACATGAATGAAGGGTGACCAGTCGCGTCCTCCAGCTTCTAGCAGGAGTATCTTTTCAGCGGGATGATTGGTGGCGAGGCGGAAAGCCAAGGCTGAACCAGCGGACCCGCCGCCAACAATGATATGAGTAAATTCACTCATGCACTGACCTCTGGCCAGCTTTCGAACACGGTCCGTGTCGCATCCACGAAGTGCTTTACTGCGGCTCGTTGTGTTTCTGAATTCCTAATAATTAAACCCGATGACCGTTTGAATGGCGTTCCCTCCATTTTCAAGCGAACGATACGACCTTCTTGCACGTCTTTCTCCAACAGGTGCTCGGGTAGCAGGCTGGCATATTCGCTCGATAGCACTAAAGAGCGGAGTAATGTGAGGCTATTTGTTTCTATTGCTGGACTAAGCAAAGATAGGTTCTCAGCAGCAAACAGGTCAGCCACAAGCACCGAAACATGCGTTTGCTTGACCAGGGCCAGATTGTGCTCTCGCAAGTCAGCCATCACAACAGTGTCCTTTTTGGCGAGTGCATGGCTGGCGCTTACAACAAAATGCGAATGCACAGTTATCAGCGGTTCAAACGCCAGACCTTCATCGGCGATACCTGGGGGGAAATTGGAAACAAGCGCATCTACCTGTGCCGTCTTGAGATCGTGAATTAAGTTCTCGAAAAACCCTTCACTGATATCGACAGCTAAATCCGGCGCTGTCTCTGCTAGGCGAATGATAACGGCAGTCATCGGTTCCCCAGCAAACATAGCCGCCACTCCAATCTTGAGCGACCCTAACTGCCCTTTCGATGTAGCAGTTACGTCTGCGGCGGCACGGGCAGTTTCATTCAGAATCATTTTTGCTTGTGAATAGAGCTGGTTGCCAGCGTCAGTCGGTGTCACTCCGCGTGGCTCACGGGTTAGCAACTCAGCCTGAAGACGTGCCTCAAGGTTTTTGATGCTCCGGGTCAAAGCGGGTTGAGTAAGATGGAGAATATGGGAGGCAGCGGACAGCGTGCCACTCTCGACCACAGCTACAAAATGGCGCAGTTGCTTCAATTCCATAGGATTCCCCTGTTGACGAGGGGAGTATGGCGGCTTCAACCCTATAATCACAAATGAATTAATGGGTTTAAGGTATAGAAAAATAGCATAGCTTAGTTTGTGCTTTGAATTGGTGATAAAGCCCGTCAAAAGGCACACTCCGAAGGCCTTCTATGAAGCTCGAAAGTAACCGCGATGGATAAAATAGATATCGGTGACGCCGAGTTAGCTGTCTGGCGCGAGGGTGCCGGGGATCCAGTTTTCTTGGTGTCGGGGCTTGGTGGCCGAGCTGCTTTTTGGTCTAAGTTGGTCAGCGCTTTGTCGAGTGAATTTGACGTGATTACCCATGATCATCGGGGCACCGGGGCTAGCACCAAGTCGACCATTACTTATTCTGTCCCTCAAATGGCAAATGACGTGCTCACGTTGATGGATAGGCTTGGCGTGGCGCAAGCCGCATTCGTTGGTCATTCTACTGGCGGAGCGATCGCGCAATATTTGGCCATACATCATGCCGACCGTCTCACTAAGATTGTGTTGAGCGCGACTTGGGCTGGGCCTAGCCCTTATTTTCAGACTTTGTTCGAACTTCGAGCACAAATGTTACGGGAGGCGGGGCCCGAAGTTTATCTCGTTGATGGAATCCTCCGGGCTTATCCTCCTGATACGCTTTCTAAGAATCCTGATTTGCTATCTGGTACACGAGAAGAGCGCTTGGCAGCTTTTCCAGGTGATGAAATCGAACTCTCACGGGTAAACGCGGTTCTTGCCCATGATCTTCGCGATCAAATTTCTCAGATCGCGGTTCCCACTCAGGTTATTTGTGCTGCCGACGACCAGATTACACCCGTTGGATTTTCTCATGAGCTGATCGAAAATATACCAAACGCGCAGAGAGTTATTCTGCCGCATGGTGGGCACTTCATGCCGAGAGTGGCCACAGAAGAATACAATGCAGCAGTACTAACTTTTCTCTCTGGTTCAAATACGGAGTCCTAAATCATGGCGACAGAGGTTGATGTCAAAGCCCCGTGGTGGGCAGTAATAGGTCCTGAAGAAGGAGAGTCTATATGGCAACCGGAACCATCTCAGGGTTATGTCACTGTTAACCTGACTCCCGAGAATACACCGTACGATGGGTTCTCCTCTGGCATTCAGGTCTTGCCCCCCGGATGCCACGTTCGTGAACATGGTCACTTGCAAAACCACGAGCTGATTTTCATCTACGAAGGTACTGGTCGCTGTGAAATCGAAGATGAGGTTTATGATATTGGGCCGGGATCGACCGTGATGTTCGGTCGACACGCTAAGCATTTGCTAGAAAATACCGGAGGCGTGGATATGAAATTGTTTTGGGTCTTTATGCCACCAGGATTAGAAGATTGGTTCCGGGCCATTGGCAAGGTCCGGATACCGGGGGAGCCCATGCCGGACAAGTTTTCCAGGCCAGACGACGTAATGGACGTCATGAAGGCGATGAAATTTGTTCCACCAAGCGCCAGCGCTAAGTAAAAATATACACGACTAAATTGGTACTGTGTTGTTCAATTTTTATTTGTCAGTTTTTTGTGCGATTAACGATGCGCTACCTATCTAAACAGGGGGCTAATTAGATGTTGATATCCGAGGAGTACCGAAATCTCAATCGCGATTTGCATAGTGATATTCCGGAGTACGGAAAAAGTATCCGTACTATCGAATCTGGGTTCGAAATGGCGAACAAACTCATCGGTGTTACGAAGTCAGAAACAGTTTTAGATTATGGTTGTGGTAAGGGCAGGCTTGTTGAATCATTACAGGCGCGCTGGCCATCGGTTGCTGTATCGGGGTATGACCCCGCTGTAGAAAGTTTCTCGGAGCAGCCAGCTGTAAGTGATGTCGTCGTTTCGTTCGATGTCATGGAACACATAGAGCCTGAATGCCTGACCAATGTCTTGGCCCACATAAAAGAACTGACACGTGTTGTTGCGCTTATTGAGATTGCGACAACTCCAGCTATGAAGACGTTGAGAGATGGTCGAAATGCCCACCTTATTGTTGAATCCCATGCTTACTGGAAGGATTTACTAGAGCGGCATTGGAGAATCGTTCTTGAAGAAGAACATAAAATGAAATCTATATTTGTGCTCCAACCACACTACGGCGTTCCTGAAACAAAGAGAATAACTGGTACCCACAAAGCGAGTTCGTAGAGCCGCTCAAAATTAGGTCAAGTCATGTTAATCCTTAACCGCGAGGCCGTTGTGGCCAGCCTCAGCCATGCAGAGTGCGTCGACCTAATGGAAGGCGCGATGCGGGCGGTGTCCAGTCGTGACGTTGTAATGCCTTTGCGGCAATTCATGGCTGTAACAGACACCCCGGGCAAGCTTGGCATGATGCCCGGGTATGTGGGTAAGACTGAAGATGCCGAGCCGTCTTTTGGAATAAAAGTTGTTAGTAAGTTTCCTCGCGAGCCTGGCAGCCCACATTCCAGTCATGTTGGTGCTGTTTTGATGTTTGAGACCGAGGATGGTTTGCCTATTGCACTGTTGGATGGCCGTGAACTTACAGCTATCCGGACGTCAGCGACGACGGCCATGGCCACCAGGGTTCTGGCGCGTCAGGACGCGACGTCGCTTACGTTCATTGGGTGTGGTGAAGAAGCGCGTCATCACATTCAGGCAATATTGCCGGTACGCCCAATAACTAAAATAACGGTTTGGGGACGCAATGCCGAGCGAGCGGATGAGTTTGCCTCGGAACAAACCCTTCCCCCTAATGTCAGCATTCATGTTGAGTCCGACATCGAAAAAGCGACGCGGGAGGCGGCAATCCTTTGCACTGTCACTTCATCTAAGCATCCAATACTCAGGGGGGAGTGGTTGCAGCCGGGTGTGCACGTGAATTTGGTTGGCGCGGCCGTGCGCGCCTCAGCAGAAGCCGATATTGACGTTGTCAAACGCAGTCGATTTTATGTCGACTATCAGCCGTCGGCCATTGAGCAGGCTGGTGAATTGGTCAACGCTATTGAAGCTGGTGTCGTGAGCGAAGACCATGTTGTCGGTGAGATTGGTGCAGTTCTAAACGGAGACGCTCCAGGCAGACGCACAGATGACGAAATTACAGTATACAAGTCACTCGGCGTATCAGCGCAAGATCTCGCTGCCGGAATGGCAGCGGCAAAAAACGCTAAGTCGAAAAAAATCGGGGTTGCCGTTGACTGGTAAGGAAAATCACATGTTGTCTTTAAAACAGCGATTATCCGAGCCTGAGATCGTTCAAATGCCAGGCGTTTATGACGCTCTTACGGCGGCACTTGCGGAAAAAGCAGGTTTTGAAGCGGCATTTATATCGGGGTCTGCGGTCGCCTACAGCCAATTGGGTCGTCCCGATATTGGCTTAGTAACGATGACGGAAATGGCTAACGTAGTTGACCGTGTGCGCGACCGTGTCGGTATTCCGCTATTTGTCGATGCCGATTCAGGTTTCGGAAATAATTATAATGTAGAACGCGCCGTTCGTCTATTCGAGCGGTCCGGCGCATCAGGCATTCAGATTGAGGACCAGGTCAACACAAAGTCTGTGGCAGAGGTATCTAAAAGGCCATTGGTGCCAATTGACACGATGGTCGGCAAGCTAAAATCCGCATTAGATGCGCGCACCTCCGAAGAGACAATCATCAGTGCCCGGAGCGACGCTGTCTTTACAGAAGGTGTGGACGCTGCTTTGGAGCGCGCTAATGCTTATGCCGATAACGGGGTTGATATGGTTTTTGTCGAGGGTCTAACAGGGGCAGAAGACCGGCAACGCCTTTGTGATATGCTTGAGGGCCGAGTGACCCTTCTTTTCAACCTTCTCAAACCGGGGGCAGCTGGTGCTCCGTCACCGGCAGACCTGCAGGCCTTAGGGTATGACATTGTCTTGTTCCCGGCTGCGGTCATAGGCCCGTCAGCCAATGCAGCATGGCAGTCTTTGAATCGCCTCAAAGGCACGGATATTTCTACTGACCCAGTTCCCGTAACAGACCTCATAGATGCCGATGTCATGGCAAAATGAGAATAATGTATAGGGTTAGCGTTTTGCTCGACCTCGAGATTGCATAGTCGAAGCTCTCTCCTGTCTTCCGATTCTGTGTATAGTGTGGTCAAAACGGCATTATCGCTGATGTCGCTCTGGATCGGAGAGCTCCATGACAAAGATTTCCTCACCTGAAGATTTGATTTTCGGATCACCCGAGAGGACGTCGAGACGGTCTGTCCTAAAAATGACAGGAGCCGCGAGTGGCGGTCTTGTGATTGGAATGGTCCTCAAAGAAAAGGGTCACGATACCCAGGCAGCGACCAGCGATGCTGAATTTGTGCCAAACGCATTTTTAGAAATCAATCCCAATGGGCGCATTCTTATTTACTCGAAGGCACCCGAAATCGGTCAGGGTATAAAAACCGCTTTCCCGATGATCGTTGCTGAAGAATTGGATGCCGCTTGGACCGATGTAGATGTCCAACAGGCGCCGATCAATCCTGATGTCTATGGCCGTCAAAGTGCTGGTGGCTCGTTCTCTATACTTGGCGCGTGGGATCAGTTGCGTCAGGCCGGTGCTGCGGCGCGGTCAGTGCTGGTGTCGGCGGCTGCGCAGCAGTGGAGTGTGGAGGCCGCATCTTGTTCTGCGGCGAATAGCCACGTTATTCATCCTGACGGTGAGAAGAAACTTACTTACGCGTCATTGGCATCATCTGCTGCACGTTTACCTATCCCAGATGTAGAGAGCCTGACGCTAAAGGACCGTAAAGACTACGACCTAGTCGGAACATGGGTGGGCGGTGTTGAGAACGAACAACTCGTCACTGGTCAGCCACTTTTTGGCACGGATCAAGTGCTACCGGACATGGTGTATGCGACTTATCACAAGTGCCCTGCTTTTGGCGGCACCGTTGCGTCAGCCAATCTGGATCATGTGCGGTCTTTGGACGGAATTTTAGATGCCTTCGTGCTTGATGGGACGGGCAATACCAGTGAGATCATGTCTGGCGTTGCAATTGTTGCCACGTCTAATTGGGCGGCGATGCAGGCGAAATTTGCCCTCGAAGTCGAGTGGGACGAAACCAATGCCTCAAAGGACAGTTGGTTAGATGCTCTGGCACAGGCGCGTGCCCTAGCGGGTTCAAAGGGCAAGAAGATTATTGCCAAGGGCGATGTTGATGCAGCCATGGCTGCCGCCGAGACAACTGTTGAGGCATTCTACAGTTATCCATTTGTTGCGCATGCGCCCATGGAGCCACAGAACTGTACGGCCTGGCATCGTGGGGACGAGGTCGAAATTTGGGCGCCGACTCAAACTCCTGAAAGAGGTGTGTCCTCGGTTGCGTCGATATTTGGTCTTCCAAAGGAAAAAGTGACGCTGCATCAAATTCGGTCTGGCGGGGGTTTTGGTCGACGCCTGTACAACGATTTTGTTTGCGAAGCGGTAGCTATTTCTGAACGTGTCGGGGCTCCGGTTAAGTTGCAGTGGACCCGTGAAGACGACACACGGCACGACATGTATCGTGCGGGCGGCTTCCATCATATGTCAGGGTCCGTTGACGCGGATGGAAAGTTGACCTCTCTTAGTGATCACAATGTTACGTTTACCACTGATGGCCAGAAAGCTGTGTCGGGCGGTAATCTCCGTGACAGTGAGTTTCCAGTCCCGCTCATTGAAAATGCCGAACTGACACAAACCCTCCTGCCATGGAAAACCCCATGCGGTGCTTGGAGGGCGCCAGGCTCCAACGTATTCGGATTTGTTTTCCAATCTTTCCTGCACGAGTTATCTGTCGCAGGGGGGAGGGATCATGTTGAATTCTTGCTGGAACTGTTAGGTGAGCCGCGCTGGCTTGATCCTGGAAACTTACGTGCGCTGCATACGGGGCGCACGGCAGATGTAATTAAACTTGCAGCCGAAAAGGCTGGGTGGGGGGAATCTCTCCCCGACGGGCATCACCTGGGTATGGGGTTCTACTTCAGCCACGCCGGCCATATTGCTGAAGTTGCAGAAGTCAGTGTTGAAGGCGGTAATGTTCTTAAGATTCACAAGGTCACAGTCGCTGCGGATGTTGGACCCATTGTGAATATGAGTGGTGCAAAGAATCAGTGTGAAGGGTCGGTTATTGATGGAATCAGTACGATGCTTGGCCAGCAGCTGAGTATTGAAAATGGCCGGATCAAGGAAGGAAATTTTGATCAGTACCCTCTACTGAAGATGGCTGATGCACCGCACGTAGATGTTCATTTCATCCAGTCGGATAATATCCCGACTGGTCTTGGCGAACCTGCTTTGCCGCCTGTGGGACCAGCCGTGTGCAATGCCATTTTTGCGGCGACCGGTCAGAGAATTCGCTCTCTGCCACTCAGCCTTGAAGGGTTCGTGGTTTAAATATCCTCGCCGGGCGCGTCATCAGAAACAGCGCGTTCTGCTCGTTCTGTCTGCTGGAGTAGGAGGTAAAAGACTCGGTCGCTGATCTCTTCTCGCAGCGCGTCGCGTTGATTTGCGGCGTCTTCGTTGGGAGAAAAATTGTTTACATCGGATTGAGACAAGATGCCTTTTTGATCCAATAGCCGTTCGACCGCATCGAGGCGCTGGCGTGTCACGATGAGTTCGCTGAGCAATGAGACATTCATTGATAAGAGAACGTCATTTGCTTCATCCTCAAACATCATCGGTCTGGGGCCTTTAGCGACCCGCGGCAGCGTAATTTTCTCTTCAGTGCTCATCTCTGGGTCCTAATCTTTTATGCCGATTATAAAGGCCATGCCTAAGGGGGATCCGGCTGGCGCACCGTAACCAACGGACCGAGAGTTTTCGATCGCTGAATCGATTTTTGCCTGGTCCCGACCACCTTTGACCTGGGAGAAATCGCGAATGACGTTGTCAGGTAGAAACCCAGCTTCAGTCGCAATTTGTTTGAGGTCTAGCGTTCGGTACTTTGTCCAGAACGGTTCATTATTGTAGTAGGTCTCATTTGTGTAGATGAATTGACGGTAGGGGTCGACTTCATCCAATTGAGGGAGGTCAGCATGAATCATTACGCCACCAGGTTTGAGTAAGCGATGGCATTCTTTAATGATCGCGGGCCATGCTTTGGTGGACGTTTCATGGGCCAAAATATTTGAGACAACGAGGTCAAAACTGCTGTCGTCATATTTAGTATGCTCGGCCGACTGCTGCGAGAAGTGTATAGTTAGACCCAAGGCTTCGGCCCGGGCGTGGCCATACCGCAGGAGTGGAGCGCCCACGTCAATCGCGTGGACATCAGCATCGGGCCAGCGTTTGACATAGGCCGCCGTGCTGTGGCCGATTGTGCACCCCATGTCGAGAATCCGCGACGGATTTAGGTCAGGAAACACAGCATCGAGATAACCTGCAATGGTACGACCAGCCATATCGGTCATGCCGCTGCCGCCAGAATTGTAGATGTGAATGGCCCGGTCGTAGATAGCGCCGGCGGCAATATCACCTTCCCGGTGGTCAGACGTATACCCACCTGGCTGACAGTGAATATCGACAGCGGTGATGTACCGAGGCAATTCTAAATTCGGATCAAGTTCAAGAGTTCCTAGATTGCGATCCATCTCTTTAGATTTTTCGACAAGATCGGGTAACTGATGTTCGACAGGAGGAATTAGAGATTCAAACATCAGCTCCTGAACCACACGATGAAATCCCATTTGGAACTTCATGTAGTTACTTTTAAGCATCTCCGTCCGAATTTGTCGGTAATCGTCTAAGGGTTTGCCGGTTTGTTTTTCGTATTCTGGTTTTATCTCGCGATAAAACATTTCTCGGCTACCGGCGGCAAATTTCCGTAGTAACGATTGACGCAGGGTGCGGACATTGTTTTGCCGTTCCGCCTCGTCGTGGCTGCGGTTGGTCATCATCGCATGTTCGTGTTGGGCTTCAGCCATGGGTTTACCTAGGGGTTAAAATGAGCACCTGTTCATTCCACTTTCTAACACATCCAGCCGTTCAGAGATCGACCAGTGTGTAAATTTGTGAGCGTCGGACCCAGGCATTTTGACCGCGGATTGGTCTTGCAAAGAGACGCTGGTATCGATTGAGCTGCACGGTAGTAAAACAGACTCAGGAGTGTTTGACTGGGGTGTATCAGTCATAGGTATGGTTAAGAGAGTGCTGTGAAAGATCTGCATGTTGTCCTGATTGGCGCCGGAATTGGCGGATTGACCGCAGCCATAGCCCTACAGCGTGCAGGGTTCAAAGTCTCCGTGCATGAGCAGGCGGAAGAACTTGGCGAGGTAGGTGCCGGTCTCACCCTGGCAAAGAACGCCAACAAAGCGATGCGGTCACTTGGTCTGACCGCCAAACTATCGAAAATCGGATTTCGCCCAGAGAGTTCAGGGCGCAAAGACCTTATGACCGGTGTCATTCATCTTCTCTCATCTGCACCGGGGGATGTTCGACAAGATAAAGGAGAGACGGACCCAGACCCTGATGCGCGGTTCTGGATGCATCACCGTGCAGACATTCATGCCCTTTTGGCAGAAACAGTGCGTGCAAATGATCCTGATGCGATCCACCTTGGCCACTGTTTTCAGTCGTTCACGCAAGACGCCAATGGTGTCGAAGTAACCTTTACGAACGGCGATACAGTAACAGGAGATCTGGCAATCGGATGCGATGGTAATCGGTCGGCGGTTCGCCAGTCTTTGTTTGGCGAAGACAAGGTGGATTTTCTGGGCTACGTCGCATGGCGCGGTCTTGTGCCCGTCGATGCGTTGCCTGACGGTACGATAGATACCGACACGTCGGTGTTCGATGGCAAATACCGCAGTGTTGTTCGGTATAAGATCCGCGGCGGGAAAACCATAAATTTTGCCGCATACGCGCAAAAATCAGACTGGGTGGATGAAGGGTGGTCCGTTCCGGCCAAAAAGGACGAGCTTGTCGAAGAGTTTGCTGACACCTGTGAAGAAGTGCAGCAGATGATTAAGCACATCCCGGCTGAGACGTGTTTCCGATGGGGCATGTTCGGCCGAGAACCCATGGCAACCTGGACAGTCGGCCGAGTATCTCTGTTGGGGGATGCAGCGCATCCTATGCTGCCGTTCCTTGGGCAGGGCGCTGGGATGTCCATGGAGGACGGCGTGGTGTTGGCGCGATGTCTCGACGCGGCGAACAGCATTGAAGAAGGGCTTCATCGATACGAAGCGGCCCGTGTGGAGCGCACAACTCTGGTGACGATCGGCGCCCGGTACAATGGTCTCCATATGCACGGTACTATCGAAAAAGCATTGGAGGAGCGGGCTAAGGAATTCGATCCTATCAAGATCAATGACTACGATCCGTCGACCGTGCCGGTATAGTTGTTCCTATTCGATCTGTCGGGCCATGGCTCCCATCAATTTCCAATCGCCATCCGTATCTTTTACCCACACATGAATCGTGTGATAGCGCTGATCGACTTCTGTGCCGTCGGGTAGCATGGTGCGGTGGGTGTTGTAGTAAATGACGCCCGTATCGCCATGCATGGCAAAATCGTCAAAGTACAGTGCTATCTTTTCAGAATTCGGTGCCGTGATCAGACTCTGATTTTTCTTGAGTTGAGACAGGGGTGACGGTTTGGGAACGCCGGGTGGCCATCCTACGTAGTTTGGAGATGAGTTAGCGATGTAATAGTCGAGCCCGGTCTTTGCCCTTGCTTTGTATATGGCTTGTTCTTTGGCCCAAACAATATCCCTGGCTTCTTCGTATTCTTTAGCCGACTGAGCCTGTGTCATGGTCATTGGTGCCATTGCCGTAAGCGCGAGACCAAGGAGTATAATGCGGATCATTAGGTGTCTCCTTTAAGATTGCGGGGTTGGGGCAATTTCCCCGGGGGCACGAATAATGCCGCGCATAGTGGTATTCGGTAGAACAGTGTTATCCCAAGGCATGTCACGCGGCGGTTGGTTGCCGACACGTAAAATCACCATGTCCTCTGACGGAACAATAAAGACCACCTGGTTGGCATTGCCATCATACAGATAGAGGTCAGCGGCAAGATACCGTTCCGCATGTGGTGCCACATTCATTCGTGGCACATCTGGGTTCGCGGCGCCGCGTTCTTTTGTGTAGCGTCCCGCGACGTAAAGACCCATGCCTGCCCATTCGTTTTGTGGGGTCGCGGTCCTGGATTCTGCGACATAGCCTTCGGGTAATAGGCGTTTGCCATCCCATATACCGTCAAACAAACTCAGCAAACCAAGGCGCAGAAATGTTTCTGCGGGCAATAGGATGCAGCAGCCCGAATGGGCCGTGCCGCCGGGGCGATTGAGCCAAATCTGCCCCCCTTTAGCACCAATCGGTTTGAGGATTTGCTCCGAAACCCATTCGCCATATCGCACACCTGTTGCCCGTTCGATAAGCGGTGCAACCATTTCAGATGTCGCATTGGAATAATCGTATCGCTCACCAGGTTTATGGGTGAGGGGATATTCATTGATGATGACATCATCGTGGTAAGGGTGGATGTAGGCGCGATTGAGGATGCTTTCTGGAGAAGGATCAAAGCCCTGCCGAAGGAAGCCTGTACGCATATCCAAGAGGTGCCGCACCAACATGGACTCTCGGTCGGTGCCCTTCCACTCAGTCACAAAGTCGCTAACGGGTTGATCTAAAGACTCGATATAACCTTCCTGGATCGCACGCCCCACAGCAATCACCGTGATCGGTTTTGCGAGAGACCGTCCGACGATTAGGGTCTCCGCATTCGCACCATTAAAATATGATGCCCGTTCCAGCTTGCCTTTGCGCCAAACCATAAACGCTTGAGAGTTATGCGCCGCCGCGTAAGCTTGAGCCGTATCTAAGGCTTCTTTGGTGACTGTACTTTCTTTGTTTGGGCTAGTTCTTGGTATCGGTCCAAACTCTGCTGCACCGGGCACATCCTCCAACGGGTCGTAACTCAGTCCACCATTTTGACCGTCACCACCGCCAAACATGGCATTTAGGCGCTCCAGATAGAGGTCGTAGGCCTCTTGCGGGTATTTAGACGTTATGGGGTCTTTCTCGGTCGCGTTGATGGGCGCAGAAAAAAGTGGACCTATCGCTACGACCGTTGTGGCGATCGCCAATATTGTTCGAATAACTAATGGCATGTGGTGCGGCTCCAAATGTTACTTGGCATCAAGGCTGTGATTAGAGGCTACCTTGTTCGGTCTATTGGGCGGCAGCGTTATGGTTGTTTCGCCGCCAGGTGACCGGGATAACGGCCTCGGGTATGGGTTCGCCCTCTTTTAAAAGCGCACTGTCCTGGACCGGTGAGCGTTTGGCTGTGGGATTGAACTCGTAGCGGATATCGCTACCGATCCACCGAAGGGAGAATCCGATGCGCCGACCTTCTTGGCCTGCCGTGCGGGGCAGGGACGCATGGATGGTTTTGGGGTGAATGATTATCATGTCACCGGCCTTCGCTTCCCAGACACGAATATCTGCATCTGGTGCGGCCGTCCGCTCTAATAATTCGTCCCACGGGTGAAAGTTTGGCGGCGCCACTGATCCTTCTAAAGCCCAAGAACTGACATAGCGATGTGGATCTTTGTTCGACCCGGCAAGTGTTTTAAGGGGGGCATTGCCGCGATCCACATCGGTCAGGGCCACCCACATAGAGGGACTATGATGTCCGCGTAGAGGGAAAAGGCACTCGTCATTATGCCACGGCGTTGCTGTTTCTTCGGCGTCTCCTTCTTTTAGGAAGGTGCCATCGACCCATGGCCGCATTTCATCAGATCCGATGACGTCTGCAACAATCTCAGCACAGTTACAGCTTTCGATCAGCGCGTTCATCTCGGGTACACGGTTGTATAAGTTGATCAACCGGACATACCCGTCGTGATCTTCGAACTCAACATCGCGCTGTGTTTCATGGGGACCAAATTCTATGGTTCCGGCCCGCAAGCCCGCGACTGTATCGTCGATCAGTTTGGTCATCTGTGCGACCCACTCAGCAGTAAATGCATCGGGCACATGCGCGACACCAACGTCGGAATAGGTATCGACAATCTCCTGGGTCACTTTTGGATGCATATTGTCCGGTCTCCGTAGCAATAATTCTGGGCTAACCTAGCTGGCCTTACATTATCAAACGGCTCAGGCTTTTCTTCCAATACCCTCTAGTGTCGGATGTATACTTTCTCTTTATGGGGTGGACGCCGATTCTTTGAGGTCAAACTGTGTCAGCAAAAGAGACCCAATGACGTTGCATGTGGCTGGGATCACGGCGACCAAGATCAAGATCGCAATAATGGCGGATTGCGGTTGTTCTGGTGGCAGTTCGCCACCTGCTGCGCTGATAAAACCTGACGCTTCCAACAGAAAACCGGCAATAAGTGGTCCAAGTGCGGCGGTGCCTTTCTCGACCATACTGTACAAGGCGGCCAGAGTTCCCTCTTGGGACAGGCCACTGGTTTTGGTGTTGTGCTCCATGGTGTCGGGCAGGATAGAAAACCCGACAACCATCAAGCCTGCGGCGCCAAACCCCACTGCAAACAGTCGGATATCCGTAATCCAACTGGCTTCACCGAGAACCGTCGTCAGCCAAGATAAGGCGATCAGGGCATAGAGAAATCCAGCCCCCATATAGGCGTTGCGCTTGCCATAGCGCCGCGCAAGAAAGGCCCATAAGGGGATGGCGATAAGTGTGCCGATGGTTTGTAAGACGCCAAAACGGATGAGAAAGCTCTCGTCTTGATCCAGAATATACCGGGCGAGAAAGAGCAGTGCTGTCGTTGTCGAGGCGCCCGCGAACAGCTGGAAAAATTTAACAGCGATAAAAATAACAAACGGTTTGTTACGAAACGCGACCTTTAAGGGGGCAAAGAACCCAGATCGTGGTTGAGGCTGGTAAGGCATCACCGGGGCGCGAGCGACGGCGGCCGTGCTGCCCCACATGAACACCAAGATGATAATCCCTTGCAGAACACCCATGCCGGCATATCCTGCGCGCCCGCCACCGAAAATGTTAATCAGCATCGGACCTAACACCGCGATGTTTAGTCCAGCCACAGTCATGAACGCCACACGATAAGACATCATTGTTGTGCGTTGATGAGGGTGCGCTGTGATCTCGGCGGGTATGGTCAGATAGGGGACGACAAAGACTGTATAACCAGTGGCATAAAGCAACAGCGCCACCAGGACATATATCTCTAGGCCGATACCGCTGAGGCTTTCTGGTGCGGCAAACAACATGGCGTAAGCCAGAGCTGCGATCGGTGCGCCTGCAGCCAGAAAAGGGATGCGGCGACCCCATCGGCTTTGGGTTCGGTCACTCCATTGGCCCACCAGAAGCGTCGCGCCGATGTCCCATAGTCGGGACACAAATATTAGAGTGCCAGCGATTGCTGGAGAAATGCCCAGGTATTCGGTCAGATAAAACAACACCAGCAGACTCATCGCGCCGAGCAATGTGCTCGAGCCAACCGTGCCGACCGCCCAACCGGCGGACACCCATTTCGTTGTTTTCATGCCTGTATGAACTATTCGGCAGCGAGCAGGGGCGGATTGATTTGATTGCCCTTCGCATATTCAACGGAATACATCGGCTCATCTGTGCGGAACATGATGTAATGGCCACCCAATTGCCCCAATTGAATACGCATATCGCCATCCATGTACGCGATATGGGACCACAATTTAGGCGAGGGCGATAGAGATGCTTTTAAATCTTCGGGACCGTCGACGCCAATGGCCTTGCAATACTCTTTTGTAGACATTTCAGGATCAGCCGGTGCGATTTCGAAACCATCAAACTCAACAAAGAACCGGTCAAGATCTTCTTCTTTTTTCGTGAATCGACCGAACGTAAAGTGATGAGACTCAATCTGTGCCTCGCCTACTTTAAGTTGGCCGTAAAAATTATACTGACCGGCGTCCGGATCGATCTCGAGTCCGTTGCCGAGATGGGTCGCCGGAATATCGGGTAATCGTCCCATCGAAAATACTTTGAGTGACGTTGTGACTCCATTGCCTTGATCGGCGGCGCCATCTCCGCCAACGAGGCGGCCAAAATTGTAGTACTCACCAACCCAACGTCCCTTGTAGACATCAGGGTAATTCATGGCGCTGGGGTAGGGGGTTTCGGCTACCAATTCATCGATCAGGTCATTGATGCGGTGAGATTCTGGCGTGCCAGACGCAAACCCTTCTTGATGAGTTTCGATCAGGCTTAAAAGTTCAGTCTTTAGCGCGTCTCGCTGACTCATGGTGTTCCCTCGGATTCGCCTGTGTTGGCTCCTACATTAAGGTGCGCGCGACTGTCGTGCCACCCAGTATATGAATCTATTGTGCTGGCCGTAGCACTGTATGGGCATGATCTCGATGGATAGAGCCTCACGTCGCGGAGTCAAAGACGCCCGTATTGCCCGAGATAAAGCGGTGTAAAACTGAAGCGTAGTCAGCAGCCTTCTCTGAATGATGAAGAGGGTGGCCGCCCGAAAACGTATGTCCTACGGCACCATCAACCAGGCTTAAGACTTTGCTATGACAATTGTTCAATGGGTCAGTCTCGGCAGTTAGAGCCAATGTCGGCACCCGCACCTGGGTCAGGGCGGTTTCCATATCGTAATTCTTTAGGGCATCGGCAGAATCATCGCTTTGTTGCGCAGTCATTGCATCTATGACGGCCTCCTGAAGGAGAGCGGCGCCATTGTCGTCGAGCTTAAAGCCTGAATCCCACATACGTTGTAGCCAGAGCGCACGCTCCCAAAACCAGGCGATGTGTGAACCGTCCTCAGACCAATCGGGAGTGGGTTGCCGGGCTGTGGCGAGAACGTCTTCGCGAAAAGCGCGGTCCCACACGGGACTGCCATCCAGAATCAAGTGGGACACCCGAGACGGATGTTTAAGCGACAGCTCAACGGCAATTTCCGACGACAAATGACCACCAACAACTGAAGCCGTTTTTAAATTTAAGCCATCCATCACTGCGGTGATGTTGTCGGCATAATCTCGTATTTCCCAAGGCGACGGACGCGGGTCGGACTGGCCATAACCCATGTGATCCGGTGCATAGACGGCAAAACCGAGTTCGGCGAGACGAGACATAACCGGTATGTATTGGCGGCTTGATGATGGTGTCCAATGGAGGAGAAGGACGGCGTCACCGCTCCCTTTAGACCGGACGTGCACATAACCTGATTCGGTTTCGATGAACGAGCGACGAAGAGTCAATGGGCGTCACCTAGCGGGTTAACAAAGCGTGAGCCAGCTTAGAGCACTGCATTGGCACAAACTCTAGAAAAATACGAATGTACTCATCCCAATAATACGAACAACGGGCACTGATAATTGAGATGTCGACGCCATTCATATGAGAGTCGCTCAGTTCATCACTTGGACATCTCGTCCAACGGAAGCGACGCTCATATGTTCGGGTTCTCATTCTTGCCCTATGAAGTAAGCTTGGACTTCGAAATTCGCTTGCATAGAGGAAGAGCAAGGCGTGTCACCAGATAATACTCCCTCGATTGAACACATTACTTCTGCAAAGCGCTTGCTCAATGTTGAGCGGGCCTATGAGGTGATGGATAAGTACGGTCTCGACGGATTAGTCGCAACGACACCCGTGAATATCTATTACTTGTCCAGCCACGGTGGGATCATGCAGTGGATGGGTCGACCTTTCTCCACTTTCGCGTTTTTTCCTCGTAACGAAGATGCACCACCTGCGATCATATTGTCCGCGGTGATGCTTTATCATTTGGACTATCGGCCAACATGGATGCCTTCTATCCAGGCGTTTACCATGCCGGTCAGAGACGAGTCAGGAAACGTTCAACTTGACGGGGACGGTCGTCCTGTTGCCAACCCCAAGACTAGTTTTTGGCCAGTCGGGGATGGTGAGAAAAGTTATCGCGACAAACTCCAATTGGCGCTGTTTAAAGCTTATGAAGGCAAGACCAGCGCGACGCCCCTGGCTGCTCTTGTCAAAGCCATACAAGACGGCGGTGTCGCCAAGGGCTCAATTGGCTTTGATGATCCGCGCGTTGCGCCCTGGCTGAGAGACCAGGGAACGCCCGATATCAAAGACGTCGATGCCATAAACATCTTCAAAGAGATTCGCATGGTGAAGACGGAGAACGAAATTGATCTATTACGCGAGGCGGCACAGCGCAACGAAGTCGCATTGAACTATGCGATCGATCAAATAGTGCCCGGGTTTCCCTTGGAGGGCATCGAATTGGCCCACGCCCGTAAATGGGGCGAGCTGGGCGGACGAGGCAAGTGGATGATTGCCAATATTGATGGGCTGAATTCGGGCGTGGTCTCAAAAGGAGATTTCATGAAGCTCGATAGCGTTGGTGTGTACAAAGGGTACCATGGTGATGTCGGGCGAACGGTTATGGTCGGCGATCCACCCGATAGCCTCGTGAAACGCATCGAAGCTGACACCAAATGCAGCCGTATGGTTTACGAGGCCGTTAAACCAGGCATGAAATTTTCCGAAGCATCTAAGATGTTCTATGACCTTATGATGCAAGAGGGGGTGCCTCATGGATTCGGGGCCCCGCACAATGTTGGGTTAGAGCATACCGATCAGCCCTGGCCTACAGGGTCTGAGCCAACGGGATCTTTCGACGATGATTTTACTTTCGAGGACGGCACGGTCTACACGCTTGATATGCCGTATAGCGAAGTTGGCTGGGGAACCACCCATGTCGAAGATATGATCGTCGTTCGTGGTGACGGGTTTGAAGCGCTGTCATCGATGGACACCAGTCTCAAAATACGACCTGTTTAGGCATTAAACGACACGAATTGAGAAATTTGCCGTATAAGCGGGGTCTTGTTGCTCTCCGCTAAGGTCTACCGTTTCTATGTTTTCTCTCTATTTGGTCGTTTTTATCGGTTTGACCGGTGTCGGAATTATCATTCCGTTGTTTCCGTTTTTCGGAGAACAAGTCGGCGCTTCTCCTGCCGAAATTACAATGCTTATGGCCGTCTTTGCCCTCGGTCAGTTTGTTGCGGCACCCATATGGGGGTGGTGGAGTGATCGTGTTGGTCGCAAGCCCGTTTTCATTATTACGCTGGCAGGGTCTGCTGTTGCGTATTTGATGCTGGGATTGGCGGAGACTGTTCCAGCTTTGCTCGTATCTCGTCTAGTCGGCGGCTTAATGGCGGGAAATATTCCTGTCGCCTTTGCCGCAGCGTCTGATGTCACGTCGGGTGAAGATCGCTCAAAGATTATGGGGCGGGTTGGGGCTGCCTTTTCACTCGGGTTTATTTTCGGTCCGGCCATCGGCGGGTTACTCGCCGGACCCGAGCCCCAGGCGAGTAACTTTCTAGTCATTGCGATGCTTGCAGCCGGTTTGTGTCTGTTCGCTGTCATCGTAACGATCATATTTTTTAAAGAGACGCATCCGCGTGAGCGACGTAGCGCTAAGCCGGTTTCATTGCGCCTTATCTCCTTAAAGGGCGCAGGGCGATATCTGACACTGCCCGTGCTCGGGGCTCTGATAGGCGTGAACTTCATATTTGTCGCCGGCGCTTCGATGATGGATTCCACATTCGCGCTCTATGCCTTCAAAGAGCATGGATTTGGCCCCAGTGATATCGGGTTCTTATTTACGTATATGGGTGTCGTCATGGCTATCGTGCAGGGGGGCACAATCGGCCCACTCACGAAAAAATTTGGTGATGCAAAGGTTCTGAGAGCGGGTTTGTTTGTTTATATCACCGGGCTGGGACTAATGGTTGTTGCCACGGGGCTTTATTCGGTGCTCCTTTCTTTGACCTTTTTAACAGTTGGAAATGCGCTGTTTGTGCCGTCGTCCTCCAGCCTGGCATCACAGCATGCGCCGGGAGCGGAACAAGGTGCGGCTCTTGGTGTGTTTCAGGCCGCAGGCAATTTAGGCCGAGTTTTGACGCCCGCCTTTTCAGGTGTGATTTTTGCGACGTACGGAACAACAGCACCGTTTGTCGTTGCAATTGTCCTGATCTCTCCCACACTTTTGCTCATCGCCTTGGCCATTCGGCAGGCGGCTGTGGTGTCAGTCGAGCCATCGTCTTAGACTGCTAGGCAGTATTACCCGCTCGGAGTTCTACATGAGCAAATCATCTTCAACTTTATCGCGCCGCACAGCCCTTGCAGGAGCCGCGTCCGCCACGGTGCTTGCGTCACGCCCGATCCACGCCGCGACTGAAAGTGACGTGGTCATCATCGGGGCTGGTCTGTCCGGACTGTATGCGGCGATGCTTCTCGAGGAATCAGGCTATTCGGTTTCGGTCATTGAGGGGCGGGATCGGATAGGAGGCCGTCTCTACACCCTGAGCGATTTACCGGGCAATCCTGAAGCGGGTGGAAACTCGATCCTTGGTGGTTACGGCCGAATGCGGGACATGTGCGATCGGCTGAATGT
This sequence comes from Rhodospirillaceae bacterium, assembly GCA_029245025.1. Lineage (GTDB taxonomy): Bacteria > Pseudomonadota > Alphaproteobacteria > Rhodospirillales > Rhodospirillaceae > WLXB01. Next base: position 98,759 of record JAQWQC010000001.1, read on the forward strand.
CCCCTTAATGGATTACAAACCACGTGGGGCGCTTTCTAAGCCAGAGATAGCGCTCGGTGGGTCGGTGATTCCAGCCGATGAATGGCCGTCTCATCCACTGAATAAAATGCCCGAAGGTGCGCGGGACCGAAGCCCTAGTGGATATATCTGGGGCGTGATTGCGCGCAACAATCCGTTGGATTCTTTTGAGGATTGGTACGACCCCCGGGCGTGGAAATATGACGGACCAGTTTACGGACTCCTGCGAAATTTAGGGTGGACTGAAGAGACCATCGCTCAGGTGTATGACACCAATGCGCAATACGGCACGTCAGCCCACGATACGTCATTGCTCATGTGGTATTTCATTCAGAAGTGGTTCGCGACCCAAGATGAAATCGAACCCGTTTCTTTGTCCGCGATTGGTGGCAACCAACGTATCCCTGAAGCGATGGCCAACACTCTCAAATCTGACATCCATTTGGGAACGACTGTCATTGGCATTCGCAGTGAGAAAAATCACTCTGAAGTGCATTGCGACGATGGCCGTGTCTTTAAGGCCAAGCGCGTGATCTGTTCAACGCCGTTGCCACCGCTGCGATGGGTGAGGTTTGACCCCATCCTGCCAGCTAACAAACGGGCGGCGATCCTCAACATCGGGCAAATGCTGATCACCCAGGTTCACATCATTCCCAAGGAGCCGTTTTGGGAAGAAGACGGGATGGACCCTTCAATGTGGACAGATACACCAGCTGGTGTTGTTACTGCTCAGCGCTTTGGCGAGACCGAAGATGAAATCACCAACTTCTTGTGTTGGGGACGGGGTCACATGGCGCAGTATCTCGATACTTTAGGTGAGGCGGACGCAAAAGCCCGCGTTGTGCAAGATATCGAAACACTTCGCCCTGCCGCCAAAGGTAAAATCGAGGCTGGTGGCTTTAAGTCTTGGCAGTTAGATCCGTTTTCAGGCGGAGACTGGGTGGTTTGGCAGCCCGGCCAAATATCCAAGCATCTTCTTGATATAGGCAAACCGGAAGGGCGTATCCATTTCTGTGGCGAACATACTGCTCTATCGAATCGCGGCATGGAAGGCGCTATGGAGTCAGGAGAGCGTGCAGCTTTTGAGGTTCTCGATCTATTGTAGATAATTTTGCAGGACATGAAAAAAGGGCGGCTCCTAAGAGCCGCCCTTTGTTTTGATCGCTGTGCTCTTGATTAGAAAGTAATCGATGAGCGAACACCAAAGGTACGCTTGTCTTGCGGCAGCAATATCGCACCCAGTTTGTTGAAGTCAAATATTCCAGGTGCATCAATCAGTGAGAAGTCCGTGAACTCCTGGCCACCGCGCCATTTGTCTTCGTTAAACAGGTTCTTGACGTAGAACTCGACCCGAAGGTTGTCCCGCTGCACACCGGCCCGGGTGTTGACCAGGAAGTAAGACCGCAGAGATGCAAGGTTGGTTACACCAAGCACAGCTTTACCCATGTAGGTCACATCGCCACGTGCAAACCATTCCCAGTCACCTTTTAGAGGGGCGGTGTAGGTCGATGAGAAATTACCCGACCATTTGGGGAAGCGGCCGGCACGATTGCCATCAACCGTGGCGGTGCCGAGTGTTGCTTCTTGCGATGATGTTGCCGTGGTGAAGGTGGTGAACTCATTTTCGTTGTACGTAATGTTTAAGTTCGCTGACCACGCATCACTAATCTGCAAAGCGGATTCGATTTCTACACCATAGTACTCGGAACTTCCGGACGTTGCCGCGCTATCAAAATTAGGGTTGACGTTTGGCACACCGTCTTGATCATCATCACGGAAAATGGTGATAAATGATGAGGAGGGTGAGTTCTTCCACTCTTGATAATAAGCCGCAACATTTAGGAGCAAGCGTCCGCCCATCCATGTGGATTTCATACCGGCTTCAATAGAGTCCAACTTTTGATCAGGTGTTAGGAGCGCGTATTGGTCACCTAACGCAGATTGGAACTGCTGACATTCAGATTCTGTGCTCGGCAGACCTGTACGTGGGTCAGTAAACGGTACCGTGTACACAATGCTTTGACAGTTAACCAAGTTGGAGTTGATCACACCCGGCAAAATGCCGCGTGATGCTGTTGCATATAGATTGACATCTTCCGTCGCTTTGAAGCTTGCAGAGAAGCGAGGCAGCCAATTCTTGAACTTGTTGGTGAACGTGCCAACGCCGTCACCGCGTTCGTCTTCTTGGTAACGCAATTCAACGTCTAGGGTGAGTTGGTCAGTCAGGTCATAAGATACGGAGCCGTAGACACCCCACACATCAACCGTATCGCCACCATCAACACTGGTGGGGAAAAGTCCTGGGCTGTCACAGTTTGTACCGATACCGAAGAGGGCGCCAAAGTTTGCGCAGGTAAACACTAAGGTGCCGCCACCGGCGCTGGTTAAGTAGTCCTGGTTATAGTAGTTGGCCCCAGCCACCCAGCGCAGACGACCCTCGTCTGAGGACGCAGCCCGTAAATCGAAGCCATAATCTTCACCGGCTTGTGGATTGGTCACGTACCACGCTTCCACATCGGTCATATCCCAATCGCGGAGGCCGTTAGATTTGTTCTCGTTGTAGGACGCCGTGCCCGTGATGACGGTCCCGTTATCCATTTCGTAATCCCCGGTTAGGCTCAATCGCTTGATTTCACGGACCAGACCAAATCCATCAACTTGCGGTACGCCAGGAACTTGGCCACCATTCAGCAGTTGGTCAGCAACGATATTGGGGTTTGTGTTGACCAAAATCTGTGGGAATAAACTGCCGTTGCTGGTGACCTGCGGTGCTCCACCTTCTCCTGGGCTAGGTATGGTGCCACAGGTGAAAAGCGCAGGATTTAGCGTTATAGGGTTACGATCGTTATCCAGGCCAGGCTGTGACAGGCCAGTACAGGTGTCATTTAGACGCCCTTGCAGAAAGGCCACCGCTTCAGGGCCATCATCGTCTTCTTGGTAGAAGCCACGTAATTTCAATGTGAAATTCTCTGATGGCTTTGCGTAGAGTTGAGCGCTGATCGAATCTGACCCTTGCTCGCCTAATTCGGTACCGTCCGTGGCCGTGAAGTAGCTGCCCCGCTGGTAAAGACGGCCTGCAAGACGAAACGCCAATTTATTTTCAATTAGAGGACCTTCAAAGCTGGCTTGAACTTCATAGTTATCATAAGTCCCCGCATCGACCATGAACTTGCCTTCGTACTCATCAAGGCTCGGTGTCGAGGTGATGTAGTTGATTGCACCAGCGAACGAGTTCCGCGCGAACTGAGCCGATTGCGGGCCTTTAATAATTTCAACGCGCTCTAAGTCCATGAGAGCGATCGACTGCGCGCCCTGGAGGGCGAACACGCCGTCGATAAATAGGGATGCTGTCTGTAGAGTTGAAAACTCAGAGCCTTCAACGCCGCGGAAGCGGATATTTGCATTCAAACGGCCTGGCCGGTTACCCGCTAGGTCATTATTGAACTGCATACCCGTGGTTTGCATCGAAATATCTTCGAGGTTCTTAAATCCGGCGCGATCAATCTGATCTGCCGTAAAGGCTGTCACCGAGAGCGGAATGTCTTGAAGACTTTCCTCACGCTTACGCGCGGTGACCACAATTTCCTCGAGCGCGAGTGACTGCGCTTGTGCCGAGCTAATTGATAAATCTGGATCAACCGCTATGGCCGTTAACACCGCAACTGATGTCGCTAGATACTTCTTGAGCATTTTGCTCCCCCACAGACTAGAAAATAATTCTAAGTAAGAGGCAGTCTTGCTGTGAAACTAAAGAAAATCAAAGACTAAACGGAGAAAATGCTCTGCTAGTGAGCGGCTGTGACTATCTCGCCACAATGGGTTGGATTATGTTCAAAGGGACAAACCGGAGATTTGTCCAAGTGGCCCACTCATTCCCTTCAAAAATCCCAGAATTCTGGGGGCTTCCTGGCCTTACTCACAAACCGAGAACGCCAGGATTGAGCAGACCTTCTGGATCTAGGGATTGCTTGATGTTGCGAAGCAGGGAGACAGTCTCTTTTTTGGTGACAGACGCATAGGGATAGAATCGACCGTATTGCATATGAGCTGCGCCGATTTCGTCCATCATAGATACAAACGCATCTCGTATTTTCCGAACACAGGCATCCCTTTGGTCCGCATTTTCGTCAGGTGGGGCAGAGTCTGTGACTGCGGCCATGCCATTGTGATGCAAATTTTTGGCTCTGCCATGCCAATACAGCACAGGTTCAACCATCATCGCCTGTCCCGCACAAGCGAAGGATAGAGTGGCTTCAATTTCAAGAGCCTCCATATCGGTGGCGTGATCCTTGAGAACATTCAGGAAGCCAACGTACGCCTCTTTGACTCCGCCTAGTGGAAAGACCCCATGGGTCCATATTTGCATTCTGCCTTTGGCATCCAGTGGCGACTGCACAAAAGAGAATGGATTGCTGCGTATGAAAGTGGGCACGGCCGGATCAATTTGCGTTCCCTCATCACCTATCAATTCAATGATCGCAGCTAAGTGCGCGTCTGCGATTTCTTGAGTCCATCCTTCACACACAACATGCAAGGAAGGGTTGGCTTCGGCGGCAAGTCCTAGAGGTGCAGGTCCTACACCCAAGCATTCCGAAGCAAGCCCTGATCGACCGACGGCCTGAATTGCCGGAATAAGCGCGGCGAACGAGGCAAACGTAAATGAGGCTGCTGTTTGTCCATTGGGAATGGGCTCCAAGCGCAAGGTTGCCGCAACTTTAATGCCGAGAGCACCTGCGTCATTCAAAAACAAACCCGTTAGATCAGGCCCATTGTTTCGAAAATAGGGAGAGGAATTCTGAATTGCGCCTGAACCGGTCACGACAATCGACCCATCAGCCGCAACAACATCAACACCAAGCACCGCATCAGCGGCTGTTCCGGATTTTGCCGAACCGAAAAACATACAGTTGTTGGACAGGCTGCCGCCGATCGTTGAATAGCGGCCTGTTGAGGGGCCAAACATGGTTGCCCGCAAACTGTGTTCCGCCGTGGCATTCATGACGGCCTCCCAGGTGCATCCGGATTCTACAGTCACTGTCATATTGTCTGGATTAACTTCCAGAACACGATCTAGCCTCCGTGTATCCAATACAATTGCAGGAACGGCGTCTTCACCGGGTTGCACATACCCAGCCGTGTAGGACAGCCCCCCGCCGCGCGGCAATACGGCAGCACCGGCGGTTGTGCAGGTGTGGACAGACTTACTAATTTCCTCCACCGATGCCGGTGCAATAACCGCGATCGGCGGAGAACCTGAAAAGAATAGGTCCTCTGCGAACTGGCCCAATGTGTCGTGATCTACATGGATATGTTCGCTGCCGAGTATAGTTTCCAACTCCGCGATGACTTTTTCTGCTTCCATAGGTTTCAATCCAGTGGTCGTATGTAAATAGTGCTGAACAACACCCTGCCACGAAAACGATGATGGAGCACCCACGCCAATGAGAGTTGCGCGCTACACCCGTAACGGAGACCCTTCTAGCGTTATTGAGATTGTCGACGAGGAAACACCGGCGCCACAAGCTGGTGAAGTCACAATCCGCATGGAAGCCGCTCCCATTCACTTGGCTGATCTCTATTGCATGTCTGGCAAGGAACGCTTTGAGATGCCTTTGCCGGCCGTGCCTGGCTTTGAAGGTATTGGACACATTATTGCTGTAGGAGAGGGTGTTACCTCTTGGTCAGCCGGGGATCGCGTCTTTCCGCCGATCGCCTGTGGCGCTTGGCGTGACGAGATAACGGTCAGTGCAGCGGACCTGTTGCCAGCGCCCGATGGAGATGCGGCTCAATTATCTCTGATGCCCATTAATCCGCCCACCTCATACTTAATTCTTGAGGACTTCGGTGATCTCAAGGACGGCGATTGGGTCATCCAGAATGCCGCCAATTCCAATTGCGGGCGTTACCTGATCGAACTCGCAAAGTTGCGCGGTATCAAAACGATTAATGTTGTGCGCCGTCCTGAGCTTATCGATGAACTCAGGGAATTGGGGGGCGATGTTGTTCTGGTTGATGGCGATGACCTTTCGGATCGGGTGCTAAAGGCGACAGGAGGCGTTCCCGCAAAACTCGCTGTCGATGCTGTGAATGGCATGGCGACGGCCCGATTGGCAGAGTGTCTGGCAGATGGCAGCACGGTGCTGGCGTATGGTGTATTGACTGACGAACCCTGCATGCTGCCATCGGATGTTGCGTTTCTAAGAGATATTCGCCTGATTGGGTTTTATACGGTTCGTCAGTTTGCCAAACGTTCACCGGAGGCAGTGAAGGCCATATACACCGAGTTGGCGCAATTGTTTGAAGACGGTACGCTGACGGCCAAGATCGCAGCGACGTATTCTCTAGATGACGTGAAAGAAGCTGTGACTCATGCGGGCCGACGTGGTGCAGAGCGGGATGGCAAAATCATTCTAACTATGACGTAGAGACGGCTATCGCACAAAAGGGGCTTAGGATGACCACAAAGATTACGCGCTATCTCAGTTTCGTATCGCTTGCCTTAACGTTCGTGGTCGGCGTATCGCCGCTCTCTGCGCAATCACTCCTTGTAAAGAATGTGACTCTCATTGACGGTACTGGAGCTCCTTCCGTTGTTGGTGCATCGGTGCTTGTCGAAGATGGTCGTTTCGCTAAGGTCGCAAATGGGGATATCACTGCTTCTCCGGGCGCTACCGTTGTTGATGGTACCGGTAAGTTTTTGATGCCTGGCATTATCGATAGCCACATACATTTGCCCGGTGGTAGGGCTGGGGCGGGAAATCGTGAAATGGTGATCGACCGGCCGTTCGGTCTTAAGTCACTTGCTGCGTATTTATATTCAGGCGTAACGGCGTTCTACGATTCTGGAAATAACGCCGAATATATTTATCAAATGCGGGAAGACGAGCGGGCAGGGCGTATCTTGAGTCCGCGCATTTACGCCACGGTGAGTTTGATCGCACCGCCTGAAGGTCATGGCTGCTGCGCCGGCGGCACGGTTGTTAACGACTATGAAGATGGCGTCAAAAAACTCGACGCTCTATTCAAAATGAAGCCTGACCTTCTCAAATTCACCCGTGAACGGCGCGGCATGGGTCCAGTTGGCCGCAACATCCCGCTCCTTGAACAAGATTTGATGAACAAACTCGTCGCATATGCCCATGAGAACGATATTCGGACGACGGTGCATGTATCAGAATTGGCGCTGGCTCGTGAATCTATCGAGGCCGGTGCCGATGCTTTCGCCCATACAGTTTATCTCGACGAGGCCAATAAAGATTTCGCCGACATTGTCGCGGACAGGGGCATAATTCTCTCTACGACGATGACCCGCATTGAAGCAGATACATCTTTTCTTGATGACCCTCTTTTTGTCGCAACTATTCCGGAGGATGCGAGGAGAGAGATTCGCGCCAGCGAGCGGTTTAATGGGTCACCGTACACAGGATGGCTTAGTTCACTTCGCCCGGCCATCATGAAAAACATCAAAACTTTGCATGATGCTGGGGTCATACTAGCGATGGGCACTGATCGATCTCTGGGACCGTTTCCACATCAGGAATTGCGGGTGATCGTTGAGTCTGGCATCTCCCCAATCGAGGCTATTCGCATGGGCACGCTCAACGCAGCCGCCTATATCGGCGTTGCGAATGAGATCGGATCGATTGAAGAAGGTAAGTTGGCGGATATGTTGCTGTTAAACGCCGACCCCACCGTCGATATCAGCAACACCATGGAAATTCACTCTGTCTACAAAGGTGGAGTGTGGATTGATCGTTCTGCGTTGGATGTGCCAGCGAACCAATGATTGCGAATGTGTGATGTAATCCGCACTTACTGTTGTGCGTTGCCTGATAGCGCCCATTGACGAATTTTGCCGTCGAAGTAGCCACCCGATGTGATGATGTTGCCATCTTCTGAAAATATGACGCTGCTAGCGGAACCGTTGTGACCTCGCATGGGTTCTCCTAAGGCTTCGCCTTTCATCGTCCACAGTCGAACAGCGCCATCATCTCCTGCGGAGGCCAGCCTTGTGCTGTCTGACGAAAATGCCAAGGCGCGAACCCACGCGTGGTGACCGATCAATTCTCCGCTTCGGGGTGTCCCGTCTGCGCCCCATAAACGAACCAAGCCGTCATCTCCTCCGGTGGCATATATGGCGCCGTCCGGTGAATAGGCCATGGTTCTTAGGGCGCCTAAATGGGCCGATAGCTTGGCCGTCCGCAGGTCTCCGTCACGCCACCAGAGTTTCATTTCACCGCGCGTGCTGCCGCTCAGCAGAGTCCGCCCAGAGGGCGAGAAGGCCAGAGCACTTACAGGTCTAGGGTAAGCTCTGATGGGGCCGATAATGAGCGTCCCATTAGAATCCCAGACGCGAATAATACCGCGTTCATCTCCCGATGCGATTTGACTGCCGTCCGCTGAGAACGCGACTGCCGTTACGCGAGAATCATGATCATCAAACATCATGAGCTGATTGCCCGTTATATCCCAGACCCGGACAGTTCCGTCATAACTGGCCGTCGCAACCCGCTCTCCATCGGGCGAGAACGTTGCGGCTTCGACCCAAGAGGAGTGGCCCAAGTTCGGTTGGCCTAACAGCAAGCCATCCTTCGTATAAATTCGAAAACTGCCATCGTCACCGGCCATGATTACGATGTCACCACTGGGAGAAATCGCAAGGCTTCGGAACCACGGGGCATGGGCGCGTAAGGGTTCGCCCCTAGGCGAGCCATCAATATTCCACAGCCGAACGGTGCCGTCGTAGTACCCGCCGGTTGCAAAGAACTCTCCACCCGGTGAGAAAGCGAGCGCCTGCACCGACCCGGCATGACCACGCAATGCGGCGCGGCGCAAAGACCCATCGGTGTTGCGTATTAGCACAGACCCGTCGTCTCCGGCCGACGCCATGACACCTCCTGTTGGCGCAAAATCAACGACCCAAGCTCGGTGTCCAGACAATGGTGCAGTTCGCGGGGATCCATTTAGATTCCACAATCGCACCAAACCGTCATCACCTGCAGAGGCAAGGAAATCTCCACGCGGTGAAAAATTGACCGCCTCAACCCAGCGCTCATGCCCAAGGAGAGGTCCGGCGAGTAAGCGGCCAAAAGTATTCCATATTCTGACGGTGCCATCGATACTCGAAGAGGCCACTCTGGTTCCGTCTGGCGAAAACGCTACAGCGCGGACCCATTGGGTATGTCCATTGAAAGGCTCACCGATTTGTCGTCCATCCATGTTCCATAGTCGGACGGTGCCATCCCACCCGCCGGACAAAAGCCGTGATCCATCGGGTGAGAAGTCGAGATCCTGAACCGATCCTTCGTGGCCAAGAAATGGCTCGCCAATCTGTTCGCCATTCATATTCCAGAGAAAGATTTGTCCACGAACGGTGCTGGACGCGATCACTTCTCCATCCGGAGAAATGGCGACGGCAACGGCCCGGGCATCAATGTCGAGGTCTTTGGTGAAAGTTCCATCAAATGACCACACGGTAATGCTGCCGTCTGCAACATCGACTACGGCAAATCGGTTTGGATTGGTTGGATCGAAGGATAGGCGGACGGGCGTGAGCGGGCCGCCCTGCGCCGAAACTCGTATGTTAACGTCCGCGATCAACTGTTGAGCGATGGTTGGAAATATCCAACACACGCAGGCTAACAAAGTAGCGGTAATGATGACCCGAGAGAGATTTGCAATCATAATATATGATGTCCTTGTGGGTCACTCCGTTAACCTAGCAAAGAGTGCACGACCCAAAGGCGATTATAAAGGAGTAAGCCGAGATGGCTGCTGAAAAAGAGAGTTCTGGTGGCGTTGGATCGGTGTGGGGTGCGCTGACTATTGCCTTTGTGTTGCTTCTGGGTTTGTCGGCGACATACTTCTTAAGCCGACCCATGACCGAGCAAGCGCGGGCGGAATGGAACGCCAGGGCAGATGCTGAGGCGGAGAGATTGGCATCGACTTTTGTTCTCCTCCTTGATCACGCGAATAGCCCGCTGCAGAGCCTGGCAACTCTGTTCACTGGATCAGGGCGTGTGGCCGCCGATGAATTTGAGAACACGATCACCTACTTAAGGGGGCACCAGCCCGAAGCCTTTCCAGAATCCATGGGGTTTTTGACCAAGTCCCAGCCTTCTAGTTGCGGTAATGATGATGGCTGCTGGATGGTCGCCTATTCCACCGATACTAGTGGGGTGCTTCGTCCGGGTTCAGATGTATCGCGCTTTGGACCCATGAACGCGACCATTGATACGGCATTGGACGAAGAAAATTCCTTGGTGGTCGGTTCAGTCTTTGAAGGTGAAACTGGCAGTCCATACTCTTACTACGCAGTTACGATCCGCAATACGCGACAGTTCGGTGTAGTGGTCAGTTTGATTGACTACGAAACACTCGTGGCAAGGATGTACGATGAGTGGGTGCCCGATGGCATGCGCTTGCGTCTAGAGGCTTCGTTTTCTAATGGCAATGAGATGACAGAGCCGCGGTTTATCATCGGAACCAGTGAGCCTAGCGAAGGCTCGTCACGATCGATCAGTGTGCCAGCAGAAATTGACGGCGCGCAGTTTAACTTGGTTTGGGATGTCAGTGAGGACTACGCTGGTGGACCACAATCTCTTGCAGGCACATTTGCACTCTATACCGGAATCTTTGGGACACTTTCCTTGGCACTGGTGCTTCGTGGACTCTTCCGGATGATGGGTTAAGTCTCGTTCGCAATCCGCTCAAACATTTGCGCTGTGGCGACGGGTAAAATCACCATTGAATCATGACCACAGGGCAGTTCCTCGTATCGCCAAGTTGGGTCATCCTTAAATGACTGTAGTCGCGCTTCCTGTTGTGAAGATAACGGTGGCTTGTCGGAGCAATAAATAAATGTTCTGGGCAATCTTTCCGAACTGCCATTTATGAAAGAAAATTCCTGTGTCCAGGTTCCAACCAAATGAGGCGTGACGCGGCGACGCACCCAGGCTAGTTCCTCTGTCATTGATTCAGGGATGCCAAAGCTCACCGGCTCTCTTGGAGGGGCGAGGTAGCCATCAATAAAAGGGCCAAGCCTTTTTTCAGCTTCTTCGAGGGTTGCCCCTCCGATCATGGTATCGCCACTGTTTGGCACAACCGCGTCTAAAAATATGACGTGAGAAATTCGATCCTTATGGACATCGCAGACACCGGAAATGATGCCGCCACCGTAGCTATGACCTACCAGTATGACATTCTCTAATTCTTCCCAGATCAGGAGATTCGAAATATCGGCCATATGAGTGTCTAGGTTCACGTCGGCTGACGCGAGGTGGCTCTTTTCACCAAGCCCTGTCATGGTTGGAGCGAAAACTTTGTGGCCGCGAGATCGCAGATATTCACTGACCATTCTCCAACACCAGCCGCCGTGCCATGCCCCGTGAACCAGCACAAAAGTATGGGGCTGTCTGGTCTCCGCCTTGGTTTTTGAGGAAGTAGACAGACCAAAGGCGAGGGCGGCTGCTCCCTGTGCGGCTGTTCTGCGAGAAATCATAAGTGGTGCTCCATCAAGAATTTTTCTGCGCTAAGATTCATGCAACGATGTCCGTGTCAGAAAAGCAATGGCCGTGTAGGCCTCTATCAAAAATGGCCGCGTTGGCCTTTAACAAAACGGTCTTGCTGACCGTTATCAAGACGAGGACGTATGCCTGAAGGGACCAATAAGCTGACCGGTGGTCAAGTTATCAGCCGAATTCTTAGAGGTTACGGTATTGAAACCGCTTTCGTGCTGGCTGGCGCCGCCCATTCGCACACACTTTTTGCTTTTGAAGATGACGGTGTGGCCGTGGTCTCTGGCCGCCATGAGGCTGGGACAGTTGGTGCTGCAGATGGATATGCGCGCGTAACCGGTAAACCTGGCATTGCTATGATTGCAGGTAAACAAGGCATGCCCAACGCTATGGCTGGGATTCAAACAGCCCGCATGGCCTGTTCACCGGTGGTTGTTTTTGCATCGGTTTATGCTGACCCCTCTCGAGAGTCGCTTGGGGATGAAGGCGAAGACCCTCTTGAAATGGCTAAGCCGTATGCCAAATTGTGTCGGGTTGTTCCCACAATAGATCGACTGACGGAATTCGTGCATGCTGCCATGCGTGCAGCTGCGTCCGGCCGTCCCGGTGTCGCCGTACTGGGTGTGCCTCTCAGCATTCAGGCGGCGACTGTCGATGGTGACGCAGCCCTTGAGCCACACACTCTCCAGACAAATGTGTCCGAAGCCTCTGACGATGCGGTCGATGCAGCAGCAGAGATGATTCTGAAGGCGGAACGACCTTTGATTTTGGCGGGTAGTGGGGCGGGGCTGTCAAATGCTGGACCGGCATTGCGCTCGCTCGTAGATAGTCATCGACTGCCTGTTCTCGGTCATGCCCTCGGTCGCGGTCTGGTTCCTGAAGATCATACACTTGGTTTCAGTTGGCCGCTGGCGCAAGTCGCCGCCAAAGAAGCTGACGCAGTTTTGGTGGTTGGTATGCGGCTATCCCAACGCATCGGTTATGGGTTGGCGCCAAGGTTCAACGCCAAGGCTAAATTCGCGCAGATCGACGTCGTAGCTGATGAGTTTGGTCGCAACCGTATCATCGATGTGCCGTTGCTCGGTGATGCAGCTTTGACAGTCGCCAAGCTCAATGCGGCCCTCACAGCCAAGGGATATCTACCAAAGGGTGATCCAACATGGATCAATGAGGCAATCGCAGAGCGAATGGCGCGCATCAATGAGCTTGGTCGAGAGAAAAACAGTAAAATTCATCCAACACGGATCGGCCGCGACCTCATGGACGTCATGCCGCAAGACGCAATTTTTGTGGGCGACGGTGCTGATGCCTTGAACTGGATGCATGGCGTCATTCGTATATCAGGTGACCGTAGGTACTTGGATCACTACCCGCTTGGTTCCATGGGGATAGGGACGGCTTTATCTATCGGCGCAGCTGCTGGAGAACGAGAAGTCGCTGCTCGAGAAAACCGTGACCCGCGAGAGGTCGTTTTGGTCACGGGAGACGGCGCATTTGGTTTTTACGCTAGCGAATGGAATGCGGCCGTTCTCGCTGGCCTCAAAATTGTCTGTGTCATCGCCAATGATGGGGCGTGGGGCACAGAAAAGAACGGGCAACTCAACGCCGCGGGGCGCAATATTAATTGCGAGCTTGGTCAAGCTAATTACGAGTTGATCGGCCAGGTTTTCGGTTGCCTGTCTGAGCGAGTGGCGACCCCCAGCGATATAAAGCCGGCATTGCAGCGGGCATTTGCCGCAGACCAAACCTCGATTATCAATGTGCTGACAGACCCTGATGCGGGTTTGGCACGAAAACAGGACCCAAGATTACAGATGATTACCTTTGAGGATTTACCATTGAGTCGCAAAGCCCACTATTCATCAGAGGTCGCGTAGATGAGGGTTTGGGCATCAGTTTGTTTCGCATTTGCTCTATGTGTAGGCAACGCATCTGTCAGCGCACAAACTTTGCGCGTGGCGGTCTCTGCTTTTCCACCGACGTTAGGTAATCCGTTCACCGGTGCGAGTTTACCCGCCGCAGAACTATGGTGGTCCATCTATGACGGTCTTACTCGATTAAACTGGACCGGCGGACCCGAACCCGCATTAGCGTTGTCTTGGGAAAACACATCACCGACGACTTGGGTTTTTAAATTGCGACCCAATGTTACGTATCACAACGGCAAACCGTTTAGTGCGCATGATGTCGTCAAATTATTGAATTTGATGAAGCGTGAAGGCATGGGACGCTTTCTCATTCCAAATGAGCTAAAATTGGTGAGAGGAAGCCGAGCCCTTGATGATTTAACTGTAGAGATCGAAACCGTTGAGCCAGATGCTATATTGCCTAAGCGTCTTGCGACACTCATGGTTGTCGATCCTGACCATTGGGATGAGGTTGGTGTTGATGGATACACTTTAGCCCCGATAGGGACCGGTCCTTTCCGATTGATCGGTTTTGGCCGAGGCAATGCTACCGCCACATTAGAGGCGAACCCCGGCTCTTGGAGAGCCCCAAAATCTGTGGACACACTTGAATACCGTCTTGTGGGCGATAAAACGTCGCGTATTCAAGGTTTGCTCTCTGGGCAAGTGGATTTGATCACGGGTCTTCATGTGGATGACGTGGCCATCCTTGAGGCCCAGGAGTTTGGGGTTTCCGTTCGAACCAATCCGCAGGTCAAGTCCATAGCGTTGCCAAACGTGTTGCATGAAGACGGACATCCGCTTGAAGATGTTAGGGTTAGGCAGGCAATGAATTACGCTGTCGATAAAAAGTCGATCGCGAAATTCATCATGTTTGACTTCGCCGAAGTCGCCAGCCAAGGGGTTACCTCAGCGACGACAGGGTTCAACCCCAACCTCGAGCCATATTCTTATGACCCCGAACGCGCCCGAGCATTACTAGTTGAAGCGGGATACCCAAATGGTTTCGCTATGAATATTGAGGTAGCGACAGATACCACCACACCTGACAGTTTGATGTATCAAAAAGTCGAACAGGATTTAGAAGCCATCGGGATCGACGTTACGCTGCGGGCTATTCCATTTTCTGACTACTCGAGTAAATACGCGACATCAGAATGGGGCGATGCAGACGCGTTTAATCTGATTTGGAACAACTCAGCTTTTCAAGATCCAATCCGGCCCATTGAGTATTTTTCCTGTCTACGGGCTAATCCATTCTTCTGTGTGCCGGAGTTGGTTGAGCCTATTAAACAATCCAATGCGGAAATCGACTCAGGGAAGCGTGATCTTCTATTGCAGGCGATTATGGCTGAACTACATGCCCTCGCGCCTGCTATCTGGCTCACGAACGCTGTGTATACGAGCGCATATGGCAAACGTATCGCTGATTTTAAATCAAGGCCGACGGGTGTGTTGTTTGAAGAATTGTCCGTCGCGGACGATTGATACGGAGACGCTGGACCAAGAGATTATTTATCAGCATAAAGATGGCTTCATACTCGGGGCTTCAGCTACTCTCAGCCATAAAGGTTATTTGTATATGGGTTCGGTCTTCGGTGATTGCATGTCCTGTGTCCGGCTCTCGAACAGGACTCCGCCCTAAATTTTGACTTCGTGTTGGTACCGCATAAAATAATGGTCCTGAAATAATAGTCCTTAGGCTTTTGAATGGCTCGTAATCCTGTCCACACCATGTTGGCATCGCCCAATCATGATGAGTTGGCGCGGCAACAGTACACTTTGTCGCTGAAGGATTATGTGCGTGATCACGTGCGCGCTCACAATGAAGATCTGTACGAACATCGTGCCAAGCCGCGCTTTGTGAAACAGCATGGCCGCGAACCAGAGTCCCCTCAGGAAATTGGCGCAGTGATGTGGGATGATCCGGCATACCAAATGTTCAGCCGGTTACATCGCGATGGTCAGGAAATGATGTGGGCGTCGGTGGCAGACACACTGTATCGCGAGCAAGATCGATTGGCTGCGGACTTCACCAGGTTCACAACATCCAAATCACGCAAAGGAACGTTGGAGTTGGATCCTGACTTTGACGTTCCCCGCGCCATGGCGGAGGTCGATATTCATCTGCAACCCGGCGGCTATTGTTCTGACTATGGGGAGGACGACGTTCTCGCAGGAGCGTTCTATGAATACGGCGGTAATCTCTACACCATGGGCCGCGGTGTTGGTGTATCTGAAAGCAAGGGCGAGGTAGGGGTGCGTTTTATCAAAGAACGTTTCCCTGGCTTTACCCCCACGCGGGTGTTGGACATGGGCTGCTCGGCGGGGTCTTCCACAGTGCCTTATGTCAAAGCGTTTCCTGGAGCAGAGGTTCACGGAATTGATGTTGCAGCATCTATTCTACGCTACGCACATGCCCGCGCCGAAGCGATGGGTGAGGCAGTGCATTTTCATCAGCGTGACGCGGCCTACACTGGTTTTGAGGACGAGAGCTTTGATCTCGTGATGTCACATAATGCCATGCACGAGCTCTCGCAGAGCACCGCAGTCGGCATGATGGAGGAGAGTTTCCGTCTTCTTAAGCCAGGTGGTGTGGCGATGCATATGGATGTGAATATTCGTTACGACGAATACAGCCCGTGGATGCAATTTCACCGAGGCTGGGACCAAATCAACAATAATGAGCCGTTCTGGCGTGTTTACGCCACCAACAACCCAAGTGAAATGTTACGCGAGGCTGGGTTTCCGGAAGATTCTGTTTGGCAAGGCAAGTTCCAACAACTCGATAACAGTTTGTTTTGGTTCATTGCTACGGCTCGCAAAAATTAGGCAGTTCACTAGTATTTAGGTAATCGTAAATCCCTCGTAAGCCTCCCGCGCCACTTTGTCGCATTTCTCCGCATAAGCTGGAAATCCTCCGAGATAAGGCATAAATACCCGCGGTTTGCCGGGAATGTTGGCGCCCATGTACCAAGAGTCACAAGCGGATCGCAGCGATGCGTTACCCACCTCTCGGGTGTGCTCCACCCATGCGTCTTCCGCCTGTTTTTCTGCTTCAATCGAGTTCGACCCGACGTCGCGCAGATGGGTCAGGCAATCGGCAATCCAGTCCACGTGGTGTTCGCATCCGGTGACCATATTAACCAAGGCTGACGGACTGCCGGGTCCGTTGATGGTGAACATATTTGGAAATCTATGCACAGTGAGACCCAAGAAACTTGACGGCCCTTCGCCCCATTTGTCCGAAAGCACCAAACCATCGCGGCCAGTAATATGCATCTTTGATAGCGCGCCGGTCATGGCATCGTAACCGGTTGCGAAAATAATAGCGTCTGCAGCGTAGGTCGTGTCGCCAACTAAAACGCCATCCGGTACAATTTTATCAATGGTTTTTTCGCTAACATCAACCAAAGTCACGTTATCGCGATTAAAGGTTTTGTAGTAATCGGTATCGACGCACATGCGTTTACAGCCAAAGGGATTCTTCGGCACAAGAATTTCCGCGACCGCTGGATCCTTCACGATGGTTCGAATCTTACCGCGTACAAAGTCAGAGACCGTATCATTGGCATCATCGTTGAACAGCAAGTCGGCATAAGTTGCTTGGAACATGAGACCTTTGTCTTGCCACCATTCTTCAAAGGTCCGTTCACGCTCTTCGTCTGAGGCGTCAAGAGCGGACGGTCCGGCCGGCGTTACCGGGATGGCAGTCGGAAAGTTTTTTCCTTCGGCCCGTAGCGCAGCGTAATTCTCTTTCACAGCCTCCAACTCGCCAGGGTTCAACGGGCGATTGGCCGCGGGTACGGCGTAATTGGCCGTACGTTGAAACACGGTTATATGATCCGCTTGTTCGGCAATAAATGGAATTGACTGGATGGCGGACGAACCGGTTCCAATGACTGCGACACGTTTACCCGTAAAATCAACTCCTTCATTTGGCCAAAGTCCGGTGTGATAGGTGTCGCCGGTAAAGCTGTCCAAGCCAGCAAATATCGGCATGTTCGGCACGGAGAGGGGACCAGTGGCCATAATGCAGAATTTTGCTCGTATTGTTTTACCGGTACCGGTTTTAACGAGCCAAAAGGCCTCGGCCTCATTCCATGTCGTCGCGGTGACGCGTGTATTGAACGTGATATCTTTGCGCAGATCAAAGCGCTCGGCCACATGCTGGATGTATGAGAGGATTTCGGGTTGTGTCGCGTAACGTTCCGACCACACCCAATCCTGCTGCAGATCTTCGTCGAACTGGTAAGAGTAGTGGATGCTTTCTATATCGCAGCGGCAACCGGGATACCGGTTCCAGTACCACGTGCCGCCCACATCCTCGCCAGCCTCAAACACCTGGGCCGTGAAACCACATTGGCGCATTTTATGCAGGGCGTAGAGGCCGCCAAATCCCGCGCCGACAATAAGAACGTCGATATCTGTTTTGCTCATATCCCTCGCCCTACCACCATCTCTCTTGTAATTTCACTGACTTTTGTCACACCCAACAACGCCATGCCACGTTCGATTTCGCTGCGCAGAATGTGTAATGCTTTTTCCACTCCAGCTTGACCGCCAGCACCCAACCCATACACGTAGGACCGGCCGATAGAGCAGGCGGTCGCGCCTAAGGCCAGCGCCTTAATAACATGAGTGCCACGGCGGATACCGCCGTCTAGGATAACTTCGATCTCGCCGCCTACCGCATCAACAATCGATGGCAGGGCATCAATGCAGGCTTGCACGCCATCCAGCTGGCGTCCGCCGTGGTTAGACACCATCACCCCATGAGCCCCAATCTCTGCAGCCTTTTTGGCGTCATGGGCGGAGTGCACCCCTTTAATAAGAAAATGTCCACCCCACTCTTGTGCCAACCATTCCGCATCTTTCCAGGTGACGTGTCCGTCGATCTGCGTGGACAAATACTTAATGGGTGAAACCTGTTCGTCGGCGATGCTTAAACTTTTGTGCTTAGACACATTGGCAAGGTCAAACGTGGGGTCACGTAGCGCATTCAAGCTCCAATGAGGATGCATAGCAAAACTGAGCAGACTGGAGAGAGAGAACCGAGGTGGCATTGTCATGCCGGTCACAATGTCGCGCTCACGATTGCCGGGCACTGGTACGTCTATTGTCAGGCACAGCGCTTCGTATTTTGCGGCCTTGCACCGTTCAATAAACTCCCGCGTCATGCCACGGTCTTTATAAACATAGACCTGGAACATTTTCGGCCCGTCGGTGGCCGCTGCTAAATCTTCAATAGATGTCGTTGCCAAGGTCGACAAACTGTACAGCGTGCCCGCTTTATGGGCGGCGCGCGCTGCCGCCGGTTCGCCCGTGTGGTGAAATAATTTTGACATGCCGGTAGGAGACAGAAAAACTGGCCAATCCAACTCAACGCCTAGAGCTTGGGTTTTGGTTTCGATCACGCTGGTATCACTCAGTAAATTCGGTACCAATTCATAGTCGTCAAAGGCATCGGTGTTGCGCCGCAGAGTCACTTCATCGTCGGCTCCACCGTCCAAATAATGAAAGATCGGCGCTGGCAGGCGGCGCTTGGCCTTGGCCCGCAGGCGTTCAATGTTATGGCAACGGTCGAGTGACACTATATTTTCTCTCTCTTTCTCTATCCAAGCCCCTCACTACCATACTCACACAGTGGCTATAAGAGGCGTGGCGCTGGCCTCTGGTAAGGTAATCTCGCAGCATGCATCTCTGTTGCGGCCTTATGGAGTTCCCCCTATGGAGACAGATCGTAGAACAGCCCTCAAGCTCGGCAGTGTAGCAGCGGCGGCCACGCTCGCCACCGGCAAGGCAAAAGCACAAGCCAACCCGGACGTGATTGTCATCGGGGCTGGGTTGTCTGGGCTTTACTCGGCGATGCTATTGGCTGAGGCCGGCGCTACGGTCCAAGTTATTGAGGGACGGGATCGCCTTGGCGGCCGTTTGTTCAGTGCCCGCAATGTAGAAGGCAACCCTGAATGGGGTGGCGATTCTATTCTTGGCGGATACGGCCGGATGCAGGACGTCTCTGCCAATGTCGGAATCGAGCTGGTTGATCATCAGTCTCGCCGTGATCTGTCGCCGGAAGCCCATAAGGATCCCACCAACACCGAACTGGCTTTGCAGGGCAAGTTAATCCCTAGGGGTGATTGGCCCACGCATCCGCTGAACAAAATGCCTGATGGTGCCAAGAACCGGTTTCCCGGGCGCGGGTTCTTTCAGGCGGTGATTGGCGAAAACAATCCACTGGAGGCTTTTGAAGACTGGTTAGATGCTGACAGTGCGCAGTATGACCGCTCCATTTATGAAGTGTTCAAGGAGATTGGTTGGAGCGACGAAGCCATTGATCTCAATTACAACACCAACGTGCAGTACGGTACGTCGGCCCGAGATATCTCGTCACTGATGTGGTTCTTCACGCAAGCGTGGTTCAAGTTACAGGGCGAATTGGATCGCGTGGCGTTCAAGGCTCCCGGTGGCAATCAAAGCATTCCTGAAGCTATGGCCGCATCACTTCCTGGCGAAGTGCATCTCGGTAAAGAAGTCATAGGTATTCGTAGTGAGCCAGGTCAGGCCGAGGTTCATTGCGCTGACGGCAGTGTCTACAAAGCCAAGCGGGTGATTTGCTCTATGCCGATCCCGACCATGCGCTGGCTCAAATTCGATCCGCTTCTCCCTGCTCTTAAAGCCCAAGCTATTGCGACAGTGCCGGTGCAAAAGATCACCAAGATCATCTTGGTGCCGAAGAAACCATTCTGGGAAGACGATGGCTATAGCCCCGCCATGTGGACGGATACGGACTGCGGTGAAGTCCGTGCTCTGCGTGAAGGGGAAGACGCCAATCGCATCACTTGCCTGATGGCTTGGGGTCGCGGATACCTGGCCGATAAACTCGATAGCTATAGCGATGAAGAGGCAATGGCGCAGGTGATTGCTGATTACGAACGCATTCGCCCAGCTGCAAAAGGGCAGCTGGAAGCGGCGGGCATTAAGTCGTGGCAGTCTGATCCTTTCGCCGCTGGAGATTGGGCCGTGTGGTCCCCAGGAACGGTCACCACCATGGTCAAAGCGTTGATTGACCCTGCCGATCGCATTCACTTCTGCGGTGAGCATACGGCGACGTCGAACCGGGGCATGGAAGGAGCCATGGAATCTGGTGAGCGTGCCGCGTTTGAAGTCTTAGATCTCATATAGGATGAAGCTCTCCCGACGTACTTTTGTTGCAGCTTCGGCAGCGCTTGTGGCGTCGCGACCTCTCCACGCCAAGACCGAAGCAGATGTCATCGTTATCGGTGCGGGATTATCTGGCCTGTACGCGGCTCGATTACTAGCTGATGAAGGCGTTAAGGTTGTTATGGTTGAGGGTCGTGGACGCCTCGGTGGACGCCTTGAAAGTTACCGACATCTCGAAGGAGCTCCGGAAGCCGGAGGGGATTCCATTCTCGGCGGCTATGGCCGGGTACGCGATCTGGCTGATCAACTAGGGCTCACTGTCTTAAATCACCGCCCCCGTGGGCGTCTCTCAAAAACGGAGATTGCGCTAGGTGGCAGTGTCATCCCGCGCGATCAATGGCCCGACCATCCACTCAATTATATGCCCACGGAATCCAAAGCAGCTTTTCCGGGTCGACGGTTTTTTGAATCCGTCGTTGCGGCCAACAATCCGTTAGAGGCATTTGAGAGTTGGGCCGATCCTGAAAGCAAAAAATACGATCGCTCCGTCCATGCTTTTCTGCGAGAGCAGGGGTGGAGCCCGGACACGATTAACCTCAACTACAACACCAACATCGGGCGCGGCACATCTGCCCACGACTGTTCTATTCTAACCTGGTTCTTCCGCATTGGGTGGGACAAGGTGCAAACCGATATCGAAAACGTCGCCCTCAAAGTGGTTGGCGGCAATCAAACCATTCCAGAGCGTATTGCAGTTGAACTGCCCGGTGATGTGCATCTCAACAAAGTCGTTTCTGCTATTCACCAAGATGCAGCCGGTGTGAATGTTATCTGTGAAGATGGCTCGACCTTTAGGGCCAAACGGGTCATTAACTCTACGCCATTACCGCCATTGCGTTGGGTCAACTTTGATCCGCTGTTGCCAGCGGAAAAAGCGGCGGCGATTAACATGTTGCCCTCAATGAAGATCAACAAAGTTTTCCTGACCGCCTCTGAACCCTTTTGGGATGATGATGGGTTTGGCCCGGGCATGTGGACCGACACACCCATGGGCCAGGTCGCTGTGCTGCGCCAACTCGAAAACAGTACTGCGGTGACGGGGTTGATCTGCCGTTCGCGCGGCATCATGGCAGAAAAGCTTGATGCCCTAGGCCCCAAGGCCGCGCAGGCGTTGGTGATATCTGAGTACGAAAAACTTCGCCCAGCTGCCAAGGGTAAGCTCAAGGCCGTTGGCTATAAGTCTTGGGCAAAGGACCGTTTCGCTGGCGGCACGTGGATGGAATGGCATCCAGGGCAGGTGCATCAATTCCAACCTCATCTCGCGTCAGCGGCAGGTCGTATTCATTTCTGCGGCGAGCATACCGCGCAATCAAACCGAGGCATGGAAGCCGCTGCGGAATCCGCCGAGCGCTGCGCCTTTGAAGTCCTAGATGTGTTGTAGAGTTTATTCCGGCCGAATGGATTTAAGTGTTTTCAACAATGCTTTTGCACATTTTCGAAGCGGCAAAAGAAATCGCTCGGCCGCACGGTCTAGAGGAATGGCCGACGGGTGAAACCTATTAGAAAGTGCAAAGTCCACGTCGCCGTTGACCTCTACAGGTACCGATAGGGTTCCCCAGTTTACGCCGGGCACTTTGGATAGAGCGTATCCTTGGTTTCGCGTCTGTTTCAGATCGTTTTCAAACTGCCCTGGGTCCATTTGTGTCCGGGTAAAGAGATAACGATCCTTAGCCAGTGCTGCACTTAGGATGTCTTTTCTAACGTCTTCGGGTTTATAGGCGAGCAACACATGTCCAGCGGACCGACCGACTAAGGGAAGAGTCATGTGCTCCCTCATGGGGTAAACGATCATTGATGATTCTGCATCGGTGTTTTCTAGAACCGTGAGCTGGCTGTTTCTGATTGCAGCGAAGCCAAGCGGCCACCCCATCACTTTACAGGTTTGAATCAAGTGAGGTCGCACGTGTGTGGTAATCCAGTCGTCACGGAGAGAACCGCATGAGAACTCGAGAACTTTTGGCGTCACAGTGTACTTGCGGGTTGTAGGATTGCGCTCGACGTATCCCAATTGCTCCCATGTCACGAGATAGCGATTAACCGCTGCTCGGGTCACACCGGAGAGTTTTGCCAGTTCTGATACAGTTACACCGTCAAAAGAATTAATATTTCGCAGCACTGTTATTGCGCGTTCAACGATTTCTAAGGGGCTAACACCACTCATGCTGTGTTGGTCTCTTGCCAGTTGTTTATATCGAAGCCACTCAGGCATTCGGTTAATCGCCTTGAGCAGAATTTTAGAGGCGTGAGAAGCCGGGACTTTATATCTGATAAGCTTAAGAGTGTTTCATCAACGCCGACTGACAGGCAAAAAGGAACCGTATGCTCAATATGAACCGGGACAGCCAATGTATTGAGGCGGCGTTTCAATGTCTTCGACGCGGCATACCCCGTATCTCTTATCTCATTTAGGAAAACCTCTATTCGGTCTTGTGTTATGTCCGCTTGCGCATAGAGGTCGGTAGTTTGCTGTTCCGCCATGGACAAAACGTCTCGTCTTATAACTTCAGGCAAATAGGCGAGGAGTACATGACCAGCGGCGCGGCCAAGGACAGGGCGCATCAGCATCGTCTTGCGCAATTTGGTAGCAAGGGGGGAAACGGAATCCGTGTTTGCAATAAGCGTCACTTGGGCATTCTTAAGTGTCGTGAAATTCAGCGACCAGCCAATCTCTCGGCATGTGTCATTCAGTATAGGGAGGACCGTCTGTTGAATTTTTTGCTCCCGCATAATCCCTTTCGATAGCTCGTGGGTCTTTGTTGTGGGTCGATAAGCACGGGTGCGTTCATCGCGAAACACGTAACCCATATTCACGAGGGTGACGATGTAGCGATTAACTGCCGATCTTGGCAGATCAACATCAAGCGCGAGATCTGACATCGTAATGCCGTCAACGGCGTTAATGGATCGCATAATTTTGGCGAGCCGCTCTATGCTCTCAAGCGGTTGGATGCGCGCCATCGTTACTCTCCGAGCGATTACTCATTGAGTGAGCATATCGGCTTGTGAACCTGCTCAGGAAGAACCCCACACTAGTTGCTCGGTCAGCGATTAAACCTAAGAACAAGCGCTTTAGGCGCAATGGAGAATTACTGCCGAGGTAATCGCTCACCGAGTAAATGCCGGTTTGGGCTGTTGGGCTAGCAACCCATGGGGGACAAAGACGCTGAAATATAAAACTTCACAGTTTGCAGTATTGAAAACCGTGTTCCGGGAGGAAGTTCATGAAAGTTAGAACCGTCTTGCTTGCAGGTGTTGCGATGGCCATCGTCACGTCGGCGTCCGCTCAACAGATTTCAGTGGAAGAAATCGTGGTGACTGCGCGTAAACGCTCTGAATCGCTAATGGAAATTCCTCTTACGGTCTCGGCATTCTCATCTGCCGATATTGAGCAAGCCGGCTACACCACCATCTCCGATTTGGTTGAAGCTGTGCCGGGTGTGACCTATGGCAGTTTCGAGGCGGAAGGCCGTGGTGATTCAGCCAGCTTCCGCGGTGTTTCGACTAACACCGGCGACCCGACTCTGCAAAACTCATCTAAGTTCATTGACGGTGTCTATGTCTCCGGCTCACTGTTCACCGCGTTGCTTTCCGATCTTGAGCGTGTGGAAGTGATTAAAGGGCCACAAAGTGCACTCTATGGTCGCGCGACTTTCTCTGGAGCTATCAATTACATCACAAAAAAGCCAACGAACGAGTTTGAGGGGTCTATTAGCGCGACTGTTGCTGAGTATGACGAGATTGAACTTAGCGGCACGTTGAGCGGACCTATCGTGGACGACCGACTGTCCATCCGAATTAGCGGTGGGCTTCTTAGCAAAGGTAGCGAATACAATAACGTCACCAACGGCGCTGAAATGGGTGAGGATGACATCTACTCAATAAGTAGTGCTTTGCGTTTCACGCCCAGCGATGAATTCACGGCTGATCTCTCACTGAGCTATTCCGACGCCGATCTAGGTGAAGCACCACGTGCGACGACGGCATTGAACAATGGCGAACTGTCCGTCCCTCTTGGGTCCGTTATTGGCGGCAATGTTGATCAGTTGGATGAACCTGGCATCCAGTCCGAGACATTTCGTAGCAGCCTGCAAATGAACTATGACATGAACGGGTACACGCTGACATCGATCACCGGGTATGGTGAAGAAGACACGGTGAATCAGTCCGACGGCAACTATGACCCCAATAAGGTCGGGTTCTTGTCCTTCCTTTGTAACGCGGGTCCATTTGTTGGACCGGGTTGCAGTATTTTCCAGACCGTTACAGAGCGTCGGCTCGAGTCAAAATTTCAAGAGTTTCGTATCTCCTCTCCAGAAGGGGAGCGCCTGACTTGGATTGCCGGTGCATCTTATTTTGATGAAGATTTTTCGACCGCGCGGTTGCGTAACTTCCGCCAGTCACCGTCTCTAAAGACCACCGAAAATCTTTCGGTGTATGGCTCCATGTCTTTCGAAGCGACTGGTCAGCTCTCGGTCAGTTTCGATGCCCGATATCAGAATGAAGATATTAAGGTTGAGAACCTCGATACTGGGGTTATCCAAGAAGGTGAATTTAATTCTTTCTTACCGCGGTTTATCGTCGAGTATACACCGTTAGAGGGCACGTTACTCTATGCAAGCGTCGCGAAAGGTAACAAGCCTGGAACATTTAACAGTTCCAGCCCGCCCGAGTTTGCAGTCGTAGATGAGGAAACATTGTGGACTTATGAAGTCGGGACCAAAGTTAACGCTCTTGACGATATTCTGAGCATTCAAGCCTCCGGTTATTTTATCGACTGGACCAATCAAGTATTCCGCTTCAATGACCCTGATCCAACGATTGGTAGCTATTTCATCAATGCAGGTGAAACAGAGGTTTGGGGTGCTGATTTTTCGGTTAACGCCCAATTCAACGAGAATTTCAGCGGCTCATTTTCATATTCGTACGTTGATACGGAATTTAAAGTATTTGAATCTTCGAATGCCCTCAGCATTCTGGGTGACGCCGACGTTTCGGGAAATCAAACCCCGCGTACAGCCGGAAATTCACTCTACGCATCGTTGGAATATCAAGCGCCACTGACAATGGTTGGCGACGGCTATGAGTGGTTTGCGCGCGCAGACTTGAGTTATCGCGATGAATTGTTCATTGATGAACTAAACCTTGAAACCATTGGGCCACAAACGCTTGTCAATCTGCGCCTTGGTGTGGATACCGGTCCTGCTCGTGTCACTCTCTTTGTCGATAACGTCACCAACAGTGACGCGCTGACCACAGGCTTTAGGTTTGGTCGCGTTGCACTCGTAGGATTGCCGCAAAGCCGCCAATTTGGCGCTAGGGCATCCTATAAATTTTAGGAGCGAGAGGTGATTGAGGTCGGATAGACCTTGCTCTAAGACTCGTTAGACAAAGGGCGGCTACGGCCGCCCTTTTGTTTACTGAAAACTAGCCTAATTAAGGTTATAGTGAGTGCAACGTCAGTTTATTGTGATGAGAGACCAATTATGACCGAAGGTGCCAACACCAAAGCAACGCATCGGGGGGATTTCATTCCGCCCCAGACCGAGGATGTGTTCCTCAACAACGCAGCGCTAGACAATGTCATGTCGACCGTGATCGCTTTGGGGAGTGAGTTCTGGGCGCTCCAAAAGCGCATGAATGTGATGGAAACATTGCTTGAGGAGAATGGTTCAGTATCGAAAGAGATGGTTGAAGCCTACCGTCCCACCGAAGAGCAAGCCGCAGCCTGGGAAGAGCAACGGGATCGATTTATCAACCGTGTCTATGGGTTCTTGCAAAATACAGACCCTGACTCAAAGCGGGCAGGGTAGGGAGAACACCATGATTGATCGTCGCACCCTATTTGGAGCCACTGCTGCTGTAACAAGCGCTGTCGCCTCCCTGTTTGCTAGTCGCCAAGCCTCCGCCGCCGTCAGAACGAAGTCTCTCTCCAACGATATTGAAGTGCGTGGTACTTATTCAGAGGGCCGCCTGGAGCGATTGCCGGAGATGGATATGGAAAGCCGGTTGGAATTTACCCAAGGCTTTCGGAATTGGTCCTTACGTAACTTTGGCCGCAAGAGTTCCCGCCGGATCAACGAACTGGTGAAAGAGGCCGGTTTTGACCCAAAAGTCTCCCCGCCTATAGATGATGTTCTGGATGTGGTTGGGGATGACCTCACAGTGTGGACCAGCGTGCGCTGTAAAACCACTGCGCAGCAGATCATGTGGAACAACTTAGTGGATGGCTTTTACGCCAATAAAGATGGTTATCTCGCCGAGCTGGAGGCTGCCGATAATTCCGGGCCGGGCACGCTAGAACTCAATGCCAGCTTAAGTATTCCCGACTACACCAAGCACGAAATTCATATTCAGCCCGGTGGATACATCGGCGATCCGCTTGGTGGGTACGTCTACCATTACGGCGTGAACGTTTTTACTTTGGATCTCTCCTCTGAAGACGTTTTCCATCGCGACTTAGCCGCCATCGTACCGGTACCGGAAGACGGCAAGATGGAGCGCTTCCTGGATATCGGTACGGGTGTCGCCCAACTGCCGATGGCGGTGAAGGAACGGTTCCCCGACGCCGACATCTGGGGCATTGACGTGGGCGCACCGATGCTGCGGTACGGTCACATGCGGGCTGCGGAACAGGGGCTCGATATCAACCTGGCGCAACGCCTGGCAGAAAACTCCGGCTTCGAGGACAACAGTTTTGATGTCGTGACGGCGTACATTTTGTTCCATGAGGTGCCGACCGAAGAGGCAAAGAAAATTCTAGCCGAGGTGCGTCGTATTTTGCGCCCTGGTGGTGTGTTCTTCCCGGTCGACTTTAAAACCTACACTCAGGTTCGACCCTCCGCGAGTGGGCGCTTTAACCAATGGTGGGATCACGTCTACAACAATGAAGTCTGGACCGAGGAATACCGCGATTCAGATTTCATTCAGTTGATGACGGATGCAGGATTGGTCGTGACTGAAGATGCGCCGACATTGCAGAAGAGATTCTGGAACAGCGTCATGGCAACAAAGCCCGCGTAGGACAAAGTCCTCCAAAAATTAGGACTTAGTCCTTTAGCCAAAACCCATCATGGCCACTCTCCACGCGCACAGCTGTAGGAGTGGGGAAGTGGGCGGGGATCAACCAGCTGCCATTGTCGGCGACGGTCTCAAGAACCGTTTGGCGCATTGCACTGGCTAGATCCGCATTCCAGCAGAACTGGGATGACCACTCGGGGTGTTCAACCTGTACAGGGTGGTGAATGACGTCGCCTATCACGTACGCGGTCTGCGTTTTTCCCTGGGTGTTGGCTTCGAGCTTGACCATGACGTGACCGGGCGAATGGCCGAAGGCGGGGAGGAGAGAAACGCCCGGTTCAATCTCGTGGTGTGAGTCGACGATCTCCGCTAGGCTGGCGTCTAGCACGGGCTGCACGCTATCCTGCCAGGACTTGTGATTGGCATCGGGGTCTTGCTCCCAAAACGCCATTTCTTCACGGCCAAAAAGATAGGTTGCGTTCGGAAAGGTCGGGACCCATTGGCCGTCGATCAGTCGCGTGTTCCAACCGACATGATCTGCATGAAGATGAGTGCATAGCACGTGGGTTATGTCGTCCGTGGTGAAGCCAACCCCAGAGAGATCATTCAAAAAAGGTCCGGAGCGCATGTGCCATTCGGGGACCATGGGCCGATGTTTGTCATTGCCTAAACAGGCATCGACAAGAATGACGGATTTTTCCGTGCGCACGACAATGCCGTGGAAGGCCATAATCAGTTTGTGTTCAGCCTGGTCAAAGAACCGGGGATCGCTATAGGTGCGCGTCGTTTTGATCGCGTCCGGCGTCGCCGACGGAATTAAATGTTCCGGATCGCGGAACGGTCCTTCAAATTCGATAATGCGATAGACCTCAAACGTACTATCGGGAAAGACGGGTAGCGCGAAAGCTCCGGACACGGCTAGTTATCCGAATGTAAACGGAATCTGATCAGGCCCGTAGTACTGTTCGACGGAATTATCTTTTTGGTAAAAAATATTCTGCACGTAGGTGCCGCAGCGTTGACTGCGTACAATCACCGCTACTGTCGGGCCATCGCCATTGTACTCGGCGTGTATTTCCCAGGGCTTGATAAAGTCGATATAGCCAGGGCCGACCTCAACCGTTTCTGTTTCTTCGACGACAGCGGTCTCAGGTAAGTCGCCGGGCTTGCCGCCATCGGTGCGTTCGAAGCGCAGGACTTTCTCTCCGCCGTCAACCACGCCGTACAATGTCCATGACACGCCATGATCATGGACTGTTGTTTTAGCGCTGGCCTTTTTTATTAAGCCGTTGATGACAAAGCCATAGTCCGGATCTTCATAAAACAAAAGGTTGGCGTGTTTGCCCTCAAGACCAAGCTTGGCGGGGCTGGTCGGCCAGGTCTTGGCGTGTTCAGCCACTTTGGGGTCGCGCAGCATTTCTTTGAGGGGTTCACAAGCTTGGGGCCAGACCTCTTCGGCACTCAAGCCTTGTTCAAACAAGTCACGTACCGTTGCGACAAATTTTTCGACGGCGGTCAACATGGGTCGTCTGCTGGCATCATCAGGCATATTGAAGGTCCAGTTGGCTTAAAGTTGTTGAGAAATAGCCTACAAAAATCAGGTCGATTGCCCAATCCCCAAGTTCTTCATAACCATACGGTGATTATCGCTAATAGCCTGTACGAACAGACGGTTAGGCGTCTTCAGATTGCGCGGGAAAGTTCTGTTTTTTCATCTATGAGGAGTTGAGCTTAATTAGGCCCTATCAGGGATACACATTAGTTCAAGAATCTAATCAAACGATATCGGTCAGCCGCCGCCGTATTCACAGAGATTGCCATTCCGGATTGGCCCTCGTGGTGCCCGGCTTTTACCTGGGCCTTAGTTATCAGGGGCCTGTGGATTAGTCAGACTGTAAGGAGGAAGGTTTTGTTCTCTGGCTTAGCTACGGGTTTTAATTACTCTGGCTCGCCCTGCCATTTCTCCGGACGATGGCCCGTGCCAGCAGCTTCGTCGGGATCCCATTCGATTAGGTTGATCTTCTCGCCGTCCGGACCGCGCAGTGCCATCTCCCGCTGTTTGATAAAGCCGCGTACTCTAATAGGCTTTGGCTCACAAACAACGCTATGCCTATGGCTTTCCGCCCGACGAGTCACCTCGTCTAAGTCACTGCAATAAAATACCATGCATATCTCACCTAGGTTGCAGCCTTCGCTCGGTCGTTCGATCTTCGGCGGCGCTGGGTTTGTCACTTCAAACAGCCCAACCATACCGTAGGCGGTAAAATCCGGCTGTTTCATTATACAAACCCGCGTGGTCACTCCGTTGGGCATGCCTATGAATTCATGCATGTTTCCACCCTTAGCGGTGCCCTCTGAGTAAACTTCGTTGAGTCCGAGAACTTCGCTGTAAAACGCTTTCGACTTTTTAAGGTCTGAGACTTGAAGGGCTGCACGGACCATTTGACTAAGTTTCATGTCGTTCTCTCACTGTATGTCAATATACTAAGTTTGAACTATATAGAATCGAACTCCATTTTGTGAAAGCTCATTAGCAAAGCGCACATCAAAAAGTGAATGGCGTGATAGACTTGGCAAGTACTCCATCTCGAGATTACCACTTAAATGATTGTTTAAATATGCCTCCTTCCTCAATCCTCAAAAATTTGTCAATTGGGCTGGCAGGCCTCTTTGTTTCATCCATCTGCTTGGCTCAGGACCCTGCATTGGAGCCAGAGGTGCGCTCTCGCGGTGCCGACGATACGGCTTCGGTTGTGGTTTACGATTCCGAATACTTCGCGCCCTACAATCCCATCACCGCAGAAGATATGCTCAACCGCATACCCGGCACCGAAGGGCTGGTTGGTGGATTTGGCAATCAGCAGGAAGAGCGCCGCGGATTACGCGCCAATACAGATCAGATTCTGATCGACGGTAAACGCCTCACCGGTAAGGAAAACCAAAGCTCCACCTATCTTGAACGACTGCCTGCTAACGCGGTCCAGCGCATTGAGTTGATCACCGGTAACGTGCGCGAACTGGATACGGATGTCGGTGTGCGCGTCATTAATGTGGTTCTTAAAGAAGGTGTCGGTACCGGCAGTGGCTTTGGCCAGATCGGGTCATTTGTATTCGCCACTGGTCAGGTGCGACCGATGGGGAGTATTGCCTACAATGGCTCTAAAGGAAATTTATCTTACACAGCATCCGCTCAACTGCGTCCGGCGTTGTCACCAGCAGATGTGGTTGATGTTATATTGGATTCTGCTGGCAATCGCTTGAGCGTTATTGAGGAAGAGCGACGCCAAAAACAAGCCCAGTATGAGGCTCGAGGGTCCCTGACTTACAATTTGGAAGGAGGGCAGACGCTTCAGTTAAACGGTCTGCTCAATCATTTCCCACTCAACAATACGGATACCACGGTGACCTTCCTTGATCCCGGTGACGGCTCTCTCAATGAAGCTGGTACCATCGTGGACCGGATTAAAGGTGACAACACCACGTGGGAAATCAGCGGTGACTATAGCCAGGCGCTTGGTAAATCGATGAACTTCACAGGGCTATTTATCTATTCTCAGGCCACCGTCGACCGTGACAATAAGAATTTCTCTCGTGTGGTCGAGGGTTTGCTTCCCCTCGGCGGCGATACGCGGGAGCAGAAATCTACCGAGAAAATTTTACGCGGCACAATCAACTGGAACATTGCCAAAAAACATGATCTTGAGCTGGGTGTTGAAGGCGCCATTAACACGCTGGACAAAGACCTTGGATTTTTCTCCGTAGTCAATGACATCGTCGTAGAAGTTCCCGTGCTTAACAGTGATCAAAAAATCACTGAAGACCGTGCAGAGGGCTTTACCACACATAGCTGGAAACCCATCAACGGCCTGGAAATTGAAACTGGGTTGGCCGCAGAGTATTCATCACTGACTCAGGTTGGTAGTGATGTTGGGACCGACCGGTCGTTCAAATTTGTCAAGCCCAGCCTAGATATTTGGTACAACGCTGATGAGACCACGCAAGTGTGGTTCTCCGCTCGCCGCGATGTCGGGCAATTGGACTTCGACGATTTCGTCGCCACAATCAATCGTGAGGATAACGAAGTTTTGGCGGGTAACCCGGAGCTGGCGCCTGAGAAATCGTGGGACTTTGAAATTGGTGCTGAGCGTCGGCTGAGAAACGGGGCAGGGGTGGTCAACGGACGCGTGTTCTACCGCCGGGTCAACGACGTCAAAGATTTGATTCCTCTCGGCTTGACCGACTCCCAGCCAGGTAATTTGGGCAGTGGTCATCACTACGGCGCAGAAGTGGAGGCTAGTATCCGCTTCGGTCGCTTCACAGATGTGGATGCTGTGCTCAGTGGGTCTGTTTTGGTTCAGGATTCACAAGTAGAAGACCCGTTCACTGGCCTCAACCGACGCTTCGGCAATCAGTCTGAATACGTTCTCAAAATGGAAGGGCGGCACGATATTAAATCCATCGGCCTGTCCTATGGATTTGATTTCACCAAAAACGGGCCGACCATCGAGAGTGACTTCAACGAGTTTGACGACAAAAGCACCACAACGGACTTCCGTATATTTCTGGAACAGACCATCACGCAAGGTACGATCCTTCGGATGTTCTGGGCGAACCTGCTTGAGGTGAAAAATAAGCGTGACCGCACGATTTTTATTCCCAATCAAGCCAGCGGACTCATCGATGGGCGAGAGTTTCGTGTCGACGAGCGCGCCTGGATCGCAGGTTTTAGGTTACGCACCTCGTTTTAGCTCTAACTTACCTAAGGTGTTACGGCGTCAACCGACTAAATCATGCATAAGCATAATTAAGCTAGGTGTTAGGGACGAAGTTTTGCGATAGGGTCTTACGGAATTTTCGGTCGCGTTTCAGGTGCCATTCCCTGCTCATGGCCTCCGAACGCGTATTATGTTTCTCGACATATAAAAGAGACCACGTTCGCCCGCGTGTAGAGCGTGCACCGGTGCCTGCATTGTGCTGAGATACCCGGCGCTCCAGATCATTGGTCCACCCAACGTAAGTTTTGAAAGCGCCATTGTCGGTGCTGCCTAGAATGTAAACAAGAGCGGTCATAGTTGTGCTGGGCAATGGTGAGGGCGCATGGTTAGCGTAGCGTAATAGATAGCACCGTCCACGTATCCCGTTAAACCATGAACCCGAAGTAGTAGAGTGGTGGTGCTGTAACGCCGGCCCCGATCATTGTGATCATTCCAGCCCTGCCAAAAAAGCGATGAAACTTGCTGAATGAGTTAGGTTGAGTCGGATTGTCGAACTTGATCATAGAAACCGGGATCAAAACGACCCAGAGGATTGCGGCCAGGACAGCAAACGCTGTATGAACCCAAATTGTCCACTTGAGTATAGCCGTATCCTCGTAAATACCCCCTTTGGTCAGCTCAAATATTCCGCCCGACATGGACAAGTCGTACTCGAATATGGCGACCACGATCCCTAGAGAGACTCCCAAAGTAATCTGAAATTTCCTGTGTAGAGTGTACTCCTTTTTCACTCGGGCGAGGCGCCAGGAGGTGAGGAGTAGGGGTAGGATGATGATGAAAGACAGCATGACGATATCGATCAGAATATCGGCGCGGGTTCCTAGAATACCGGGTGGAAACATGGTTGCCTCTTAGGCTGTGGTTTGCCTGCGAAATATAATAGTACCGCTTAATCGGTGCATTGTCCTGTAACACGCAATTTTATGACTCGCCCTAAGTGTTCGTGCATGGGCTCGTTCCTCGGAAAACCCCAAAAACATTTTTCGTTATTGAGGGAGGGTCGTGTAGCCGCTGACAAAAGGGCTGCGTTCTCCAGTTTCCGGGTCGTAAACCTGCCGCTCGATTGCGCCGATATCCGCGTCATACACATGAATGGAAATTGACGCCTGTTCGTCGTTGGCATTGCGCACACGATGAATGTCGCCCAGGCGCAATGAAGGTCTCAAACTTACCGCTCATGAGCCTTTTTCCAAATTCTCCAGCTCGGCAATGATGTCGTCGTGGTCGCCGTCCAAGGCCGGTGGTCCTTTGCGGATCGGGAAGTCTTCGCCGGCAACTTCGATCGGGCTGGCAAAGGTTGTGGTTTCCACACCGTTCGGCAAAGTCAGCGGTTGAACCCAGCCAAAGTATTCGACCAGAGGGTCTCCCAGCGCTGCTGAGTAAGGGTTAATCGGCTCACACGGAATGCCGTGGGGGCGAAAGGCCGCTATCCAGTGACTGACCGGCTCTGTCGCGAAGGTCGGCTCTAGAATTGCGGTCAGATCAATCTGGTTCTTTGCTCTATCACCCGTTGTCAAAAAGCGTGGGTCATCTTTTAGTTCGGGGCGACCGATGACCTCGCAGACCGAGGCAAACAGTTTGTCGTTACCCGCGGCCAGCACAAAGTGCGCGTCCTTCGCCGGGTAAGCCTGATAAGGCGAATTGCGCGGATGAGAAGATCCCATGCGCACCGGGTCTTTGCCCGTGCCAAAGTACTCACTGGTTTGTAGGGCCGCGAATGCCAGGTTGGTGCCATACATCGACATGTCGATGTGTCCCCCTGGTCCGCCTGCTTCAACCCGACGCAGCAGAGAGACAATTGCGAAGGCGGAATATAAGCCGGCACCGAAGTCAGACATCGGCACGCCTGCTTTGACCGGTATGCCATCTGGATCTCCGGTGACACTCATCACACCGGACGCGGCCTGCACGGTGACGTCAAACCCCCCGTCTTGCGCGCGGGGCCCAGTCTGACCGAAGGCGGATATTGAGGCGTAGACCAGTCCAGGCTTTTTGTCTTTGAACGAGTCATATCCAAGACCAAGCCGAGCCATCACGCCGGGGCGGTTGTTTTCGACCACCGCATCCGCAGAGAGGATCAAGCGTCGTGCGATGTCGAGGTCTTTCTCGGTTTTCAAGTCCAGGGCGATGCTACGCTTGTTTCTGTTAATCGATGCAAAGTTTTCGCTGTAGCCG
This sequence comes from Rhodospirillaceae bacterium, assembly GCA_029245025.1. Taxonomy (GTDB): domain Bacteria; phylum Pseudomonadota; class Alphaproteobacteria; order Rhodospirillales; family Rhodospirillaceae; genus WLXB01. The sequence goes on from JAQWQC010000001.1 coordinate 133,391, forward strand.
TCGGATAGTGGCGGCCAGGCCCGCAGGCCATCACCCTTTAGGGGCTCTACCTTGATTACATCCGCACCCATGTCTGCCAGGGTCATGGCGCAGAAGGGTCCTGCTGCCACATGGCAGAATTCGATCACGCGAAGTCCGGAAAGGGGGAGGGTCACAGTGTCGGCCTTGGAGTGTGTCTAATGTGATGAAGCATTGTCCGGGGTGTGTAATTCATCAGCGCAGACTTATCAAAGCCTGGGCCGCGTCCTTGTTGCGTCTCATTCAGTGATCGGCGGTATCCCAGTCGGCACTACGCCTTCATGGTGATGTACGACCATCCACTTGCTATTGATCCGGCGGAACACATCGGTAATCCGCGCGCGCCCTTCCATCGCGTTGGGTGGCTCATAGCTATAATTAATGTAGTACATGGCAATAGCTGTATCGTCCCAGCTGCTCACCTCGGGGTCTTCAACAGTCAATGTGAGGGGGCCGCGGGCCTGCATTTGCTCCTGGTCATCGGCGTGGAATTTATTGCGTTCTTCCGTCCCGCGAATGAGTTGCGGTGTGAAGACATCCCATACCGTTGAGTCGGGATGCATATGACCTTCAATCCCTTCCGGATCGTGCTCTTCGAAAGCGGTAAAGATGCCTTTGATGATAGCGGTGATTTCAGCGTTGATGTCTGTGTCTTGAGGCATTATTTCCCCCTGTTTCCGGAACCTTGACCGTCGCACTGAGTCTTACTCCCGGTCAAGCGAGGTTCTTGCGGAACGCTTGAACCTGATGGCAGAAAGCCGTCTGCGGCGCCGGTTTGGCCGGGTCTTAGTCGCCTACGTTTTGGCCTTGAGCATTATCGGCAAGAGTTACACATGACGCACCTCGTGCGGTATACGTCAACCAACCTTGGACTTCTATTTGACGCGCATTACTTACTAATGCCCACTCATTTTCAAGAGATAGGGTGTAGAATGACCGATTAACTTGAAAGGAGAGACTTATGGCTGCTTATGTGGTTTCAATTGCAAGAGTTGATGATTGGTCGGAAAACTTTCAAAAGTATGCCGACCGCGCTGCAGATCTGACGGATAAACTCGGCGCTGAATATGTGATTCGGGGTGAACCGTTCACCAACGTTGAAGGTGAAATTTTCAATGATCGCGTTATGGTTATTTCCAAATGGCCGTCCGTCGAAGCCGCTCAATCGTATTGGAACTCTGAAGAATATCAGGAGATAAAACCTTTACGCGACAACACCGGTATTTATGACGTCGCCATTTTTGAAGAGGCGTAGAGCACAGCTGTGTCTAATATTGGGTACACGTCTTGAAAGAGAAAATGGTGCCCAGGGGCGGATTCGTATCACCGGCACGCAGGTCTTCAGTCAGGGGCATTCTAGATCGCTCAAACGAATGAGCTACAATCTCCACTTTATTTAGAAATCAACATGTAAGAGGACCTCCCATGCCCAGCACGTTTCCGATTACGCGCTCCGTTCCCGATGCGACGAGCCTGGCTGAGGAGATCGCGAAACGCTATCCCATGGCCGACGTTCCCTATTGCGGTCTTGCCTCCCGCAACATGGCCGATGTCTTCCTGGTACGGGACGGCACAACCCACTACGCCGCGCGGGTTTGGCGCAATGATTGCCAAACGGAAGACGAAATCGCATTTCAGACCGACTTTCTCGCCCATTTGTCGGGCAATGAGCTTTCGGTCCTCACGCCGGTGCCGCGCACGGACGGTACCCTTTACTTTTCCATTCCCGCTCCGGAAGGACAGCGCTTTGTGGCGTTGTTTCACTGGGTTGACGGTGAACTCTTGGGATTCAGCGAGGAGCACCAACCTTACAAGACAGCCGGGGAGCTCATCGGTGGTATTCACAAATTGGGTGAAGACTTCCGGCCGAAAACCAAACGCCCGTTCGACTTGGCCGGCAAGATCCGCGGTCCTTTGCCTAAGCTGCGTCGAATGGCTTCCCACCGGCCCGATGACTTAGCGTTTTTTGAGGCCGCAACTGACGCCGTTTGCGACCGCCTTTCAGCGTTGGAAGAAGACGTTCCCACCGGTTTCGTGCACGGAGACTTTCATTCCGGGAATGCCTGCCTTACCGCTGACGGCACCGTTGTTCTTTTCGATTTCGACTGTTGCTCCACCGACTGGTTCTGCCGTGACTTGATCTTATTTGAATGGGGCAACCAATTGGCCGGCATTGACCAGGCATATTCGGACAGCTTTATCGAAGGGTATGAATCGGTGAGACCCTTGACGGAGGCTGAACGGAAGCACTGGCCGCTCATGTGGGCCGCTATGGAATTGTATTACCTTGCCGCCGTGGCCGACGTTATGGACGTGGCCGGCACCGCCCACATGAGCTTTAAAGGCTTGGACCACTCTTTCGCCGCCATCCGCTCGACCGTGGCAGCGGCAGAGATCATGTGAGAGAAAGATAGCCGGGTAAAGTCTGGCTATGAGATGGTCCGCCATATGATCCGCACACGTGGACGCGAGACACAGATGGCGACTGGAAACTACTCAGCGCAATGGGTCGGCTAGAAAGCAAGTAAACAGAATAGTGGGTGAGCTCTATTGCGCGATCTCTTCCAGGTCCAACCCTGACTTGACGTTGTCGAGCGTCAGAATCGCAGCCGCGGCGGTTAGCATGAAGGGGACGACCGCAAGAGTGAAAGACCACTGCCAGCCAATGGTCTCAATGCCATAGGCAACAAAGACCGGAAATGTCGCATGTCCGAGGTTAAGGGCAAATGACCCCACCAATCCGGCGGCCGTTGCTCTGACACGGGTGGGAAATACTTCTGCCATGAACATAGAAAGCGCGGCTGCGTTGCCATAGAAGAACGCAGCCATGATGCCGAACCAGAGCATATCTTGAAACTCGGTTTCCGGCAGCCACATCAGGCCGAGCGTGGCTAGCGATCCGAGGATAGCCCAAAGCGCTACTGTATTCCGGCGAGTCAGGACAAACTCGCCAACGAATGCTACACCAATATAACCAAGTATGCCGACGCCGTACGACATACCGACGATCTTGGTCGCCGTCTCAATAGAATACCCACGAAATTCATTAAAGTACGCCGGAAAAAAGAACGCCGTTCCCGCATAAGCGCCGCCAAAGCAAAAGAAAGCGATGAAAATCATAATGCTACGTTTACGTAAGTCAGGCGCAAAAAGCTCCTTAGTACGCTGAAAGAATGGCTCTTTAGGCGCACACGGCCCGGCTTGGCTTTCCGCTTCGCGCTTTGCTTTCGCTTCTGTGAAACGCTTGCTCTCAGGCAGATAGCGAACAAGCAAAAAAGCAATGGGAATGACGAGCAGAGCGGGCACAAAGATATAGCGCCATCCAAAAACAGCGATCAGCGGCACAACAAACAAAGACGCAACGAACCAACCGATGGGATAACCACATTGGATGAGGGCTACCATCATGCCGCGGTAACGTGAGGGCGCGGTTTCCGCCACGAAAGCGTTGGTGATTGGCGCTAGCCCATTGCTGAGCCCAAAAGCAAACATACGAAGAATTGTTAGGCTCATAAGGCCAATGACAAAGGCATGTAGCCCTACCAGCAGAGCTGAAAAAGCCAGGCAAAAGAGAAACAATGTCCGCCTGCCGTAACGATCAGTCAGTGTGCCAATGATGGCTGATGTGAACGCGGCAAAGACGAATGAAATAGAAAGAATCCAGCCAACGTCACTGTAGCTAGCACCAAACTCCTCTTGGATGCCAGGGACCGCATAACCGAACAGGGACTGGTCCATGCTGGT
>JAQWQC010000018.1 GCA_029245025.1 Rhodospirillaceae bacterium
CCCGTGTCCGAAGAGGTCGTGTTTCAAGTGGCCGAGGCTTTAGAGGCCGATGTCGATGCCGCTGTCGATGCAGCCCGCACCGCCTTCGATGACGGACCGTGGCCGCGCATGACACCGCAAGACCGTGCCAAGCACTTAGAAGAGTTCGCCCGTGTATTGCGCACGCGTGCCGCTGACTTTGCCGTGGCGTGGACGGAATCCGCCGGGGTCATCACGTCGATGGCCAATATGTCGCCAGAGTATTCCATCAGTGCGGTAGACCGGTCCGTCGACCAAGCCTCTAGTTTTGATTTCGTTGAATGGCACCCCGCGTCATCGGGCACTCATTTGCTCGTGCGTGAGCCCGTGGGTGTGGTGGCAACAATAGCGCCTTGGAATGCACCCCTTGCCACCATGCTCACAAAAATTGCGCCAGCCTTGCTGGCCGGCTGCTCCGTCATCATGAAACCAGCGCCCCAGACCCCAATTGAAGCCTATATCATCGCCGAATGCGCAGACGAGGCAGACCTGCCCCCAGGGGTGCTCAACCTGATCACCGCAGAGCGCGACGCCTCGGATCATCTCGTCCGCCACCCCGACGTTGATAAAGTCAGTTTCACCGGCAGCGTGGCGACCGGCCAACGCATTGCCTCAGTTTGTGGTGAGCGCATTGCTCGTGTGACGCTAGAACTGGGTGGCAAGTCAGCAGCCATCATTCTTGATGACTATGATCTTGAAGCAGCGGCAAAAAGTTTGGTGGGCGGGATCTGCGTCCTTAGTGGCCAGAACTGCGCTGGCCTCACCCGCATCATTGTCTCGCGCGATCGCCATGACGCCTTGGTTGAGCACTTGGTCAAAGAAATGGAGACGGTAACCGTTGGCGACCCCTATGATCCGGAGGTCAAGTTGGGTCCCCTCACCATGAAACAACAATTGGAAAAAGTGGAAAGCTACATCGCCAAGGGTGTGGCCGAAGGCGCAACACTAGCCACCGGTGGAAAGCGGCCCGCTGGGATTGACAGTGGTTACTATTTTGAACCAACCCTATTCACCAACGTGGACAACAGCATGACCATTGCCCAAGAGGAAATTTTTGGGCCGGTGCTATGTGTTATTCCATGCGACAGAGAAGAAGATGCCATTCGCATCGCCAACGACTCTCCCTACGGACTGGCGGGCGCGGTTTACACCAACGACGCGGACAAAACGTATCGGATCGCCCGTCAACTGCGAACGGGAACGGTTGGCCAAAGCGCGCCGTCCGCAACGTTTGCCGTCGCCTTCGGTGGGTTTAAGCAGTCCGGTCTGGGCCGCGAAGGCGGCGTCGAGGGACTACGCCCCTATCTGGAAGCCAAGACGGTGATGCTAAAAGGGGAGCCTAGTCAGCTGTAGGCCCTCACTTCCGCTAGCGTTCGAATCTGAGTCCCATCGGCGTCGAAATTCTGCGGTGCGAGCCAAGCATCTAACGCAGCGGAAATAGACGGCCACTCCGTATCGGTGATCGATAGCCAGGCTATGTCGCGGTTACAGCACTTTTGCACCGAGTCATTGCGGAAGGTGCCTTCGTAGGTGAAGCCAAAACGTTTTGCGGCCCGCATAGAGGCGGCATTCTTGTCGTCGCACTTCCACTCGTAGTGACGATATCCGAGATCATCGAACACATGCCGGGCCATCTACAACAGACCTTCGGTTGCTTTGGGTGTGCGTTGTAAGGCGTACCCGCACACGACACAGCCAATCTCCGCGCTGCCGTGGGGCTCGCGGATGCGCATAAAGCTGAACATACCGAGAATTGAGTCAGACCTCACATCACGAATGACCATGGTTTCCCAGCCATTTGCCGCACGGGTTTTTCGAAGATTTCACGAAACGTCGTCGGGTCTACGTAAGGTCCGACAGAGACATGATCCCACAGCCGTGCATTTTCTTTACCGCCAACAACGGCGAAGAACCCTTGCTCGTGAGCCACCCATTCCAAGGGCTCCAGGCGCATAGTCGTGCCGGTGAGGATGACACCGCCCGGCCGTGGCCGCGGAGTCTAGGTGGAGAGATCAGTCATGAGAGGGATGTAGCGCAAAAACTACGATCCGTCTCCTGACTTACATAAAATAGCGCAAGTTCTAGTAACTGACAGGCCAACTCGAAGAATCGCAGGACCTTAAAGTTTTTGCCTTTTGCTGATGCGCGGCCTTACAGTTCATAGCAGTCGAACTGGATTGAGGAGCATTTCAAATGGAACGCATACTTGATGTCGTAAGTCGCCGCAGGGCTATAGCGGGACTAGCCGTTGCCACCGCAACTGCAGCCACACCACGCCACGTGACAGCAGACGGTCATCTGACCGAGAACCACACTGATCAGATGGGTGGAATGAGCGACACATCCAAAGCCGTGCAGCGCGGGTACGCATCAGGGCCATTCGGCCAGATCCATTATCAGGACACTCTAGAAGGCGACATCCCCCTCATTCTCTGCCACCAGTCCCCCATGACCAGCCGCCAGTATGATCGCGTTTATGGTCCGTTGCGGGAGCGCGGTATCCGCGCCATTGGAATTGATACGCCGGGCTTCGGAATGTCCGACCCACCCCCAGGTCCACCAACCATTTCTGACTATGCGACCTCCATACCGGTGGTTCTGGATCACTTAGGCCTTGAGTCCGCGCACCTCTGTGGACATCACACCGGAACCAAGGTTGTGACAGAGGCGGCCATCGCATACGCGGAAAGGGTTCAATCCCTCGTGCTTTGCAGCCCGGCTCCAATGACCCTGGAAGAGCAACAGGTGTACATTGATTCGTCTCTGGCACGCGAAAAAGCATTCACCGGCAAAAAAGATGGGTCACATTTAGCAGACTTGTATACGCAACGGGTGCGCTGGGTTGAGAACCAACCTGACGGTCTTAATTTGTGCACGGGATACGTTATTCAAGCCCTAATGGGGCTCAGCCCGTTTTGGTACGGGCATCATGCGGCTTTTCATTATGACGCAGGCGCCGGGATGGCACAGGTGACGCAGCCTGTCCTGGTTTTCACCAATACTGGCGACACGCTATACGAAATGGCTGGACGGACCATGGAGATGTTCCCGCATTTCACCTATGCAGAATTAATTGGCGGCAGCGCCTACATCACCGACGAAATGCCCGTGGAGTGGTCTGACGAGGTTGCGAACTATCTTAAGTCGCTGACCTGATGGCCTCGCAAGGCAGACTAGCGATTAAACACTGACCAGTCCGGATATCGAGATCGGCAATGAGCGGATCCGCTGACCAGTGGCATTGTAGATCGCACTGGTCAAGGCCGGGGCAACGCACGGCACACCCACCTCGCCCATGCCGCCGGGGTGTCCGCCCTGGGCGAAGATATGAGTTTCGATCTCCGGCACCTCAGCCATGGTCATCATGCGGTAGCTGTCGAAGTTGGACTGCACCACTGCGCCGTCTTCCACATCGATCTGGCCGTATAGTGCGGCGGACAAGGCATCAATAACCGAGCCTTCGATTTGGGCTTCGATGATGTTGGGGTTCACAACGGTATGCGGATCAACCAGCGTAACCACGCGATCAACCTTCAAATCGCCATTAGCGGCCACGGTCACCTCAACGATCTGCCCGACCGTGGATCCAAAGGCCTCAACAAAGGCGATACCCTTACCCCGACGTGACCCTTCGGGCCCCTCGGCCAGGGGTTTGTCCCAATCGCCTCTCTTGGCGAGTTCATCCAAGGCGGCGACAAAATCTGGTTTATGAGACAAAAGCTCGCGACGGAACGCGACGGGGTCTTTCCCGGCGGCCTCGGCGACTTCATCCATAAAGGCTTCCTGATAAAACGCATTGTGTGAGTTGGTCACACTGCGCCAGTTGCCATTAGGTACCGGGTTGTCTTGGGCGTTCAGCGCCAAGCGAATGGATGGGAATTCATACGGTGAGTCGCTCATCGGCATAACCATGCTGATGTCGTCTTTGGCCTCGAACATAACAAAGGTGCCGTTGCGGGTATTGAAGTCCGCACTCACGGGCTTGCCAACGATGACAAAATCCAGCGCCGTCAGATTGCCGTCGTCATCAAGACCTGCACGGAATCGAGATGCGGTCGCCGGACGATAAGTGTCCTGCTGGACATCTTCTTCACGGCTCCATGTGAGCTTCACAGGCGTGCCGGGCAATGCCTTGGCGATAGCCGTGGCTTGGCGGACAAAATCCATATCAGCGCGGCGACCAAAGCCTCCCCCCATCAGGGTAGCATGGACGGTGACATTTTCTTTTTTGACTTCGGCGATCCGCGCGGCTTGGCTGGCGCTCTGGCCGATGGATTGACTGGGCGACCACACAGTAATTTTCGCGTCTTCAGGGTCATCAGTGACCGACTCTTCATAGAGCGCTGTACAACCCATGGGTTCCATACAGACGTGGGCCAAATATGGTGTTTCGTAAACCGCCTCTACGGTTTGGGTGGCGCGGTCCCAATCGGCCGCAAAGGTCTCGTCCTCGTTCAGGACATTGACCTCTGCCGCGTCAAACAAGGAGGTGTAGTTTGGCAGTGCCGCGCTGGTGCTGAAGGGCGTGCCTTCGGGAATCTTCCAAGTGACGTCCATCTCATTGAGAGCCTGCTGAGCGGCCCAGGTGGTTTCCGCCACAACAGCGACAGCGTTCTCGAGTACGGGCACGACGGCGATCACCCCGTCGCGGGCCATCGCTGAGTCTACATCGTAGGTATCCAATTTGCCGCCAAAGACAGGGCTATGACGAATGGCCGCATCAAGCATCCCTGGCATCGTGACATCAATGCCATAGACAGCAGAGCCGTCGCTCTTTTCTGGCGTATCCAAGCGGTTAACCCAATGCTCGAGAATGTTGAATTCGTCGGGATCTTTGACCGGGTTATCTTCTGGCGGCGCAATGGCTGCGGCAGCTTCGGCCAGGTCGCCGTAGGTCAAGGAGCGACCAGACGCGGCGTGAATGACTTTACTATTCTCGGTGGTGAGTTCGCTTTCAGGAACATCCAATTCGGTAGCCGCGGCCTGTATCAGCATGGCCCGCGTGGCCGACCCGACTGTGCGGAGATAATTATAGTTGCCGAGAATGGAACTCGACCCACCGGTGATAATCAGCCCGATCAGTGGCGTCACCTTGTACAAGGCATTCCGGGTGAAGTCGGCCAGCGCACCGGGGTCCATAAACAACAGAGGGATCGCTTCCGCGACCACGTATGAGCCGTAGTCTTTATCGAGCGGGGACAATTCATATCTGACGTCGTTCCAATCGGCGTCCAGTTCTTCGGCCACCAACATGGGCAGAGCGGTTGTCACGCCCTGGCCCAATTCCGCCTGCGGTACGGCAACGGTGATGGTGCCGCTAGGGCTGATTTTCACATAGGCATGAAGAACGGCATCGTCTGGCGTGGAAGCCCCAAATTTAGGCTTAGAATCTCCGTCTTTCAGGCTCTCTAAGCCATAGGCAACAGCGAGGCCCCCACCAGCTGCGAGTCCAGAGACGATAAGGCCGCGACGAGACAATTTCATGGTTAGATCCCCGTAAATGCGAGTAGTCCGTTATTTAGGCATATCGGTAGTGGGGGCGGAAAAAACAAGCAACACAAAACCAGGTGACCCGTGCATTCCATGTTCAGAAAAGTGCCGTTTTCTTGCCAAATCTCTACATTTTTTGAGAATTTATTCCGCCGCAGTAGGCTGGGCGACGTGTTGTGATCCGGTCCTCAGACGTACAATGAGAGCGCCAAGGGCAACCAGTGCGTTCAGGCTGGCCATATAGAGAAACGGCGTTTGATAGGTAAAACCATCAAACAGCATCCCGCAGACCTTGGAATGGATGAGTACACCGAGGGCGCCACAGAAGCCCATCATGCCAAAGACAGCACCGCGCCGCTTACCGGTGGCTTCCTGACCAACCAGCGCAGGGCCAGACACCAAAATGCAGGCCTCCCCTGCTCCGGCGAGAATAGCGACAGGAAAAATAAAGGGAGAGGTGTAGGGGTCTCCTGCAATTCCCAACACACAGTAGCCGACCGCGGCGATGCCCATGGACAATGACAGAACTGTGACACGATCAAAGCGGTCAACTAGAAATCCCATCACCGGCATGAACAACAGCATGGCTGTTTGCGAGACGGCAAAGATACGACCCGCTGTTTTCGTTGCATCAGTCGTTTCCATACCGGCGTCGGTGCCAACGGCGACAATCCACAGCGTCAGGAAGGTCGTCATGACAATAAGATCACCACGCGATACGAAATACGCAAACCCAGCAATACTCAAACGCGGGTTGTCTTTGGTTTCTTCAAAGCCGTTTTTTAAATTGACGCGAAAAGGGTCTTTCTCTTCCGTCTTCTCAGGTCGGCCGTCTTTCAAACCAGCCAATGTAACAAGAGCTGCTGCGGTCGCGATGGCGGCGATCACCCAGAACGCATAAGTACCAGCTGTCACCGCATCGAAACCGCGATCGGCAAACAAACCCGGCAACAAGGAGAAGCCAATTGCCGCGACCAACACAACGCCAACTCCGGTGATAAATCCATTGATGCTGATGATTTTTCCGCGTGAGGCGTTCTGCGGATAGTCCGCCATTACCGTGCCCAGCATCAGCGTTCCGGTAGCAAAGCCCGCGCCCATAAGAATACGCCCGAGCATAAACATTTCAGGCGTGCGAGCCGCGGGAAGAAGGATGCAGGCGATCGCCACCAATACGAAGGCACCGGTCCACAAATAGACGCGACCGACTTTGTCGGACAACGCTCCGAGGGGAATCACCAGAGCGATGGCTATAATTTCGATATACACAGTCAGAGTGCCGATGAAATTGCCCTGCTCCGAGGTCGGCATTTTGATGTGTTCGTTGAGCAAATAAGGTGTGAGGACACCAATCCCGGTGACAAAGATGATGGTCATCATCCCTGCGAAAAAGAGAGTCAGAACATTGACGGGTCCAATGCCTGGTGTCAGCCAAATCGGGCCGATACGGCGCTGGCTGCGATCAATCACGAAATTCGGTCGTCCTGCGCTGGTTCGATCTGACATTCCTAAGAATCCCCATTCTGTCTTCTGGCATCTTAGGGGGCCTTTAACCGGGTAGCGAGAGGTCGAACGGCTATCGAGACCCTCATGACAGGAGCATGATCAGCGGGTTAAGCTGGACTATTGAGAACGTGCCGCCACAAAACCAGGGAGTTAAAGATTATGGCCAATGACGCATTTGACTTGGATTGTGATGATAAGTGCTTCACATCCGCACCGCTTTCACGTCGCACCTTTGGTGCGGCTTCAGTCGCGGCGGCAAGCTTAGCCGGGCTAAAAGCCGCGACCGCCCAAGGTATGGACGTTACAGAAACTGAGATCGATATCGAAACTCCAGACGGCACCTGTGACGCTGTGTTTTTCCACCCAACAGAAGGTAAACACCCAGGCGTCTTGATGTGGACCGACATCATGGGCCTGCGCCCAGTGTTTTATGACATTGGTCGGCGCCTAGCTTCGCAAGGCTACGCGGTTCTCGCTCCTAATCCGTTTTATCGCGATGGCCGCGCACCCCTGCCCGGCCCTGATTTTAATTTCTTTACTGACCGAGAGGTCGCCATGAAGCTGATGGGCAACCTAGTTGCACCTGGTGCGGCAGAACGGGATGCTGCAGCTTTCGTGGCCTGGCTCGACGCGCAAGACCAGGTCGATTTAAATTCCAAGATGGGGACGACCGGTTATTGCATGGGTGGTCCACTGACCATGCGCACCGCGGGATTGTTGCCGGACCGCATTGGCGCCGCAGGGTCCTTCCACGGCGGCGGTCTTGTGACTGACAGAGAAGATAGCCCGCACCTGCTCATTCCAAGAATGAAAGTGCATTATCATATTGGTGTGGCCGACAACGACGATAAGAAGGAACCTGAAGTTAAAAACATTTTACGTGCGGCCTTTGATGCGGCCAATGTTCCCGCGACCATCAAGGTCTACGAAGGCGCAGACCATGGATGGTGTGTGCCGACCAGCTCGGTCCATAACGAAGCTCAGGCAGAAGTGGCTTGGGCCGCACTGCTAGACACCTTTAAGGCTGGTTTGTCGTAGAACCAGCTACATCCCTTTAAGGCAAACAAAAAGGCCTCGCACAAGCGAGGCCTTTTAAAATTCCCATAACGGTGACGGCCGCCACAAGAATTTATGTTCAAAATTCTTGTGGTTTAGCGTGAGTAAAACTCAACAACGAGGTTCGGCTCCATCTGTACCGGATAGGGTACATCAGCCAACTGAGGAATACGGGTCAAGCTGCCTCGGCCCATGTTGTGATCAACTTCAATATAGTCGGGCACATCACGCTCCGGTGAATCCATCGCGTCGAGGATCAGACCCATGGCCTTCGCCTTGTCACGCAACTCTACCTTATCGCCGGTCTTAACCATATAGGACGGGATCGTCACTTTGACGCCATTGACCTTGATATGACCGTGGGACACGACCTGGCGCGCGGCAAACACAGTTGGGACAAATTTCATGCGGTAGATAACGGCATCGAGGCGACATTCGAGAATGCCGATTAGATTTTCCGAGGTATCGCCGGTTCGACGCACAGCTTCTTTGTAATACCGCAGGAACTGTTTCTCGGAGATGTTGCCGTAGTAGCCCTTGAGCTTTTGCTTCGCCATCAGCTGGATACCGTAATCGGACGGTTTCCGGCGGCGTTGGCCGTGCTGGCCAGGGCCGTAATCTCGTTTATTGACGGGGCTTTTGGCGCGGCCCCAAAGATTGACCCCCAAACGGCGGTCGATCTTGTGCTTTGAAGCAATTCGGTTAGTCATTATGTAACGCCTTGTTTCTTTAGTGTTTTTGTCCCGGTAGTCTTACCACCCGACCCGTCAGGTCGCCAGAAAGCGGGGCGATGCACCACCCACATTCCCGGGAATGAGGTGTGGGACTTAAGGGAAAAGGCCTGGGAAGTCAATCAGTTGCCTCGGCAGAGCCCACTGGATAAGGACAGGCTGCCACCCCCAAATCTGTCTTTTTTAACTGTCACCACACATTCTCTGGGCCAGATTGACTTAAGTCATGGCGAAGCACAGGCGGCTTAATCGATCATCTCTGGAGGCTTTCCCTTTTTCTTCCAGTCACTGCGCTCGTCAAACTCGTCACGGCGGCCATAGCGCAGTTCGGTAATCACACCGTGTAGGGTGCGAACTTCCTGTTCAGTCAGCGCAGCCCGTTGCAGCATGGCGCGAATATTCAGCACCATGCTGGGGCGCTTTTCCTCCACATGCAGAAAGCCGCAGGTGTCGAGTTCGTATTCGAGGTGCTGAAAGAGAAGGTTGAGTTCATCTTTATTGGCCGGCCGTGTAATGCCGTAGGGGATCGTCTCCGGTTCGCTGACCTGACTGGCCTGGTACCATTCGTAGGCAACAACCAGGACGGCCTGTGCCAAGTTTAGCGAGGAATAAGCCGGGTTGAGCGGCGCTTCAATAATCACGTCGGCTAAACCGATGTCATGATTCTTGAGACCTGACTTCTCGCGCCCAAACAGAATCCCAATCTTCGTACACGCCTCCGCCCGTGAGGCCAATTCTCCACCAGCATGACGCGGGGTCCATACCGTCTTAATCATATCGCGCGGCCGCGCCGTTGTTGCGGTTAGGAACTCAATATCCGCAACGGCATCTTCAGTACTCTCATATTCCTTCGCAGACTTGAGAACATCAGACGCGCCTGAGGATGCGGCAATGGCCTTTGGCGACAACCAATCCTGCTTCGGTTTAACCAAACGCATATCCGTCAGGCCGCAATTATACATGGCTCGAGCTGATGTCCCGATGTTTTCTGCCAATTGCGGTTCAACCAAAATAATCGCCGGACCAGCTCCACCTCCAAGAGGTTTTACGGACTTTTTGGTCGTGTCAGTGCCGGACATCGTGGCTTAGGCCGTTTCGCCCTGGATGCGTTTCAGCACGCGTTCCCGTCCAATCAACGGCAGAAGAAGTTTGAGTTCGGGCCCATGACCCAAACCGGTCAAGGCCATGCGCAAGGGCAAGAAGAGTCCCTTGCCTTTTCGTCCTGTTGCTTTTTTTAGATCTCCAGTCCATTGGCCCCAAGTCTCTTCAGACCAGTCACCCTCGGGGAGATGGGAGGCCGCCTCTGCCATGAAATCAGTGTCTTCAATAGACGGCGCCAATGCCGAGAAACAGACCCCCCACCAGCCACTGGCGTCGTCGAATTTTTTTAGGTTGCCGCGGACGGCCTGCCAAAACGCTTCGCCGTGGGTTGTTAGCGCGCCATCCTCGTTCACTAGGGCCGCCAAACGCGGGGCGGCTTCGTCATAAGACATTTGATGCAGCACTTTGGCATTGAGGAACTCGAGGTCGTGAGCATCAAACTTAGCAGTCGCCCGGCTATACCGGCTGATATCAAAGTCTGCAATCATCGCAGGAAGATCGGTGTAAACATCAATCGCCTCTGAGCTGCCCAACCGGGCTAACATACTCGAAACGGACAACGGCTCGAGATGTTGATCTCTTAAGTCCGCCAACCCAAGAGAGCCAGCGCGCTTGGATAAGCCTTCTCCAGCTGAGCCAGCGATCAACGGCACATGGCCATAAATAACACGAGCCCCCGGCGAGACGGCATCCATCATCTCAAGCTGGACCGCGCCGTTGGTTACATGGTCTTCGCCACGAAGAATGTGAGTGACACCATGGTCGATATCATCAACAACTGATGGTAGCAGATACAAAAACGAGCCATCTTCACGGATCACCACCGGGTCACTGACATTGCCTGTGTTGTAATTGCAATCGCCTCTCACGAGATCAGACCAGATGACGTCTGACTGGCTGAGTTTAAAGCGCCAGTGGGGTTTGCGACCATCAGCTCCGTGCGCGGCGCGTTCGTCATCAGTTAAGGACAGGGCGGCGCGATCATAGACCGGCGGTTTGTGCTGGGCCCGGAGGCGCTTGCGTTTGAATTCAAGCTCGTCGGCTGTTTCGTAACAGGCGTATAAGCGCCCAGTCTCTTTCAACGTATCTGCCACCGCATTGTAACGGTTAAGTCGGGCGGACTGACGTTCTTCTCGGTCCCAGGTGACGCCCAACCAACTCAAGTCAGCACGAATACCTTCTACGTACTCTTCTTTGCTCCGTTCGGCATCCGTGTCATCAAATCGGAGAATGAATTCACCGTCATTGGCCCGCGCAAACAGCCAGTTGATGAGTGCAGTGCGGGCGTTGCCGACGTGAAGGTGACCGGTGGGACTAGGAGCAAAACGAATAACAGGGCTCATGGTGAATTTCTTTTCGGAACATCGCCATCAAAGGCGTTGGTGATGGGGTAACGGTGGTCCCGCCCAAAAGCGAGATGACTGATCTTAACACCGGGCGAAGCCTGGCGCCGCTTATACTCGGCGATACGCAACAAACGGTGAATGCGGCGCACGGTGTCTGCGTCATAACCATCCGCAATAACCTCAGACACACTGCGCGTGTTCTCTATCAATCCTTTGAGAATGGCGTCGAGTTCAGCATAAGGGGGCAGTGAGTCTTCGTCCTTCTGATCCGGCCGAAGTTCTGCCGTTGGTGGCTTGGTTATAATACGCTCCGGCATTACTGCGCCGGGCGACCCTAACGCCCCCTCTGGTACATGCGTGTTCCGCCATTCACTCAATGCGGTCACGGTGGTCTTATATACGTCCTTAAGCACGTTATAGCCGCCGCACATATCGCCGTAGAGCGTTGCATAACCGACGCTAACCTCCGACTTGTTGCCGGTCGACAACACCATATGGCCGAACTTGTTGGACAGCGCCATCAGCGTGAGACCACGAATACGGGACTGGATGTTCTCTTCCGTCGTATCGGGAGCGGTCTCAGAAAAATGAGTTTCCAACATGCCATCGAATGCGGTCATCGCCTCGCCGATTCCGATAGCGTTAAGTTTAACGTTCAAGTTTACAGCCAAAGCGCTAGCATCATCCATACTGTCTTGGGACGTGTAGGGTGATGGCATCATAACGCAGTGGACTTTATCCGGGCCGAGGGCATCAACAGCCACGACGGCGCTGAGCGCGCTATCAATACCACCGGACAATCCCAAGACGACACCGGGGAACCCGTTCTTACTCACGTAGTCACGTAAGCTAATAACCATAGCCTGATAGATATTCTCTAACCTGTCGAGTTCTGGCGTCACAAAGCCTGGCGTGCATGACCACGTGCCGTCCGACTGGATCCACGTCGTAAGAACCAAATCAGTTTTCCACCACGGCGCTTGAACGGCCAAGGACCGGTCGGCGTTGAGAACAAAGGAGCCTCCGTCAAACGCAAGGTCATCCTGACCGCCGACTTGATTCACATAAATCAATGGCAATCCGGTCTCTGACACCCGCGCAACAGCGTGGCTGGTGCGAACATCATCTTTGTCGAGTTCAAAAGGCGAACCATTAATGACGACGATCATCTCCGCGCCGGTTTCGGAGACAGTCTCAGCGACATCATCAAACCACATGTCTTCACAGACAAGGACACCCAGGCGCACACCACGGACAACCGCAGGCCCTGATGGTGGGCCGGGCGCGAAGATACGCTTTTCGTCAAAGACACCATAATTTGGAAGATGGTGCTTGAGCCGCACGCCCTGGATCTCACCGGCGTCCATGACCAATGCCGCGTTGAAGCACACACCATTAACCCGCCAGGGTGCTCCGATGATAAGTGCTGGACCTCCATCGCCCGTTTCTGCTGCAAGGTCGTTGGCCGCCGCTTCGATGGCATCTAGAAAAGAAGAACGCAGTACCAAATCTTCAGGCGGATAACCACTGAGATTGAGCTCCGAAAAGACCACCAGGTCGGCGCCCTGTGCTTTGGCGTCCGCGCGGGCTTGTCGTATCAGATCAGCGTTCTCCGCTACAGCACCGACCGTTGGATTGGTCTGCGCTAAGGCGATGGTAAGTCTGTCAGACATCGTTAACCGCACCTTCTCCCGTCGGGGTTCGGCAAAGACCTACCGCTTAAGAGGCGATCGCGTTTGCCGCAGACGCCTGACGATCTTGCTTTAGCATTTCGGCCATCAAGAACGCCAGCTCCAACGCCTGGCTGGCGTTAAGACGCGGATCACAGTGGGTGTGATAGCGGTCTCCAAGACTAGCCTCAGTAATCGCTTGTGCTCCACCAACGCATTCTGTGACGTCTTGGCCGGTCATCTCGAAGTGAACACCGCCAGCATGGGTACCTTCACTGCGATGGACATCGAAGAAGCTCCGCACTTCACCCAGGACATTGTCGAAATGTCGTGTCTTGTAACCACTTGAGCTTTTTTCTGTGTTGGCATGCATCGGATCACACGACCATACCACCGTCTTACCTTCGCGTTCGACAGTCTGAATTAACTTCGGCAAATGGTCTTGCAGCTTCTCTGCCCCCATCCGGGTGATGATGGTAATTCGCCCTGCTTCATTTTGGGGGTTCAACGTATCAATCATCCGCAAGACATCGTCAGGGTCGACCGTCGGCCCCGCTTTGAAGCCTATCGGATTATCAACCCCGCGTAAGAATTCGACATGAGCGTGGTCTAGTTGGCGTGTGCGCTCACCAATCCACAAGAAGTGGGCGGCACAAGCGTACCAACGGCCGGTCGTCGAATCCATGCGGGTCAAAGCTTCTTCGTAATTGAGAAGCAGTGACTCATGCGACGTATAGAAGTCGGTCTCGCGCATACTTGGCACGGCTTGGCTATTGATGCCGCACGCCTCCATGAACGCCAGTGCCTCCTGGATGCGATCAGCGAGGTCTTGGTACCGCTCGCCCTGAGCGCTATCGGCAACAAATCCCAGAGTCCATTGGTGCACCTTGTGCAAATCGGCATAGCCGCCCTGTGAAAACGCGCGCAAAAGGTTCAGCGTCGCAGCTGACTGATTGTACGCCTGCACCAAACGCTCGGGATCTGGCTCACGCTGCTCCGCCGTGAAATCCATGCCATTGACCATGTCACCGCGATACGACGGCAATTCGACACCGTCGACGTTTTCGGTATTCGATGATCGTGGCTTTGCGAATTGTCCAGCCATACGCCCGAGTTTGACGATGGGCACACCGGCACCAAATGTCAGAACAACAGCCATCTGCAATAACACCCGGAAGGTGTCGCGGATATTGTCAGGATGAAACTCAGCAAAACTCTCGGCGCAATCGCCGCCTTGTAGAAGAAAACCACGGCCTTGAGCAACATCGCCAAGCGAACGCTTCAGCGAACGAGCTTCACCAGCGAAAACCAATGGTGGAAACGTGCTGAGACGTTGCTCAACAGCTTTTAACGCAGCCGGATTGGTGTAATCGGGAACTTGCACGATTGGTTTGACGCGCCAACTTTCGCGCGTCCATGCGGTTGTCATGGGAACCTCAATATCCTGTGGTCTAGAACGGATGCTGCGATATAGAGGCTTAGGCGCTGGATTTCCAGGGTTTTCAGGGAATTAGAGGTGTTGTGGCTTTTTGCATGAAAGCGTGCAGCATCGCCCTAAGAGCCCTGGAACCGTGTTGGACGCAGGCCCTTAGGCCATTGTATTTATTGAATTAAGTTAAAGATGCGTGGTCGAATTTAGACGTCTGCGGAGTCTGGCACCGCATCGCGCATAGTCACGAACTCTTCTGCCGCGGTTGGGTGAATACCGATCGTGGCGTCAAATTGTGCCTTGGTGGCTCCGCATGTCAGAGCAACGGCCAGTCCCTGAATAATCTCCGGCGAGTCATCTCCGACCATATGGCAGCCAAGCACCTTATCCGTGTCTTTATCGACAATTATTTTCATCATAATTCGTTCGTCCCGATCGGACAGTGTATGTTTCATCGCCTTAAACCGAGACAGGTATATTTTTACGGAGTGGTCTTTGCGCGCCTGTTCTTCTGTCATTCCCACCGTACCAACAGTGGGCTGCGTGAATACCGCTGAAGCGATGTTAGTGTAATCCAACGTCATTGGGCTATTGTTGAAAAACGATTCCGCGAACACACGCCCCTCGTTGATTGCGACAGGGGTAAGGTTAACTCGGTCCGTGACATCACCAACAGCGAATATATTCTCGACATTGGATCGATTCCACTCGTCGACAACGATTGCGCCTTTCTTGTTTAAAACAACTCCAGCCTCTTCCAACCCAATCCCTTTTGTATTTGGGTTCCGACCGGTTGCGTACATAACTTGATCGACGACCATCTCTTTGCCGTTATCAACCATGACTGAAAGCTGCCCGTCGTCGCATTTATCGATGGACCGAACCACGCAATCTGGATGAATGACGATACCCTTCTTATCCAGCTCTTGGGTAACGGTGCGACAAACATCGTGATCAAAACCACGGAGAATAGAGCCAGATCGAATCAGCACATCAACCTTAGATCCGAGCGCCCTAAAAATACCGGCGAACTCGAGTGCGATATAGCCACCGCCAACAATAATAATGTGATCAGGCCGTTCTTTGAGATCGAGCGCCTCGTTAGAAGTAATTACATATTCCCGGCCGGGAATATTAGGAATGAAGGGCCAGCCGCCGACACCAATAAGAATTTTATCAGCTGTGTATGACGTGCCGCCCACCTCAACTGTGTGAGGATCAGAAAGAACACCACGTCCCTCCAGCAAAAAGACGCCCACATCCTTGAACATGCGATGATAAACCTGTTCGAGACGGTTCAGTTCTTTGTCCTTAGCGGCGACCAAGGCACCCCAATCGTGACTAACATCGCCCACAGTCCAACCGAACCCAACCGCGTCTTCAAAATGACTCGCATAATGGGCACCGTAGACCAGAAGTTTCTTAGGAACACAGCCCCGCATGACACAGGTTCCGCCGACACGGCTCTCCTCTACGGTAGCAACTTTGCCACCATAGCTGGCCGCAAGCCGACTGGCGCGAACACCGCCGGAGCCCGCCCCGATGGTGATCAGGTCGTAATCAAAATTTGTCATGCGGAGTATATATCTCTGTGATTTGTTTAATGTGTCGAAAAGATTAAGTGTCTCGCAGTAAATTTTGTACGTTATAAATTTGTGGCTTTAAAGTTAGCTGTGTTTGCCCACCCTCGAACGGGGAATTCTATTTCATTATTTCTCAGTTCAAGCTGAAGTTATTGCTATTAAAAGTATACATAACTAACGTTGAGTGTTAACAGATCAGTCATTCATCCCAGTGTAATTTTTATTGGATTAGCCCTCATAAAGGTTGGGTTTAGCAGAAGTAAATGATCAAAGTATCTCTGACGTCGCTCAGACCAATCTCTCTAGTTTTCTTAATTTTTTTGCTCCCCAGCCCATCGATGGGACAGACAAGAAACTTAGAAACCGTATACAATTTTAAACGCTACGAGCTAGTTCTTAGTAACGTGTCCTGGGAGCAAGCAAGAAGCGCCGCACAAGCAGCTGGTGGGGACTTACTTGTTATCAGTTCAGAAGGCGAGAACACCCACATAGCTAATTGGTTGCAAACACAATTATCATTTATCCGTGGCGCCACATCAGGTGTATCAGATGGTGGAGGCGCTATTTATGTGTGGCTCGGCGCGTCAGATACCGGCCAAGAAGGGACCTGGACGTGGGTGAACGATGTCCAGTTCTATAGCGGCGATGGCCAAACTGGATCGCCTATTTCTGGTCGATACAACAATTGGGGAAGCGGCCCACTAGGCAGTGAGCCAGATAACTTCGGTTCTGGTGGTCAGGATTATGCTGCAATAGGCCTTGAAGCATGGCCGACTGGAAGAGCAGCAGGCCAAGGAATAGGTGAAGCCGGAGAGTGGAACGATATTTCGGGGAATTCAACAACCGTATACGTAATTGAATACCCAAGAGATACCGCTAACGATGTTGTTATGGCTCCAATTTTTGCAGCTTCTTCTGGAATACAATCTTATCTTCGTTTTATTAATCCAACCGATACAGCTGGCGAGGTTGCAATACAGTTCTCAGACGCGAGCGGTAACATTCTTAGGGAAATATGTCGCGTTGGTGTTAGGCCAAATTACGCAGGACAACTCGGAATGGATTCACTTACTGAGGCTTGTCAATTGGCAGAAAGCGACGCTGCTACTTTATCAATAAGTTATACGTCAGATTTCATTGGATATATTCAGCATGTTGTTTGGAACCCAACAGGAGGATCCTTAACTAATTTTTCTGTCTGCAGTAAAGCTGCAGAGAGTAGAAATTATTTAACGAATGTTCATTCGTCAAAAATAACGACTTATCCCAGTCGAATTTCGATTACGAATACTTCTGACGTAGCCAAATCGTTCAAGCTAGATTTTACCGACTCTCAAGACCAGAGTTTATCTGTGGGAACATGGGAGTCACCAGTTTTGGCAGCAAAGGCACATGGTCTGTACAAAATTCCTGATATTGAGACAGACCTTGGATACTCGCCGCCTGAGTCGGGAGGTTTTCATTACACCGTGCAATTTGACGCGTCATCAACTGGGGGCATTCTCGGTCATTTTGTAGATAATTTAGATGCCGGGGTCATCACAGAGTTCACAGCGCGTTGCGCCTCCCAATAGCTAAAGACGATACAATCTGAGTTTGCATCGTGCGCTAAATCTTCTCTAACTCATCTGTCACTCATATTTCGTGTGAGAAATGAGTTTGAAGAGAATCATCTGTATTTAGGAGTAGCTAACTTCGTATGTGAGAAGTTGATTATTTTGAACTGAAACGCAGAATTTGATGTTGCAAAATATACAGTTAAAGCTACTCGACAGTACCAAATTAGATTTGAATAGTGATTTGATTGTACCCTTTAATTTCTAACTTTTTTCATCGCTTAGTATAATATTTTTTAGAAAATACATAGATAACTATTAGCGCAGTTAAAATAACAAGCTGCATGTAATTTGTATCACAGATCCAAATCTCTGGGCCAAACGGACGAACACGGCATGCATGAAGGTTGAGAGTATTTATCAGTTCCCATAGACCTGAATTATTAGCGTCATAACCAGTATTGTTAAAACCTATCGCAATGATTAACGCATATAGAACGATTGCGACTAATAAGATCCTGTCAATTATTTTATATTTATCCATGAGACTTAGACTTTCTCTAATCCATTAAATAACTGTTCGAATCTACGCCACCGCAACAGACTTTATTCCAACGACCGTCATAGATATTTTGCCTTTTCATATAGTTGCTTATCATATTCAAAGAACTCACTAATAATTTGTGTTTCTTTGAGAGATTAAGTTTCTTTCCCTCAAATCCCGCCAGGCCTTTTATCTCGAGAGTGTCAACATCAATGTAAAATAAAGAAGCGTCAAATTGATCATGATGTTTAGGGCAGAGACAAATTATGTTTCTGATGTCATCAGGTCCATCAAGCGGTTTACCAAGCACCTTCTCTTTGACGCCCCAA
This sequence comes from Rhodospirillaceae bacterium, assembly GCA_029245025.1. GTDB lineage: Bacteria > Pseudomonadota > Alphaproteobacteria > Rhodospirillales > Rhodospirillaceae > WLXB01. The sequence continues at coordinate 18,360 of JAQWQC010000018.1, forward strand.
AATTCCATGCATTAGACGACCAAGAATGCCCGCGTCACTTAACGCTTTTCTATGCTTAAAAATTAAACCAGCCCCATATTTGGATAAGAATCCAGTAAATCTAACGTAGGATTTACATTACCCCCACAAATATGTAAGGGTTTTTGGGGATGCCGGGAATTCGTAGGTATTCCAATAACTAATACTTCAACTACAACTACAACCAAAAATGAGTGCAGAGGAATCGATCATGAATCTCGATAAAGGTCTAATCATTGTTATCGTCTTGCTTGCTGTTGTTGGTGCGTTTGTTGAAATCCCAATGGGCAGTCTTGCTATATTGGTAGTAGGGCTTGTATCAGGCGTTACCTCCCCATTGAATGAGATAGGTGAAAGAACTGCCTACCTGTTGGTGGCATTAGCAGCACCTGCTGTTGCAGACAGTCTCGAAGTGATTCCCGCTGTTGGCGGTTATCTGAATTCTATCGTAGATGCAGGGGCAATTGGTGCAGGTGGTATTTGGCTCGCAAGCATGACACGTGCTGTAGTCAATAGAATTAAGCCCTAATCAGTCGCATGGATAGTTTGTAACTCTAATTAAAGAGTTACAAACTACTCCACCGTAACGCTTTTAGCCAAATTGCGGGGCTGATCCACATCTGTGCCCTTCAGAACAGCTGTGTGATAGGCCAGTAACTGCACGGGAACCGCATACAGAAGCGGTACAACCAAAGGGTCTATCGCCGGAACTTCAATTATGTGAGTGGCCAATCCCTCAAGGCGCTCACGGCCTTGTGGATCTGTAACAGCAATCACCTGCCCACCCCGCGCCATCACCTGCTCGATATTTGAAGCGGTTTTAGCAAAAAGATCATCCGAGGGCGCCAGCACTACAACCGGCATGTGCTCGTCGACGAGGGCGATGGGACCGTGCTTCATTTCCCCGGCGGCATAGCCCTCCGCATGGATGTATGAAATTTCTTTTAGCTTCAACGCCCCTTCTAAGGCGATGGGATAGGACAACCCGCGGCCCAGATAGAGAACGTCTTTAACCTCGATCAACGACTGCGCGATCTCGTGGACCTCCGACTCTCGGTGTAAGAACTCGGCTATCCGTGCCGGGACCTCGGCCAAAGCTGTCATCAAGTGCTGTTCTGCAGCGAGGTCGATGGCATCTCGACCACGCGCCATACCGACGGCCAAGGCGGCCAACACCGCGAGCTGAGTTGAGAATGCTTTAGTCGACGCAACACCGATTTCGGGTCCCGCCAGCGTATGCAGAACGACATCGGACTCTCGTGCGATGGTGCTTTCCGTCACGTTGACGATGGAAACAATGTGCTGCCCCTTTGATTTACAATAGCGCAGCGCGGCGAGCGTATCTGCCGTCTCCCCTGATTGAGAAATGAATAGCGCCAAGCCGCCATCGGGCAGTGGTGGTTCTCGATAGCGGAACTCAGACGCGATATCGACGTCGACCGGCACCCCAGCAGTTTGCTCGATCCAATATTTAGCGACCAGCCCCGCTAAATAGGCGGTGCCGCAGGCAACGATGGTCACTTTCGGAACTGTTTTCACGTCGAATGGCAAATCAGGCAGCGCGACAGTGCGATCTCCTGGATTAATGAACGCGGTGAGTGTGTCACCTACCACTTGGGGCTGTTCATGAATCTCTTTGATCATGAAATGGCGATATTCGCCTTTACCGATCAATGCACCTGACATTGCTGTCTCGCACGCTTCACGTTTAACCACCGTTCCGTCGACAGTGCGCACCGACATTCCATCCCGCGTCAGTACGACCCAATCACCATCTTCAAGATAAGCAATTTTTTGTGTCATCTGAGCCAACGCTAATGCGTCGGACCCGACAAACATTTCACCATCACCGAAGCCGACGGCCAGCGGTGGGCCATGGCGTGCACCGATTAGAATATCCGGCCGGTCAGAAAAAAGAACCGTAAGCGCATATGCTCCCTGCAACTCACCAAGCGCGGCCTGTACCGCCGCTTCATGATCCAGCCCTTCATCCAAGTGCGACGCGATGAGATGAACGACAACCTCTGAATCAGTTTCTGACTCAAACGTTCGTCCAGCTGCTATAAGGCGATCTCGCAGGGACTGAAAATTTTCGATTATGCCGTTGTGGACAACGACAACCCGGCCATCTGAGTGCGGATGCGCGTTGGTTTCGTTGGCGGCGCCATGGGTCGCCCACCGGGTGTGACCAATTCCCAACGTACCAGCGGTGGGCTCATCGGCTAGGCGTTGCTCGAGGTTGACGATTTTGCCTTCAGCACGGCAGCGATGAACCACGCCGTCATAAACTGTTGCAACGCCCGCAGAATCATATCCTCGGTATTCTAGACGTTTCAGACTCTCGATCAAAAACGGCGTAACCTCGTTGACGCCTATGATGCCAATGATGCCGCACATGCTTTAGCTGTCCTTGGCTTTCGACTCTTTGACGGCTTTTTGACGCGCACGGTACGCGTCGGCCATGTCTTCACGATTTTTCTGCGCTGCCTCTGAGACAGCGATGGTATTGGCAGGCACATCTTTGCGTACGACAGTCCCTGCACCGGTAATTGCACCATCACCGACGCTGACCGGCGCCACGAGAACCGTGTTGGATCCGATAGACGCACCTGCTCCGATATCCGTATGTGATTTATTGAAGCCATCGTAATTGGCCGTGATGGTTCCTGCCCCGACGTTCGCTCCCGGACCCACGCGGGCATCGCCAACATAGGTTAGGTGATTAACTTTTGCTCCAGACTCTATGTGAGCGTTTTTGATTTCGACAAAATTGCCGATATGTGAATTCTCATCCAATTCGGCTCCGGGGCGCAACCGGGCGTAGGGCCCAACAACCGCCCTATCGCCAATCGTGGCATTCTCGAAATGGCAAAAACCCTTGATGGTGACGTGGCTACCAACAGTGACGCCCGGACCAAAGACCGTGAACGGCCCGACCTCAACATCTGTTCCGAAGGTCGTGTCATGACACAGAAAAACGCTGCTGGGGTCTTGCAATGTGACACCCCCCGCCATCGCCGCCGCACGATATCGATTTTGGGCAATTTCTTCGGCCGCCGCCAAGTCGGCGCGGTTGTTGATCCCGATCAGCTCGTCGACCTCGCCTTCGGTGTACACACAGGTGTCACCGTCCTGCCGCGCCAATGCGACGACATGAGTTAAATAGTATTCGCCCTTGGTGTTGTCGTTCTTGAGCGCTTTTACCCAACCGCCCAGCTTCTGCCCATTGGCAACCAGGACACCGGAGTTGCACAGATCCACCACAAGCTCATCAGGTGTGGCGTCGGCCGCTTCAACAATCGACTCAACGTGATCCCCTTCGGTGAGAAGGCGTCCATATGCACCAGGCTCCTCCGGTCGAAACCCGAGAACCGCGATCGCCGCGTTCTGTTTCTCGTTGAGGAGGTCGTTGATCGTGTCGGTTGTGAGCAGTGGGGTGTCGGCATAGACCACAAGCACATCAGACTCACCTGGGTTTTGAGCCTCCAAGGCAACTTTGACCGCGTGACCCGTGCCAAGACGCTCGGTTTGAATAACCGTGTCATGAGGCGCAAAGCGGGCTGTCTGATCGGCCATTTCTGGTCCCAGAACCACGGTCGCCTTTTTGATTCCGGCAGCTGCTAACCCTGCTAGCACATGATCGACCAAAGGGAGACCGGCAAGACGGTGCATCACCTTCGGCGTATCCGAGCGCATTCGTGTCCCCATCCCGGCGGCCAATACGATGGCGGTGGTCTGGGGAGTAGGCATGAAACATTTCCGGCATGATTAAGAACGAACTGCCGAGCCGCGTTTGACCTCATGCAGTTTGGACACACCATGCCACGGAGCCATGGCACGATAAAGGCAAAGAATGGTGGCATTTGGGGGCGGGCAATCACCGCACCCTTCTCCGGCGGTCGACTTGACGGTCGATAACCCGGCTCGTATACAGCCGGGCTTCCCTCGGGAGCCAATTTATTAACGGGCGATTAGCTCAGCGGGAGAGCGCTCGCTTCACACGCGAGAGGTCACTGGTTCAATCCCAGTATCGCCCACCATTTTTTCTCTAAGCATTTGAGTCGCTTAGCTGACTCGACGGAGTACGTCGGCATTCCAGAAATCACGCCTGTCACACTGTGGTCACAGCGGAGAGAGGAAAATGGCATCATTGCTTTGACCGTAGGTCATGTTTCTCGATTAGTTCTTCGCGGATAAGGTTCCAATCACTAGTGGTGTCGCCCCCATTATTGGGTAATAGTTAAGGTCAGCATCGTATAAGTGTTCGCTGCACACCTCGAGGGAGTCAGTTTGCAGAAAATCAATGAAGTCTTGATCGTACTCAGGATCAAATTCTATCTCGACCCTCCCTGACAGATTGACATGGAAATGCTTGTCCTCAGGTTTTATCGACATTTTTCCATCGATTACCTTGTCCGGATATATAGCAACGTCAGAGCAAATCCCCTCTAACTCATAACTACCAGAGAGGCACATCTCACCTCTTGCTAGATCAGTATGAAACTTCTCTTTGGTTTCACCCAACTCCGCTTTAAAGTCTGCTGATAGAGTAATAACTGCTTTGAATAATTTCCCCATTATCGAAAACTCCTTTTTTTAAATTGTTTTTGATTACTAACCTGACATCGAAAATTAACACACATGCATTAATTTCGCTGTTTTTTTAGGGTCAATAAGTGAGATAGCCATATTTGAGTCATGAGTGAGTAGGAGCAGCCGTAACCCCGAGGCTTTCCAGAATAGGTTTTGCAAAGATGCTCGATTGATTAGAGAAAACCAATAAATCACCACTTCCGGTACAAATCTCTTTCTTGCTGTTTTTAAGCAGCAATTGGTCAGCCTCGTACCAGGCTTCACGATCAACCCAGTCCAAAATAACATCTTCACACTGTTCGCACAGGTCCAGCGATTCTTGCGGTACATCTTCAAAGAAAACTATTTCTTGGCCTGTGATTTTATCCTCAACATCTATCATTAAAGACGTTAATTCGTTGCCTTTATATTTCGCGCAGAACATCTCTAACTGAAAGCTACCCCCTCCGGAATAGCCTGCGGCAGCACCTATCAAAGCATCATCTTCAATAACGAACCACGCTAGCATCCAGCGACAAATAGTTCTGCCGTCCCGTTTTTCCCAACCAGCCGTAATATTTATCATTCTAAATCCTACAAATAGTGCATCTGTCAGCCAATCTCCTATTCGTTTTTCGATCCTAATATTGCAATACGCCGGTAATAGCGCAGATTTCGATCATGAATCTAATCCTAGATCATGACCTAATATATTCTGAACGATCGTACAGGTAACGTTGGCTTCTGGGAGGATTTCTCTCAGCATAAATCTGTAGAGAAGTTCGTTCATTTTTTCTTTTTTATAATCCAAAGGGTTGAATGCTATTTTCTTGATAAACACACCCACGTGCCTGACACCTCTAGGAGAAGACACAAACCCCTCAACGCTTTTAAAATCTTCTCGTGAAGCTAAAAGTCTTTGTCTCAAGGCTAAATTCTCAGAAGTCTCAGGTTGAATTACGCCTGCAAAGCTGAGGTTTTTTTGTTTTTCATCGAATCTAAATTGCAAATTAAATGGAACTGTTTGCAAATTATTTTTCGTAAAAGAGAAATAAGTCGTTTGATTTATTCCTGGTTCAGAAATTTTAAAATTATGCCTTTTTAATCCTTCAGAGAAGGCTTCGTAGAAGTAATTATCTCGTCGAAAGAATCCATTTCCAGTGTAAAAAGCGGAGTTTGCCTTTATAAACTCGATAGCTCGCTGATGATTATTTTTTTTAAACTCAATTTTATCGTTTGACCCTGCTAACTCGAGTATCTCCTCTTTGTATGTTGTTGAAAGAGATTTCGCCAAAGCATTAATCTCATGGTTTTTAAGAGTATGCGCCTCCATAGAAAACACATAGTCATTAATAAAATTTAAGTTTTTGTGATCAAGAGTTTTCTGTAACTCCTTGCTTAGCTCTTTCAGTTTTTTTGTTAGTTCTTTGTAGCTTGCAAGGCTCCAGTAATTCCCTTCGCTAATATCAGTAGGCTCTTCACCGTGTAACGTAAGGTATGAATAATGTTTCTCTTTATTGGCATACCGCTTATCTGTTTGAATTTTTTGTCTGTATCTCTGTAGCTGTTTTGAGTGGTCTTTCGATCTAATTTTATTTTCTAAGACTAAGACATCGTTTTTACATTCAATCAGAATATCAATATTAAATTTTTCTCTTTCAATTGAAATATTGCGTATATCGCCAGAAAACTTAGGAAACAATTGCTGTATCAAATTTTTACATATGTTCGAGCCAAGATTATGTGTCTCGTGCGGATTGAGAACCCACGCTAGAAAATTTGAATGGCGAATCTCATAGTTTTCAAGTCCTAGAATGCTAAAGACATTTGTGTCTTCGAGTCTTTCCCTGATTTTGAGATAGTCGGAATCGCTGAATATTGTCATGTTTCTTCCATGACTCTCTTTTAAAAATAAAGCAACTATGACCTGCCCCCTATGAGTGGTCCAGTTGGTTTGAGAGAGCCCGGACGTTTTCAAGGTATTGCGGATTGACGGTTTGAGGCAAGACCGTCTGTGGAAGGCTTACGTCTATCGCAAGCCCAACCAACCAGGGTTTTAAAAAACAGCGTGATGACATTGGTAGTTACTGGATTTGTGACCAATCTAACGAATATTCTGAAAACAAATCCCGAACTTAGGCTCATGTTGATCGGTGAGATTAACAACATCATTCAGGAAGCCACTGCAATTCCTACCTCATCGACAATTGGACCGAATTCTACTCAGCCGTATCGGATTGAGCTTCAATCTCTTAACTAATCAGCATTAAGGTTAGAGCACGAATCTCTCTCCACATAAGCGAAATTACTAGATTTAAGTTCTTGCTCGCCGTCCCACCGATAGGCAACTAATTTTCCACCGGGTTTTGCCCCACTGTAATCCACACAAGCAACATTTGGCGCTAGGATTGCGGGATCACCCTCAAGCCAGTAATGCCCGAAAAACACAGGCTTCTCCGATCTGCCATATTCGACCATGTGATCACCTGTGATCTCATCGTCTGGGATATGAGTAAGGGCACTTGCGGGTCCAAAGTAAGAACTGCGATAGGTCTTGTTCGCGCTCCACCAGCGAACACGTATCTCATGGCGTGTATGACCATCTTTATCTGTAAAAGATTGACCGCCTGGAAGCAGAATTTCTTTGCCTTTTAGAAGAGTTTCTATCGCAGCATGCTGCCAATTTGCTTTATCAGCTGAAGCAAAAAGGAGCGCGTCACTTAAATGACTGTCACCGCCGTGCGCCACCTGTATTTTCCTAATGTATTCCCCATCCCAACATGCGTGCACAATACGAAGGCCATCCAAATCTAACCATAAGGGTAACGTTTTGAACCAATCGATTACCTCCCTCCACTCCTCGGGACGGCTGTCGAATGCCGCTAGGAATTTCTCATGTTGACTCGCATTCTTCTCTGATCGGTCTCTGAGAAAGCCCCCTTCTGGCTTCTCAGTAAAGTATGCGATCGCGTTATACTCATGATTGCCCATAACAGCATAAGCACCACGTTGGTCGACCATCGGCCTCACGATGTCGAGCACCCCGCGTTGATGGTCACCTCGATCTATAAAATCACCCAAAAAGATGACTTGTCGGGTTTCATGAGTAAAAGACCCTCCATTTCGACGATACCCCAGCTGCTCTAAGAGAAGCTCCAGTTCTTTCGCTTGCCCATGTATGTCACCAATAATGTCATACATTCGTCGCCGTCTCCTTATGCACCATGATAATGCTTGGCAGCTTACAGCTGTGAATATGGGTGTGTAACAAAAACAAAACCTCCATTGGTCTTAATCTGCGCGTCTATCGCTGCTCCACAATGCATAATCGCGTCCGCATGATCGTCGCCTCTTTTCTGGTCAAACATTTATTGATCCATTGGCGCGATGGAGAAGCCTGGTTTTGGGATACCCTAGTTGACGCAGACCTGGCGTCTAAAATAGCGAATTAGCAATGGGTGGCAGGGTGCGGTGCTGATGCGGCCCCTTACTTTCGGGTTTTCAATCCCATTATCCAAGGCGAGAAATTCGATGCGGATGGACCCTACTACGTACGGCGTTGGGTGCCGGAGATCGCCACCCTGCCGAAGCAGTCATCCACAAACCTTGGACGGCGAGCGGTGAGGTTTTAGAGATGTCCGGGCACTCTCAGGGGCAGACATACCCCACCCCAATTGTCGATCACCAAGCAGCAAGGGATCGAGCACTACATGCTCTGCCTACTATCAAGGTTGTGATCTGATCTAACTTTCTTCTGTTGCTGACGCACTCTCCATTGCCTTCGACAAAAGCATGTTAAGCTTGCCAAGGTCGGAGGTTGAGAATGTAGTAGTAAGAAACTCAGCTCGGTCTGTCGCACGGGCGTGTTTAACCAGAGAAGAGTATTCTTTGAGGTAGCGCATAACCAACGTACGGAATTTCTCGTCTGTCTCGTACTTCGTCTGGATCGCAGACAGCTTTTGACGACCGAGTGACTTATTGACATGACGCAAGAAGACCGATTGGTCGCCTTTATGATAGAGCTTCCACAATTCTTCTTCGACAGATGGCTCGAAGATGCGCGCAATATCGACAGACAAGGAGTGTAGCTGCTCAAAGACATAGGCAGTTTCTTCCATGAACTTCGCCGTCTTAGCTTTATCATTAGTGTCATCTAGTTTTTTAGCACTGGTTGAAGCCTTGTTGGAGGAGTACAGCAACTCTTCTACCTGACGCTGGAAGGTGGAGCTAGCTTTGGCGGTTTGGTCGGTGATTTCGTTACTCGCGTCGACCATGATTCCGGCGTGCTTGCGCAACGTTTTCAAAACTACTTCAACGCGGGCAACGGCTTTATCAGCCGACGTGCCGAGATTTTCTAGCTCATTGCGGAAGCCACTATCAGTCTGGCGAACACCTCCGACGATACGCTCGGAGGTTTTACCGAACTCATCCAATGATGTGCGCATTTGTTCGCTAGCAATGGCCACTTGTGCCGCGCCACGGTTGGTCGATTCTTCGAAATCTAACATGAGTTTTTGCAAGCCTTCTCGGAACCCCGAGAGACGCGATTGTGCATCATCCGCAACCGTGGTGAGATCTTCTGACCGCTGCCGGATACCGTCACCGATAACGTCCATGCGTTCACCCGCATGATCCGCTGCCTTATCTATAGTCTGTGCATGATCACGGATGGTCTCAGCTGCCTGTTCGAGATTCATGTTTGCAGAAGATGTAGCCGTTTTTAGCGTGTCTTTGGATTGATCCAATGCGTCCAAAGACCCTTTAAGCGCTTCTGTAACTTCACCGGTAAGGTTCGACAGCGCTTTAACTTCCTCACCAATTTCACGGCCAACGGCTCTGGTTTTTTCAACCGATTGATCGGCGGCTTCCATAGCCGTGTTTGCCGTTTGCTCAACCCCCTGACGAATTGACTCAAGCTCTTTAGTGATGCGCGCGCTGGCATGCATCAAATCGGATGAATTTTGGCTAAGCACGTTAGACATATTTCGGACGTTTGACAGTACCTGCTCAGACGTAGCTCCCATTTGACGGGATTGCTGCGCCATTGAGGCTTCGCTTAATTTGACGTGGGTGGCGAGTGACCCAGCTGTAGTCTCAAGTTCTTCATTTTGTCGGCGTAGCGTTTCGCGAATGCTCTCCGCTTGTGCCGCCGCGCGTTCCGCACTGTGCGACAATTGTTCCGCGTGTTGACGCACATGAACGCCAACAGAGTCAATCTTCTGTATCACCGCATCTGATGTGGAACCCATAACTTCAGCGCGCTCAATGGCAACTTCTGAAGCTTTATCAAGATCCTCTGTCGCCGTCTTAAAGCGCTCAGTAACCACCCTACTTTTACCGTCAAATTCATCGCTCGACTGAGCGAGGCGCGTTTCAACCGTAGTAGCCGCTTCGCTTACGGCGTCTGCTTGTCTTTTGATCATACTTTCAACAGCGCGCAGCCGAGCGACAGCGCCATCAGACGCGGTTGAAAGTTCTTTCGTTTGAATTGAGAGCGAATCTTCAACAATTTTGACGCGCGATAAAACCCGTTCGATAACATGGTCGAGACTTGCTGTCTGCTGACCAATGCGGGCATTCACCTTTGTGCTTAGATCATCAATACGATCACCAGCGGAAGTCAGCTCAGTACGCTGCTTTATAAATAATTCTTCCAGGTTTTTAGATTGATCTTTAAACCCATCTACAATATCCGTGACGTTACCTTCCACCCGTTTGGCAACCTCCTCAATTTCTTCAACATGATTAGCAACAGCTTTAGCCATCTTGTTCGCATTAATCTGTGAAGTTGCATTAGAGGACGTCAGGTTCTCTTCTTGTCGTGCGACCTGCTGAGCAATAGCAGCAGACAATCCTTTAGCGCGCTCAGTCGCCGTATTCAAACGCGTAACTTGCCCTTCTAGGGCACCACTCATAGTATTGACTTGAGCCAATGTCTTTTGAGACGCAGAGCCGATGAATTCTTGCTGTCGACGTAAGGCACTTTCTACCTTTTGACTCACGCTAGCGGCGCCGACGATTGAGTCTTTTAACTTATTAACTTGTTTAGTGACCGCAGCTGCCGATGCACTCGTCCCAGTCTCAAGCTGCCCTGTGACAGTTGATAATTTCTCGGTGCTCCGCTCCAGTTGAGCCTGAATATCTTGCAATCGTTCAGAAACAAACTGCCCAGCTTCTGTCAACGCGTCTGCTTGACGTTTTAAAGATGCTGCTGCGGCTGCGACGTTTTCTGACTCGCCATCGGCTGGATAGGTAAGACGAGCAAGGTGGACTCGAAGGGCTTCTCCCTCTTTGGAAAGCTGACGGCCACGATCAATAAACGCAATCAGCAACCACAGGAACGCGATCGGCATGAGGCCAACAGCGAATAACCCACCAAATTCCGGAGGGAGAAGAAGGAAGAATTCGGACCAACCGAGTGTGCGCGTAATATAGAAAGCGAAAATCGCCAACCAAACTATGCTGAGCCCAATACCAACAGAAATCGGCTTTTTGGCATTGGCCCATGACATGGGGCTGACTGGAGCAATGACCGCGCTCTTGTTGGCATCAACAGATACCGAGGGCTTGCTTACCTGAGGCTTTTTGGCCGCAAACGGTGAGCCAGCCTTTTGCCACGCCCGCGTCAGTGCTTGACCAGCGTTTGGCTTGGGCGAACCCTTTTTGCTTTTGCCATTCGATTTGACGGATGGCTCAGGCGAACCAACCCCTGCGCTGGGCGAACCCGCGCCTTTTTGTGCGTCTTCAGCCATGTTCGGCTCTTTATTTTGTTTGCGAAGTATCCCCTTCTCTCATGGGAAGGTTATCCACAGACTATTAACAAATTCTTCCTAAGGGCCAGGAAAATCGTCATAGACGGCATAAATCGCACACTTCCGTGGCAGATGGAGCACGACAAGTTATGTTGTTGTTTATACTATAACTTGCTAGTTTCGTAGAATGACTCATTGTTAAGGGGTACAGGAAATGACTCTTGGCGCCCGCGTTCGACAATGCCGGCTCGCCCTTAGCTGGAGCCAGGCTGAGCTAGCCGGCCGCATTGGTGTTAAACAGCAGTCAATTGATCAATTGGAATCCGGCAAGGTTAGCCGTCCTAGATACATTGTAGAACTCGCTGAATCGCTCAATGTACCCATGCACTGGCTGCGTCATGGCAAGGGTCAGGTTAATTTGGCGCGCTCCACAGGTGGGCGGGCCGACGCTCCACCGGCGTGGTCATTTGAACCAGATATGGCAACCATATCCGAACAAGGAGATGATAAAGCCTTCTTTAAACTCGATGGCCAAGCTTTTGCAATGGTTCCAGTATATGACGCCCGGGCCTCTGCAGGTCCTGGCGCCCTTAATACTGAAACGCCACAACCGCTCTATCACGATGTTTTCCGCCAGGATTGGCTTAAAAGCCTGACCGCCTCCACACCCGACAACTTGGCCGTCATTCGGGTCGCCGGAGATTCAATGTGGGACACGCTGCAAGATGGTGATTTCATCCTCGTGGACCGCGCAATTCGGCAATGCAGCCGAGACGGCCTTTACGTGATCCGTTATCAGGAAGGCGACGAATTGATGGTTAAGAGGCTCATACGACAGCCCAGCTCAAAATTATTAATGGTCAAAAGCGATAATCCCAACTACCCCTCTCAAGCGAGCCTCAAAGACGATGATTTGGAAGTCAAGGGACGGGTCATATGGCTAAGCCGGAATACCGGCTAATGGCTGATTGACCTTAAGCCTCTGTAATTAAGTCCTTTTCTGGACCCACACCAACTCCGGCCTATTTAGTGCCCAATGCGTTCGGTATCTTTCAATATTTTCAACCGACCCCTGTTTCTCCGCAGATGTTACATCCCGTTATAACAATTTATATTGTATATTTCTCTTGTTGAACCAATAAGGGACATCGCCATGCCTTTTAAATCTTCCGACCTGACTGTTCTGGCCTACGCTAACGGATACACGCTCTGTCATTACTTGACCGACGATCAGGCAGGCGAGTTCATAAAGTCGGGCTACCTCAAACATGCGTAAGACCTGTTTCGCAATAATGACAGGATCGAGACTTTTGCAGCGGAGGATTCCCTGCGACGCCCGCATCACCACAGTTGGGCGGATCGTACTGCGCCTTGCCTAATCATCTCACGGGAAACATGGATTAGCGTCATTATGACGGTTCCCGCCATCCTGGCGCCAATACAACGCTGCAAGAAGAACCTTTGCATTACTGGCAGCTCGGTAACTGGCAAACTTGATAACCGCTTCTGATAAGCCCGGGACAGTGTTTCTCGGACGATACTTAAAAGAACAACGGGACTTGGTTCAGCGCAGCACCGAGGGCTCTTAGCTCAGGGTTGCTCGACCTGTCTGGACCGGGACATCTGATAGGGGACGGCCAGATACATTCAACTGAGCATGGAGTTCGCAAACGCACTGACTGCCGGTGCGCTTGAACAAGAAAGGTAAGAGACCGTGTACAACGCAGGCCAATCCGCCAATGAGCATACGTAGGCCAAACCCTGTCGCAAACATCAGATGCTCAAGGTAGGTCTCATTGACGGATTTTGGATGCTCACTAAACAAACGCTTAAGGCTGGACACTCACGATCTCCACAACTTTATTGGAGAAATATACATCTGAATCGACAAAATTTGTTTGCGATCTAGTCGCGCTTGAACAACAATAATCAGAACAACATTCTATTCTAATGATTTTAGGGGTAATTTTGTTCTATGGACGATAAGGACAAGAAGATTCTAACCCTTCTTCAAGATGATGCCATGATGCCTGTCGCTGAAGTCGCCAGCCACGTTGGCCTGTCGACAACACCCTGTTGGCGCCGCATCCAGAAACTTGAAGCAGAAGGGGTGATTCGAAAACGCGTTGCCCTTCTGGATCGCCACAAATTGAATGTAGGGGTTACCGTGTTTGTTGCCGTTAAGACCCGGCATCACGAAACAGATTGGCTTGGAAAGTTTAAGTCGGCGCTCGATTCAATTCCCGAGGTCGTTGAAGCTTACCGCCTGTCCGGTGAGATCGACTATTTGCTGCGCATCGTCGTGCCCGACATAGGCGCCTACGACGAGGTGTACAAAAAGCTGATTGAGATGGTTGAGTTCTCAGACGTGAGTTCAAGTTTTGCCATGGAAGACATGAAGTTCACAACAGCACTTCCGGTAACCTACATATAGGCGAACACCGGACTTCCATACCCCGTGCGGTCAACTAGATGGTTTTTCGTTATCGTATTCCGTGTAGAGAGCGTTCAGAATGCGGTCCAGGAACTTACTCCGCCACTCTTCGCGAGCGACGGCTTCTTGTTCGTTTGGACGAAAGTTCTCAACGTCACCCTCGGAATAAACCCCTTTAGCTGCAGCCAGCCGTTCGTGCGTATCGAGACGGTCTCTCATGACTGAAACTTCCGACGCAAGTTCCATCACCATGGTCAATAACCGATCGGTATTTGGGTCGTTAAAAAAATGTGGATTACGACCTTTGATCTGTTTCACAGACGGCTTTTCAGTTTTATCTTTGGGCATCCCACCGACCTTTCTTCTCTTTGGTTTCGCAGTTTCACCCAGAGCCCCGGTTGAAGACATGACCTATGCCAAACAAGGGCAGCTATTGGGTTACGCCATCCTCCTCAATAATAGGCTTCAACTCACCTGTTTCGTCAACTGATGCGTCAGCAAACGATTTTTGCTGGCGCTGCCATGCAGACGCGTAGGGTCCATTCGCCGCAATAAGGTCGGCGTGAGCGCCACGCTCAACCACCTCACCGTCTTCCAGAACAAGGATCTCATCGGCATCAACAATGGTCGACAATCGGTGCGCGATCATGACTGTAGTGCGTCCAGCGCTCACCTCGGCCAAGTTGGCCTGAATTTCCTTTTCCGTGTGGGTATCGAGCGCAGACGTCGCCTCATCGAAAATCAAGATCGGCGACCCCTTGAGAATTACGCGGGCAATGGCGACACGTTGCTTTTCACCGCCCGAGAGCTTGAGACCACGCTCACCAACGAGAGTGTCGTAGCCATCTGGCAAGGATGAAATAAATTCATCGATATAGGCCATGCGAGCCGCGTTCTCGACCGCCTCACCATCTGCACCTGCTTTCGCATACGCCAGGTTATAGCCAAGGGTGTTGTTAAAAAGGACCGTATCCTGGGGAACTATTCCGATTTTTTCACGCAAACTATCTTGCGTAACATCTGAAATATCCTGGCCATCAACTTTTATGACGCCGCCGGTCACGTCATACATCCGAAAAAGCAGACGCCCAATGGTCGACTTACCTGACCCGGTAGACCCAACAATTGCAACAGACCTGCCGGCAGGCACATCAAATGAGACACCTCTTAAGATTGGTCGACGCTCATCGTAAGCAAAGGTCACATTCTCGAATGTAATGTGGCCGCCGTTTACTTCTAGATCCACTGCGCCATCTTTGTCTTTGACCTCTGGCACCTCATCCAAAATATCAAACATCTTTTCCAGATCGACGAGGGCTTGCTTGATGTTGCGGTAGACGAACCCAAAGAAATTGAGGGGCTGCGCCAATTGCAACATGTAGGTATTCACCATGACAAAATCGCCTTGGGTCATCGTTCCAGTGACGACGCCATAGCCGGCCATAATCATGAGTATCGTGACACCAATCGAGATGATCGCGGACTGACCAATGTTCATGTACGCCAGAGAAACCTGTGTACGAACAGAGGCCCGCTCATACTCGCCCATCACGGAATCGTATTCTTCCGTTTCCAGCTTCTCATTACCAAAGGCTTTGACGGTTTCGTAGTTGAGCAAACTGTCGATAGCGCGGGTATTGGCTTGGTTATCCAGCTTGTTCATTTCGCGCCGGAACTTGAGACGCCATTCCGTGGTGTAGCCGGTAAACAAAACATACACAGCCACTGTTGAGAATGTGGCGAAAGCGAACCAGGCGTCGAAGGCGCCCCATAAAATGACGGTTACCAATCCAACTTCGAACAACGTCGGAAATAGATTGAAGAGTGTAATCGAAAGCAGTGTTTGTATCGCCACAGTGCCGCGCTCGATGGATCTTGACAGCCCTCCAGTCTGACGTTGCAAGTGGTAACGGAGGGAAAGGCGATGCAGGTGCTCAAGGATAGCGAGGGCTGATTTACGAACAGCGCGGACGCCAACTTTAGCAAACACCGCATCTCGGACCTGGCCAAAGGCGAGCGACAAAAGGCGCGCTGTGCCATAGGCAAGAATAATCCAGAGCGGTAACGCCAAAACATTTCCGTCCAGTGAGTCGACGACCAGTTTCATGAAGTAGGGAACAAATACGTTCGCTACTTTCGCTGCGACGATTGCCAGCAAAGCAAAGACAACGCGGGCGCGGATTTCAAGGTCCCCGCTCGGCCATAGGAACGGCCATAGCGAACGCAGGACATCAATGTCGCCTCGCCGACGAGCATTATCTTCTGGAAGTGGGCTTTGAGCCTGGCGCACGATAAGACGGCCTCAATGAAATCGTTGTATTATGAGCACGAACGCCGCTCGAGACACGGTCTATCTTGCGAGAGCACAAAAGGAAAGGGCGTGAACACCGTCCACGCCCGAGTATCAACAGCAGTATTAGGAGCGCATTCGCTCTTATGCAGTCACCGGATCAACAACAACCTCCCCAGCAACGACTGGTTCGTCCCCGAACCCGGCGACATCTGAGTACAACTCAAGCTCGCCGTATAATTTCTTCGGCTCTTGGCCAGCACCGCCATGGCCGCCAGTCTGGGCTTCCACGCGTTGCGCTTTTTCATAGAGTGACTCGCCGGCTGGCTGACCGTCGCCACCAGTCGTCTGCGCGGCTTCGGCATTGTCATAATACTTCCGCTCGCCTTGCTCCGGCGCAGAGCCACCGGACTCCGACTGAGCAACCTTGTAGTAGAATTTCTGCTCGCCTGAGCCCTCTTCATAATATCGGCCAGACTCTGCGACCGCTTTGGCCAGCTTGTCTGCAAAGGCATCGTACACGCCGTCTTGCACAAGGAACCGGTTGGCACAGACGCAGGTTTGTCCCGTATTGCGCAATAGAAAATAACCGATCAATTCATGACTTCATGTGACTCGCAATAAGACAACTTGTCTCATCTCAAGGGTTAGCGCACTTTGTCTCTCCAATTTTTAGCATCTTCTTTGATCTGCTTTTGGCGTTGCTGTTCCTGGACTGCCTGCTCGGCGCGTTGCTCCTTCTGTGATTCCCCACCGAAGAACATGAGAGCACCGAAAACTAGAATGGGGTAAACGATATATCGCGGATTTCGCATCAACCAGAAAAAAAGTTTCGCCTTTATGATGCCTCGCGCAATTTCGGTTGAGTTGTCGTTTGTCATTTTCTCCTCCTCAAAACTTTGGCGCTGCTTT
>JAQWQC010000020.1 GCA_029245025.1 Rhodospirillaceae bacterium
TTCGCTTTTCAGCCCCGGCTTGGTGTTAAAATCACCAAACTGTAGGGCCGGAACCGTATTGTCCAGCCAGCGCTGGTCGATGAACCTTGCGTGTGAATCGGCATCACTCGCGTCGGGAAGAATACCGCAAAACCAAGAGGGGTTGCCATCGCCATTAACTTCAAGACGGAGCGCGCAGCCGCTCTGTGTCAATGGCGCCAGCCACCCATCTAGCTCATACAAAACTTAGCCCTAGGTTTGAGCAAGTGAACCTCCTCTGACAATGCCTTTCAAACGGATGGCGTTTTCGGAAGGGCGCCTATTCACGCCACCTCAATTGAACCATAATATGGTTCTGATCTAGCCCTGTTTGAACGCCACCAGTTTCATCTGGTCACAATAATCACTTCGGCGCTGATATATCTTAGGCCGCCATCGTAGTCGATCACTGTGCCCAATTGCATGCTCGAGAGGACTAAAAAGTGACCTCACTGAAGACTGTAATTGCGATCCTGATGCTCTCCATGGCCAGCCCGGCAAGTGGCCAGGTCTTTCCACCTGCTGTCGCGGATCCGAACATTGCGCTTGAAGAACCGATCTACAGTGACCCGGTGTTTTGGTGGCGAATGACCTCTACGCCAGACAACGTCTTCGAGCCTGATCCATATTTTTATTGGCCCAATGCGGTCATTGCTGGATCAGGCGGCGATTTTCTACTGGCAGCGGCACCGGGAGAAACGGAGCTTCCGACGGACAAGCTCGACGCTCTCGCTGATTGGGCTGAGGCTCGAGACACTTATGCGCTGATCATAGTGCAGAACGGCAAAGTGCAGCTGGAGCGGTACTGGCAACAGGGTGAGCCGGATATTCTGACCAACGGGCGTGCGATCACCCGCAGCGTCACACCCATGGTGCTGGGTTTCGCGGTCGCGGATGGGGTACTTGATCTGGACGATCCCATAGGTGAATACATTGCGGAATGGCAGAACGATCCGCGCGGCGCCATTACTGTGCGGCATCTGGCGCAGAATGCATCTGGGCTAGAGGTCGCACCTTCACTTGGCCTGGAGCAGATCTACGGCAACAAGGATCTCTGCCTTGTGTACTGCGGTGACGTCGTTAGGGCAGCGCTCGCCTACGAGAAGACCAATGAACCCGGCACAAAGTTCGAGGTGGCCCAGGAAAATATGCAGCTGCTGGCGCTGGTAATCGAACGGGCGATGGGCGAACCAATTCAAAAAATTCTGTCAGACCGGGTTTGGCGGAAAATCGGCGCCGAGGATGCGGCGTTTCAGTTCGATAGACCGGACGGTGTCGCGCGCGTCATGTGCTGCATGCGCGCAACGCCGAGGGATTGGGCCCGGTTTGGCACCTTGATGCTGACCGGCGGAAAATGGAACGGCGAGCAGGTGCTGCCCAAAGGCTGGGTGGATACGATGGCGACGCCGTCGTCGGCCAACCCGCGCTTCGGTATCGGCCTCTGGCTGGGTACGCCCTATATAGCGATGCGCACCTACTTCGAGGACGACCCCGGCGTCATTCCGCATTCCGAGCCATTTATTGCCGATGACGTGCGGATGATGGAAGGCGGTGGCTTCCGGGTCGTGTTCATGGTGCCATCGGAAGACTTGATGATTCTGCGCCTTGGGAACTCCCAGCATCCCGATTGGGATCATGCCTATCTGGTCAATGCGTACTTGCGGGGAAAATAAGATGATACACGCATGCGGATCGATTTTGACATGCCTGGACCTCAACGATTTGGTACTTGCCTTGAGGTTAGGCTGCAGAGGTCTAGAAATTTAGAATTTTGATGGAAATAAGGTTAAGAAACTGATTTAGAACGTAATTTTGAAAACACCAAAATTGTTCTGTAAAGGTGGCTGCGGGCCCTAGCAGCCACACCGAACACCGTGCAATCAAAGTGGTGCAGTTGATCACCCAGAGAACCTGACTGTTCGCCCAATCCATTTTATCCCACACGCGCACCTAGGAGGACTTGAGACATGACCGACGACATCAACCCAAAGCTTAGCGGCATCAGCAGAAAATCCGTTTTAAAGGGCTTTGCTGGCACGAGTGCAGCTGCTCTGAGCGCTGGCCTTCTGGGGCCCGGCGCATCAAAAGTCATGGCGCAAGACTCTCGCAGTGCTGGCGTAATACTACCGGTTGACGGGAAATACGTAACAGCCCCGCTCCGCAAAGACGTAATCCGCGTAACCGCTGTTCAATCCCCGATCCGGGCCGCCGACCCCGATGACCCGAAAAAGGTGATGACTAGCAACCTGAACGCTATGCTGGAAAGCCTTGACCAAGCCAATGGCTTCCCCGGCCACCAGGATCTGGTGTGCTTTCACGAACAACCAATTATGGGCTGGAACCCATGGACGCGTGAAGAGGCGCTGAAGGTCACCATCGAAATTCCTGGCAAGGAAACCGAAGCTCTTGGCAAAAAGGCCAAGGAATACGGCTGCTACATTGCGTTCGGCACCTATGCCAAAAGTGACGATTGGCCTGGACACTTACTCTTGATCGGAGTTCTCATCGGACCTGATGGAGAAGTTGCGGCTCAGCATTGGAAACTGCACAACGTGCGGCTGAGCCCCACATGGACCATGTTTACCACGTCTGTTTGGGACGTATTGGACCAGTACATTGAGATGTACGGCGCAGACGCGGTTCTGCCCATCGCACACACTGATATTGGGAACCTTTCACTGACCGTCTCACCCTATGACCCTGATCTTCACCGGGCGCTTGCCATCAAAGGTGCTGAGATCTGTGTACGCTTTTCGTCCGGTGGGTTTAGTGTTGAGGACTCCAAGTCTGCCGCTTTGTTCAACCAGAATTACGTCATCACCACCAACCAGTCACTTTCACCTGACCAACCGGGCTTCCCGGCCTATTCCGGCCCGGGCGGCACCAGCATTTACGGTCCTTTTGGGCGCGAGATAGACATGGCTGAGTCATTTCATGAGGAACACATTACCGCTGCCATCCCCATCGCGCAGTTCCGCAAGACCCACCGCCTCCCTGACATTCCCTTAGCAATGGTGATGCCGGTTTACGAACAGTATACGACACCAAATCCGCCAAATTTACAGACCGACTATCAACCGGATACTCCCGAAGAGGCTGCCCAATATTTCTTTTCGAACCGCACGTGGTAAGGGAGCACAACATGAAACGTAGAACGGCACTGGGAACATTGGGCGCGGCCCCTTTCATATCCGCCACCTTTGGGCGGCAGGCACTTGCGCAATCAGACTTGCTCAAGCTTGATCCATCCAACCCTGACCACAACCTGATGATTTTCCGCAAGCTTGCGCACACCATGGACGATAGCATTGCCTTCTTTTGGGCCAATCTCCGGAGGATGGGGCAAGAGGGGCCCGTCGCCACGCCCATGTGGGACATTAAACTTGCATCCGTGCTAGGAACCACAGACGTCGGAGAAGACGGCACCTACGAAACTACCGCCATCAGCATGGTCGCTTACACGGACACCGCAACTGGCGAAGTACTGGAGAAGTTTGATAATCCTTGGACCGGAGAAACGGTCGACATCTCACTTTTTCCCGCCGCACCAATGAAGCGCCTCATTACGAAAGATGGGGTCAAAGGACCCATGATTGAAAGAGATGGCACCCTTGTCGATCACGCAAGCCCAATCGGGCCAAGCTTTATCCAGGGTGATGAAGTCTGGGTTTTTGGTGACGACATGACCACACTTAGAAGCGACGACGGCGAGCGCAAGCTGATCTTCGGCGTGAACGATTGGAGCACATTCAAGGGTAAGCTCGCAGACGTAGCGGACCCATCCAATGGCAATCCGCTTTCAGACTGGTACTTCAATGACATCCTAACCTGGTCGCCCTGGCTCAAGATGCCTGGACACCCGGGCAACATGATCTCCCGCGGGTTTGGGGCGAAGGTCCGTTCCTTTGACGAGATGCCAGCGGACATCCTAGCATTGACCAAACGCATGCATCCGAAAGTGTATGCGGACCCGCGTGCAGCGTTGGGTCTTTAGCACAATGCTCCCGAGCCGCCGGTCCATGGTCAAAGGTCTTGGCGCAGCGGCGCTGACCGGCTCCGCCGCCATTCGTTCACGCTCCGCTCGGGCCCAGGACAAGGCTGATGTGGTGGTCCTCGGGGCAGGATTATCAGGGCTGCAATCGGCCTTGCTGCTGGAAGAACTCGGTTACAGCGTCCTTGTGCTGGAAGGTCGCGACCGCATTGGCGGCAAGGTCCTCACCCACAAGATGCCCAATGGGTTCGTTGAATTGGGTGGCCAGACCATCGCCGCCGGCTACGGTCGTATGCGCGACCTGGCTGCGCGCACGAGGGTCGAATTATTCGACTACTTACCACGCGTGATGATGGACGGCGCACCGGTGCTCGCATTGGATCAGAAAGTCATTGCAAAAACAGACTGGGCTGGCTCACCGCAAAACCCTTTTGCTCCCCACAACAGGGACAAAATGCCGTGGGAGCTAGCTTCTGGCGTTCTAGCGAAACACAATCCCCTCGCAGATCCCGGTGACTGGAGTGACCCAAAGAGCTTTAACTTGGACGTGCCGTTCTACGACTTTTTGAAGGCTCAAGGACTCAGCGACGCCGAGATTAAACTCAGCTACAACACCAATGTGGGTTACGGGACATCTGCGCACGATGTGTCTGCGCTGATGATGTTTTTCATCCAATCCTGGAACAAACAGCAAAGCGAAGGCGCACCCAATATGTTCGGCGCGCCCGGCGGCAACACCGACATCATTAACGGCATGGCCAAAGAACTCAGCACTGAGGTACGTCTGAACCAGGAAGTCCAGTCTATTGATCTGTCTGACGCAGGTGTCGAGGTAGGCTGCGCGAACGGATCACGGTACTCGGCCAAAATAGCCATCTGCTCCTTTCCCTTCTCAACTCTTAAGTACGTGGACATTTCGCCGACGCTGTCCGGCGCACAGCAACAAGCTGTGTACACGCTGCCTTTCATGAAGATCACCATCACCGTGTTAGAGACCAAAGAACCGTTCTGGGTAAATGACGGCCTTGGCCCCATGACCTGGACAAACGGCCCAGCGGGCATCATCACCGGCACCCGCTACGGCGAGAGCGATGACGTCAACGCATTGGTATCATGGACACGTGGCCACGACGCAGCCCGGTTGGACCGGCTCGGCCCAGAGCACGCCAAGGCTTTGGTCATACAGGAACTTGAGGCTGCCCGCCCCGCAGCCAAGGGCAAAGTGAAGGCCGTCCACTATCATTCTTGGGGGATGGAACCATTTTCTGCCGGTGACTGGGCCGTATTCCGACCAGGGCAAATCTCAGCGTTCAGGTCGGAGATGGCGAACCCCCACGGTAGGCTGTTCTTCTGTGGTGAGCATACGGCGGTATCTAACCGCGGCATGGAGGGAGCACTCGAGTCAGCGGAGCGGGTCGTATTTGAGGCACTAGATCGAATCTGACCATCAGCATGTGGAGATAACCAAACTTGTCCTTTCCGAAAACCCCATCCACTGAACTACGCCACCAAAAAAACGCGCATAAGCGTCCCTGTTACAACAGTAAACTTCCCTGTTATTGATTTTAAATTCCCTGTTCCTGTTTTTAGGGAATTAGGCACTAGAACCCGGATAGTCTGCGGGCTACGGGCCGCAGCTTTAAGCGAACCGGCTCGAAAACTAAAATTTTCCCTGTAAATTCCCTGTTTAACAGGGAAATCGCATGAGAATAGCTCGCTCATGACTGCACACACAGCCAACCAGACTTAGGGTTAGAGAGACCTCTTAAACCCAAAAAACCTCTGACAGTCGGGCATAAGCTCCTTTGCCGACACGGGCCAAAGGGTTGAAGGCTTCCACATCAATTCGCACCTTACCTTTGGCGTCAATCTTTCCCACATCATCTCGCAACCAAAGACGAGAGATTTCAGCAAACACCAAGATTTGTTCAGTATTGCCCACGCGGGTGAACTGACGCGCGAAACAACCCATCGACACCGGCGCCGCTTCTACGCGGGGTATTGGCCAGTCCCAGTCGCTCAAGACGATATTAAATTTTTTGACTTCACTCTCGCCGGCAGGCAGGTCTTCGGCGGAATTTTGCATGTCTTTTGCTTGGTCGACGCACGCCAAACTGATGACGCACTCAGGATTATTACGCAAATTGTGGTGAGTATCTTTGACCTTACCGGCCATACCATCGCCGATTGAGAACATGACCATGGGCGGATCGCTGGTGATGCCATTAAAATAGGAAAAAGGTCCAAGGTTCCAGCGTTCATCCCCATGCTCTTCCCCGTTGTCACTCAATACCCAAGCAATGGGGCGGGGAATAATGACTTGGCTAAAAAGTGCATAAGAATCCTCTTCGGAGAGGCCTTGTAGTTCAACGTCCATATATTCTCAAAATCCTACATATTTTTAGGCAAAGTGAGCGACCAAGGGCCACCCACAGTTATGAGACGGATATCGTGCCCGTACTCACCAGCCCACGCGCGAATGTTTCAAAGGTTGTAAGGTCTTCAGGAAGAAGGCTGCTTTTCTTTTCGCCTTCTTCAGGTTTCATACCAGTCTTTTGAATCGCACCATACATATTTCTGAGTGCATTAAGAGACCACGGAGGAAATGCATCTCCTTTGAATGCGGCCCATTCATCTAAGTCATCGCCAAAATATCGGACAGGTTTTCCGAGAAGCTTTGAATATATTTGAGCAATGCTTTCACCTGTCAAAGCTTCTGGTCCAAATATGCGAAACTCTCCCGTCTCGAAGGGTTCTTTGGTCATCGCCTCTGCAACCGCATAGCCCACGTCACGTGTATCAATACGGCTAACACCCATCGAACCAATCGGCGCACTAAATACCCCCTGGTTCAAAATTTCAGATTTTAGACCGGCATCTGATTGGAAGAAGCTACTGGATCGAACAACTGCCCATTCCATATCTGATTGCTTGAATGCGGCTTCAATCGCCAACTTACTTTGATAGAAGGGCACCAACTCGGTCCCTGGCCCATGGACCAGAGACAAAAAGACCAATCGCTTTACGCCGGCCGCTTTCGCTGCTTCAACAGCCGCCAGACCTCTGGCCTGCTCATTGGGATTGACTTGCAGCACGAGGACCAATTCATCAACGCCATTGAAAGCTGGGACGATAGTCTCTGGCTTATCAAGATCACCACGTGCAACCTCCACACCCGAAGGGATTGATGACTCTTTGTCGGGAGAATGCGTAATGACCCGAACAGCGCGACCTTTGTCGACCAGATGCCTGACCGCAACCGATCCGACTTTTCCCGTTCCACCGACTACTAATGTCACCATAATTGTTATCCTATTCTAAATAGTGAGCGTCGCACGCTTTAGTGACGTGGTGCTATGAAGATACGCCGAGAGGGCATTGGACCGCATCATAGCTATATATCTCATCTACGCTTGCAGCCCGCTCTTTTGATTTATCCCCGTGGACGCGCTGGTAGAGCTTAGTCGCCTGTCGCGCATGCTCGACCAACCAGGCGGTGCGCGAAAGACGTGTGTCTTCATAGACTTTCAATGCGCTTTCAACATTTTCGTTCTCGGCTAGGGCGCGACCCAAAACTATGGCATCTTCGATGGCCATCGCAGAGCCTTGGGCGGCGAACGGAAGAGTTGGGTGTGCGGCGTCTCCGAGCAACGTCGCCCGGCCTACTGTCCACGTCTTTAAGGGGTCGCGAACAAACAAGCCCCATTTGTAGCAATTGTCGGCGGGAGTTGAAGCCAATAATTTTTTGACGTCATGGTGCCAATCTGAAAATGCAGTTACGACTTCATCGATCGGTGCAGGCCGGTTCCAACCTTCTTCCGCCCACTCTTCAAGGACAACGATGGCGACGTAATTGATTAATTTCCCCTGCCGTACTGGATATTGAATTATGTGTTTGTCTTCGCCGATCCAAGACGTCATGCCCGGTTCTATAACTGTATCTGGCAAATCATCCGCTGGCACCATGCCACGCCAGGCTGATTGCCCCGTATACTGAGGTTCACTAGGGCCAAATAAGCTACTCCGCACATCTGAGTGAATACCATCGCAGCCAATGAGCAAGTCTCCAGATGCTGACTCTTCATTTTCGAAATAAATATCTACGCTCGACCCAGACTGACTCAGTTCAACCACACGAAAGCCTGGGGAGATTGCATTAGGATCATTGGCCAGAACTGCGCGCAGTAACAGGGAATGTAAATCAGCTCTATGGATCAAATAGTACGCGGCTCCATACTTGTCGCGCATTGTATCCTTGACCCCAGCACGCATCATGACTTCAGCAGTGTTGTAACGCCGGTAGATAGAGTCTGTCGGTTCAATTGCGGCGACTTGAAGGGCGTCCCCCAACCCTAAATACTCTAAGCACCGGACGGCATTTGGCGTGAGCATAATACCCGCACCAATTTCACCTAGTTCGGGAGCCCGTTCAAAAATTCTGACCTTGCGTCCAATTTTTTGACAGGATAAAGCCGCTGCAAGACCACCGATTCCCGCGCCGGCAATGAGTATGGTCGAGTTGTCCATATCAGCCACTAATTCTTGTCAAGAATTCTTCTATGTTCTTGTAGATTAGATCTGTGCCGAGATCAAAAATCGCGCCTGTTAATGATGGCAATTCAATGAGTTCAACGTTCTTAAGATCTTGCGCCGCCGACCTAGACGGTTCGGATAATGGACTATCGGGATTTAAAATCAGGACCGGGCAATCAACCTGCTTTAAACAAGCCTCTGTATCAAAAGTGAACAATGCTTCGTGAGACCACCACTGGTTTGGATACACACGCAATTCGTCAACAAAACATTCGAATGCCCGAGTTAAGGAAAGACCTGATGTGCGGTCTCGAATGAAATAGTTCCAGCGGTCTTTGAATTGATCAAAATCCTCAGTCAACTCTGTTTGGTGGGCCAAGACCGCTCTGCGCTCTTCTCTTTCTGCTCCGGTATAATGGGGCACGCCGATGAGAATGATTGATCGAAACAGATCAGGGCGTTGAGCAGCCGCCTCAAGAGCAATAAAAACACCTGTGTGGTACCCCAGAACATCTACTGGGCTAGCCGCCGATTCGACCGTCCTGGACACAAGGTCGACAAATGCTGAAGCGTATCCACCAAGATCTGGCAATTGAGCGGGGCG
This sequence comes from Rhodospirillaceae bacterium, assembly GCA_029245025.1. Classification (GTDB taxonomy): domain Bacteria; phylum Pseudomonadota; class Alphaproteobacteria; order Rhodospirillales; family Rhodospirillaceae; genus WLXB01. The sequence goes on from JAQWQC010000020.1 coordinate 9,147, forward strand.
GTCTGAGCCCCCATATCCGGGTGTGTCGGGCGCATAGACCTTTCGACTGTCTGCTAGTTTCTCAATCAATGGTGAGAAGGTTCGGCCTGAATAAGCCGTCGCATGCAGCAAATATAGCGGCGGTTCAGACAGATCCTCGTGACCGGCAGTTAAGAGATGGACTTGACCATACAGCCCATCAACATATGACTTCTTCAGCTTGGGTGAGCCCGTCAATTTAACTCATCCTCGACGGCACAAGATGCCAGATAGAAATGTAGAGCAGACCAAAACCCACATATCGTCGCCACAGCCAGAAGCGAAAACCCGAGAGACTCAGACCCAAATGTGACTGCGGTCAAGTCGCTTGCCAGACCGACCAGTTGGGGCCCTACAATTCCAGATATCAAATTGATAATGAGAATCATAAGAGCGGCGGCGACAGCCCTCGTCTTTACGCTGGCAACACCTTGTATTGTTGCAAAGAGAACTGGCCCCTGCATGACACCAATCATCGACGGTATGATCAGCCACAAGAACGCCCCTGTCGGATCGGGCCAAAGTAAAACGAGAGCATAGAACGGTGTAGCCACAACCTGAGCAAACACACAAAGCAATATGGGTCCGCGTACACCATTCTTAGCCAGTCGATCTGCAATAAGGCCGCCGGCCAAGGTGCCAATGACGTGAGGCACTGCGTTGGTAAACGCAAGCCATGTCCCAATTATGCCGATCTGCAAGCCATGCGTGCGCTCAAAGAAAGAGGGTATCCAAACCAGAACGGCCACCATGATAAGCCCGTACATGCTACCGCCCAACACCATGTGGCGAAAGGTTTTCTTAGCCCAGAGCACTTTAAAAGTCGCCCATAGTCCTGGCATATCAGACGGGACCTCAGAAGGATCGACTCCATCTGCATGTCCGCGAGGGGCATCGCGCAAAGTGTAATAAAGAATCAACGCGATCAAAATGCCAGGCGCCCCAAAAGCAACCAGGGCGACCCGCCAACCGGCAAGATCAACAATCCAGCCGCCGACTAAGAAGCCAATGAAGACGCCAATGGGAGATCCTAAACCATAGATGGCTAGAGCCGACGTGCGACGCTCCCGGCGATAGTAATCCGAGATAAGAGAATGAGAGGGCGGCGTGCACCCGGCCTCTCCGATCCCGACCAAGACACGAAAAACGGCAAGCTGAATAAAAGACTGCGCCAACCCACAGAGGCAAGTCATAGCGCTCCAGACAGCCAGGGAAGCCGCAATAATCTTCTTGCGTGAAAACCGATCAGCTAGCCTCGCGATGGGAACTCCAAGAAAGGCGTACAGAATGGTGAAAGCGGCACCGGATATAAAACCGATCTGAGTATCGGAAAGCCCAAGATCAGCCTTGATGTCAGGAATCAAAATGCCAAGCAGGTACCTGTCGGCATAATTGAATATGGCTACAAACAAAAGAAGGCCAAGGACATATCGGCGATAGCCGTTGGTCACTTGAAAAGATGGCGCCCCCTCGGATACAGCATCAGCCATCTCCCATTACCTTTCTAACCTTGAATAAATTCTGAAATATATTGCGCCGCAAGAGTGGGCTGTTCAATGACAAGGTAATGCCCGCAGCGCTCTAAAATCTTAGTTTCACAGTTTGGCAGCTGTTGCGCGATTGCCGACATACCGACGCCACTTTCCGATGGACTAAATGGGGTCATATTGTCTTCATCACCAGCAAGGAGAAGAGATGGAGCAGAAATTTTGACGGTCAAGTCGCTAAGGTCAGTCTTTTCTATTGTTTCAGTCCCGGCGACGAATGCTCTCGGATCGGTCTTCACGAAAGCATCACGCATGGATTGAAGCTGAGCCTGCGCACCTTCACTATCGTAAAAACTGCGCGCGAATCCGGCAACAGATGTCAAATCTGCTACAGCGTCCATTCCGCTTTCTAAAGCTGCCCGTTTCCAGGTTCCACGCATCATTCGGGCTGCGTTATCGTATCGGGCCAGGAAACAACTCAGAACCAGGTGATCAACCACATCGGGATAATTTGCGGCGAGACAAAACCCGATCATCGCGCCGAATGAGGTGCCGTGCAGATGCACTTTTCTGAATCCTGCCTCGCAGATAAATTCGTAGACCTGCTCTGCAAGCCCTTCCATCCCACCAGGCCTAGGCGACCCTGTACTTTCACCATACCCAGGCAAGTCAAAATCAATAACCTCGAAGTGATTGGCAGCAAGGGGTGTTAGTTTTTCAAAATTACGGTGACCAAAAGCAGAGCCGTGTATGTGAAGCAACGGCGGGCCAGAGCCGGTCTTCTTAAACCAAATCGTTTCACCCTGACTTAACGAAACTTTAGCCATCCGCGCCGTTAGCCCTTCACGGTCAAAAACGAGACAAGCTCAGACACGTTTTCAGCTTTGTCCAAATTCCAGACGGCATCCAATATTTTGTCAGCTTGGCCGTCTTGCAGGTACTCCTGGGACGAGGCACGGAACAAATCTGATAATTGTTCATCCGTCATACGACTACCTGGACTCCCCAAGAACGCGTCAACGTTCGCAGTTTCAGTTGTTCCGTCAGTAAACGTAACGACCAGGGAACATCCTTCAAAGGTCTCTCTTTTTTCATCTTCAACTAAGTGTGTGCGTGCTCGCAGATCAAGGATGTCTTTGTCGGTATAAGCAGCTGCGCGCATTTCATCCAACGTGAACCGACCGCGGTGCCAAGCGGCAGCAGCGCAGAAACACAGGTCAAACCGTGCAGTTAGCTCACTGCTCGGATCGCCAAACCGTTCCATGCGTTCATCACATATCTCTTTGACGATGGGGCAAACGGCAAACTCTAGACTCTCAACAGTGCGCCCATTCGCACGCGGCAATACGTCCAGCACCAACTCAACAGGCCCATGTGTAATAGTCTCGGTCGGAATCACTTTGTAGGTCTGACCATGAATGCGCCAATTGTGACCCATGGAACTCAGCACTTCATCGATCTTCTTTACATCTTCATCGGAGTGCGTGACGAACATACCTTTGTCACCCTCAAATGCCGTTTGCGGTGCATCAAATCCTTTCTCCGCGAGGTTAAAAGCCGTCAGTCCTGATCGCGCCGTCGCTCCCGTAATATACGATAGCGTCATGCTACCGACGGAGACATACAGACCGAATGCCGTACACATGGCGATTCCTATCGCATCGCGTAACTGCTGTTTATTTAAACCCGCGAGAATTCCACATGCGGCGGCGGCACCAACACCGCCTGTCAATCCAGCCGGCACATAACCTCTAAAATAAGCGGTCGGCATTAACATCGTCGCGATCGCCAACTCTATTTCCATTCCGAGCGCCAGGGCATCGATCATATCTTTGCCACTTTGTCCTCGACCTTCCGCAGCAGCAATGACAGCGGGCAAAACCGCAGATGTCGCGTGCATGTAGCAGGGAATATAAGTGTCATGGAAATCAAGGACCTCATAGAGAGCGCCGTTGACCAGCGCCGCATCTTCCTGAGTGGTTTCTGTCCCAAGCCATATAACGTGAGCAGGATTTTGATCCGGTCGTGGCGGTGCAATCGACTCATGAAGAAGGCGGACAGTATCCGTCTCCACCGCACCGACTGACGCTTTGAGTTGATTTAAAAGAAGCCGTTTTGCTTCATGGGTGACGTCTTCAGGAACACCCCGCTCTTTCCATTCAAAGGCAAATTCGATCAAACGTTCTGATACTGACTGTTCAAGCATCACTCATCCTCAGCCGTCCCGTTCTTTGCAATATCACCATACATCCATTCTAGGAGGCTGGCCTGTCGCTGATTCTGGGCGTCGAGCGCTGTCAACGCTTCGTATGCGGAATATCCACGCAGGCCAACCAAGGTTGGCTTGCCGTTGTAATTGCTGGTGTACACGACACGAACCGGATACGCATGGATCGTCGAAATGTGTGCGGCATAGTCGATACTATCATCCGGCTGAAGCAAAGACTGCCCGCGTGCTACTGTGTCCAGAACCAACTCGATACAGGCTTGGTATTGACGCTCCACCGGATGAGTCTTTACGGGATACCCCGCTTTCCGTTCCTTCTCCATATCAGGCGCGTCAAACAGACTGAGACGAAGACGCAAAACCCCCAATTTCTTTGACCAGGTCTCAGCGAGTTGACGCAGACAAGACCGAAATTCGACCTCATCTGATCGACTACGTACAAAAAGTGCGAATGTAGGCGACGCGCATGGGCCTTGCGGTATCGCAATGCCTGTATCATCGACATATGTTTTCGCATTTTCATCGACAGCACGATAAGTTGTGCTCTGATCAACGATGATATCGATATCGCCCAGAATATCCGTCTTCGGTTTCCCTTCTGGGGACTTGTCGAACACTGCCAATGCTGCTTCATCTCGATATCGTACGTCGGACGTCCACATCAATTGCTCGAGTACTGGCGCCTCATATTCAATATCATCAATGGGTGATAAAATATCATTGCGGACTGGGTCGTATTGATAATGACGGTAGTCATAAATTCCGGCTCGTCTCGCGATAGCTGGACTGTGAACGTCACGCCAATACCGTCGCACCCAATCAATCGGCAGTTCAGGCTTTTTCCACCCACAGGTAATACGGCAGAGCCCAGCTTTATTCTCAATGTCTGCAAGTATCATTTTCTATCTTCTCGTAATATCTCTGATATTCCATCTGTCGACAATTGGCTTTGATGGGCGGGAATGCGCCACCCCAGTTTACGATAGCAGCAAAAAATCTGCGGTCGCCTTCTGAAAACGAACACGTGGATTCTGAATATGTGCGTAGTCACCTGCGCCTGGAATAACGACCAACGCCTTGTCCGGAGTAGCAAGACTCTCATAAAAGTCCGCCCGCCTTTGACTACCATGCATATAGTTGGCCGCACCTGCGGCATCTCCATAAAGCATCAGTGTTGGGCGTGTTATGGCCGTTGGGTCAGCCGGCACGCTGCCATTCGCGTTTTCTTCCCGGATACCGTTAGGCGCCTTCGGTTCAGTGCTGGACACCAACTCGGCAAAGGCCTTGCGCGCTTCCAGCTCCGTATATTCCTCTTCCAGTCGATTGAAAAAGTAGTCGTAGGTGTTGTCCCAATACTTCTGTTCCGGATGAGGAAGGATGAGTTGCCCGCCACCTAACGCTGGATCAAGTAGAATAAGGCGGTCGATGCGGTCAGGATTCTGCTCAACATATCGCCCCGCAATTCTACCGCCCCATGACCAGCCAAGAAGATGCGGTGCTTTGATGCCCTCAGCTCCTAGCCAATCGATCACGGCGCCTAAATCTTCGATGGCTTGGTCTGTCTGAACAGATAAGGGATCGCTATTGAGCTCAGATTTTTCGTAGCCACGTATAGAAAATGTTACCGAGCCGATACCGCGGCCTGACAGGCCATCCATAAATGAATAGTCGGCGCCGCCATCAAATTTGAAGTCATATCCGGCTTGACCAGATACGTTGGCGCCTTGGACCAAGACACAAATGTTCTGGCCATTCTCAGCCAGTCCACGAGTGCGGACGGAGAGTTGGCCGTCGGGGCCAGGGATCATTAGGTCTGCGCTACTATGCATCTTGCGTCCTGTAATCACTATTGATCGTACTTAATTCAACTCGGGTCACAATTTACCTCGGCGATGGCGATCGACAATAGCATTATCGGCCCCGAGAATGAGGAAATCGGGGAGCACGCAATACGATCTATGAGACTCAAAGCACGAAGAATATGGAACCTCCCCTTCAAACACTTTGGTTGACTGACAGCCAACACAAGATTGCCTGTCGCCAATTGCCCGTGCAACCATCCAGATTTAGGGTTAATTTGACTTCCTCATCGATATTGTGAATGCAGACGACGCGCATCACTGACAGGATCGCCTGAATGACACGCCCTCAAACAGAAAACCTAAACGCCTTTGATATCGAGCCAAGTTCCTGGTCAGCTCCGGGATTGCCAGATGGCCTGCAGGCGCGTCGCTTGAATGAAGACCCAGACTCTGGCGCACTTTCGGCGGTGATTCACATTCCGAAGGGATGGACCCGAACAGAATCTGCATCGTGTTGTGCAGACCAAGATTTATTCCTTATGGAAGGCGCTTTGGAATCTGGAGACGATTTGCTGCAATCAGGGGCTTTCTGTTTTTACCCCAGTGGTGTGGTGCAACCACCTTGGACAGCGAAAGAAGACTGCACCGCCTTTGTCATTTTTAACAATGCGCCCGAGTACAGCAAAACAACCACCTCAGATCTTAACGCCAAGACAGACCAGACCGTGGCAGCCCTCGACACATGGACCATGGATTGGTTTGACCCCCTCGCCGCATCAAAACCGAGCGTTGCGTTTCATCCAGGAATTTTTGTGAAAGTTCTACGTAGCGACCCTGAAACGGGGACGAGCACCCATTTAGCCGGGCTTATGCCGGGCTGGTTTCAAGAAGGTATAGAAGTTCACCCGGTACGAGAGGAAAGCATTATCATCAGTGGCGATGTGAACATTGCGACCGTTGATGGCAAGCCGGGTTATACGTGCAGTGTTGGCGGTTATTATTCGCGACCACCAGGCATTCCTCACGGTCCACTTTCAAGCAAGAACGGCAACGTCGGCCTTGTACACACGGAAGGGCTTCTGGGAATCGACTATCAAACTGACGACAATGCGGAAGGTCTCATTCTCAGCCATCTCCGCACCTACCCCTGGAAATAATGCCATCAGACATCCGAGGCGCTCACCCACACGCCAACAGCAGGGCTACGGCAAAAGTGCGCCCGGGTTGATTTGATTGTTTGGGTCGACAGTCTGTTTAAGGGACTTAATAAGGTCAGCCGTCGTGCCCATGCGGGAATCAAGAAAAGGATAGCTGCGACCGATTTGCATATGAGTTCCTCCCCGCTTGCGAAAAAGATCGGCCAGCCCTTTGCGCAAAGCACCCACTGCGGCGTGAGCTGCAGGGTCCGCATCAAACGACTCCTTAGTTTTTAGGAAATCATCGTCAAGATAGCTTTCGATCATATCGGTGCGCCGGTCTTTCCAATACAGATTGACCTCTATCAGGACACGTGATTGCCCAATCAAATTGCTCACCTGCCCCCATACCAGTCCATGGCGATCAATAACGTCCTTATTGGTATCCATGAAAACATCTATGTCATCGAGCAATGTTGCGTGAAGAGAGTGCGGCAATATCCCGTGCATCGGCACCCAGCGATCACCGTTTGGCCCGAGCATCATGATCGGTGGTGGAAACGGCGTACCGCGCATCACTTTGGGGATGCTCGCTTCGATCTCACGGCCACTATGGGCGGTGCACGCTTTTTTGACGGCTTCCAACGCAGTATCTGCGTCTGCGTCATTACGCCCATCGACAGACATATGAAGGGTATAACCCACATCTTTTAGGTATCGCCGACCCGCCGCTGCGACTTTAAATGCTTCTTTCATGCCCCTCAGAATAGAGCTTTGCCCTTTAGCGATGCCGAGAAGCTTGTCGACGTCGTCGGCAAACCCCGTAGACGCTATCCTCTCTGACAAAAAGAAGGGATCAAGCCCGAAACATTCTGAAACGAGACCGAGCCGACCAACAGCGCCTGTCGCTGCGGCAAAGTCATTCCGATCCGCAAAACTGAATGCGGCAAAACGGACTTCTGTAGGGCGTGGAATGAGTTGCAGAGCTATTTCTGTCTTGATGCCGAGAGCACCACTATCTCCGAGAAACAATCCTGTCAGATCAGGTCCGTAATATCGATTAAATGGTAATGGATCGACCTCAGCTCCCCACGACCCGGTTCGAAGCTCTTCACCATTGGCCATGACAAGGCGCAATCCAATAACGCTTTCGGCGAGAGTCCCATATCGACCAGAGCCATAGTTGATCGCATTTTGTGAAACCCCGCCTCCGACGGTGGCAAATAATCCGGACCCCGTGCCCCAAAAGGGCGTTCTTAAACCCAACGGCTCAAGAGCATTGTTCAGTTGGTTCCAGGTGACACCAGCTTGGACACGGACATACATGTCATCCTGATTGATCTCAACAATCTCATTGAATCTCTGCATATCGAGGGTTACAGAGTTGCGCTTGTCCGTCAGATATCCCGCTGAGTAGGATAGACCGCCGCCTCGCGCCGACAGGCATAGACTAGCTGAGGTCACGGTTTTGACCGTTGCACTCACCTCATCAATCGTCCCGGGTCGCACAACAGCAACTGGAGGCTCACATTCGTAGTAAATGTCTTTGCCGTACGGAGACAAAGCCGTTTTGTCGGTAATGATATTCTCTTCACCAACGTGCTGAGCGAGCTCTACAAAGCAGTCCTTGTAATCAATTTGTGATTTGTCAGCGGTCATTGCCGTGCCTCGCAGAAATATCCCTGTGGCAGTCGTGCAATGAGCACCTCCGCCTTTTGGCTGTTGGTACCCCCAGCATATTGCCTCTACTCTAGCTTAGTCTATGGGGGAGGCGAATCTTGTCGACAGTTCTGATCACCGGAGCCAATCGCGGGCTGGGTTTGGAATTCACCGCCCAGTACGCAAAGGACGGCTGGCAGGTTATCGCCAGCTGCCGTTCACCTGACAAGGCCACGGATCTGAAAAAACTGGCCGCTGAGAATCCCAAATTAGACATCGTTCAAATGGACGTCAGCGATCACGCCTCCGTTGACACCTGCGTCACAGCGCTGGATGGCCGATCTATAGATGTCCTCATAAATAATGCAGGAATCGCAAGCGACGACTTTCCCCGCCAAAAGCTCGGCGGTTTCGATTTCGAGAATTGGGAGAATATATTGCGCACGAACACGCTCGGGCCGATGAAAGTCTCTGAGGCACTTCTTCCCAATATAAAGGCCGGCACGCAGAAAAAAATAACTGTGGTTTCCAGCACTGTTGGCTCTCTGACAGATATGAATGCTTACCCTGTTTACCCATACGCAACGAGCAAAGCCGCATTAAACAAAGGAATGCGCATGATGGCTGAGCAATTGCATGACGACGGCATCAGCGTACTTTGCTTATGCCCCGGCCACGCCAAGACTGATATGGGAATGAAGGCAGAAGGCGCGTCCGTCGAAGTAGCCGACGCAGTTCAAGGAATGCGAAATGAGATAGCGAACATGACCATGGCGACGTCTGGTTCTTTTAGACGCTATAATAGCGAATCAATTACTTGGTAAGGGGTACACAACACGTGGATGGTTCGAAACCAAGCTACATTCCGACCCGCGACGAGATCACTAAGGCGGCACGCGACCTCATCCCCGTTCTACGAGAACGGGCATTGGCAACGGAAAAAAACCGGGATCTATTGCCAGAAACGGTCGCCGACCTGAAAGCCGCTGGCATCCACAAGATATTTACGCCGCAACGCTATGGCGGGTACGAAATGGATTGGGGCGCACACGTCGACGTGACCAAAGAACTCGGCAGAGGATGCGGTTCCACCTCTTGGGTGAGCTCTGTTGTCTTTTGTCATACATGGTTACTCGCCCGCTTCCCACCAGAGTGTCAGGAAGAGTTCTGGCCTGAACACCCAGACGCCGTGATCGGCACCGCGTTTGCCGGCGGCGGCGGCATGGAAAAAACCGATGGCGGGTTTATCCTCAATGGCCAATGGAAATTCTCTAGCGGCATCAACCACTCTGACTGCGCTGTAGTGGCGGCTCAAGTCGGCGGAAAGAAAGATGACCTACACAGTGGTCGCACTCAAGTCTTTCGCATGGCGATGCTTTTGCCGTCCGAGTACGAGGTGATCGACACCTGGGATTCTGAAGGCCTCCGAGGCACTGGCAGTCATGACATCAAGGTCGTTAACCAATTTGTCCCCGAGCACCGCACAATTTTGACCGAAGAAGCAACCGGTACAAAGCCTCCCGGCGCCGTCTTACATGACAACTACATCTACAATGTCGAATTCTCCCCATACTTTTTTACTTTGGTCGCAGGACCGATGCTCGGCACCGCCCTGGGCGCATTGGAAGAATACTGCGAGTTGACGAAGACGCGGTCGGGCCAAATGTTTGGCGAATCAATTATTGACCAGGTTCCCGTCCAGTCACGGGTCGGCGAGTCAGCAGCCGAAATTCACGCGGCACAACTTATCGTCGATAACATCAATCAATATCTACATGACGAAGGTGCGGCCGGCCGAGAACTCCCAGGCACAACATTGCTCACGGTTAAGCGCGACCTCGCCTATGCATCACGCCAATGCCTCGCCGCGGCAACACGGCTGTCGGGAATGATGGGGGTTACAGCTCAGACTGGTCGCAACCCAGTGCAGCGGCACTTCAGAGACTGTCGCACAATCTCCACTCACGGTGGCTTGCAATGGGATGGCGCGATGACTCCAAACGGTAAACTCTTATTCGGCATGAAAACCGGCGATCCTAAGGTCGATGGTGCGACACCATCACCAATTTTAGACCGCGCCCTAATCCAATAAACCAGGAGCAAAGTTTATATGGCTCGCCCACATGTAGAGTTTGTCCAATCGCAGGTCTTGCCGTTCACCCAAGGCTTATATGGAGGCGCGCGGCCGGACGTTGAAATGCGAATTCTCAGCATCGACAATGAAGGCGGCGATGCGTCAACTATGATCCGGTGGCCTGCGGGTTGGGCGCGAACAGAACCCGAGCATTTGGATTGCGACGAAGAGTTTCTCGTGCTCGAGGGGTCCTTGGAAATTAACGGCAATATCTATCGGAAACACGATTACGCCCATCTCCCAAGCGGCTATTTGCGCACCATCCAACGAAGCATAAACGGTGCTGTCACAATCTCGTTTTTCTCATCAGAACCTCACGCTGTTCAGTCTGAATCAGCCGGCAACGGTTTTGATGCGGCCCGGCTGGTCGAACATATTGAAACACGGACGTTCAAGACTATGACGGACGTTGCCGAATCCTTCGACACACCTGATTGGGACCCAACCGGAACGTTCCATAAATTGCTTTATGAGGACCCTTACACTGGTGAGCGCACATGGATGATCGGCATGGCGCCCCACTGGCACACCGACCTATGCGAAATTCACCCTGTCGTAGAGGAAGAGTTCTCAATACTTGGTGATTTGTGTTTTCCCGGAGGAGTTTTTCGGGACGGCGCGTATTTTTGGCGGCCACCTGGCATCCAGCACGGCCCTTTTGCCACGTGGGGTGGCACGCTTCACTTGGTTCGCTGCAAGGGCGGACCATTTGCCACGGAGTGGGTGAAAGGCGACCCACCGAATTGGTATCCAGATTACGACCCTGTGTTGCCTCCTGATTATCAGGACCATGTTAAAGCAGGTGTGAACTACGATCGCGAACCCAACTACTAGGAAGTTGAAAAGATGACTGATCCCGGGTTTCAGCATGTGCGAACAGATGAAGTGGATTGGATAGACGATCCAGACATACCTGGCTTTAAGCAAAAAATTCTTTCTCGAGATGACGAGACAGGCGCGATTACCAGATTATGGTTTGTGCCGCCCAACTGGGGTGAAGATGTATTTGATGGCAAGCCAGACCGCCACTACCACAAAACTGTCGTCGAGCGTGGCTTTCAGCTTTACGGCGATTTCCCTCACTGGGAATTTAATAGTATCGAAGATTTTGACGGTGACCTCTACATCTTCAAGCGCGGCCTTTTTATGGATCGCCCGCCAGGTAGCCTTCATGGTTTGCGGCCAGAACCACGCTCTCAGGCAGGGGCAGTTATTCTGTATTGGAATACAGGCCGAGGTGCCAGCATCAAAGAAGAAGCCTTTGCTGAGGAGACCGTTAATGTTCCCTTCGACATGGATGTAAAAGTCGAAATTAATGCCTTTACACCCTGTCGATTGATGCAGACCGACTCACTGTCGTGGCAACCGCACCCTGATGTTGAGGGATGGAAGATCAAACCGTTGGCAGATGCTGGATATGGAGCGGACACGGTTGATATGGTTTTCATTCCGTCTGATTGGCGCCCTAGCAAGAAAGATGCTGGTGTTGAATTTACAACCGGCCGACCCTGGCTATATGTGGTGACCGGCGACCTCTTAGTTCAGACGGACGGATCCGAAATCGAACTCCGGCCAAACGACTACCTGCGCTGGTCATCATCGGCAAATATTTCTTTTGCGAACGACCGGGACGTCAGTGAAACCGGCTGCGTGGCCATTTGCTCGGGCAACCGCTTGACCGCTGTTAAATCCTGATCAAGTCCCGCGGAAGTGAATAAAGCCGCTCAGCGCCATCTTTAGTGATGAGCATGCTTTCTTCAAAAAACATACCCCCCCACCCTACTTCGTGAAGTTCAAAATCCATATTGAGGACCATGTTTTCCTCAATTGGGAAATCACCAAGTGTTCCGCCAGCAATAAATGGGACTTCGATGTGATCTAACCCAATGCCGTGAATGAACGCTAACTCAAATGTAGGGCAGCCATTCTTGCGTACGATGTCTATCGCCTGATTCCGGAGGTCACCAGTGGAGACCCCAGGCTTCATTGCCCCGTAGACTTCTGTCACGCCGGCTTTATAACCACGCCAATACTGTTCCATTTTTTCTGAGGGATCGCCAAGGACAACGGTGCGTTGACAGTCGCCCATGTAGCGTCGCCAGCGCATCATACTGTCAAAGCAAACCTGGTCACCTTCGGAGATCGGGTAATCCTTAAAGACCCGCCCAGCGCCAGCACTTTTTCGGCCTGCACCGTTGAAAGCCGCAAGAACACGCCCGCCTTGTTCAGCAACGCCAACCTCATAAGCGGTGACAACATCACCCCAAGTGCCGCCGTCTCGGATCGCTGCGAACGCCTTCTCCATAGCTATTTGATTCTTCTTGGCCGCCGTTCGCAGTATTTCGATCTCATCTGGGGTTTTGACCATTCTGATTTCAAACAACAGGTTGGTTGCATCTCTGACATCAGCGTTCTTCACAACATCACCAAGCGCGTCCGCAAACCGGGTGTCATCAAATCCAAGTTTGGCGCCGGTGAGCCCCATATCTGAAAGAGCTTTGGCCGCCGTTTCAAAAACGCCGACGTAGTTGTTCTTTTCCACGTCATCGACCATGCGGCGCATCGCCTGCTCCTCTTCCGTGAACTCCACGCCTTCGGCGAAGGTGTGGACTTTCAAGACACCGCCGTAGATTCCGAAATAATAAAGACGAAGATCGGGCATCCACGTTGGACGCTCATGCAAAACAACCGCTTCAATTTCTGTTGTGATCAGGCAGGGTGCAATATCTGGAGAACGCGGCAATATAGCGCACGCCAGCCACGGCACGTCGTAGATAAAATCCGTATCGTAGTCGCTTAAATAAACAACATTGTTTGGCGTCACCGCGATAAGGGCATCCAACCCCTCGCGATCCATGATTTCGTTGGCACGCTCTCGGTTGAGCAACATATTATTTTCCCGCGGCCTTCGCGGCATGGGCATCGTAGACAGTTTTCATGGTTACAATCGCTTTCTCAGCGGTGGGGAACCCTGCCTCCAGACCCGTCAGCATCAGTATTTCTTCAACTTCCTCTTGAGGAATTTGGTGATGGGCGGCCATTTTGAAAAAGAACTCAGCTTCATCGCGATGGAGGCCGGTAAACAGAGAAATCGCGCACAAGATTTTGACCTTAAGGTCCACCTTATCCATCTCCCATACCGGCACCATCACTTCTATAAGTTTCTTATGAAATGCAGGTGGACGGGTTGCGACGATCCATTGATAAATCTCTTCGCCTTCTTCTTCCCCCCAAAGCTTATGTGTAATGGCGCGAAACCGCGCCTCGATATCATCTGACATGTCCCCTCCCCTTATATAGTTATGCTTTTTCGCCGATGGTCATCCACCATGGGTAAGACCCGAAAAAGTAGTTTACGTCCGTACTCCAACCAGTCAGGTGGTTTGGCAGACCCTCTTCTCGGACAGCAGAAAACCCGGCGGTTTCAAATATCTCTTTGCGGTCCAGTGAGAAAAACAATGGGATGAACGGGTCCTCCATGCGACGACCCGTCGAGTCCAATAAAAATTCCGATAAGGGGTGATACTGCTCGTTGAGCACCTTAAAGGGCGGTGACTCCATTATCGCAAACTTGCCCCCTGGCTTGAGAATACGCAGAGCTTCCTGTGCAATCTCATCCATCCCCTTGCGATTAACTTCATGGTACAGCCAGATCGCAGTCACCAAATCGACACTGTTATCTTCAAATGGCGTATCTTCAGCTTGCGCTTGTACAAAATGAATCTTTTTGCCGCGCTGCTCAGCAAATTTATGGCCGTACTTAATCATCGGTGCGGCGTAATCAACGCCGTACACTTCTGCGTCTGGATAAAGATCACAGTACGGAATTGTGCTTTTGCCGATACCGCAGCCTAGATCTACGATCGTTCGGTAGTCTCCCTTTGGAATACCATTGGCAAGATCCCAGCCCATTTCGTCATTGTTGTCGCGGTTACACAGGAATGGTCCGATCATCCAGTGATACATCAAACCCGCAAATGGACTGCCGTGATAGTTGCCTGGCTGGGTATGAATTTCGACGTTCTTATAATAACGAGGCGGTTTGACGTCATCATTTAGGGAGAGACTCCCCAAGGCTCCAGGCTCATTGTGCGTGTCTAGCCATTCGATAACTTCATCTTTTTGCTTTTCGAGAATACCCAGCACGGTCTCGAACATCATTGCGTGATCGTTGAACTCAAAGAAGGCGCCAAACTTATACGCCGTTGATTGGTTCATGAGCGCTTTCGTGGCAGCCAAGTCTGGATTGGGGCCGAGCTTACGTTTGTTGGTCTCATAGAAATCAACCATGGCTGGGCCTATTCCGGTTGAATTGTATCCCATGAGTCCAGACACGAAGTCGTACTTCGCCTGTTCTGTTCGCGTGACCTGAATATCCATATCGACCCCATCCTGCCAGCTTGGCATGCAATTGGTATATTCTATCGGCAGTGTGTTCTTGTCGCAAACACCTGACAAATGGATCATTTGGGAGTGTTGTTCAGGTGAACATATGGTTGCATAGTGAATTTTAAAACTGGGGCCAACAGGTCAAGCCGCCACATAAAGGGGGAGCGCGCTACATCATGGCTAAGAACCATTTTTTGGACGAGGAAACCGCCGTCGACCGCGTGATGAAAGTGGTCGTCGCCTTGGCTCGCGAGACCTATGTCCTCAAAGACCGCCTAGGTATCGTCGAGAGAAAACTGGATGAAAAGGGCGTCGTAACTCGCTCTGATCTCGACGAGTTCAAGCCGACACCTGAGGAAGAGAAAGAGATCCTCGCTGCACGTGATGCCTTTGTCGAAAGTATTTTATCTCCGATTGTAACCGATCGGATCGATGTTGAATAAATTAAGACCGACACATCGTTGGTCTCATGGAGTATCTGCATGACCAATTCTGGTTCGTTCTGGTCCCAAGTTAGGGGATACCCTTTGATCGTGTTCGTGACATGCTTGTTAGGCTGGAGCCTGACCAGCATGGATCAATCGTTGTTCGGGTATGCCATCCCCGGAATTCAAGAGGAGTTCGGAGCCAGCATCAGTGATGTCGGCTGGGTGCTTTCACTCTCGTTTGTCTTCGCAGCTTTTGCATCAGCCATTATCGGAACTTTGACGGACCGATATGGCCGTCGGACGATGTTTCTATTCTGTCTGGCTATATCCGCACTCTTAGTCGGACTCCACGCCTTTGTTATAGGCCTTGTAAGCCTAACGATCCTCCGCATGTTTGCGTTCGGCATTAGTAATGGGCTGTCCCCTATTACAACCTCATTTATTGCCGAGACAGCACCATCACGTTACCGCGGTCTTATGGTCGCGCTTGTCCAGTGTGGCTATCCCATCGGTTGGTTTGTCGCATCGCTATTTGTTGTGCCGCTAATCGCGAGTTTTGGCTGGCGATATATCTTTATGCCAGCCCTCCTTGTCATACCAATTGCTTTTCTCCTTGTTCGCTATCTCCCGGAGAGCAAGCGCTTCGCCGAAGAACGTGCAAAAAGGGAAGCCGAGGCGGCGACCGAAAAAGAACCGTTCCTGCAAAGATTATCGGAATTGTTTGCGCCAGACCTTATAAGGCGCACAACAATGATCTTCATCGCATTCTTCTTCTTTGGTGGTGCTTATGCAGGTACTGCGTTCTTCTTTCCGGCCTATTTCAATCAGTTTCGCGGCTACTCAATGGAGACGGCAACGGCCATCGTCGGCATTTCCTACGGCGTTGGTGTTCTTGGATATATTGCCGTGGCGTTCGTCGGTGAGTTCGTGCTGACCCGGCGCAACACCTGTGTGCTTTGGGCTTTGCTAGGCTCGGTAGCAACCCTCGGGCTGTTGTGGCTGCCAGAGACACAACTCGAGGATATGATTTGGTTTGGCGTCATGGCAGCATTTTTCTATGGTAATGCGGCCGCGCTTTCTATGTTGATGGTCGAAGTGTTTCCCACGCGTGTACGCGCAACGGCAGCCGGCTTTGCAGGATCTTTCGCCTTAAACATGGGCCACGCAACTTTTCCAATTCTGGTGACATTGGCGATCGAATCAATCGGCTGGCAATGGGCGTTCACCCTAGCTGTTGTTCCGCCCATGGTGATCGCAGCGCTAGCCATCTTCTCGCTCGACAATATTCGCTCAGGCCTAGAGCTAGAAGAAATTGCACAGTAAAAAGAATTACAGAGCAACAAACTAAGAATGAAGTAGGAGACGTTTGATGGCAGAGACAATCCGCAATGGCGTTCGGCTTTGGTACGACGTTCAGGGAGACGGCGAACCCCTGCTCCTGATCGGCGGCTTTGCTCTGCTTCATAACCAATTCGAATTTTGCGATCCCATTCTTCACAAAGCGGGCATCCAGACGATTCATTGGAACTATCGGGGCAGCGGCAAATCCGACTGGACAATGACCGAGCCTTACACCCTTGAAGGGTGGGTTGAAGACCTAAAAGCTGTTCTTGATGCCGCAGGGATTGAGAAGACAAACATTTGGTGCACCTCAACCAGCACGCCTATTGGTATGCGGTTTGCCGCCAAGTACCCGGACCGAATGAAGAAACTCATTACCTACCCGTATTACAAGACTGATGATTACTGGAGAGACGTCTTCCACGCCGCATACTGGGTTGCCCATGTATTTGGTATCACGCAGTTATCGCGTGTTTTTGCGGGCGTGGTCCTCACATCGAAGACGCTCTACACGCCGGATCACTTCAAATACGAGAAGTGGGCCGCCCCCCATTACGAAGCCAACGTGAACATGACCACCATGAAGGAATTGATGGAGACCTTGTCATCGACGGACCTGACTGGTGACATACCCCGCATTCAATGTCCCGTGATGCTGTTGATGGGCAACGAAAGCGCACTGAATGATGAGGAATCAATGGAGTCTGCAAGCTTTGATCGCTTGATCAGCGACTTCCTGGCACTCAAGCCCGAGGCAAAAGTACAAGCGGTAAAGGGGGCCGGAAGCACCTACTGCATGATCACAAATCCCGAAGAAACATGTGGCCTGGTTATCGACTACCTAAAGCTTAAAAATTAGTCTTGAAGTCTGTAAGTGAGGCTAATTCTATTCGTGAATATAGGGTACTAGGCAAAATATAATAGCTCAGGCCATTAAATTGCCTGCTTAGAAGGTAAGGGTCGGCTTCACATTAGCAAAGCGCCGCCAGGGTAACTTGCGAAAAGATTAGGTAACCAATAAGAACCGTACTGGAGATTAGGTCAACTGCGCTAGGTTCAGAAAATCACTTTTCGCCTCGAGCGGATGGATTTGTTACATAAATCAGAAGGCTGGCAATAAGGCAAAATTCTATCATCCATACGGTTGAGTTGGTAAAACTCTTTTACAAGGCCGCATCCCAAGGATGCCGAATACTATTTGGTTATCAAACCTCACTTCACACCACCCAAAAGCGAAAATGAAAAACTAATTACGAACCGGAATATACATATGGATGATTATTATGAGACGTCATTAAAACAAAATATGTTGAACGCAATAGGTTCAATTAGATCAGATGTCGAAGTTTCTGGGTATTCCGTTTGGAGAAGTGAAGAATCACTTAATCTAATCGAGAACTCCAGAAAGCAATATCTGAAGTTATTTAAGTCATTGCCCCTTCACCCGCAAACCGAGAAGTTCAAACCGGACAACCTAGAAACCAATCCGTGGCGCAAGCTGTGCGTGGGTGCTTCAAATGGGATTGGCGACCCCTATGCTCAGTTTTTAACCACAACTTACCTAAACGATTCCAATATAAATTATGGTGCGCTATCTAGTTTGTTCGACTTAATGATTGTAATGCGGAATACTTTGACCGGGATGCCAGTTGAGTTTGGTAAAGATTCTGAGTCATGTGGCTATTGGAATGCTTGCCGAATTCACCATTACCCGCGCGGTGGTGGGTTTATGTCAGAGCACCGCGATACTCATTTCCCATCCGTTTTAGACAAGGATGGCATTCCGTTTCTTCAAGTAATGGCGTGCCTATCTAAGCCGAATGAGCATTTCGACGAAGGGGGCGGATTCATTCGCAGCAAAAAAGGCATTAAGGTTCCACTAGACAACACCGAATCATATGGCTCATTTGTTTTCTTTGATGGGGCCATGAGGCACGGAGTTGATACTGTTGATGCCCACATCATACCAGATTTTTTGTCCCCTCTTGGAAGGGTGGCCGCCTTCGCTAACCTATACGAAATTTTATAATATGGCATTGATCGGCTATAATATGTAGCTGATCGATTAAGTGTCGATGAAACCGAAATTGTATATTTCGATTGTGCGACGCTATAGAATTTTTTTAAAGCATTTCGTGCCGTTCAGGGTGACAAATCAACTAATCGTCTAAAGTTCTAAGAAAGGCCAGTTAACCATCCCGCCCTAGAGGCCGGGTGATCGGCAGCAAAATTGCCCTCAGCTGGATACCAATTATGCAAAACACGAAATCGGACAAGGTTTCGTTCAATAAGCTTAATCTTATTGGAACCGAGCTTGCTTACATTGAACAAGCTATTGATGGGGGGCACCTACTTGGAGGCGGAACATTCGCCAATGCGTGCGAGGAATGGCTTAGGTCCAATTTAGGGGCAAAGCACGCGTTTTTAACACATAGTTGCACTGCTGCTCTCGAGATATCCGCAATTTTATCTAGTGTCGGGCCTGGGGACGAGGTGATTATGCCTTCCTATACATTTGTTTCCACTGCCAATGCGTTTGTTTTGCGCGGGGCAACACCTGTATTTGTCGATGTGGGCAACGGCGATCTAAACATTGATGCCGATCTAATTGCAGCAGCAATCACGCCTCGCACGAAAGCCATCGTGCCAGTTCACTACGCGGGTGTAGCGTGCGAAATGAACCGCATACTTGAAACTGCTGAAGGCGCCAATCTTATTGTCATTGAGGATGCCGCACAGGCAATCGGCACAGTCCTAAACGACGATCACCTAGGAACAATTGGTCACATGGGGTGTTTTAGCTTCCATCAAACCAAGAACGTTGTTTGTGGAGAGGGAGGGGCCCTTATCCTGAACGATGAACGCTTACATGCGCGGGCAAATATCATTCGTGAAAAAGGTACAGACAGGCAGAATTTCCTGAGCGGTACTGTAAATAAATATACGTGGGTAGACGTAGGCTCGTCCTACATGCCGAGCGAACTAATTGCAGCGTTTCTGTATGGTCAATTAAAAAATAGCAAGTCAACTAATCGAACCCGTAGAAACAAGGTTCGGGTATATGAAATTCTGATGGAGCCATTGTTCTCGCGAGGATTACTTCGCCCACCAGGAGTCAACCTATCAAAAGAAGGTAATGGGCACATGATGTATTGCTTTGCGGAATCGCAAGCAATTCGCGATAGATTAATTAAGCACCTGGAAACGAAAAACATACAAGCTGCCTTTCACTACGTTCCCCTGCATAGTTCACCAGCGGGCCTTCGCTACGGCCGCGTCGGATCCAATATGGCTGTCACAGATTGGGCGGGCGCGTGTCAATTCCGCTTGCCTCTATACGCGAATATTGAAGAAGCGGAGCAAATTAGGGTCGTAGAGGCCATTACATCTTTCTTCAAATAAAATTTATGGCAACAAATATCACACTGACTACGCTCAGAAAATAGCTATACGTTCATTAGAAATAATCCGATAGCGCAAGATCGAAACACAGACATCTGAAAAATAATTTTTTTATATTTAGGACTAATTAGATGAACGAATTTTCTACGTTCTGCGGATACCGAACTCATAATGTACTTTCGCAGAACGAGTATTTATTTGAAAATATCTTGCCGTTATTAGAGCCCGAACAAGTTCTAGAACAAAGCGATCCGACAGGTCAGTACGCATTCACAAGAATAATTTGGAGTACTCGCGCAGGCCCTGCTAAGGGTGGTGTGCGAATTAGTAAACAGAAGAATGATGCCGCACTCAAGGCCCTGGCAATTCGCATACTGCTAAAATGCTCAACGAACAAACTCCCACACGGCGGCGCAGCTGGCGAGATAATTCTCAGGAAAGAAAATTATTCTGATGAAGCGCTTAAGTCGATAATACTAGAGTTCTTACTAATGAATAAGGAAAATCTAGTTTCCGAGAAAGACATTCTATCCCCAGATCTTGGTTTTGGGGCTTCCGAAATAGTGATAGCGGCTAATCTTGCCAAGTCTGATGGTGAAATTCCAATACATCACATCAATGGTAAACCTATTGAGCTTGGGGGCGTAGCAGGTAGAAAGGATGCCACTGGAATTGGCGCGGCCCATGTTTTGGATCGTGTGCTGGAATGGGCCCCTCAAACAATATCAAGCAGGACCTACTCGATGCAGGGATTTGGTCACGCCGGGCAAGGATTGGCGACGACGCTTGATAAGCAGAATTGGACCTGCGTCTCCCTATCGGATTCAACGGGCACGCTGTTTTCCAAGAGGGGACTCAACATTCAGGAGTTGATTTCATTCAAATCTATGGGTGGCTGTTTTGAAACCTGGAACGGTGATGGCGCTGAATTCATGAACCACGAGGCTCAATTCGACGTTGATGCTGACCTCTTTATACCAGCCTTCAATTCAGATGAAATCACCGAAACCCGCGCAAGGCTGGTCCGTTGCAAATTGATCCTTGAAATCGCCAATAGCCCAATCACTGAAGATGCCGATAGGATTCTGAACGATAGAGGGATTGTTGTTATTCCCGATTTGATTGGTAACGCAGGCGGTATCATCGCGAGTCATCTGGAGTGGTATTATGGCGCCCAGGGAATACTGCCCCCATCAGAAGAAAGTGCTATATTTGAAGTAGTAAAAAGTCGACTAGACGTAGGCATAAAAGCTATGATGGAGATGTCCGAACAACGAAATATTTCTTTTCCTGATGCAGCAAACATCATGTCTATTGAGGGTCTGTCCGTATAGACTGCTTACATGGAAACGATATCATTAAATGATTTACTCTCCATGCCTGATGGCAAAGCATGGATGGCGGATTTAGTTCAGAAAAGTTCAATCGTCAGAGTAAAAAATGCCATCGAACCTCAGTTCTTGCATTTGTGCACAGAGTATTGTTCATCCGTTACCGCGCACTCTCTACCTAATTATTTCCCACTGGAAGAAGGGGCGCCAAATTTTTATAGGGTCAACTTTGAAGACCCACGCGCTTATGTTAAAGCTTTCATGCATCAAGTTAACTTTTTTGAGTGGAATCAAGACCGCCTCAGTTTGTTTCGTGAGCTGGGGTTTCTTTTTGACATACGAGAATTAAGTTCACACGATCCAATCGATTACTCAGGCACAATAAAGCGAATATCATTCCAATTTTACCCCGCTGGTCGGGGGTATATGAACAAGCACCGCGACCCAATTGGTAAGCACCAAGCTGGGGTGCTGTCCGTGGTTCTCTCAAAGCGATCACAGGACTACGAAACTGGAGGTTTCTTTCTTGAGAATGAGAGCGGGACACGCATATTTCCGGAAGATCAGTGTAATGTTGGTGACTTGCTAATTTTTAACGGGCAACAAACTCACGGAGTAGAGTTGATTGACAATTTCGCACCTTACGAGCCCCTTGCAAATATGGGTCGTTGGATGGCGCTAGTCGCTGTAACAAAGAACACTGATAACAGTGAGATTCCTGACGCCCAAGACCTGGGTGGAATTTAACCCGCAATGTGGAACAGAAAAGGACTATTGATTACACCGAACCCAGACATACATTGGATGTCCCATTATGTTGGGCCGACGTTTATAGAAAACTGTGGCAATGACCAACTAATATTGAATATTACCGGTAGAG
Organism: Rhodospirillaceae bacterium; assembly: GCA_029245025.1. Classification (GTDB taxonomy): domain Bacteria; phylum Pseudomonadota; class Alphaproteobacteria; order Rhodospirillales; family Rhodospirillaceae; genus WLXB01. The sequence goes on from JAQWQC010000020.1 coordinate 31,381, forward strand.
ACGGGAATAATCATTCACGAATTGGTCGAGCCCATGCGGTCGTTAAGGACAAGGATGTTGTTATAGAGAAAATAGAACCGGACCCAATTTTTGACATCGGAGAAATAGGCCAGTTTGATGAGAGTGGCGTATCCTATCCCTGGATCCATGAAAGTGGTGATTCTAAATTAATGTATTATGTTGGCTGGGTTTCTGGTGGGATAGCTCGGTTCCAAAATTACACAGGCCTAGCTATTAGTGAAGATGGCGGCAAAAATTACCGTCGTTACAAGAAAGTCCCCATCCTAGACCGCACGGAATCAGAACCTTATGGGTCAGGGTCGTGTGCAGTGTATGTGCGGGATGGGAAACTTGAAATGATGTACACGGCATTTGAACCTTGGGGCATGCGGCATGGCAGAATGCAACCATCATATAATATAAAACTGGCCCATTCTGTTCATGGTCTTGAGTGGGAACGAAAAGGTGAAATCGCGGTAGACTTTGAGGATTCTTCAGAATACGTAATCGGCAAGCCTATGCCATTGTACGATGAGGGAGTTCACAAGTTGTGGTACTCGTATAGAGGGGAATCATATCGCATTGGCTATGCGGAATCTTTGGACGGAAGCCTTTATCAAAGAAAAGACGATATCGCTGGACTTGATGTTGCAGATAATGGCTGGGATTCACAAATGGTTGAATATTCATTCGTGTTTCGTAACGGGCCCGACCTCTTCATGGTCTACAACGGCAATGACTTTGGAAGAACGGGCCTAGGCTTGGCTGTTCAGTGCTAAGAAATACGAATTGATGAACGACTCCATATTTAGTGCTGAGGATAGAGAGAGTGTCAGAAATCGCTACACAAAGCGATTTAGCGAACATGGACATTCTGAAAAATCATTAGGGTGGGGTGAAAAGGGACGACAACAGTTACGTTACCACATCCTATCAAATTACTGGAATTTAACTGATAAAACAGTTCTTGATATTGGAGCCGGATTTGGGGACTTCTTCCCAGTTGCACACGATAAAGGGATTAAAAAATACATCGGCCTTGAATTTATGAAAGACTTTGTTTTGAAGGGGCAGGAATTGTATGGGGACAATCCAGATTTTTCTATTCTGGAGCATGACATTTCAAGCAGCCCTGACCTTCCTGCCAATGATGTCACCCTCATCTCAGGTCTGTTCAATTTCAAACTTGTTACAGGCGAGAATTATGCTTTTATTGAGGATGTTCTTCAGCGGTCTTTTGAGAAATGCAACGTAGGAGTATCAGCGAATTTCGTCACCAATCGTGTAGATTTTTGCGATCCGGTGATGTTTTACGCTGACCCATCTAAAATAATCTCAATAGCTTTAAACCTGTCCCGCAAGGTCTCTCTTGTACATGACTACTTTCCATTCGAGTACACTTTGCACATTTCAAAAGATGATTCTTTCGACAAGAAAACGTCCGTGTTTTGTCGGCCTGTTAAATGAGTAAGGGGTCCATTCTTGTTATCGGCGGTGGGCAAAACCAATGCGGGCTAATTCGCGCGGCAAGAAAATACGGCGCACAAGTTATAGTAACCGATATTAACTCGAACCCACCCGGTCGGAAATTAGCTGACGTTTTTGTGAGTATCGACACTAAAGACAAAGAGGCCAACCTAGAAGTTGCCAAACGCCACGCGATATCAGGTGTGGTCACCGACCAAACGGACGCAGCGGTGCCGACAGCAGCATACGTCGCAGAGTCACTCGGGCTTCCTGGAATTGGCTATGAGCTTGCAGTTCGTTTCACAAACAAATTCGTGATGCGCCATTATCTGAAGGGGCGACTTGCAGCTAATATCCCTGATTTCCACTACTTTGAGCATCCAGGTCAGGCCGACGATTGGATGTCTAGCATTCCTAACATTTCGCAATGGATAGTAAAGCCGCATACCGCGCAGGGAAGCAAAGGAGTTTCTCGCCTTTTAAAGACTACGGCACAAAGTCAAGTTTGGGATGCTTTCAGAGAATCGAATTTCTCAGGTATTTTGATAGAAAGTTACATTGAGGGAAAGGAATTCTCTGTCGAAGCTTTTGTAGAACAAGGCGAGACCCACAACCTCGCTGTTACGGTCAAAGAACACTATCCCGAGAATCCATGTATTGATCGGCGCAATCTATATCTGGGCAACGTTTCCCATGAGATTGAGCGCAAGCTATACCAGCTCAACACGGATGTGATCAGGCACTTGGGCTTAGAGCAGGGCCCGACCCATGCGGAGTATATGGTTACGAACGACGGAAAAGTGTACCTCATGGAGATTGCTGCCCGCGGTGGCGGCGGGAATATTAGCGAAAAATTGATTCCCTATTTAACAGACTTCAAGCCGACAGAAGGCATACTCCGCTTTTCCACTGGCGCACAAAATGAAATGATGTATCGAAATTACCGGGAACGTTTTGCGGTGATGCGGTTCGTTGACCTGCCACATGGTGATTACAGCCCTGTTCGGTTACCTGAATTTAATCAAGACTGGTTTTTACATTTTGATTTGGACCTGGATCGAGTTTTTGAAGCTCGACCCGTAAGAAACAGTGCCGACAGGCTCGGGTACTTCATAATCAGAGGTGAAACAGCAAAGGAATCACTATCACGCGAAAGCCAAGTTATGCAGAAGCTGCAAGCAGCAGCCTCCGGAGCTAGAAAATGAAAGATAGCCTAGCTATTCAGATTACAAACAGACAGGTGTTTCATTACGCTCAGCAGGGCGCAGAAATGCTTAGTACAAGCGGTGAAAGCGAGGGGTTTGTCTTAGGAGGAGAAGAGAAAATCTATCTTGACGAAGCCCTAGGCTGCGCGCTCATGACATTACGGCTGGCTAAACTCATAGGCATTTCTGTCGGTGCGACAAGCAGCGCACCATCTCTCCCGTATGACGACTCAAGTGATTCTCTCGTATTTGACGCGCCCAATATATCGAATCTAGTTGGTCAGCGCTTATTTTTCTTGCGCGGTTGGAAAGACTTTAACAGTTGCGTGAAGGGTTTTAATGCTCTGGGTCTGATCGCCGAACAAGTCATGCGGTTAAAGAGTAAGTTTTTGGATGGCGACACAAAAGATCTCGAGAAAATAATCAGAAATTTCCTTGTTAGCCGTAAGAGCGAAACTGGCGACTCAAGCGTCGATATTAACGAGCTTAACATTAGCAGTTTATTGGATACCGAACACGAAACCGCAGCTTTGGTGTGGTTTGCATTTTCAGAAAGGCGCATAGTTTGTTCTACATCGTCGAATATGGGAATCGCATTGCATGACCTTATTGGTCTATTGCGACGACGACCCATAAAGATTGGCGTTTCTCAATACTCGATTTTTAATGATGATGAAGGCGGACTAGTTATATGGGCGCCCGACCGTCGTGCAGATTTCATGAATGAAGAGAAAGCGCATCATTTATCCTCACTAGAAAACGAACCTAAAAGCCCAACAATTATCAGAACATATATCAACAGGAAAGAACGGGATCCCGGTGCAGTCAGTGATGCCATTCGGGATGGTGGTTATTTTTTCCCCACCAACCCACAATCTAAACTCGAACTTAAAAGCCTTATGTATACAGCACTTGCCCCTCAAATTAGGGGGCGCAAGCTAAATGAAGAGAAGTTATCAGAGAACCAGAATCTCCGAAATGTCCTAGAAAGCCTCGACATAGAATTAGACTCTCAGTCTGGCAAATTAGTCATAAAACGTGGTGTAGAAGGCGGAATATACGGCCTAATGGTACCTTACTTCGTTTTTGTTGAGGAGCTACTTAGCCAAGGCAAACCCATCGAGACAGGATTAGAGATTTGGAACCAGGCGTCTATTGGCGCAGCACTCGCAGCCGCCACATTAGCCGCTGACTTGCTTACAATAATCGATAAACTTAATAAAAGCCTTTTAGAAGAATTCCAAAAGTTCTTCCCACGCATTGTAGAGAACGCAACCATAGTAAGAAAAACACAGCATCAAGTTATTGGTGTTTTTGACCTCGCAAATATCCAATCTCTTGCCCAATTGCTTGGCGTGGTTGTCGAGAAACATCTTTCCGGCAAAGGGACACCGTTCGTTGGACTGGGATCATCTTCCTATTCAAACGGTAACCTGTGCTTTGATATATTACAGGAATCAGCTTCCCGAAATGGTAGCTTTAGCGGTAAGGACAGTTTCCATCCCTCAACTCATACTTTAAATTTTGTTTCCCAGGCGCTTATCTACGGCGAAGACCTGTATCGTGCCTGGACAAAGCTGGGCAAGTCTAAGGCACCGCTCAACGAACTTCTTCCTAGAATAATGCGACATGTACGCAAGCCCGAACCCGCTGGCGCAACGTCTCTTACTGGACTGCTTCTGAAAAAACTCGACGCTGACTCCCTATCGGTTTTCGAATTAGCTTATCATTTAAGACTTCTAGGGTTTAGTCGAGAGGCTTTCCTTGTCTTTTGCGGGTTTACGGGCCCCCAAGGAAGTCAAGAATTGCGAAACCTGGCGTCTGAAGAGGGTCCCTACATGGGGCAGTTCATGAGTGATTTTCTAACTCTTCTCGAGTGGCCAACTTCAACACTGAAAAATTATGCTGACCAAAATAGCCAAGGGCGGCCTGACACGAACACCGATAGCAACCGAGCAGCGAGCATCGTCTCGGTATATTTAACAGGTGACAATACTGCGCAGCCGCCAAGTTCTATCGTTTCTATTATTGTAGAGAATTTAGAAAGAGAGTTGGCAGTTGATGGCAATCCAGTTTCTAAGCATTAAATTGGCAAGCGAGTTCAAGCGTGTACTTTGACTCTTTATTACATCCCACTTTAGATGGCAGCTGGATTAACGGTAAGCCTGGACAAACGTTCACTGCGGTCGCTGAGAATATCGAATCATTGGGCCTCATCGGCGCCTGCGCAGTAGGGTTACCAGGAGTGGGCGACTACGACCATGCTAGATTCTATGAAGAGTCGAAAAAATTCTCATCACTTTATCCTGTCGCCGCACTGACAAGCATCGAAAGAATAGAATCAGAAGTAGAACAGATAAAGTCAATTGGATTTAGCGCTATTAAAGTTCATCCCCGATTACTCGGAATAGAGCCTAGAAAAGAAGTTCTTTCGCAAATATTTAAGTCTGCGCACCAAGCAAAATTGTCGGTTTTTCTCTGTACATATTATCACTGCCGCCCAGGACTTATGCCCATAGAAGATCCATACTGGCACTTAGTCGGCGCGATAGATGAGAACCCAGAAACGAAAATACTTCTCCTTCATGGTGGCGGTGTTCGATTGTTGGAATACGCTGAACTATGCAGATTCAATAAGCATTTGCTATTAGACCTGTCTTTTACAAGTCAGAAATATTTATTGAGCAGCGTTCAATACGACATTCAATATTTATTAAAAACTTTTGACCGTCGAATATGTTTTGGAAGTGACGGGCCTGAATATTCAACATCCGATTCTATAGATTTGTTGAACTCACTTACTTCAGGATTACAAAAAGAAAAAATAGAAAATGTATCCTTTCGTAATATTATGTCATTTTTAGGCATTGCCCCGATGCCAAAACCACACATAGCTACTTTCTGAATACGCTGTGCAGCAGGCCAACCAAAATAGAAAGAAGAACATAGTCTTCTTTACAGGCTATCCTAGGGTAGACCGACTAGAATTAATTCATGACTCTAATCACTCTGTATCATGCGTTGTGGTGCCAGCTGCAAAGAAGTATCTCAAGAATCTTGAACCACTATTCTTGTTTTGTCAGGAGCGCTCAATTCGCATTGAAGTTATTAGAAAGAAGAATTTTGACCCGATAAAAGATGTTTCCTCAAAACAAAACATGCTTATTTCGAGCGGGTACCCAGAGATAATACCAGAGGATGTATTTAGCTGTTTTGATTCTGCTTTGAATTTCCATCCCACCCTTCTCCCTAAGAACAGGGGAAGATACTTACACTACATTTTGACAAATCGAGAAGAGTATTCGGGCTGCACGTTACATCTGATCGATAGCGGGGTAGATTCTGGACCAATAGTGGCTCAAGCGAAATTTCCAGTTACCGACTTCGATACAGTAAAAAGTTTACAGCGCAAAAGTGACGAGCAAGAACTAGAGCTGCTAAAGATGTTTCTTAGGGATTCAGAAAATTTGATACGCAGCGCGAAACCTCAAGACCACAACCAATCAACCACTTATATAGAGAAACGCACCCCAGAGGATTCGGCCCTTGACGAATCGATGACATTGAAAGAAGCGTTCTACGCACTCCGTGCGTTCGATCCAGAGCTATATCCGGGCTTCATCGACATTAATGGTGAGCGCGTAGCTTTTACGGTTCGACGGTTAGAAAAACCGGCCGGGGAGGATGACCTTATCTAGCGCCCCCCGCGGCACGGTGTCCGGCCAAACGATGGGCGGGCAACTCAATCCGCCCTCTTAGCATCAACGATATCGCTAAAGTGATGCCTAAAGCTTTCTGCCATTAGCCGGTTATTACTCATGAACTCATCAACGTACATTTTACCGGCCAATCCAGATTTTGTTCTATAAGCTTGACTTCGAACCAGTGCCGTCGCTTTTTCAACGTAGTTTTCTGTAGAATCGACAATTGGAAAAAAGGACTTATCCGAGTCTTTTCTAAATATATCTGCAACTCTTGATTTCTCAGTTAGCGTTCCTTCTTCACCAGAGTATAGCTGTGACAGCGAATTCTGGAGCCCAAGACTTGAATCATCATTTCGCCGCAGAACTGCAGGCACACCTGCAGCCATAGCTTGAAATAATGTAAAACCGCATGGGTTGGGAAAACTATCAAGAAAAACATCAAGAACATGAGCGAAAAGCTTCGTATCTACCCAACCGATCTTTCGAGTTTGTTCGAGAACACGTTGCTCTCGAAATATTCCCTCAACAAAATCATCGTCTGAACCTATCCATAGATATAAGGCCCTTTTGTTTCGTTTTAGCACCTCACACACGGCTAGAATAAATTCCCTATTACGGAACTTCTCCTGCCTAGCAATCGTCCCCATTAAAATATTACTTGAACCTAGCGATTTGCGTATTTCTATCGCCTGCGGTCTAAGACTGTCATCTGAAAGATCGGGTAAACCGGGCTTTATCGCGCGCCATTTGCGGCTATGTATTTCTCGAAACAAATCCCATCCGCCAGTGACATACTCATCTATCTCTGAAACGTATAGGTCGTGGAATTTGAGCGACCACCAAATACTTTTAGGGGCAATCTTTGCAGCACACATAAATACAGACCAACTGCACCAAGATACAAATGTTAAAGCGCCAACTTCTTGTTGACATATGAGTTTTTTTAAATCTGACACAACTTGCATGGGACCCTTTATGTCGACTTTCTCATTGCCATCCCTAGGGTCCACGTGAAAAAGCTCGATACCGAGTCTTTGGCAGAATTCTTCTAATTGTTTCTTGCGCCCATGCAACGCGATTATGACGGGTTCAAATGGCTGGTCCTCTAAATTCTTATACCCCTCAATTGCCGCGCACAAAACCTGGACGTGAGCCAACATAGAAGCGTTTGCAACCAAGAATGCGACGCGCTTCCTCTGTGTAACTGAGGGGCGTTGACTCAAATCATTTGCCTTGTTGAGCGCCCCGTACTTGCGCCCTCCTTCGCGCAAAATATCTTTTATCGTCCGCCAGGCATTAGAAAAATGCTCCTCACTCTCTCTGGGCTTTATGTAGTGCGCAGCCAAAATACTTTCCAACGACAACATCATTTCGAAGTCGCTATTCTCCAGAGTTTGCTCGAGAAGCGGAACAATAAGTTCTAAAAACACAAAGTCTTGTGACTCAAAGTTAATTAGCGTTGTCTCCAACGCTTGCTTGCAGACTCGTATAGCGCCAGCATCGACCGCATGTTGACTTATGGTTTGTAGAGTAACATGCGTGAGATTCGCATAAAAACTAGCGTTAGATGCCTTTAGCCTGCCAGCTAGGTACCACGTAATTTCAAGTAGTTCGTTACTGGTCCAGCACTGGGACTGGTCATGAATAAAAGCGTCTAGTGTAGATTGAGAAGGGCTGCCAAGAAGCGCCATACACGACACCAATGGTTGATAGTAGCTTGGGTGTTGGCCATGGCTCTTTAAGGCGTCAATCTCTAGTTGCGCTTCAGCGTGTCTGCCTTGCGCCATATTTTTCGTAATTGAAAGAATGTCTTCTTTGGTGGGTGCCTTGACATTCATAATTTTTTACACCTCGCTAAGGTCATGGAAAGCTTTAAAAAAAGAGAGCACCCCACCTTAAGTTAACAAGGCCACCTTCGGCCAAGAAACCCAGACTGCTCAGGCAATATATTTAACCAGTAAACGAAAAACTAGAAAGTGCTATTCTTGGCGAGGTCAAGTAACACTGATAGTGAGGCAGGGGTAATTTAGCACAAGGCCTGCTTCTATTTTTCTAAAAGACTAACGATTTAGGATTCGAGATGGTTGATGCACAACTTATACCAGGGATGATTGAACCTATTGAGCAAAAGATTTTGTACGAGTTGGGACGCGCAATAGACGTAGACAAGCATGGCTGTGTGGTTGAGTTTGGTACATTCTTCGGACGTAGCACGGCTTGCATAATGAGAGGCCTAGGGGATCGCAGCTCTTTGACCAGTTGTAGGCCTCTTATGTACGCTTTCGATAGCTTCAACTGCCGTGCAGACGGCGAATTTGCGAAGCACGTACGTGCCTGCTCTGGACAAGGAAAAGTCGAAGAATTAGTCGAAACAGTTGGCGATAGAATTAACTTTCGCAAAGTGTTCGAACACTATTTGGAACCTCATACCACCGATGGCTCTCTACAGATAATTGAAGCCGAGATTAAGGACTCACAATGTCCGTGCGATGAAATTTCCTTAATGCATATCGACGCTCCAAAATTTTATAATGAACTAAAAATAATAATGGATCGATTCTTTCCCAAGCTTAAAAATGGAAGTGTAATTGTTTTTCAAGATTACTTCTTTCATTGGTCAGGCACGATCATAGCTGCAATACAATTCTTACTGGAAGCAGGTGTCATTAGAATTTCTACAACTGCTGCGTCATCCCTGGTAACCGAAGTTGTGGACACTATAAGTCTTGACCTAATCGAAGGCATAGACAAGAAAATGCAAACGAGCTTTGTCCCGACGGTCATAGATCGCGCAATAAATTCTATGGTTTCCAAAGTTGTGGATCGACCCACGGTTTTCTTGCCACGCATGTGTCTCTCCAAAATTCCATATTACTGGGAAACAGGACGTTATGGCGATGTCAGACAATGCGTAATTGATGCTCTGGGGGTTAACAAACAGAATACCAAATTTGATCCTGTAACAATGGACCTGCTAGATATGTTCGCCTACGGCTTTGACGCTAAGGGACAATATGATCTTGAACACGAATGATAAGTGATCCGCGGGGGTATGATTTAGATTTTCGGAAATTAGGGACTTAATACTAATCAGAAGCCGCTTGAGATGGATTTAATCTATACTTAGTTTGCGTTGGCCAATTTATATCTCTAACTTCGTTTTTCTTGGCGATCACTTGAATAGTTCGATCATTGCCGGACCCCAACTTAATTCTTTCAAACAGATCGGGGCGCTCAATTACATATTTCTCTTTGTGCACCTCAATAGAGAACAAATCCATCAAAGAAAATCCATTGGATTGATAAAATTCTAAGTAAAATTGTGGTGAAAAATTATAAAATCCGTGGTTGATCATAACCATAGGGTTGCCATGATAAACAAGGCCGCCAACCTTAAGCGCAGTTGCGATGTTACGCATCACCTGACCAATATTAAAACAATGCTCTATGGTACCCGAGTCTAGTACTAGGTCATAGCTTCCAACCATGCTCTTAGGTATAGGTTCATTTAGATCATGAACTAATTCTCCACCACGCACTTCTCTAACATCTAGATAATCCGTATCAAATCCTAAGGCCCGATACAGTGAATCAGTATCTATGGATACACTATCCATTGAATGCCATTTGCTAAGTCCTGCATTATCAGAATTTACTATAACTTGCTCCGCAATCTCTGAGCCCATTTCACTCTCGATATCAGCAGGACTAATCATTAAATCTGTATAACCTAGTGACAGAACTCGAGCAGGACGATGCTCAATTCTGCGCCCTAGAAAATTTAAGACCTTTGCAAATAGACTCCAGCCCAGAGCGTTAATAGCCACAAGATTTCCCAATCTTAAATTTAGAGATTTTCATCTCTCAAAAACTAAAGGCGTAAACGTTTCTATTACATATCAAATCTCGCCACGCTACAGATATGCAAAGAATATCTTTTTATAATCGAGCCGTAATATCGAAGCTTTCATTTAGATCACAATTTGTAATATCGATTACTACAGCTTTGACCTGGACGACAGCTAACATGTCGGCGGGGTTTTTCTAACGGAACCGCGCAACTCTCCCTCTGGATACCGTGTCGTATGAAGGTTGACGTAAACCAAGTGCTGCACGAAGTAGGCAACCTCACCTTGAGACAAAATCTTTTCCCCCTCTACCGGAGACATAAATGGCTCGGGTGCCAAATCAAATATGGGGGGCGCTAACCCCTCCGCAGGAACCGGGCCGTGAATGTGAAGACCTGTGGCCTGGCTCGTGAGATCCTTGAAGCGCACGGTCCAAGAGAGTTTTAAGGTATCCCTTTCAAGGGTAAAGTCTGCACGCCCCACACCTGCACTCTCTGTTGGCAAGTGTTCAGAATCATCTGAAAGGTCGGCATAGAAGTGGATGGACGGACCAGATCGATCATTGGGATCGGTTGAAAAATACCCGCACGACACACCGCCATCTGTTTCTGATCCAATCGCCATTTGGAGAGCCGATAACATGGCACAAACAAAGGATATTATGAGAACTGCGCTTGGGCCTGACAGATTGCCACCAATCATTCGATCTCTCTCCAGACATTCGTCCATAGGATAGAGCAAACACCAATACCGGGCTGGCATTTGTCCATACGACTCAACCAAAAAACCGGTTCAATAAAGTAAACTGGCCCAGCCTAACGTGATAATATCGCTCCAACGGCCCATTTGACATAGAAACTGAGTGATTATGCGCCTCGTTCAGACATCCATACGCCTAGCCGTCTTACTTGCCGCTTTGACCCCATTCGATAGCGCTAGCGCACAGAAACAGACTCTTGGCTTTGTTGTCACCAAGTGGAACACGGCCATGTATGAAACGATGTTTATGGATGAATGTCCGGCCGGACCGAACCCCGGTAATTATGAAATTTGGGAATCAACCGTAACGCCAGAAGTGCGCCGGTCTTACCCCCCTATGCTGATCACTCAGGTGAGGCATATCAACTACCGCGGCCCCAATGGAGAAGACATTTGCGCGGAGCCAACTTCGGTACAAGACCCGCCCCTTAAAGTTGTCGAAGGCAAGTATGGCTACGGCATCAACCTTGATGGCAACTCTGATGGCGAAGCCACGCCCAAAACCTGTAAGCACCGCAATTTCACAGGTCTAAATGGCGAAACGGGTATTGATAATCAAATGTACCGCTTGATGGGCTGCGTTGAGGCCTGGCGAAGTTATGGCCATATCGAGAATAACGCCAATGCCCATCGTTTGAGCAGTGGGTTGGGCATGATTTTGATGGAGATTACCGACGTTGACGATATGACAAATGACGACAGTGTAATGGTGAGTTTCTACAGAGGTACCGGGTCTTTCTCACTCGATAGCAAAGGTGAAGTTCTGCCATTTGCCAGCTATGAAATAGACCATGTCGATGGGGTTCCACGTTACGACGACACAGTCTCCGGCAAAATTGTTGATGGTGTTTTGATGACCGATTCAGCGGATGTTCATCTGCCTCACTTTGGAAACTACCAGTACATCCGACAACTCATTCGCGACTTACAAATTCATGTGAACATCACGCCGGAAAGCGGCAAAACAAGTGGCCTGGCCTACGGCTATTATGGCGTTGAACAGTTTTATAGTTATGTCAGGGGTCTGCTGACGTCCTTCCCTAACAGGCATAAATATAGTTGTCCGGCCATCTACGCAGCCGCACATGACCTCGCTGACGGACATCCCGATCCTGAAACAGGAGAATGCACGACATTGTCCTCAGCTTTCAAATTTGAGGCAGCTCGTGCCTTTATTAATCATCCCGACTCTGAAAAGACGCTCGCGTCGAGCGAGAAGCACTAAGACGGACATTTTAGTGGTGAAGCCCATATCGATACCATCTGTAATGAGACTCGCTGCGTTGAGCGCAACCCTTCTTTGCGCCCTTATGCTAAGCGCCTGCGGACCGTCTGAACCGATTACCGAGGGCACGCCCCCGGATGTGCGCCGCCTTACAGAAGAGCAATACCGCAATATCATCGCCGATATCTTTGGCACGTCTATTGTTGTTGGCGGACGGTTCGATACCCCGGTTAGGGAAGATGGTCTATTGGCCGTCGGTGCTCGAGACGCAACTGTAACGCCTGGTGCGCTGATCCAATATGACGAAATGGCACGGTCAATTGCTTCTCAAGTTGTCACTGGGCCTAATCGTCAGTTTCTCGTGCCCTGTTCCAACGCAGTTGATGGTGGATACGACGAAGCCTGCGCCACACAATTCGCGTCCACCATCGGACGAATGCTGTTTCGGCGCCCGTTGTCCGACGAAGAGATTTCAACCCGCCTTAGCATCATTAGTGAAACAACTGATGCCTTGGGCTCCTTTTCTGAGGGTTTAGTGTCGGGCTTGGCCAGCCTCCTGGTCGCTCCTCAATTTCTGTTCGTTACGGATGTCGTTGAGCCTGTTCCGGACAAGCCTGACGAATATCGCTTGAACGCATATTCAATCGCGGCTCGGCTAAGTTTTCTCCTTTGGAATACAACACCGGACAACGCGCTGCTGGAAGCCGCAAAACAAGGGGGCCTGCACACACAACAGAGTCTCGAACGTCAAGTCGATCGCATGATGAATTCGCCTCGCCTAAAGGCCGGTGTTCGGGCTTTCTTTAGTGACATGCTGGAGTTCAGCGAATTTGCGTTTCTAGAGAAAGACTCTGTCATTTATCCGTCGTTCGGCATCGCTGCAGCAAGAGATGCGAAGGAGCAAACCTTACGCACCATAACTGACCATGTGATCTCACGAGACGCGGATTACCGGGACCTTTTCACAACACGTAAAACTTTTATGACCCGAACACTTGGGTTGGTTTACAAGGTCCAGGTAACGGCCCCAAAAGGTGTCTGGGAGCCTTACGAATTTGCGGAGGACGATCCCCGTCTAGGAATTCAAGCACAACTCAGTTTTCTAGCTTTGAATTCTCATCCAGGCCGAAGCTCTCCGACTTTGCGCGGTAAAGCTGTTCGCAACATGCTGCTTTGCCAGCAAGTGCCAGACCCACCACCCGACGTGGATTTCAGCGGGTTTAACGACCCCAACTCACCCAGCAAAACTGCGCGCGACAGATTATCGGCTCACGCGACCAATGCCGCCTGCGCTGGATGCCACCGGATAACTGACCCCATAGGATTAGCCCTAGAAAACTACGATGGATCCGGACAATTCCGGCGCACAGAGAACGACGCCTTAATTGACACCAGTGGTGATTTAGATGGCATTACCTTTGAGGACAGCGCCGGCCTGGGGATGGCGTTGCGCGAAAATCCCGCCGCCACAATATGCTTAGTGAATCGAATGTATGCGTACGCAAGCGGACAAACGTTGCCCGTTAGAAACGCTTGGATGTCTTATCTTATCGACAGCTTCGCCGAGGATGATTTTCGGGTGACGGCACTATTAAAACGCATTGCAACCAGCAAAACATTCTACGCCACAAAGCCAGCGACTACTAGCGACCGGACAATTGAGACAGCCTCCAACATGGCCCAAACACATTAGAGGACAATGGCTATGAAGCTTCATCAAAAAGACCGATTTAGCCGACGCTCTGTTCTTAAGGGTGCCGTCGCAGGCACTGCAGTCTCTGTCAGTCTGCCATTCCTTGACTGCATGTTAGATGACTCTGGCACGGCTTTGGCTGCAGGGTCTCCAATGCCCGTGCGGTTTGGCACTTGGTTCTGGGGATTGGGGCATACGCCGGGTCATGGCGTTGAAGAAAAATCAGTCACCGGACCAGGCATCACGTTTCTGAATGAATGCCGCGCGCTGGAACCTCACAAAGAGATCATCAACTTCCTTGGCAAATTTAACATGCCGTTGGACGGTCGCTCCAATTACCCCCATGAAAGCGGTTGGATTGCTTCCAGGAGTGGGACAGCACCAGATAAAGACAAAGAAATCCCGGCGCCTACGTTTGACCTTCTTATTGCCGATGCGATTGGTAACGATACGCGCCTAAAAACGGTGGACTTGGCATGCACCGGCAATCCAAACCACTGCTATTCCGCACGCGGGACCCACACGCGGACAGCGGCTGAAACATCTCCAACGGCCTTATATACACGGCTATTTGGACCCGACTTTGTCGATCCCAACAAGGCAGACTTTAAGCCCGACCCGCGGGTGATTGTTAGAAAGAGCGTACTCTCAGCTGTGAAGGACGAACGTCAAAAACTCATGAAACAGATTGGGACCTCTGACAGAGCCCAATTAGATGAGTACTTCACCTCAATTCGTGAACTCGAAAATCAGCTGGACGTTCAGTTACAAAAGCCCGCCCCCAATGAGGCCTGCCAAGTCATACCAGCTCCGGAAGGTAGTGCCGTTCTGGAAAGTAATTTGGGCGTCGAAATCGAACAGGTTCTGGCCACTCACGAGACCTTTACACGAATGCTATCAATGGCCGTGGCTTGCAATCAGACCAAAGTGTTTAACATGGTGTTCAACGATTCTCTCTCTAGCCTGCGCAAGGCTGGAGAAAGCTTGACTCACCATAGCCTCTCTCACGAAGAGCGTGTCGATCCTGAGCTGGGCCTCCAACATCAGACATCATGGTTCAACACGCGGTGCATGGAAGCGTTAGCAACATTCATTGATCTATTTGGGTCGATTAGGGAGGGCGATGGCACGCTGCTTGATAACGTCTTGATCATAGCCGGGAGCGAAACCGGAGATGCGCGGACCCATTCAATTGATGAGGTGCCGTTCATGACCGTGGGCCGTGCTGGAGGGCGAATCAAAACTGGCTTGCACGTCAGAGGCAATGCAGACCCAACGACACGTATTGGCCTCACGGCGATGCAAATTATGGGCCTATCCATAAACAGCTGGGGCACGCGGTCGCTGCAAACTTCCAAAACCATCAGCGATATCCTCGCTTAACCTGAAGACGATTGGATGGCCTTGTCAAACATGCCTTTCATTTCTAGACCCGCGTTGTTGGGCTGGATTGGCGCCGCTTTGTTAATCATGACAGATGGCAACGTCCGCGCTAGCGACCCCCACCCTGCCGAGGTGTCGACGATACAATTCGGCCATGGAACGAGACTGACCGATGCACTAGGGATGACGCTTTACACCTTCGATAACGACTTAAGGGAACCTGGCACATCAACATGCGTCGACGACTGTGCGATTAGCCACCCCCCCCTTATTGTGGATGAAACCCCTGAAAAAACGCCCGCAAATTGGACCTTGATAGAACGTGATGATGGTCGCATGCAGTGGGCCTACAACGGGCTGCCAGTATATCTGTTTATCAAAGACAGCCACACAGGTGCAGCGTATGGCGAAGGCGGCGGTTGGAATATCGCGTTTGATGTCATCAGCACGCCAGCGGAGATTTCTGTCGCAAACACGATACTAGGTCACGTCCTTGCATCAGCAACCGGTCAGACGCTGTACACCCACGGCCCCAGTGATAAATCCGATGATTTTAAGTGTCTAAACGAATGCTTGGAAAACTGGAATCCGGTTACAGCACCCTGGGCTGCCAACAACAGTGGTGCGTTTTCTGTACACGCCAGAGGCGACGGGATCTATCAATGGTCTCACGAGAACAAGCCGCTATTCCTTTATGCGGGAGACTCGATCCAAGGCGACACCAACGGTGAAGGTGTTGATGGCGTATGGCGGGCAGTCGTCCTAGAACCAACGCCGCCAGCCCCTTCATGGACCAAGGTCGTCGGCTCTGATGGTGGTGCTCTATATGCCGACTCTGATGGAATGACCCTCTACTCATTGTTCGAGGATCGAAATTCGACAGAACAAACGCGACAGGGCGGCAACCAATGCGACGAAGATTGTCTTTCTAAATACTGGACTCCGGTGACCGCAAAATCGAAAAGCCCGCCCATCGGCCATTGGTCGGTGATTGAATCCAAAGACCGAACACTACAATGGGCCTACATGGGGCGGCCTTTGTACACACTCGACCTAGAAACACGCCCGGGCCAGCTCTATTACACGACCTTCAGGCAGTTCCAGTGGATGAAACCCATCATGTACAAACTGCCTGCCCTTCAAGGCGTCTTCTAGCTGGTCACATGAAGACTTGTAGGTGACCTGATCTATGGCCTTAGCCCTTCTCCATCCTAATCTTGACGATGCTATTGTCTTTGCCACAACTCACGAATATAGAGCCGGAGCTATCGACCGCGATTCCAATCGGTGTGTTCTTGGGAAGGTGGTGGTGATCAAGAGAGATCGGCAACCCTGCAGCTAGAACGGTACGCTCATCCGTCAATAGATCAATCGCCGTTACAGTACCCTTCGCAGGTTCCACGACAACAACACGCCCATCAGGCAACATTGAGAGCCCTAACGGATTTACTAAGTTTGATAGCAGCTCCGTGCGTTTTCCGTTTGTAAGATCAACACGACTGATGCTGCCTGAACCGATCTCCGTCACCAGCACTGAGGCGTCGCTTTCCAACAAAAGAGCTACCGGCTCATTTAACCCAGAGGCAGCGTCTTCAAATCTATCGTCGACGAGCCGCAATAGTTTTCCTGACGTCGCATCGGCAATAATAGCATCACCATCACTGGTCAGAACGACACCTCTAGGCGCATCGACATCCCTAGATTGAAAAACCACTTCATTAGTGCGGCGATCGATCTTGCGGATTGCGCTGAAATTCGCATATGTCGTAACAATCGTGTCGTCATCCGCCGCAACAGCCGATGATCCCCCGCGACTCCACATGTCCGGCTCACGCGTGATTTCAGCGGTATCCGGATCCAGAAAACGGTAGCCAAAGGGGTCAGCGATCAAAATCGACTCTTCACCCTCCAATGTGGTTATGGTCATGCCAAGCGGTACAGTGAAAGACCCAGCCGTTACCACCCAGGATTCTTCAGTCTTGGGATCGAAGGCCGTGATGCCGCTGATCGCTAGATCAGCCATATAGATAACGCCGTTCTTATCGAAGGTGAGGTTGTCGAGCGGCGGGGGGAAGTTAACTACAATACGGGACTTTCCGGACTCAACATCTGTAATCCACAAATCTCCGGTCATGTAATCCACATTCCAGACATCGCCATTGGCATCTACTTTTGTCGCAGCAGTTGTTCCGACATCATCCGCAATAACCTCGAAGTCTCCGCTATCGACATCAATGGCGAAGAGTTCATTAGTGCCAAAATGAGGTGAGTAAAGACGACCATCTGGACCGAACCCAAATCCATTGAGACGCCCTTTGTTCTTGGCGACCAGCCTTGGCGGCTTATTGCCAATGATATCCAGCTCCCACAACGCGTTCTCACCGGCACCAGATTGGGCCGTAAACAAACGACCTTCCTTATTGAACGCGATTGGATTGACCCGCGGCGCATCAGGCATCAGTACCTCGGGCATACCACCCGGGCGTTGAATACGAATCTCACCGGTCGTTTGCGCCGTCCACGCGAGGATTCCTTCTACCGGTGTGCCCTTAGGTCCAACAGCCACATCGTCAGATTCGCCATAGGGCGACGCGACGGCGACAGAGACAAAGCCAGTGTCAGGATCAATGCGATACACCTCTTGAGCATGAATACTCGTGCCGTAAATCATCCCATCGGGACCAATATCGATTCCCTCGATGGCCTGGATCACTGACCCTGGAACAACAATTTCCACCGTCGTCGATTGAGCGAGCGATTGGCTAAGAGACAGTGAGGTCACCGTTAAAACGGTAAGCGGGGCGAGGAATGAGTTATTTCGCATCATAGAACGACTCCAGGAAATAAATGCTTGCTGCCTTCTATTGTGGACCAAGGTGGCCAGAGCGCAAAGCTCAAGTCTGTTAACCGCGCCATCCTGCGGCTCATATACGGAACCGAACGCCACGGCTATTCGCTAGTCGAACCATAGGGGAACGCGCCTTCTCATTCTCGCCTCCATATGTGAACGTTTAAAATTAGAATCCGAGTTCATACGGACGCATTAAGAAAGAGGCGCCAAGAAATGATGTTTCCTAGCATCTGCGTAGATGACCACGGCCACAGTTGTTTATCTGAGGTAAATCTCCCTCAATCTGGCAATGAACGACGCATTGGCGCCGCCAGCCAAGGTGTAAAGCATTGGCAGGCAGCTAAATATTTGCCCGGGCATTACGTCGATTTTAAAACCGTCGAAGACATTCAGTTTGTATCCGTGATGTCCGGACGCATAGAACTGACTGTGAGCAACGGTGAGAAATATTATTTATCGCGCGGAGACATGATCCTATTTCAAGATACATCTGGCCAAGGCCATTGCACCCGTGTGATCGGGCACGAGCCTTGCAATGTGCTGATCATCTCTATGGATGACTTGGGAGATTTCGTCGTATGAAAATCTCCATACTCGCGTCGATCGTGACAATTACCGCAGGAACGATGTCTGCGGTTATGGCGCAGGACGCGCGCCTCATTCACATTCCATCTGAAGACGCTCCAATATTTGCGGAAGCTGAATGGGACCTGCCCGCACCGAAAGTCGACGGGCCCGTCTATGCACGGACGTTTATCGCCGAAGCAGAAGCCGCTGCCACCGCTCCCGATGGCGCCAGCCATTATGAAGCGCAAGAGTATAATTTTCCCATGGGTGCGCTTCGGGTCCTGAAATGGGAGTCCGGTCCTGTTATTCACCAGGTCACTTTTGAGACCCAGGTCTTCATGCTTAAAGGCTCAGCGACCGTCGGGGTTTCGGGTGAAAACGTAACAATCAACGAAGGGGATGCGGTGTTCCTGCCCTCAGGCATTTTACGCAATGATAACCCTGATGGAGACACCATTGTTCTGACCTATATCGTCTCAAACAATGCTGATGCACCAAACGCAAAGGTGGTGCGAGGCGATGGCCTGCCTGTCATGGCCATCGCTCAATGGATGGATGGAGACGACCCGACAACGGCTACAGATCATGACGCTATTCTTAAAGCACCCGACGGCGCCGCAAAATTTACCGTAAAGCGCTATAGCGGTGACGGTAATTCATTCCGACACGCTGTGTTGGAGGCCGGAGGACGCACCACACCGGCAACCAATGGGCGTGACATCCTCATTTACATCAACAAAGGGCACATGAAACGCACCGAAGACGGTGTTGAATATGTGGTCAAAGCTGGTGATGCAATCCGGGAAGAAGATGGCAAAAGCGGATACTGGGAAATACTCGAGGATTCAGAATTCATCGCGACCGACATGCCATTCGACCCCTCTCAACCTCGCTACAACTTGCAACGGTCCCCCAACACGGTGACCGGCGCTGGATACCGGCAAGAATAAAGGACGCACCGCTATGAAATTATGTGCCATGGAGATGGACGAAAACGACCGGTCCATCACGATCGAAACAGAAGTTCCTCTCACTCAGGTCAGCGACACGGAATGGATTTCCAAGAAACAGGACGCAAAATACTGGGGAATCGCTATTAGTCAGCCTGGCGAACCCTTCCCCGGCGGACCGACCGAAATGCATCTAACTAACGGTGCGCGCATTGTCTGGTGCATGCAAGGTCACGCACAAATCACACAGCAGAATGGGGACGCCTGCCGCTTGGCTACAGGAGATGGCATCTACGTGGACGGACGCGCGCTGCACCACTCGTCATTTGCGCCAAGCCGCGTACCGGTGATTACGCTTAATGTGACCTTCGACAGTACGGTCGATTACGAGTTCAAGTAAATTCGGGTTTGATAACGCGGCTTAGAAGTCTTCAAGCAAACGTCCAAAGCCTTGTACTTGGTCGGAGATACCGTTGGCGCGCAAAGCATGCCAATAGGTTGCAGCGTTAATCGCGATCACAGGTTTTCTTAACCAGGTTTCGGCAAAACCCGCCAGCCTCATCATGCTCATATTTGTGCCGACCTGAACTATGGCGTCGACATCAGGACCGTCTAGTTCCTGCAAGACATCAACCAAGCGGTCCTCTTGGACCTCTGAAATGGCTATAGCGCTCGGACATTGCAAACAAATTTCACGAACTGTTTCAAAACCGTGGTCCGCAAAGAACTGCTTTACCTCTCCGTTGGCAGTCGGGTAGTACGGCGAGACAAACGAAATACGTTTTATGTCACCATAGGCTTTCAAAGCAGCGATACACGAAAGCGACCCTATAGACGCTTTAACTTTCGATTCTGTTTCGATGCGGTCTAGAAATGCCTCTGCCCCCTTGGCGCCACCATAAAAAGTCACTGCCGACATGCCCATTACAAGGTAGTCAGGCGCACAGGTCATGACGCTCCTCACCGCATCAAGGACATTGTCTGCGATACCACGCGTCAACTTCATAAACTGTTCATCGCTCTCGATTGTGCCGTCTTGCACCAATATGCGGCTGTAGTGATTGGTGACGCCTGGGACACGAAGGTCATCATAGTCGGGTTGAACTATGGTGTTTGTAGATGGCCCCATAACACCGAATTTACGCCGCCATGCCAAAGCATCAGTCATTACACTTCTCTTCCCTTAGGGTCGCGATTGAGTTCAACACCGAATGATACGCAAGCTCGAGTGCTTTGAGACAAGATTAGTGACGTGGTTCGCCACACGACTATTCTCGTATTTCCTGGCAATATGCCCCCGCCAATTGGCGGCTGCTCGTGCTCACGCCTTGGACAGAACCATGGAAACGCTGTCGATTGAGCAGTTTCGCGGCAATTATCCCTGATCGCTTTTGATTGGGGTAATGAGGGGAATCTACACAATGTTAACTGCACCACAAGAGTTTCAGCGCGGCTGGCGCACGCTATTGGCCTGCGCGATCGGAAATGGCTTCGGCCTCAGTGGATTTGCTTTTTACACGTTCGGCGTATTTGTCATTCCGCTCGTTGACGCCTTCGGCTGGACTCGTGGCGCCGTTTCAACGGCCGCCAGTTTTCTCTTGCTCGGCACGGTTTTTACCGCACCGATCGTTGGAACAATCGTCGATCGGTTCGGTGCCAAACGGGTAGGCCTTGTTTCCATGGGCTTACTTGCGCTTGGATATGCGTCTCTGACTCAATTGGGCGGGGGTATCGCGTTCTTCTATGCCATGTGGTTGATGATGTCCCTTGTCGGCGGCGGCACAACACCAGTGGTATGGACGCGCGCGGTAAACCTTTGGTTCGACAAAGGTCGCGGTTTGGCCCTTGGTCTTGCTTTAGCCGGTTCTGGTTTGGCAGGGATCGTAGGTCCAGGTATCGCTACAGCATTGATCGAAAGGTTTGGCTGGCAAGCTGGGTATCTGGGGATTAGCGCCTTAATTCTTCTAATCGCTTTACCGTTAATTGCACTGCTGTTTAACGATAACGCGCCGTCTCGGAACCAGTCCGAGCAAGGTAATGAGCAAGCTGAAGAGACTTCCCCACACCCCGGCATGACATTCCAAGAGAGTTATAAGACTGTCGTCTTTTGGAAGATCGCCATCGGCTTCTTCTTTATTTCGGCAATTATCGCAGGACTACTTATCAACCTTGTCCCTCTCTTGATTGACCGCGATATGACGGCGATGGCGGCAGCGCAAATCGCCGGGGTGCTTGGCTTTGCCGTTCTATTTGGCCGCATAGGCGTTGGGTATTTGATCGACCATTTCAGAGCCCCATTGGTTGCCGCAATCATGTTCTCGGCGACAGCAATAGGCTGCATTCTGCTCACCTTGGACTCCGCGCCGACCTGGGTTTTCTTAATCGCCGTTATCACCCTCGGTTTATCGGCGGCCGCTGAAATTGACTTGGTGGCTTATCTTGTCAGTCGTTTCTTTGGCCTAAAAGCCTATGGCAAGATATATGGAACCCAGTTATCAGTATTTTACCTTGGCGCGGCGGTAGGCCCCCTCGCTGTCGGAATGTCATTCGATATGTTCGGCAGCTATACACAGGTCTTGTATGCGGCCGTCGCGATCTTGGTGTTTGGAGCAATCGTTATCGGTGGGCTGGGTAGGCCGCCGGAATTTAATGAATAGACTTCTGAAATTTAGAAGAGTTCATCGTTTAAGAAGGCACGACATGGATCGTCGATTTACAGTAGTCACATTTATAACCGCCGCAGTGTTGGCTTGCCTGCCTGCTCAAGCGCAAATGACGAAACGGGAGTTCCATACTGATCTGTCCGCTTGGAATCAGACCCGATTGACGGAAAGCCCGGCAACTGGTTCAGCTGATCTCGTTCTCGATCTGACCACATTGACTTTATCGTGGGAAGTTCACTTCACGGACCTGATCTCAAAACCAATCGCCGCCAGCCTTCATGGACCATCGCAGCCAGGCGCCAATGGGTTGCCGTTCATCGACCTGGCGCCAGATGGAATCGTAAGCCCGCTCAAAGGCTCTGCCGTGGTCACAGAAGCCGAGGTCCAGTACCTTCTCGCGGGCTGGACTTATATAAATATTACCACTGAGCGCTGGCCTTACGGTGAAATTCGGGGTCAAGTGGACGTTGGACCGCGCAACTAATATATAATTTGTTGTCCTCCCATGAGGACCTGCCAAATCAATACCAAAGGATGTCGCGTGACTAAAGCTATGCTCTCTTTCTCCCGTTCGATTTCGCGCATTGTGTCGATAGTTGTAATTGCTTTCGCCACCAACGCGCCGGCCCAGGAGCCTCCTGCTACTTCTGCCCCCATGGCGGACAGTGATAATCCTGTGCAACGAGGTTTGTATCTCGCGACCGCAGGAAATTGCATGGCCTGCCACACCAAGGAAGGCGGCGAGCCGTTCGCGGGGGGTGTCGCTTTTCACACCGACTTTGGCATTATTTACTCGACCAACATCACGTCGGATGACACAGCTGGCATTGGCAGCTGGACAGAGGACCAATTCATCCGCGCTATGCATGAAGGTAAATCGGCTGACGGATCAAACCTTTACCCGGCTTTCCCTTACCCGTCCTTCACCAAAGTTTCAGACCAAGACCTCAAAGATCTCTATGCGTTTTTGGAATCCGTAGCACCGTCAACCTATTCGCCACCAGAAAACGAAATGGGATTCCCGTTCAATCAGCGTGGTCTTATGGGTGTTTGGAATGCTTTGTATTTGGAAAACGAACGCTTTGAACTTGATGATTCACAGTCGGAACCATGGAATCGAGGGGCGTATCTCGTCCAAGGTCTGGGCCACTGCGGAACCTGCCACACACCTCGCAACGCGTTAGGTGGCCTGCAATCTAACCAAGCTCTAAGCGGTGGCACCTACAACGACAAAGTGGACGTAGACAAAATTCGGCCGTGGTCAGCCGTTAATTTAACATCTGCACCAGACGGCTTAGCCGCTTGGTCTGAAGATGACCTCACCTCATACCTCAAGACAGGTCATGGCGGCATGGGGGGAACATTTGGCCCCATGAACGAGGTTATAACTTTTAGTACGTCGCAACTTAGTGAAAGCGATGTCCGCGCGATGGCTGTGTATCTTAAGAGCCTGCCGCCCATAGAACGCGCACCACAACATAAAATGAGCGATGCGGACTTCAGGGCTGGTGAATTGCTGTACACCATCCATTGCGGCACGTGCCACTTGCCGACAGGCCTTGGTGACCCAAGCATCGGGCCAGCAGTTGCCGGCAGCAGCGTCGTCCAGGCTGAAGACCCGGCATCACTGATTAACGTTATAATTTATGGTGCTGAGGTGCCTGCCCCTTCACCGCCGGGCGCATGGAAAACCATGGAAGCATTTGGCGACAAGTTAGATGACGACGAAATTGCTCTACTGAGCACTTACCTTCGTTCCAACTGGGGCAACCGTGGTGGACCAGTAACAGAAGCGGATGTCGGCAAGCAGCGCTGAAGCTAATTTACCCTTGGCCTGTGTCTTTGGTGCTCCAAGAATCGCAATAGCCGTTCTTACTCGCAAGACCCTCGAATATGCTGCAATCGCCGCAATTGGGCACCACGCCATCAGGTCCCGCTGGCTCGGGCGTGAAAAATGCACAGTTGAGACAGTTCTTATCGGGCTCTTCTGACACCTCGGCGTACTTGTTAGCCTGACGAATGCTGTTCTCGCCAAAGCTCAACATATTTGGATCAGCGCACAAGGCTATTTCTTCGCCATCTCCACAGGCGGCCAGCATCCCAGCAGCGGCCGAGACCAAAGGCACCTGAAGCCCCATTTTGACGAACGAACGTCTATTGATTGTCGTGTTCTTGCTCATGTTAAACCTCAGCACAGTTCTCTTCGAGTTGCTCACGTTTGTCGCATGCCAAAAGCGATCCGGGAACAGGCATTTTGTATACAAAGGCGCCAGATGGTCAGGATCGCAGGTGTCTAGGGTCGCCTCAATGTACCTTGCAACGCATCTCCGGAATGCATGACCACGTTAACCGCCCGGTTGCCTCCATGGCGGTACCCCAAGAAAGACCCTTGGGTTTTGTCCCGCGTGTTGGTGAACAAATGCCGGCCTTTGTATGCCCACTGCCGTCGGCCATCAGACAAAGGTAAAATTGCCCAGTTGCCGCCGGGGGCGACATCGCCCTCATCCGCATATATGGCAACCCATTCTTCGTCTAAGCATTCCGCTCCGCATTCTGGTGCTGGTTGGGCCAACCTCGAGAACAGCTTGCTTGGATCCCACGTATAGATCGTTTTGTAGTTTTCATCAGCGAGCATCTCCCCCGCATCGGTATCCTGCACCCGCACCCAATCTGGATATGGAGGGCGTGGTTCAAGCACCATCGCTTCCATTGTTTTACCATCGGGATCAAATGCCACACCGTGCCCCGATGTTTCTCCGATCAAAACGTCGCCTGAATACCGGAACAATGGACGGCCCTGGTACACCCATTGGTTCAAACCATCCTCACGGGAGATCACGTCCCAATCGCCAACGGAATGAGCCATGCGTGGCGCCATGACGGGGCTCCAATCTGCCAAGCAAGGTTTGTCGACGCAGAGCGACGCAACTTCGACCTCTGATGCAGGTGTATACAAAGTCTCTTTGTGATGGTCCGCGGCAACATATCCCATCAGCGTTTTGTTAATTACAACACCGGGAGGCGTTGGAGCGTGTATGAAAGCAATATCCCAAAGCAGGCCAATGCCTTCACCGTAGGTGTCACCTGGACCCTGGTCGACGCTGTACCTATACAAGGGCTTGTCTTCATACGCCCACTGTTGGCTGCCATCTTCCCGTGTGATGATTGACCAATCACCGTTACTGTTCGCCCCCTCTGGAACCAAATACGGTGGCCAACTCACTGCGCAGTCCTCGACACAACTCGACGTGCCCGGTTCAATGTCACGTTTCGATGTGTAGAGGGTCATCTGACCTGTATCTGTGACAACCCATCCGTGGCCTTTTTCAACCAAAACAAAAGGGGGCGGTGCATCGGGTGTTTGGACCTCAGCATGGCTAACAGCCGACGCAAGTGACAAAAAGAAGATCGGCGCAGCGGCCCGAATCATCAGAGCGCAAAGCCGCGCGTTAAACGTCATTCGTCCAACCTTTCTACTTCGTTTCCAGCAGCAAATATTATTGGCGCTGATACTAAACCACGATTTCTGAAATCGTCTTGGAAGTTGCTAACGATTTCGTGCCCCAGTTTTGAACGGGCACACCCATGATCTGCATGGCCGTCAACCCAACCCGTGTGATCGGGTCACCGCCACCAGCAACATACATGCCTTGCTTCATCCGACCGCCAGCCCCACCGATGAGGTAAACCGGCACACCATCGATTGTGTGCAATCGGGCGTAGTTCGTTTCCGAAGATGCGAAGATCAGGCAATTGTCGAGCAATGTGCCGTCACCCTCTGGGATACTCTCAATTATATCGATGAACGTTGCCATACCCTCCATCGACTTCTCATTGAACCAGTAAGTCAGTGGTTGATACCCTTTTTCGGCATCGACAACTTCTTCATGGGTCAGGAGGTGGTGCGTGTACGTTTCACCGACACGACGAACGTTTGCGAAGTTATCGGTGAACACCATATTGAATACGTTGGTTTGGTTGCACGCGACCGCCATCGCTAAAATCTTTGTCATAACCTTATGGGTTTCGATCACGGAATCCATTTCACGGACTCTGGCAACCTCCTGAGGACCCAACTCGCCTGGGCGCTCTGGTACACGGCAAGCTTTGTTTGGCTCAGGCTTAGTCAGTTGCAGGGCTAGTTGATTCTCGATCTCACGAATAGATGTGAAGTATTGGTCCATTCGCTGCTTGTCAGCGGCGCCCAAGGTTTTCATATAGTCTTTGGTTTCTTCCGTGAATGCTGACAAAACGCTCTTGCGTAACCGGACATTAGGATCTGGTTTGAAATCTGCCTTGTTCGGATCCGCAAACTCTGGTCCATAAATACGATCAAACAGCGCGACAGGGTCTACCTCAGCGGCGGCTCGGTTGTACGTATTGCGGGCGCTGTAGTTTTCACGAGCGATGCCAACGCTGCTGACGTCAAGAGTGCGAAACCGCGTGCCATTGCCGATTTGATCGGCGATCAAAAGATCTAAGGTTGGCGCCGGAATATCGCCACCGGCTTCCGGTGCAGACCCAGTGCGGTTTGCCACCCATCCGGAGAAGTGGGTGTAATTGGACCGACCGTCCAACGGCATATTGAATTTGCCGAAGTAATTTAATTTATCCTTATGCGGA
This sequence comes from Rhodospirillaceae bacterium, assembly GCA_029245025.1. Classification (GTDB taxonomy): domain Bacteria; phylum Pseudomonadota; class Alphaproteobacteria; order Rhodospirillales; family Rhodospirillaceae; genus WLXB01. The sequence continues at coordinate 58,319 of JAQWQC010000020.1, forward strand.
ATAAGTGCTTTGGTCTCGTCTAAGAATTCAATACCCGGCCCCGTCGCCAACTTATCCGTCACGGCTCGGTTAGGCGTATGCCCCATACCCCAATACCAAGTACCGAAACGTGTTGGCAGTGGCGCACCGCTGGCCAGCGCAGTGCCGTTGTTGTTCAAGAAACAATCCAGAAAAGGCAATGTCAGTGAGACCACACCGCCGCCCATCATGCTGCGCAGCACTTGCCTGCGGGAATTTTTGCTGTGAAGGAAAAAGCTCATGATCCACGCTCCTGCTTGGTCGTCGTTTGGATGGAAGCTGCACGCACGCCCTCAGGTCCGTTCTCGGGCTGCGTGATCGCGAAAAATGCGGTGCTTGTCGCGATGCCGCGAAGAAGAGACTTCAGGCTGAATCCTGCATCAGCGAATTCAGCCTCTAAATAGCGAACAAATTCCCGCTCACTACGCTCGGGCGCTCGCCCTGCCGCATAAGAATACATCTGGTTGGTCAAACAGGACGGCACCGCAGGGCTGTCATGCATGGCCTGAGCTAAAGACTTAGCATCCGTGAATTGATTGCCATCAAGGTCACCCGATACATCGATAATTGCACCCTGTTCTGCGACACGGAACTGGCCTATGCCATCAAACTGTTCAAAGCCGAGTCCGATAGGGTCTGTCAATTTGTGGCAGCCAGCGCAGGATGGCACTGTCGAGTGTGCGGTCAACCTGTCACGCGCGGTTCGGGTCGGCGCATCAGGGTCATTGAATAACGAGAAGTCCACATCACCTGGCGGATCAGGCACTTTCTGGCAGAGCAGAAGTTCACGCACGGCTTTGCCGCGCAAAGTCGCCGAACTCCGGCCCGGATGTGAAAACAAAGAAAGGAATCCCATCTGCGTTAGGATGCCAGCTCTCACGTCGTCTTCCGGGAATTCGTGGGGCTGCCATCCGCCATCCGGCCGCGCGACCGGTACTTTGTAAACCCGCCCAAGGTGGGAATCCAAAAACGTATTCCGTGTCGTGAAGATCTCGGGATACGGAGCATCTTTATTGACCGTGTGGTCAACAATTGTTCGAAGCAGCTGCTCCTTCGCGCTTTCCGCAGCGTTAATGGTGTACGCTGGATAAATTAATGTGTCTTTCTCGAGAGTCTCGAATTTCTCAAGATCGAGAAAATCCTCAAAAAATGCGCGCACGCCGCGAGATAGGTGCTGAGAGCGAAGCATCCGCTCCACTTGCTGCTTTAGGCCCTTCTCCGTGTGGAGGTCACCTGATTCAGCAGCTTCGAGAAGCATATCGTCGGGAGCTGAGTTCCACAGAAAGAAACTCAAACGGGCTGCCTTCGCGTATCCCGTGAGGCGCAATCCGCTTGGTGAGGATGAATCAGGCTCCGTCTCATCAATAATGAATAGGAAGCTAGGCGTGACCAACAAACCCGTTAGACCAAACTCAATACCCGAATAAAAATCACCAAACTGGTTGGCCACTTCATTTGCTGCTGCAACAGCCGTTTCCATTTCAGATTCCGTCAGAGACCTACGATAAAGATATCGCCCAGCCTCTGCGAAGAACTGACGGCTGCACGCATCATCTGCACGAGTGACGTCTGCCGGTGTGCATGACACAAGAACAGCGCGATTTTCTTCATTGACCACCTGGCCAGCAACTGACCGCGCGACATTGTAAAATTTTTCGAATCCCGAGGGTGTGACGAGCGCATTACGGGCGCCCACTGCAAACAGACCATCGGTGCGCACCAGCGGATCAAAACGACTTGCGATCTCGATATGCTCGCCAAATATATCATGAATCACGTTACGGTACTGTTCGACCGTAAGTCGCCGCATGTCCGGGGGAGCGCCGCCGGTCTCCGGCTCACTTTCACCGCACGCAACCAATCCGAACGCAGCAATCGCCACACAGGCGGTTCGTTGGAAAGAGTGTTTCAATTTAGCTATCAACATGTCTCACCTTAACTTCACGCGATGCCAGTCCATCAAGCGGCTTAGCGCTCGGCAGTTTCCATTTCACTAGGTTGATCCGGTTGCACAATAAAGGCCGCAAAAGCATTAAGCTCAAATGCTGACGAAATGTGGGTGCACTCCCCGGTTTCCGGATCAGGATAGCCATCGGCCAATCTTTTGGCCGCTTCAAAGAACGCCGGACAGCTAAAATTTCCCGTGGTTATCACCGGACCTAAGCCGCCGGTGTGATAGAGATACTGTTCAAGGTCGTAGTACCCGGCCACTGTGCCTTGGGCTTTGGTCCCGTCCTCGGTGATCTCCAGCCTCATCTGCATATCGCGGATAACCGGGTGTAAGTAATTGTAGTTGCCGTAATAGGGCAACCTGACGTCACCGGATTTTGTTTGAATAACTCCATCGACGATGGAGGCCTTCAAACTGTCTCCGTAGCGCGGGCCATCATCCGTTTGGTCGATTCGATAGCTTGAATAAGGAATAACTTGTCCTGAGCTATCCAAAGGAAATTGATCGATTGAGCGGTAGTAGGTCACCGTCACATCGTCATCGTTGCGGACATCATCGACGTCAGTGACTTCTATCAAAATCATTGCCAGACCACTCGTGCGGCGCATCTCATTGGCATTGATTTCTATGACGCCCTGGTCGCGGAAACCGTAGACGCAGCCGATCAAACGGTAGAGCTGATTGTCGATGCCGGGCACACCAGACGGGCTATTAAAGTTCTCATGCTTGCATGACTTAGGCGTCGCACTGCCATCTGTATTCCCATCCAGATTGACGCCGAACGAGGTTGGACCTTCAACGGTCAGCAATGGGGGATCATCCGAAATAACTTCTGGATTGATACAAACGTCCTCACCATTGGGGCCACGGTTTTTGGCCAAGAACCAACGGTCCAGAGTTGTGATCAAACCATCTTGGGTTTTTTCACTGCGCTCTTCTTTCGAAAGGCTGCGCCACCAGATTTCGTCATTGCTGATATTCAGTCCGGCCGGGCATTCATCCATAAACTTGGTTTCATAGACAGCTGGCATCCAATCTTTAACGACAAAACCAAGCGTTCGATTAGGTGGAGCTCCGGATGAGATGCCCGTTGCCGCTGACGCGGAGTCCAAGTCGTTTGCCCGCGCGGACTCCGGTCCCATTTGGGCTGCCATCGTGGCAACGATCATGGTCACTGCTGAAAGAAACTGTCTTTTCATTTGAACTGCCGCGTTTCCAATATATCAATTTGACCGAAATGGTCGCCAAGCCCTTTAAATTCCAGCCTTTTCTATCCCTGTTCGTACTCTTTTATTCGGTTAACGGCCACTTTGTTATCTCGGGGTGAGCGCCGTGCGAACACCCGCAACCGACTGAAAATGCCCGCTATTCTTAGCTTTTATTCGGGACGCACCCGCATGACCTGTCCCCGAAGTTCTCCCGCGGGGTATCGGGTTGAATGAATGTTTACGTACAAGCGGCCCGTGAGCAGGTACTCAAGCTCACCGTCATTCAGAACAACAGAGCCAGTGAGTGGGCTGGACATGCCATCTGGCGCCAAATCAAAGAGCACGCCTGCGTTACCGCCGGGCGTCTGCGGGCCATGTATGTGAGCCCCTGTAGCGTTTGACGTCATCTTGCCATAGGTCACAGTCCACTCAAGCCGTTGCGTTGGGCGGTCGAGAACGAACTCAGCCAGACCTGACCCTGGACTTTCAGTTGGGGCGCTTTGCTCATCGGCAGACAGGGCCGTGCGGAACTTGATGGGCGGACCCTCGGTTCCAGCATAGTCAGGGGCTGCACTAGATGGATTTGGAAAGAGCACGCCAATCAGGGCAGCCAAGGCGATAAGGCGTTTAAAAATCATAAAAAAGCTCTCCGGGTGAGATCGCAAGGCGTTAACTGTCACGGACATAGACGACCAGTCTTCTTAATGTCCAGCGGACCTCAGCCTGTTGACCGAATATCGGCTGCAAACTGCGATAGTTTAGCCCCGCGCGTTCGCATATTGACCAAAAATCCGCGAGCAGAGCGTTCGGTCCGCGAACGCGAGGTCTGACGCTTCCATAAGTGCGACTGGTGGCCATGCCTGCGAAACGGGTTTTGAATTCTCCAAGCACTTGAGCATGATGCGCCTCTATTGTACTCGACCAGCAGTATTGATCAGGACCACCCGCCTGCCAGCAGAAATTGAGAAGCCATGAGAATAGACATGAACTTGAAATCGCTAACGACCATCAGCGCACTAGCACTGGGTATGGGTGTGACGACGCCGGCAGCCGCGGATGTGGACACCGAACGCACCATAGGTTTGGTCGTGGTGTCGTTTTACACGTCGGTCTATGAAACCAAGTACATGGAAGAGTGTTCGCGTGGTCTTGCTATCGGTAATGATGAAATCTGGTGGAAGAGCTTGGAACCCGGGATACGGGATGAACTGACAAATGGCGGAGAAATTGAGCCAGTAACTGGCACCCGACGCGCCATGTCGGCAAAGCGCGGCCCTAATGGTGAGGACGTTTGCGCCTTCCCAACAATCGTTGAAGACCCCCCTCACAAGATTGTTGAAGGTGATATCTCGTATGGCATGAATCTTGACGGTCTATTGGAGAGTGGTACGACACCAAAAACATGTAGCCACAAAAATTTCACTTCGCCTGGCGGGGAACCCGGCATCGACAACCAAATGTATCGTTTACTGGGATGCACCTTTGGATGGCGCGATAGTGGCTACGTCGAAACTAATGCGAATGGCGAACTCATCGATACGTCACAAGGAATTATCCTTATCGAAGTGAGTGAAGTGGACGACAGACGCAATGATGACGACGTCACCGTGCGTATGTTTCGGGCCAACGATATTTTTCCAAAAGATGCGCAAGGCAACGTTCTGCCTTATGCCAGTTATCGGGTGCATGACATTCCCGGATACGGCAACGCCGCCAAGGGACGCATTGTTAATGGCGTGTTATCTACTGATCCCATCGAGGCTTTTTTGCCCTATTACGGCAACCTCGCCCACTCAGAGATTCACTTGAGAGACATGCGTATGGAGTTGGATCTTGAAGCAAGTGAAGACCGTGCCAAAGGCATCATCGCTGGCTATCGAGATGTCGAAAATTTCTGGAGTTACTTTCGCAAGGGCGGCTACCTAGCCGTAACTGGACAGTTCAGTTGCCCCGCAATGTATGTCGCAGCGCATGAACTTGCAGACGGATACCCCGACCCGGAAACTGGGGAGTGCACTGCGCTATCTTCGTCTTACACCATCGAAACCATCCCGGCATTTATCATTCGGCCTGAGGACGATGAGTCAAAGACGTCAGAAATAAAAATTGAGGCCCCCGCCACGCAGCTTGCTGCGCATGGCCAATAGAACTTAAGAGCAAAAATGACTCATTTGAATAAAACAATTCGCGCCGCCTGGGTGCTCGCGGCAACTCTGGTTTTGAGCAGCTGCGGAGAGAGCGAGCCAGCAACAGAGGGCAGTGAGCCACAACTCCGGCGCCTTACCGAGCAACAGTACCGCAATACCATTCGAGACGTATTCGGCGGCAATGTTGTGGTGGCTGGGCGCTTCGACCCATTAGAGCGAATTGATGGACTGCTGGCCTTGGGTGCAAGCAGCGCAACGATTACACCAGCCGCTTTGGAACGGTATGAAGCTTTGGCTCGTTCCATTGCGCTTCAAGTGGTCGACGAGAACAACCGCAAGATTCTTGTCCCTTGCGCCCCAGAATCAAACCTCACTCGCTATGATATTTGTGCCGAAAACTTTGTGTCTTCGGTTGGTCGATTCTTGTTCCGCCGCCCTCTCACGGACGCTGAGCAAACACTGTACACAGACCTGTCGGGTGCCGGTGCCGAGGCGCTAGGTGATTTTTACCAAGGTTTAGCCTACGGCTTAACCGGAATGATGGTGTCGCCCAAATTTTTGTATATCAATGAAATCGCTGTGCCGGACCGCGATGGACTGCACCGGCTAGACGGATACTCAAAGGCGTCACGTCTTAGTTTCTTGTTGTGGAATACAACTCCAGACGCGGCTCTTCTTGATGCTGCGGCGGCTGGTGAACTGGATACAGATGACGGCCTGGAAAAACAGTTCAACCGGATGATGGCGTCACCTCGTGTCGATCACGGTTTAGCGGCCTTCTTTGAAGACATGCTCGAGTTCGAACGCTTTGACATCCTGGAAAAAGATCCAGTCATTTACCCGGCTTTCATCCTGGATGTGGCGGAAGATGCCAAAGAACAAACTCTACGGACGCTGACTCATTTGTTGCTAGAGGAAAATGCTGATTACAGAGATATCTTCACCTCTCGCAAAACATTCGTGAGCGGAGCCCTTGGCCCAGTCTATCGGGTTCCCGTGGAAAACCCTGAAGCTTGGGTGCCCTACGAGTTTCCTGACGAAAGTCCGTGGGCCGGCATTCACACTCATTTGAGTTTTCAGGCCTTATTTTCTCACCCGGGAAAGAGTTCGCCAACGTTGCGTGGACAAGCAGTTCGCGAGCACTTGCTGTGCCAAAAAATCCCCGAACCTCCCGGTGATGTGGACTTCTCTGATTTCAATGACGACACCAATGCGGTCAATCGCACCGCCCGGGAGCGCCTGATTGCCCACAATGAAGAAGCCAGTTGTGCGGGGTGCCATAAGTTGATGGATCCTATAGGGCTGGCGATGGAAACCTTCGACGGCGCAGGACAACTCCGGACCAAGGAAAATGGTGTCGTTATTGATACGTCAGGCGAGCTGGACGGCATTGCCTATACTGATGCCGTCGGGTTGGGCGAAGCGTTACGACAGAACCCCTCAGCCCCGGCCTGCGTGACCAACCGCCTATATGCGTATGGCACAGGTCGATCGCCGACGCCCGCAGAACGGCAATGGATGACCTATCTAGAAGAAAAGTTTGCGGAAACAGGATATAAGGTTCCTGATTTGCTCCAGGAGATGGTGTTAAGCGACGCCTTCTACCGCGTCGCTCCGCCGTCCTTAGATACAAACACTGCAGATGCTGGCATCGCCTCTACCGAGGAGACAAAATTATGACCTTAAGTCGCCGCTCTTTTCTTCGAGGCACCGTTGGTGGTTCCGCGGTCGCTGTCGGATTGCCATTCCTTGATTGCTTTCTGAACGACAGCGGAACAGCTCTCGCCTCTGGCGCACCAATTCCTGTTCGGTTCGGGTCATGGTTTTGGGGACTGGGTCACACGCCGGGCCGTGGCATCGCCATGGATGGCAACACAGAAATAATTTTTCTCGAAGAAACCCAACCGCTCATCCCCTTCGCCAAAGATCTAAACTACTTCAATGCGTTCAACACCCCGCTTGATGGCCGCCCCAGTGCCGTACACTTCACGGGCTGGGTCGCAGCCAAGACGGGCAATGTACCGCGGACTTTTGGCGACACACCAGAGCCCACACTAGATGTCATAATTGCCGACCAAATCGGTGGCGACACCCGCTTCCGTTCTCTTGATTTATCGAGCACCGGGAGCGCGCGCGACAGTTACACATTCCGCAACTCGACCAGTCGCAATGCAGCAGATGTGTCACCGTTGGCTTTTTATCAACGGGTCTTCGGACCTGGGTTTGTCGATCCCAATCAAGCGGATTTCAAGCCGGCTCCGAGCGTCATGGTGCGTAGTAGCGTTCTCTCCGCAGTTCACGAAGAAAGCAAAGACTTCCTGCGTACACTCGGCGCTGCTGATCGAGCACGCATGGATGAATACTTTACGTCTATCCGACAGCTCGAGCACCAACTTGCGCTTCAGATGGAGAAGCCAGACGTTTCGGAGGCCTGTGGCATTCCCACCCCGCCGCCTGAAGAAGAAGAGCTGGGTATTGAGATTGAAGTCGCACAGCGTAATCACAAATTGCTGACAGACATTCTGGTCATGGCGCTGGCCTGCAACCAGACACGAGTATTTAATATGCTGTATTCGCAGGCGCTGTCATTGTTGCGGCGGCGTGGCGAGTCATTCACGCATCATACACTGACCCATGAAGAGCCGATCGATGCGAGCCTAGGCTATCAGCGTGAAGTTGCTGAGTTGCACGTCACCAGCATGCGGGCTCTCGCAACTTTCATCCAGGCGTTTAAAGATATCCGCGAAGGCGACGGTACATTGCTCGACAACACACTTATCTTCGCCAACTCGGACACCGGTAACTCTCGTGTGCACTCTGTCGACAACATTCCGGTGATGATGATTGGCAAAGCCGGGGGCCGCCTTAAGACAGGCTTGCACATCACTGGCAATGGAGATCCCATCACACGTATCGGCCTCACAGCAATGCAAGTTATGGGCATTCCGGTAGAACGCTGGGGCACCCGGTCGCTGGAAACCACCAAGACTATTTCTGAAGTTCTCGTCTAGTACGTTCATGACCCACCGCACGCTTCTTAGTTTGATTGGCGCACTTGCGTCTGTACCCATGTTTGCTGCAGCAGATGAGTTGCTCCCGTCAGATATTGGCGCACGAGATATGGGGGGCGGACGACTTTACGTAACGGCGGACGGACGGACGCTTTATACTTATAAGCGGGATCGCGAACAGCCCGGCACGTCAACGTGTGTCGACGAATGCGCAAGCGTTTGGCCACCTGCCATCGCAGAAGACAGCGCTGAACCTCAAGGGGCGTGGACTTTGGTTTCCCGACCCGGTGGAGCCCAGCAATGGGCGTACAAGAATGAGCCAGTGTACACGTATGTCCAAGACACAAGCCCTGGCACAATGGTGGGCGAGAAAGCGTCTGGGTCATGGGATGTTCTTTTCGAGGCCATTGAAACACCGCCCAATGTTGTAATTAGACCAACAATCCTGGGGCAATCTTTGTCAGCTCTAAACGGTCACACCATTTATACGGGACCAGCAGCAGACTGTGATGAGTCCTGCTTGACCTTATGGCGACCAGTAGAAGCGCCATGGCTCGCACGACCAGTGAGTGATGCCTGGGCCATTGCGGAAAGCGCCGACGGCTTGCCGCAATGGACGTACAAAGACCAGCCATTGTTTACGTACGATGGCGATTACAACTCTGACGACCGAAACGGTGTAGATGCTGAGGGCGAGTGGACTGTGATGGTGCTTCAGGATGCGCCAGCCATACCTGAGTGGGTAGACTTCCAAGAAACTGACATAGGTCCGGTGATGACTACCGCCGACCGCATGACTTTGTATTACATCTTCGGTGACTGGGAGAAAATCCGCCTTACCACTTGCGACGAAGCATGCGTTGAAGAGAACTGGGATCCCATGATCGCGCCTGACGGCAGCAGCTCCATCGGCAATTGGGCGACACGACCGATGCCGGACGGCCGCCTGCAATGGACCTATTTAGGACGGCCGGTCTCCACCTTCAAAGGTGACCGTATGCCCGGCGACACCTATGGCGATAAATTTGGAACTGGCTCAGACATCAGAGGTGGCTGGGTCGCGATCCTGCAAGAAACTCTGATCCAAAACCTCGCCCGCTAGGGGTGAGTTAGAAATCTACCGCTGGGGTGGGATATCCGTGGCTTCGTCAGGATTAATGTCTGTCATATCTAGCGGCAGGCCGCTTGTCGTAACAAATCCTGAGTCTTCTTGAATGCTCCAATTGTGTGTTGCGCCGGCAATTTCACGAATGAAATCCCCTTCATCAACAATGAACTCAAGCCCCTCTTGATAAAACGTCATCGGTCCGCCGGTGACGTAAATCATGGAATCGGTTTTCGCACTGTTCGGATTGGTGCTTCCGCCAGCCGCCAACTTAACAGCCCGCACAGAATTGCCTGGGAACGTATAGCGCTTAAGCTTAATAGCACCGCCACCGCCTTCTTGAACGTCAGCACCCTTTACATGAGTAGGTGTGTTCTCTCCCGTCAGGCTGGGAACATTCCAGGTGACGATAGATGCTGATGACGGCTTTCCTCCTGGATTGCGAAGTGCTCCTGACGGAAAACTGACCACGTCGCCAGCCACTAGAGAGGCAGTCTTATCGCCGACCCCAACTTCTGCACTGCCGGATAAAACGTATAGGAGTGTCTCATCAGTAATGGGATGCAACACACCGCCATTACTTTCATTAAAATTCATGACGCGCACACGACCAGTCGGCCAGATCACTTGCTTGGCCTTATACTTAACAGCGTTACCCGGCGCGTCAGCTGTTTCTGCACGCGTGGCAGTTTTAACCTCGCCATTTTCGTTCCACGCCGCCATTTCTAGAGCGGGCAAATTCGAGTCCGCAACGACATAGACATCATTGCCCATGGTGACTTGGGCAAAGGCGGCAGCTGGAAATAGACAAGCACTGAACGCTAGAGCAAAGAAGAAACGCATGAGGGAGCCTCTATATTTGGAAAAGTTGTTAGTCTGTATCGCTGTAGTCTGGCGTCTTACAAAGGTAAATTGCAATGCAAAGACGTTCTCGGCGTCCTGACTTCCTGGAGGACATTCCACCTAGTGGCTAAAAAGCCTAGCCGAAAATAATTGGGACAAGCACCGTAACCACGGACGTAATTAACACGACACCCAACAAATTTAAGCGAAGACCGATCGTGGCCATTTGCGGAAGGGTGACCTCTCCACTTGCAAAGACGATGGCATTCGGCCCCGTCGCCATCGGCAACATAAATGCGCAACTGGCCGCCATGGCAACCGGCACGGCCAACAACGTGGGGTCAGCACCGCCAGCGGTTGCTATCGCACCAATCACAGGCAGCAACGCGGAAGCCGTGGCCACATTGCTCGTAAGTTCCGTTGAAAAAATGACGAAGACAACCAAAGAAAACATAATGACGATCAGGGGCATTTCAGTCAGACCTGCCATTTGGCCGCCAAGCCAGGTCGCCAGACCGGTGCCTGTAATGGCGGCAGCAAGACTGAGGCCGCCTCCAAACAGAAGCATGACACCCCAAGGGATTCTTACAGCGGTATCCCAGTCGAGCAGCCTGGATCCCGGCTCTTTAGAGGAACCCGAGGGAACCAAAAACATGACAATGGCGCCAGCAATAGCGATCACATGGTCCGTCACACCGCCAAAAGGCGTGACACCAAAAATATTCAGACCGTTTAGTGGTCTGCGCAACACCCAAAAAGCCGCGATAACTCCAAACACCAGCAAGACACGACGTTCGGGCAGAGATATACGACCCAGTGCATCAAGCGCTTCTTTGACAACATCAGAACCAGCATCACTTTCTGGCGCAGAGAGACGTAACCCCCATCGAGTTAATACAACCCACACCGCTGGAAGCATGACAACAATAGTTGGGATACCGATCAGCATCCATTGAGCAAAACTGACGCTTTGGGAGGCTTCGCGTTCAAGGTAACCGATGACGATCAGATTTGTGGGTGTTCCGACCGGTGTGCCAAGCCCACCAATCGACGCGCCGTACGCTACACCGAGCAACAGAGCAATAGTAAACGGTGCCCTAAATGCTTTTTCTCCAAGCACCGCGTAGGACACCGAGACGGCGATAGGAATCAACATGATCACCGTCGCCGTATTTGAAATCCACATAGACAGAACAGCTGAGGCAAGCATGAAGCCACCTACCAACGCCGCCGGATGATTGCCCGCACGTACAACGATGTTTAGGGCAATACGCGCGTGCAGATTCCAACGCTCAACGGACTTGGCGATAATAAAACCACCCATCAGAAGCAGTACCGTCGGGCTGGAATAGGGAACTGCAGCTTCGGCGATTGATGCAACGCCAACAACGGGAAGCACCACCAATGGCAAGAGAGAAGTGACGGGGATAGGAATCGCTTCGGTGACCCACCACGACACCATAAGAACGGCGAGTGACACGACCACCCACCCTTCAGCAGATAAACCTGCCGGAACGGGCGTGAGCTGGAGGCCCAGACCGAAAAAAATTCCTATGGTCAGGCCGACCTTCTGGCTCGTGCGCATAAACGTCCCTCTCCGAACACTTAGATAGTCTAGGAATATAGTGGTGCCGGCACCATAGTCCGTTCTGACTTAATGGCCGAGCCAATCCGTTAGTATCGTGTTAAATTTTTTAGGCTGGTTGAGATTGGACAGGTGGGCGGCGCCTTCAATGATCTCAACTGCACCGTTTGCTACAGCTCTGGCAATTTGGGTCATCACGTCAGGTGGCGCCGCAACATCATCACGGCCTGTGATACAAAGACAGGGAGCCGCAAGAGACGACAAGCGAGAGTCATAATCCAAGCTTGTTAGAGCCGCTGCGCAGCCGCTAAAACCACGCACGCTGGTACCAAGAAAAATATTCTCAACCTCAGCAAATACATCAGCATTTCCTGGATTTTTTCGAAAGTCTTCGGTGAGCCAGCGCCCGGACGATCCCTCCCATAGCGCGCCCATGCCTTTCTCCTCCGCGATCGCGATACGCTCACGCCAACTCGTTGCATATTCGGGGGTTGATTGAACGATAGCGTTACAGCAAATAACGCGGCGCACCAGTTCGGGGTGCTCGAGCGCTAGCCCCACAGCCGTCGCTCCACCAAGCGAGATCCCCATAACATCGGCTTCTTCAACCTCAAGAGCGGTCAGCAATCTAGCAAGGTCTTCAACCAGTTCAGAGATCGTATAGTCACCATCTGGAGCTGGGCTGCTGCCATGACCGCGCGTGTCATAACGAAGCACGCGATGAGTTTGCGTCAGCGAATCCACCTGTGGTGCCCACATCCGATGGTCCGTTGCTAAAGAATGAGACAGGACGATCCAAGGCTTGTCTGAATCGCCATCAATTGTATATGCGAGATCGGTACCGTTGACCGTTGTTGTGTTCATTCTTGTCTCCTTTTAGATCGCGTTACGCGCAGGTCATCGCTTCTTTTACTGGGCGAGCGGCAGGTATACCGAAAACGTACTTCCCTGCCCGACCTCCGAGTCAATTTCCAACACCCCTCGATGCCTGTTCACGACATGCTTAACAATCGCTAGACCAAGTCCGGTGCCGCCAAGCTCTCTGCTGCGCACCGCATCAACACGGTAAAAGCGCTCTGTCAGACGCGGAAGATGATCGGAATCAATACCTAGCCCCCAATCTCGGACTCGGACTCGGACGGCAGGCCCCTTCAGTCCAGGCGGCGGCATCTTTTCCACCTCTTCCGCAGACACCTGAACTTTTGGCCCGCCGTATCGCGCCGCATTGGCGACCAAGTTCTGAAAAACCTGGTGAAGCTCACTATCATCACCGGTGACCTTTTTAAGGTCGCTCGGCATGCTGAACTCAACTTCAAAGCCATGTCCTTCTGCCCCCGCTTTCACACCATCCACAACGCGTTTTAGAACGGAAAAAACATCAATGGTGTCTGAGGGAGCAATATGCTGATTCACTTCGATCTGCGAAAGGGACAGCAGATCGCTGACAAGCGTGGTCATGCGTTTTGCTTCACCGCTTGCCAATTCTAAAAACTTCTTCTGCCCCTCAGGGTCGTCTTTAGCAGGACCCTGCAGAGTTTCAATACATCCTGCCAACGTGGCAAGCGGGGATCGGATTTCGTGACTGGCATTTGCCACGAAATCAACCCTCATACGTTCACCACGAACAACTTCAGTGATGTTGCTGAGCATTATCAAGATTGCATCTTGCTCGACCTTTGGATCCGACGCGACAACGTGACAAAGAAACGTCTGCTCTATCGGACTTCCTGATGTAATTTCAATTTGAGTGCTTTCGTGCGTCGATAACACCTGATCGACAGCCGCAACTAACTCTGGATGGCGTATCGAAGTCACCAAATCCCGTCCAAGCGCATCATCACTGAATAACACAGCGGCCGCCTTGTTTTGACGAATAACCTGTCGATTAGCATCGACCTGTAGAAACGGCATAGGAATCTTATCAACCAAAAGATCAAGTTCAGCTTGAACCTGTTGACCTGCTGTCGCGTACCGTCTGACCAAACGGCTTGTACCATTTAGAATGTGCGCAAGCCCATCACCCCCTATCACTTTCCCGATGACCGGTGGTGATGGGTCCGGTGTTTCCTCAAGCGCGGAGAAGTAGTCCGAAACGACATCAATATTTTTGAGTGGCTTGTACAAGAGAGCTGCGAGACCAGCGGTGCCAACAGCCCAAACGGACAGCGCTTGAACGACGCTTATCCAATCCAAGATCATTAAAGCCAACCCACCCATGGCAAAAGGTATTGAAAGAACGAATGCCGCTCGAAGTAGCCGTCGATGGAACACTTATATATGCCTGTCGCCACGCGTGAACTTGATGATCAATTTAGCCATGCCGCATCTATACCGAATCGGGCCATAACCGCAATGTATGAGGCCGCTAGCCTTTGACCGAAATACAAATCCGGGCTATCCCAAGTCCCCATAATCTGTTCGGTCTGAGACATTTACGCTCATCATTCGGTTGTTAGAGCGAAATTACTATCAGGGATTTCTAATTTCTATGCTATTCGCGGTATCTGAAAATTCTATTTCTGTGGGAGGAACCAATGACGAAGAGAAATAAGACAGCACAATCAGGTGCTCAACTTTTTGCTTCACTTGCCATTTCGACCGCGCTGATCGCGCCTGAGGCAATCGCCCAGCAGCTTGCGATTGAAGAAATCACCGTAACAGCTCGTAAGCGAGCTGAATCGCTTCTAGAAGTGCCCCTGGCCATCACGGCGTTTACCGAGACAGAACTGGAACGGCAAAACATAAATGCCCTCGAAGATTTGGCGCAATGGACGCCATCCCTTCAGTTCCAGGACGTCAACGGCGCGTTCCAGAACCCTGCTATTCGTGGCCTAACTCAAACCGACCAAACATCTCCCCAAGGTAACGTCGGTGTGTTTATCGACGGAGTATATCTAAACAACCGATCCGGTTTGGAGTTTGGCCTCCTCGATCTGCAACGGATCGAAGTTGTTAAAGGACCACAGAGCGCGCTCTATGGACGCAACACATTTGGTGGGGCCATCAACTATGTGACTAAACAACCAGAGCTTGGTGAGTTTGGTGGTCGCATTGAAGGCACGGCAGGCACGCGCGACCGGTATTCACTTGCTGGCAACGTCAACATCCCCCTCGGGGATATGGTCTCCGTTCAGCTTTTCGGTGGGTTTAGTGAATTCGATGGTACGATTCCTAACGTTCGCAATGGAGACCGCTTAGGCGGCTGGAACACACGGGACGTCTTTGGTGGAAAGATCTATGCAGAGCCCACCGAAGACACACGAATTACTCTGTTTGCGGCACGCAACAAAGTCGATAACGAAACTCCGGCCCTGGCGTTGTCAGATGCTGCGGGCAACAATTGCGGGTCAGACACAGTCAATCCCTTTGGTGTACCGCGGAAAACACTGTTTTGCGGAGAACACGTTCGAGCAACAGAAGTCAGCTTATCTGAGGGTGCACAGGGTCTAATTGGTGAGACCGATCTATTTTACGCGAAATTAGAGCATGATTTTGATTTCGCCACACTGACAGCTCTCGCCAGCCATGCGGACTCAGGATTCACACTTCAGGTCGATACCTCATCGAATCCTAACGCGATCAATATTCCATTCTTTATCCCTGGTCTTTCTGTTCAGTCCCTTATTGATGCTTCAACACCGAAGGGTGATGCGGACAGTTATGAGGTTCGCCTAGCAAGCAACGGTGATGGCGACTTGGGGTGGACCATTGGCGGCTTCCACTACAACAGCTTTGACATCGATACTTTAGGTGTGTTCTTCCTGCCCCTTGGAGATCCCAATGGCGCGGCGGTTCCATTCTTTGAACGGCGTCGCGAGGTTCGAACAAAAGCGACGTCTGTCTTCGGATCTGTCGATTATGCCTTCACAGATCAAGTCACCGCGTCAGTTGAGCTGCGGTACACGGATGAAAAACTGGATTTTGTTAACTCCGCCAGCGGAGAAGAGCAGAGTTTTGACTTTTTCGCTCCTCGATTCACTATCGATTATCAAGTTAGTGACGATCAATTGTTCTATGCCAATGCAGGCCGTGGCGTAAAAAGCGGTGGGTTTAATAGTAACGTGGCTGAAGGCTTGCCTGAACGTACGTTCGGTGAAGAAACCAACTGGACCTTCGAAATCGGCAGCAAATCCACTCTGTTTGACGGCCGCATGGTCGCGACAGTGTCAGCCTGGTATGTGGATTGGAAAGACCTCCAGGTCCAGACAGCCGTTGCCAACTCACCTGTCTCCGCTGTTCAGAACTTTGGTGAAGCCCGCTCCATTGGTATTGAGGTAGATACAAGCATCAACGTAACGGAGGACTTTATTGTACGCGGAGCCATTGCTGTGATGGACCCACAATACAAGGATGGTTTCATTGAAGGTGAAGCGACAGCGGCATGCGGCGAGTTTGTGAATACAATCATCGTTACGCCAGGCTGTTCTGCAGAAGTCGGTGGAAACACCATCAGCCGAACATCCGATTTCCAGGCTTCAATTTCAGGCACATACACTATTCCTGAAATCTTCCAGGACTACGACATGTACATCCGTGGTGACTTCTCACATGAAGCAGCCAAATTTGACACCGGCCTTAACTTCGCAAGCCAAGGCGATATTAACCTCGCCAACGCACGTATCGGGTTTGTGAACGAAAACTTGGAAATCGCTTTATGGGTCGACAATGTATTCGATAAGAGCTGGAATCGCCGCGTAACATCCGTGCCCTTCACAGCTGAAGGTGCGCCGAATAGTGGCGTCGTTCAGTATCGAGTTTACCCTGGCGACACTAGGACAGGCGGGATCGACATACGCCTAAACTTCTAGGTACTTTCAACAACAAAAGACACGGGGCGGAACTTCTTAGTTCTGCCCCTTTTTTGTTAGGGACTCTGGCAGCGCAAATGCAACGTATGCGTCGCTCAAATCTGTTCCCGCAATCGCATTTCCCGTGGCCGCTATCACGATAAATTGCCTGTCATCTGGCCCAGCCTGATAGGTCATAGGCACAGCCATTCCTGGCGCTGGGAGGTCAGCAGACCACAACTCCTCTCCTGTCTCCACGTCAACGGCACGCAAAACACTATCCATTGTCGAGCCAATAAATATCAAATCTCCGCCGGTGATGATCGGACCACCAATATTGGGTGAGCCCCAAGATTTGGGTGTTTTAAACAGCCCGAACGGTCCGACCGACACCTGCCCCAGCGGAACACGCCACACTGTGTCTCCGGTAGACATGTCGAACGCTGTCATTTCGCCCCATGGCGGCGCGTTGCAAGGAATACCCCAGGGCGACAACCAACGGCGCCCTTCAACACGGTAGGGCGTACCGATCATCTCCCGCGACATACTCCAGGAATTTGGCTTTCCTTTCGCCTCTTCACTGGTTAGGGGCACCAATTTAAATACGAACCCGTAGTTATGCGCTTTTACAACCAGCAGATTACGTGTCGGGTCGTAAGCCACGCCACCCCAGTTGCCGCCACCAGCCGTCGATGGCAAAACTAAAGAGCCTCGCAAACTCGGGGGGGTGAAAATTCCCTCGTAACGGAAACTCTTAAAATCCTCCATGCATTTACCGCGGTCCCAAAATGTCAGCCCCCAGACGTCGTCTTCACTCATAGATTGGGTTGAGAAAGGCTCTGGCTTTGTGGGCCAAGGTTGAGTTGGAGAGGTTCTGTCTTCGGGGATGTCCGTCTGCGGGACCGGAATTTCCTCGATGGGAAAGACTGGCTCTCCGGTATCTCGGCGAAAGACAAAAACCACACCCATTTTGGTAACCTGCGCCACCGCTTCGACAACCTCATCACCTTGTTGGATATCAATAAGGGTGGGTTGCGCAGGTAGGTCATAGTCGAACACGTCGTGACGAACCAATTGACGGTGCCAGACCAATTCCCCCGTGGCGCCGTCAAGCACAACAATTGCATTCGCGTAAGGAATTGGATCCAGTCGGTTGCCGCCATAGGGATCAGGACTGGGACTCCCTGTGGGGACAAACACCCAGTTGCGTTCTACGTCGACGGTAAACGGAGGCCAAATGTCGCCGCCTCCGGTCTGGTCGCGCATCGCCTCAGGGATAGTATTAAAATGCCAACGCTCTTCACCACTGCGGACGTCAAAGGCGCGGATAGTTCCATCAGGCGCATTTGCACGAACATTATCCAGCACGCCACCGCCTATAATAACCAAATCATTCAGAATGACGGGGGGCGACGTTAAATCGATAAATCCTTCGCCGTTGTACTCGTAGTCTGATAGCGACATATACCCGCCACGACCAAAGTCCTCACACGGCTGCCCGGTGTCACCATCAACAGCGAACACATGACCAATACGGTCTCCTTTAAAAACGCGTTTTTCACACGCCTTACCACTACTGGGCGTTTCACTTTGCCAGTACCCAACGCCACGACAATGGCGCGCTAGAAGCGTTGCATCGATGAGTCCAGCATGAGGGTCGAATGCCCACTTCTCTTCTCCAGTCGCTGGGTCAAGAGCGACAATTCGGTTCTGTGAGGTGCACAAGTACAATAGGTCATTGGCTAATATCGGAGTCGTCTCATCAAAGCTGGGTCCAATTTCTGCGTCATAGCCTGACGTTTCCCCAGAATGGTATATCCACGCCACCTCAAGCTCATCGACGTTGCTGCGATTAACTTGATCAAGTGCTGAATACCGGCCACCGCCTGGCACACCGCCAAAGGACGACCAACCTTTGTTTTCAGCCAGTTCATCCGCACTCAATTTGACAGCGATCGCCAGACTGATTGCTACACTCAAGACAATATACTGAAGCTTCGACATATTATTACCCGCTGTGCTTTGGGCTCGGAGGTCACTTGATACTGATTTTGGTACTTTCAACCGTAGGCGGCCCCATCAACCCGGGCAAGTATTGAATGCGTTCTGGTCACTCGGCTAGAATAACAACATTCATTATCTGCCTTGGAGTATCTGGTGGGATACGTCGACTGCGACACCCATGTTATCGAGAGCTTACGCGCCTGGTCTTACTTGGCATCGAAAGATGCGCATTTCCGTCCGAAACAAAAGAAAACCGATGGCAGCCAAGCGCAATGGCGCGGCCTCAATCATTTTTGGGAAATGCCATCTGGCCAGTTGATCATTTGCGGCCTCGACGTAGAGAGCGCACCGGGCCAGCCCCCACCAAATGTCCGGTTGCTTGACGATGTCGCTGGGCGCGTGAAGTGGATGGATGACTTAGGCGTCGATACCCAAGTCATTATTACAAGCTTCTTTCTTGCTGCATTATTCACCGTCCCAGAAGCACAGGTCGCTCTTGCCGGAAGCTACAACCGTTGGATGGCAGATTGCTCTGATGAGTCTAAGGGACGCCTTCGATGGTCTCTTGTCCCACCTCTCTTGGATATCGAAGCCGCGAGAAAAGAAATAGAATTTGGGGCAAGCAATGGCGCGGCATCTGTCATGATGCGCCCATTAGAATGCAATAAACTTCTCACGGATCCGTATTTCTACCCCGTGTACGAGGAGGCGCAGAAACATAATCTGTCGATTGGTCTGCATATCGGCAACGCATCTAGCCCCGTCTACGAGAACTCAAACGCGATCATGCATTCTATCGTACCGATGACCGCCGCTTTCGTGAACATATTTACTTCGGATTTTGCGATACGTTTCCCTGAACTTCGCTTCGGTTTCCTCGAAGCCGGATCCGAATGGCTACCCTTTGCGCTTCGCGAAATATCCAGGGGTGCGGAAACAGCATGGCGTCAGGATGTAAAACTGGGCGATGTGCCCCTCGCCGGAACAAACCTTTTCATTGACTGCACTTTTGATGAGAATTTGCCCTACGTCCTTGAATTGGCGGGCGAAAACAACCTGGTGCTCGGGTCAGATTTCGGTCACGCCGATATTGGTACAGACATCGGTGCCCATGGTGTCATGTGCAGAAGGACAGACGTTGATGCCACCATTCTGAAGAAAATCACGGTGGACAATGGTCGTCGGCTTTATGGTTTATAATCGATTACTTGACGCGGCATGCTAGCAAGAATCTGCCACCCCTCACCTTTACGCACCCACACGTGCATCACTTCATACCATTCGTCAACAGGTTCACCGTTAGGCCTGACCGTCCGGTGGTTCAGGTAGTAGAGAACTGCCGTGTCACCCTGGAGCGTAAAGGCCTTGAAATTCATAGCAATTTTTTCGCGAGAATTTCCTGCTAGACTAGTACCCGTTCGCCTTAGACCATCTCTACCAGATTCCCAGCCGCCGGTGGGAAATGGCGCAAGAAAATTTGGCGATGCGCCATCTATATAGAGCTGAAAGTTACCCTGACTACGGCTGGCGTAAATGGACTTTTCGATCGCCCATATCTCTTCTTTCGCCGCTGCAATTTGCTCTGGTTTGGGCTGCTGAGCCGAGGCAGGCACAGCAAACATTAACATGAAGAAAACAAATAATGTTGGAGTACGCATGTCAGGAACCTAACTGAGTCAGACAATGGGTTAAGATGGTAAGGCCTTTCAAAATCTAATATGTGTAAAGCGTAACCGCTACGCTACATACGTTCACTCTGCCAGGCGAGATGAGGACCAAAAATATAACATAGGGGCACATGGTGAACGCGTGCTTTCCTTCAGGCTACATCTAGTTCACCTAGTGAAGGATACCTAGTAAATATCCAAAGCTAGCTTCTTTTCATGCAGCTAATAAATGGACAAGAGTCCTATCGCTATTAAGAAATACGTGTGCCTCAGATACCATATACATAAGGAAGAGCGTTCAGAGAATTATATGCTTCAATTAGACAAAAGACTCACTTCGCGCGACATTAGGTTGCGGTAATGGCAACCATACTCGTTACAGGTGGTGCAGGATACGTAGGTAGCCACGCTTGCAAAGCGCTAGCTGGGGTCGGACACAATCCTGTAACCTTTGACAACTTAGTTCGTGGCCATCAGTCAGCTGTTAAATGGGGGCCTTTGGAGGTCGGGGACTTACTCGATCCTGATCGCATAAGCAAAGTTATCAGTAAACACAAACCAGAAGCGGTTATGCACTTTGCTGCCCTAGCTTTGGTTTCTGAATCGATGGCTAAACCGCAATTGTATTATCGTAACAATGTTGAAGGCACGGAGAATCTTCTCAATGCCATGAAAGGTGGCGGAGTTAATCGCCTTGTTTTCTCTTCCACGTGTGCGATTTACGGCGTACCTGAGAGCATTCCTGTCTCTGAGTCAGAGTTTGCGAAACCGATAAGCCCCTACGGCGATTCAAAACTACGTGGCGAGAGAATGCTAGCTGAACGCGCCAAATCATATGGGCTTTCCTCTTTTGCGTTACGATACTTCAATGCTGCAGGTGCCGATCCCGAAGGTGAAATTGGCGAGAACCACGATCCGGAACCACATTTAATCCCCAATGTATTGGCGGCGGCCGCGAAGGGGACAAAACTTACTGTGCATGGAAAAAGCTATCCGACGACCGATGGAACATGTGTACGCGACTACGTTCACGTCAATGACCTCGCCGTAGCCCACATTCGCGCACTAGATATCATTGCAGGCGACGGGCAAGCAATATCTGCCAATCTTGGAGCTGGCAAAGGGTACTCGGTTATGCAGGTTATAGAGACAGCTGAGAGAGTAACAGGAAACGCCATCAAATTTGATATTGGACCTGATCGCCCCGGTGATCCGCCGACATTGGTAGCCGATACCAGACATGCAGTCGACACATTGGGTTGGGAACCTAAAAGATCAGATCTGGAGACTTTGGTTTCCGATGCATGGCGTTGGACAAGAAATCGATAGAGCAAAAATTATTGCTTAGCCAATTTCCGCTCCAAAGTCCCGGCGCCAGAGGACGCTTTTTAGCGATTACGCGACAGATAGACTATACAGAAATATCGACTATCGCCGACAACTCCCTCTCTAGGCCACTGATATACTAGGCCTTTCTATGTATAAAGGCAGATAAATCAGGCCGAATCAGAAGGCATTAGGCTTTAAGGAAGTGCCCGCACGGCTGTGTATGGAAAATCTGTAAAGACTCCATCGAGTCCTAGTGAGAAAAATCTCTGATACTCAGCCATCGGATCATTTTTATAAGGCTTTATCAAATAGCGGGCTTCGTCTCTATACGTGTACGCATGCACCAACAGGCCAAGTTTATGAGCGCGCGAAATAAGGTCCGTCGCAGGAAACGGATTACCTTCACGATCTCGCGGCAAGATTAGAACCTTCCATGGCCCAATGCCGTCGGCGTAAGTAGCAATTTCTGAAAGCCCGACATTCGTAATCATTTTCTCATAGGTCAAGCGGGTACCGCGCACCTCTTGATCGAATGGTGCTTCGACACCAAAGCCGAGCAACTGTACAATTCTTACGTCCGTCATCTCATTGAGCGCGCGAAGATTATCAACTTCAAACGATTGAATGAACACCCAGTCGCTTCTCCGCGTTAATCGAGCCCGCCCAAGCGCCTCTAGCATAGGCTCCTCCAACGCTAGACCAATACTCTGATGGTAAGTAGGGTGTTTCGTTTCAGGATAGACGCCAATTTTCCGACCACGAACCACGCTCTCTCGCTGTATCAAAGCCAAGACTTCATCAAAGGTTGGAATACCGAACTTACCATTCTTGCTTTGATCCCGAAACGCAAGGCGCTGGGTGGCGCGAAGGGTTCTAATTTCCTGAATTGTAAAGTCTTCCACAAACCAGCCTGTCATTTCCCGTCCGTCAATAAAGCGGGTTGTTTTCCTCTCGGGGAATTTGTCAGCGACGTCCGTAGTATCAGAAAGCTCGTTCTCATGGCGGGCGATCAATACCCCGTCTCGGGTACTAACCAAGTCAGGTTCGATAAAGTGTGCCCCCTGCTCAATGGCAAGCGTATAGGCTTCAAGCGTATGCTCCGGCATCAGGCCGCTAGCGCCGCGGTGTCCAATCACCAGGGGCCAGGGCAACGCACCTTCTGCACGCAACGGCGTGTTTGAAGAGAAAATCACAATTGCGACGACAACCAGAAAACGTATCATAGGCAAGCCTCCGTTGCCTCAGGCACCTTAACGAAGCTATCTAGAGACACGGAAGTCATTGCGCGCTCCAGCGCGAAGCATCCATTAAACGAACATCGGATTATTTAAGAGACGAGAGCCTGGCTCCGATGAGTAACCTTTTTATCGAAGTGAGACCAGACACCGTCGGCACCATGCCACTCACCTGTAGTCGCATTCTTGGAGTACTCGGTCGCGCGGGCTTCAAAGAAGTTGGCATGCTCAACGCCGTTGAGGATCTCCTCCAACCATGGGATTGGGTGCTCTTTAATGTCATATACCGGGCTTAATCCAAGCTGCTGCAAACGCCAATCGGCGATGTAACGGATGTAGGATTGAATATCCTTGGGCGTCATCCCGTTGATCGGGCCTACTTCAAAAGCTAGATCAATAAATTTGTCTTCCATCTCAACAACAGTTTTCGCGCAATCGACAATGTCGTCTTTGACTGATTGCGTCAGACACTGCGTCTCCTCACAGAATGTATGGAAGAGCTTAATCATACCTTCACAGTGAAGGCTTTCATCGCGGACCGACCACGACACAATCTGCCCCATACCTTTCATTTTATTCTGCCGCGGAAAGTTCAACAGCATCGCAAAACTCGCAAATAACTGAAGCCCTTCAGTGAAACCACCAAACATGGCTACGGTCTTCGCAATTTCAGCAGGGTTGTCGACCGTAAACTTTTGCATGTAATCGTGTTTGGCCGCCATTTCTTCATACTCAAGGAATGCGGTGAACTCGCTTTCCGGCATGCCAATGGTCTCAAGCAGCAGAGCATAAGCAGCTATATGAACTGTTTCGATGTTGGAGAACGCAGCAAGCATCATTTTAATTTCTGTCGGCTTAAAGACGCGGCTATAGCGCTCCATGTAGTTGTCATTCACTTCGACGTCGGATTGGGTGAAGAAACGGAATATCTGGGTCAGGAGATTGCGCTCAGAGTCCGATAAGTTGTTGGCCCAGTCCTTGCAATCCTCACCCAACGGCACTTCTTCAGGCATCCAATGAATTTGTTGCTGACGCTTCCAAAAGTCATGCGCCCACGGATAGCGAAACGGTTTGTAGCTGTGGCTCGGGGTAAGAAGGCTAGGAATAACTTTGGGCGTAATCTGGTTCATTATGCGTCCGGTTCAGCGCGATGGCTGAGATTAAACATTGAATTATTTACTTTTGTTACTGACAGGCGAGACATTCTTCGTAGTCAGTGCGCTCGGATAGAGCTAGCTCTGCCTCTGGCCATGCGAGTGTGTTGTCCGCCTCTACACCACCAGCAAACCCTGCACGCTGGACAGATTTAGAGCGGCAGTAGTACAGGCTCTTAACGCCGGATTCCCATGCTTTCCAATGCAGCATCATGAGGTCCCACTTATCGATATCTGAGGGCAGAAACACATTGATAGACTGCCCTTGGCAGACGAACGGCGTACGATCCGCCGCCATTTCAACGACCCAACGCTGATCAATTTCGAAGGCAGTGCGGAAGACGGCTTTCTCATCTTCTGTCAGGCCGCTCAGATGTTGAACAGAACCTTCATGTTCTAAAATCGATGTCCACGTACCCGGTGTGTTCAAACCTTTGCTTTCGAGCACCTCGGTCAGATGCTTGTTCTTCACCGTAAAGGAGCCCGACAAAGTTTTGTGCGTGTAAATGTTTGCCGGAATAGGCTCAATACACGGACTCACACCGCCACAAATAATACTAATCGACGCGGTCGGCGCGATCGCCATTTTGTGACTGAAACGTGCCATTAGCCCCACCTCAGCAGCGTCTGGGCACGGCCCTCGCTCTTCCGCCAACGTCACAGATGCCGCATCAGCCTTCTGGCGAATATGCTTGAACATGCGAACGTTCCACGACTTTGCCATGGCACCCTCGAAAGGCACATCCCTCTGCTGCAAGAACGAATGGAAACCCATAAGGCCTAGACCGACAGAACGCTCTCTTGCGGCCGAGTATCTCGCCTGCGCCATGCTATCCGGCGCGCGGTCGATAAAATCTTGGAGCACGTTATCAAGGAACCGCATGACATCATCGATGAATCCGTCGTCTTTCGACCACTCATCCCACTTCTCAGCATTCACTGAGGACAAACAGCACACAGCCGTACGGTCTTCCCCAAGATGGTCAGGGCCGGTGTGCAGCATAATCTCACTGCACAGATTTGACGTTGTAACCTTAAGCCCGAGATCTCGTTGATGCTTTGGCATCTGCCGGTTCACGGTGTCTGAGAAAATCAGATACGGCTCACCAGTTTGAAGCCGCAGCTCCAATACTTTCTGCCAAAGCTCACGCGCGTTTACTGTCTTACGAACCGAACCATCTTTGGGACTGATCAGATCAAACGGTGCGTCTTCTCGGACCGCTTCCATAAACGCATCCGTAACATTAAGGCCATGATGAAGATTCAAACTCTTCCGATTGAAGTCACCAGACGGCTTACGAATTTCTAGAAATTCTTCGATTTCTGGATGGTGAATATCCAAATACACAGCCGCCGAACCGCGCCGCAATGAGCCTTGAGAAATGGCCAGAGTGAGTGAATCCATCACTCGAACAAAGGGGATAATGCCAGAGGTGTTCCCGCAGTTCTTAACCTTCTCTCCGATTGAACGGACCCGCCCCCAGTAGGTGCCAATACCGCCGCCATTTGACGCCAACCAGACATTCTCCATCCAGGTATCGACGATTCCATCAAGGTCGTCATTCACGGAATTCAGGAAACAAGATATGGGCAGGCCACGATCAGACCCGCCGTTTGAGAGCACTGGTGTCGCGGGCATAAACCACAGGCGAGAAATGTAGTCATAAATCCGTTGAGCGTGGTCGACATCGTCGGAATAGGCCAAAGCCACACGCGCAAACATATCTTGATAAGATTCACCCGGCAGAAGGTAGCGATCTTCCAGCGTGGCTTTGCCGAAATCGGTTAATAAGTCATCCCGAGACCGGTCAACATTGATCGACGGAACAACTTCGAAAGCTTTGTCCTCTGAGGGTTTTCGCTCGGTTGGCTGGGGTGAGCGTGCAACAGTTTTCTTATCAGCTTCCAGCGCGTAGGCCATAAATTCCCCTTATTTTTCCTGCGCCCGGTCGACTGTCCGGTCGCGTAAGTCACAATCCGGCTCAAGTTGGGGACGTCCAAAGACTCGGATATTTTGCTCCGTTCATAAATCCCTTAAATACAAGGACTTAGAAGCGTCGCTGCGGCAACACACCGTTGCGAGTCTATGTTTTTAGCTGTCTTAGACCTAAACCCTCGGCCTATGTAACAGCCCCCTCTGTCCCCTCATGCCCATGATGTAGTGGTCACAAGCAGAAGCGTTAGGAGAGATGGTGCTAAAATGCGGTGTTTTCGTCAACTAGATTTTGTCACTAAACCGTAAATATACCACTAGATATGGTGTGTATTATGCTTGACACGAAAGCCGAAAGGCCACCACCCCCAGAAAACAAAGCTTCTGACAACACTCAGGTTTCTAAATTTTCCGAACCGTGCGTCTCGACTTATGCACAGGCTGCAATGCTGCGATGCACAAATATTGGTTGCGCATCGTATTGCGACGCAGCATTCTAAGGCTATCGAAAAAAGACGGGATTAAAGATAATGGCCTACACCGACAGAAAAGACTTAATCCGGTTTTTAGGTGATTCCGCTCATGACCTCTCTGTCAGAGCTGTCGCGGCTGCACCATCAAACGCACAAACTCTGACTGAAGAAGCCGAAGAACTAATGGTTCTGAGAACACGCCTTTTACGGCGAGTTTGGAAAGAAGAGTTGAGCGCGCAAATGCCCCTCCCCCTCAGCATTAAAAAGGCTGCATAACGGCCCTCAAGCGACACTCAAGAAAAGCTGGCTTAGTGCCGGGTTTTTTTAGGTCACAGATTTGAGTATAGATCAGCCACCGCGATAACCAAAACAGCGCGCATTCGCGATGCAGTCAGTCCGCAAAGCGAAAGCTTTATTGCTCACGCTAGCAGATTTGCCATCGGCGTCTATCAAACGCCATCGCCCAGGAGGGCAAACGAGCTTTAGCGGCGCGTCAGAACTTAGAGGCGCTTGCGCAATTCGCGGCGACACCAAAGTCCCATGGTGCTGACAATCAGTGTCGCCGACGCGAGCATAGCGACACCCGCTCCCATCGGTCCGAGACGCTCAGTCAGCACCACCAGCAGCGGCACATAGACGCATAACACAACAACAGCGTTGACGCGCAACGGGACGCCCGGGCGACCCATGGCATAAAGCGCCGGATCAAAACTGAACCCAGAGATGGTGATCACGGCCGCCATCACCAGCAGCACAAGAGTGCCGTAGGCTGCTGTGAAGTCCTGGCCAAACACTAAACCCAAAAAGGGCTCCCCTGCCACCGCCATAATAAGCAACACGGTGAGACCAGCACTGCCGGCCAGCGTCGCGGCACGACGGATTAATCCACCAAAAGCCGACCACTCCCCGGTAGATCCCAGCCGGGCAAATTCTGGATAGATCGATTGAGTCAGCAACTCGGCTGGTTTGGTGAGGGCCGTGGCCACCTCTCTCGCCACCTTAAACAATGCGGCCGCCGCCGGTGTCGCCACCGCTCCGACCAGCAAGGTACTCATGTGACCGGTGACAAGTTGCAGTGACGAATGAAAATTAGATGCGAGACAGAATCCCCAGATTTTTGGATGTACAGTCGTTACATCTTTGAACGACCACGCCATGCCGGTCAGACGCCCTTGCTTCACCCCTTCGCGCCACCCGAGTCCGAGCAAAGTGAGTCCGCCGGCAACACCAGCGACGAACCAGGCCAGCAGGTAGCCCCAAAACGGCGCTTCGGTGAACACAGCAATGGCGACACCGATTAGACGCATGGCTGGTGTGACCATGACCTGCCAGGCTAGAATGTCGAAGCGATCGTACAACCGCAGCAGTCCGGTGGGTGTGGCAATGATTGTGAACAGAATAAGCAAGCTATAGGGCTGAGCGTAACCGATGACCTCATCACTCCACCCCAGCACTGGGCCGACCAGAGGTGCGGCAAACCAGGCCAGCACCGCGCCCAGAATCACACCACCCACGTCGAGCGCGGTAGTAAAAGAGATCAGCTTCTGAAAACCTGTAGTGTCATCGTTCTCTGCACTGATCGCGCCATAGCGAATGACTGCCTGCCAAGAGTGAAAAGTGGTCAGCCCAACGACGACCTGCACATAGGTCTGCACAAGCACCAGAATGCCAAATTGCTCGATCCCCAGGCCCCGCGCCGCCAGGCTTAGGTAAGCCAAACCGAACAGGCCCGTGGCCACCTTGCCGCTGAGCAGGAACCCGGCGTTCTTAAACACCCGTCGGAAGATCAGGTCGGAAAACCAGCCCTTCTTCATATTAATTGTCTTGGCTCGTCACGGATTAACGATTCCCCTTTTGAATCCAGAGCCTTAATCGCGTAAGACCACTCTTTCCGCAACCCTACGCTAATCGTGATATATTTTCCCTATGATAGAAAATACTAATCCCGCGCCCAAGTCCGGCGCGCAAAGTACGTCTAATTTCACCGCCCTGGTGCTTGCTGCCAGCCGCCGCGGACCGGGCGATGCGATAGCTCAAATCCAGGATAAGAGCCATAAATGCCTGGTCAGCTTGAACGGCACGGCGATGATCGAACGGGTGTTGCAGGTGGTGGTCGACACCCCAGAAGTCACCCGCATTTTTGTTTCGGTGGAAGACGCCGATGTTCTGCATGAGGTGCCAAAGGTTGCCGCCTGGATGGACTCTGGCATGGTCGTGCCGATCACCTCAAAAGAAAACCTGGCGGAAAGCCTGTTTGCAGCTGTTCAGGATATTCCCGATCCCTATCCGTTGATGATCACTGCCGGAGACAATGCACTGCATACGTCGGAGATGCTCTCTCATTTCTGCACCGAAGTAAGCAAGGGCGACGCAGACGCCTATATTGCTATGACCCGGGCACAGTTGATTCTGGATAAATATCCTGAAGGGGCGCGGGCGTTCCATCGCTTGAAGGACGACGCCTACTCGAGCTGCAATTTATATGCGGTGACCAGCGACAAAGGCGTGCAGGGCGCCAAACCGTTTGCCACCGGCGGACAGTTCGGCAAAAAGCCCCTGCGCATTGCCAAGGGCTTCGGCCTCCTGTCACTCATTTTATACAAAATGAAATGGCTGACACTGGAGGGCGTAACGAACCGCATCTCCAAAGCAATCAAAGCCAAAACCCAAGCCGTGCTGATGCCGTGGGCAGAGGGGCCGATTGATGTCGACAACCCGAAAGACTACGCGCTGGTTACTAAGATCCTGAAAGGGATAGAAGGCAACAGAGAAAACGCAGAGAGTGAGCAAGACATCTGAGGGGAAACTGCGCTGGACCCGGGCGCGAGACAACAACGGTCGTGCCGTTCTTCCCGGCAACCCGGATTTCGCCGGCAGTGCCAATGCCGCTCTAAATCTGACGTACCCACAAGAGCTTCTCTTGCGGGTTAAGAATCTGCTGAGCCGGCGCGCGACCAAAGCCGAACGACTCTGAAGACCGCTGGCGCTAGCTGAACCCTACAAATATAGGTTATACTCTGCCTTCTATTGTTTAGGAGCCTGCCCATGCCACATGACTCGCATGACCACACCGACCCTCCTTCAGACCTAGCGCTTCGCGTCAAAGCCCTGGAGACAGCGCTAACGCGCAAGGGATATGTTGACCCGGCAGCGGTGGACGCGGTTGTCGATACTTTTGAAACGAAAGTGGGGCCACGCAATGGAGCTAAGGTGGTTGCTAAGGCGTGGACCGACCCAGACTTTAAACAACATTTGTTGGACGATGCCTCTGCTGCCTGTGCCGAGCTAGGCTTCAGTGGACAGCAAGGTGAACAACTTAAGGCCGTGGAAAATACGGATAACGTGCACAATATGGTCGTGTGCACCTTGTGCTCTTGTTACCCCTGGCCGGTGCTCGGCTTGCCGCCTAGTTGGTACAAAAGCCACGCGTACCGATCGCGCGCTGTCATCGAACCCCGGGCCGTGTTGGAAGAGTTCGGTGTTGCGATACCTGAAGACAAAGAGGTGCGGGTTTGGGATTCCACGGCTGAGCTCCGCTATCTCGTCCTGCCCGAACGCCCGGACGGCACCAATGACCTGAGCGAAGATGCTCTGGCCGAGTTGGTCACCCGCGACTCAATGATCGGCACCGGCGTCGCAAAACAATGACCAACTCGGTTCATGATATGGGTGGCATGCATAGCTTTGGTGCCATCACCCACGATGACAACGAACCCGTTTTTGAGACCGACTGGCAAAAAAAGACCTTCGGCCTGATGATGACCAGTCTGGGCCCGTTCCAAGTCAACCTCGATAACGTCCGGTCCCGGATGGAGAACATCCCTCCAACGACTTATTTATCGGTTGGCTATTACGATAAGTGGTTTCTCACCCTTGAAGACCTGGCCATCGAGAAAGGTCTTGTCAGCCGGGCGGATTTAACCGCCCTTGCCGCTGGTGAAGACATTGAGTTAACCCGCGATGTCGATCCAATTCCAGCAGACGGCATGCTGGCCTTTTTGGCCACGGGAGCCACAGCGGCACGCCCGATAGATACACCACCCCGGTTTGCAGTGGGGGACCACGTGCGCGCGAAAACGCTAAACCCCAGCGGCCATACTCGTTTACCCCGGTATGCTCGGGGTAAAGTCGGCACCGTGATTGCCGACTTAGGGGGTCAGATTTATCCAGATACCAATGCGACCTTCTCAGGGGAAGGACCGGAGCGGGCCTACACCGTTAAGTTTAAGGCGACCGAGCTATGGGGCTCGGAGGCCAATGCCAAAGACACGGTGTGTATCGACATGTGGGATCCTTATCTCGAACCAACCGTTTAATGCATGACCAATAGTGTACACGACATGGGTGGCATGCATGGGTTCGGTCCGATACCCCGTGAAGACAATGAACCCATCTTCCATGAAGAATGGGAGGGGCGTGTTCTTGGATTGATGATGACAACTGGAGCCCATCTCAAAGGCAATATTGATAACACCCGGTCGCAATCTGAAATGCTGCCACCAGCGACCTATCTCTCATTGGCCTATTACGAGCGTTGGTTTCTGAGATTAGAACGGGTGTGTAAAGAAAAAGGCTTAGTCTCTGAAAATGACCTTGCAGCACTATGGGCGGGACAAGATATTCCGAAGACATTGGAGGCGGAGCCAATTGGACCGGACGACATGCGCAAAATGTTCGCGAAAGGGCGCAGCTACAATAGGCAGCTAGATACCGCCCCACTGTTTGCAGTTGGCGACACTGTCCGCGCCAAGAATATCAATCCAAAAGGCCATACCCGTTTGCCACGCTACGCTCGCGGCAAGGTCGGCATTGTAACAGAGGAACACGGTGGCCAGATCTTTCCGGATACCAACGCCACTTTCTCTGGCGAAGTACCGGAGCGGCTCTATACCGTGCGGTTTAAGGCGACTGACCTATGGAGCAGTGAAGCCAACTCCAAAGACACAGTTTGTATCGACCTGTGGGAACCTTACCTAGAGACCGTTAGGGCTGATAGATGACACCCCCCCAATCATTTACCGATCTCCTCCCCAAAACTGCGCACGAGCCTGTATTCAGTGAACCCTGGCAAGCGCAGGCCTTCGCTCTGACCGTCACAGTTCATAAGGGTGGGCTATTCACCTGGGACGAGTGGGCAAACTGTTTGAGCGAAGAAATCGCCGCGGATAAAGCAGCCAGCGGCCCAGACGACGGGTCAAATTACTACGCCCTGTGGTTAGCGACCCTAGAGCGGATGGTGCGCGACAAGGGCGCGGCCTCTGGCGATGAGTTAGCCACCCTAAAAGACGCCTGGCAAGAAAGTTACTTGTCCACACCCCATGGGCAGCCCGTCCCAGAGCCCGAGGAGTGATGGTCTAAAGGACCTGTCGCACCAAATACAAGCGTAAACCCGCGCCAGTTGAGCGCTATTCTGCCCCAATAGGGTGGGCGCTTTAGCGTATAGAATGCAGCCGATCTAGTTTTTGATATGCTGCGCACGGTCAAGCGCTCTTAATACGAAGAAATTTACAAATCGCACGACCAACTCATGAAATGGATTGTCCGGTTAATAGGATTCGACACGCGGCCAGAGACCAAAGAAACCTCAGAAGATATTATGCTCCGCCAGGAGATGGCCGCGCCACCAGCCCTTTGTTACGTCCATTGGTGGCTGGGCTTCCAGGAAACACGGCGCTTAGCCCCCTATACTAGAGCCATCAGCCAACAATACCCGGCAACCACAGCGCCACTGCCGGAAACACAATCAGCAAGATCAATAACAGTAAGTCGCATGCGAGAAATGGGATCGCGGCTGATACAACCTGCTGAAATTTAATCCGCGTGCCATCGGGGTTGGGGGGGGTCACTCCCGTCATTAAAAATAGAAGCAAACCAAACGGGGGAGTCGTCAAACTCATCTCCATAGCCAGCAACACAACGATCCCGAACCACACCGGATCTAGACCTAGCGCCTGGGCTAAGGGAAAAAAGAATGGAATCGTTAGCAGCAGGATCGAAATTTGGTCCATAAACATGCCAAGCACGACCAAGACCAAAAACATCAGCATTAATTTTGCGTAGACGGGAGCTTCCCAAACCGTCGCCGCAGCTACCACATCCTGGCTGGCACCCGAGAAGGCCAACAACTGACTGAACGCAGCGGAGCCGAAAATAAGAAGAAACACCATACCCGTTACCGAGACAGCTGTTTCAAGACTCTTGCCGAGTGAAGACCGGGACAAACCGCCGAACACCCACGCAAGAATGAGACTGGCTACAACGCCAAAAGCCGCCGCCTCTGACGGGGTGGCAATGCCAAGCACGATAAAGCCAACCACGCAAAAGACGATCAGACCAAGCGGCAGTACGTTGACGGCAAACACGGCCAGACGACGCGACAAAGGAGGGAGATCTACGTCGTACGCCGGGGCCGCTGACTGATCACTTGCCACCTGGATTGCGATAGTGGCGCAATAGAGAAGTGCCAACAGCAGCCCAGGAATCAAACCAGCCAACAACAAGGCACCGATATCAACCCGCGCCAACGAGCCTGTGAGGACAGCCAAATTGGACGGCGGAATAATCATCGCCAAACCACCGGTGCCGATGATCGGCCCAATGGCGAGCGCCGTTTTATACCCGCGTCGCTGCATCTCCGGCACCATCAGACTGCCAAGAATCGCCGTGTTGGCCATGGTGGATCCTGTCAATGCCGAGAAGGTCGTACCACCCACCACTGTGACGTAAGCTAACCGTCCAGGAATACGACCAAACAACAAGTCGAGAGAATCAAACACGCGACCAGCCAGACCAGAGTGAAAAAGCAAGGCCCCCATCCACACAAACATAGGAATGGCCACCAACGTGAACGTGGTCACTAAATTGGTAGAGTTGTCGATCAGTTGAATGAGGCCATTCAACCCGCCCATCAAAAACCACGCTCCCGCCATATTTGCGGCAAGAAATGCGATGGCGACTGGCACACCGCCCAGCATGAGCGTGAGCACCACTAGAAATATAACGAGACCGACAAATTCAGGAGTCATAGCCGGTCCTCAAACCTTCTCAGGACCAGCAGGGTCATCGCTTTCATAAAACGACGTGCGAGTGAGCGGAAACCGCATCATCTCGGTTCCAACCCCGAAGAACCCCACCGCAAGCGCTAGAAACAGCAACCACCGCGGCACATCAATGGACCGCTGCTCAACATCTCCTAAACTCAAACTCTCAATCAGTAAACTGACGGCAATTACCGCTATCGAGAAAGCGACAAGAGCACAGAGCGCATAAATCACATGCTCCCACCGTCTTTGCACTGTCGGCGAAACTCGATCAAAAAGAATGCGAACGGCGACGTGACCACGCTGGCGCACCAACCATGGTGCCGCAGCCATGGTGAAATAGAGGAGTGCGTATTCGGTCAATGCTACCGTTGCCGCCAGCGGTTCGAATCCCAGTGCTCTAAGTGAAACATCGACAACGATAAGAACCGCAAGAGCAGCTACAATAAATGCTGCAAAGGCGGCTAAGCCCCGTATACACCCATCGTAGACCTTAATCACACGCATCATATCGCCAAGCTCGCCCAGGCAGGCCAAATCCAAACCATCGCAAAACCCTTTGGGTGAAGGCCACGTCAACTAACACAGACACATCTTAAGACCCGGGATCAGATGGAGGTGTTTCTTCAGTCGATGACCGCGGGTCAAACAACGGTTTTAGTTGCGTCGGCGCGTCGGGCAATTGCCGAGCCATCCTCGCCCATACTGCATCAGATGCACCCTGGGTATATGTGGATGCGGCCTCCGCTTCGAGTTCAAAGAAGGTCATGCCCTCTGCAGCCAAACGCGCTTTTTCTTCTTCCTGAATTCTAAGGAACCGTATCCGGCTACCGTTCTCGTATTTCAGAACTTCAGCCAACAGCAAATCCTGAACAGGTATTGGTAATCCGCGCCACCGATCCAGATTCATCTGTAAGGTCATCACCAAACCCAATACACCGGGATCGATCCGGTATTTGACGAAATTCTGAAACCCCTGATCGGACATGGAAGTCGATGTCCATGCGATGGCATCAACTGTGCCACGTTCAAGCGCCGTATACACTTCACCTGACGGAATATCGACAGGGATCGTGCCGACGGAATCCAAGAAAGCTCGATAAGTTGGCGTGGTTCGAATTCTCTGAGTGGTCAGTTCGGGAAGCCCGTTAGGGCGCAGGTCTGGGACGGTCTTTGTAAATATATGCAGCTTCGGACCCGTCTGATGCCAACCTAAAAAATAGGCGTTTAGCTTGTCCGCCCAAATCTTCTGTATGGCGTCAAATCCCCCGTTCGCTCGCGCCTGTTGGGGCGTAACCGATGCCGCCAAAAACGCATCAGCTTCTGGCGCGAGGCCAAGCATGTAGGTTGCCGCTCCAAAGTACATATCGACCACACCGCGGCGTAGCGCGTAGACCATCTGGCGCTGGGGGATCACTTCGGGTCCGCCAAGGTATTTAACATGTGCGATACCCGCCGCCCTCTTATTGAATGGCCCAACGAAGTGCTCGTTGAAATCCTGAGCGAACTCAATCGATCGGTTCCAGGCCGTAATGAATGTCAGTTCGACTTCTTCAGCAATGGCATGGGTATTTATCAGCGCGGCAGTAACGACGATGACTAGATACTTTCTCATCAGTGGAGTGTTCCACCCGATGAGACAGCCGTCAAACCGCGCTACTATTATTGGGGACGCTCAGGCCTTTCTGGGCGCTCGACAGCTTGGGGCCGTGCCGCTTAGCCCGGTCCAGTCGCGGACGATCAGGAGGGGCCGCTTACTAACGCCTTTCTGGCACCAGAGGCTGAGGCGGTGTTGCCGAACCTCCGCTGGTCGACGCCATACTGGGCGTCCCGTTATCGGGTTATAGAGAAGGCGCATTTTTGCCGCCGCCCTGACCGTTCCCACCTTCCTTCCCCTCACCATTTTTCGATTTTGAAAAAAGCCTTCTTCGTCCGCTCTTTCACACCCTTGAATACGCCTTTCTAGATTCCCCGTGCAGTTTTGCCTTGCAAACGTACACTGGTGATGCCCCTAGCTTATGGGCTCTTCGCTGCCTATGCTACTTCAGTACTCGAAACCATTACTGAGATAACCATGCAACGCAGAGATCTCCTTACATCCGTTATGGCCGCGGCTGCCGTTTCGACACTCCCCCTGAAACAAGTTTGGGCAGCTGACGTACCAGCCATCAATCTGGATGGGGGTGACATCTCGCTCGATAAAACAGACATCCGTGATTTCTCAAACAGCCTGAGCGGCATACTCATGCAGCCGGACAGCACCGGTTATGACATCGCCCGGCAAGTCTGGAATCGATTTTGGGATAGACGCCCTGCTCTGATCGCTCGCTGCACAAGTGTCGATGACGTGGTGGCAGCAGTGAATTTTGCTCGAGCCAACAACCTACTGACTGCCGTGCGCTGCGGCGGCCACAGTATGTCAGGTAAAAGTGTCTGCGATGGCGGTTTGGTGATCGACCTCTCGTACATGAATCAGGTCGACATCAATGTCGCCGACAAGACAGCGTATGTCGAAGGCGGCGCCTTGCTCGGGGATTTAGATCGTAAAGCATTGCCATTAGGCCTGGCGACCACGGCGGGTGTTGTATCTCATACTGGTGTTGGCGGATTGACGTTGGGCGGTGGCATGGGCCGGCTGCAACGCCGCTTCGGCTTATCCATCGATAACGTGCTTGGCGTTGAAATTATTACCGCTGATGGAAAAGTGCTTAAAGCCAATGCCAAAGAAAACCCAGACCTATATTGGGCAGTACGCGGTGGTGGTGGCAACTTCGGTATTGTGACGAAGTTTAAGTTCCAACTGCACGCCATGAACCCAATGGTGATTAATTTTGGTGTTCGGTACCCGATGACTATGGCCAAAGACGCGTTGAAGCTCTACTTCGATTTCTGCGATGACGCCCACGAAGACCTCTTTATCCTCGGTGGTGTATCTATGAGGGAAGATGGCACTGGCAGTGTCAGTATAGGCGGCAATTATTTTGGTGACCAATCAAACACCGATCGCGTTCTTAAGCCTTTGCGAGACTTTGGCAATGCAATTTCAGACACAGTCATTCCAATTGAATACGTCAAAATTCAAAAGATCGTTGATGATGGTGTGAACGCGCCTGGAAAAAGGCGTTACGCAAAAGGTGGCTTTCTGCGAGAGGTCAACGACGATCTTATCACTACGGTCATTGAACGGATTGAGCCGATGGCCAGCCGAAGCTTCAGCGTTGGATTGCTACCAATGGACGGTGCCCCGGCTCGGATTGGCGCCGCGGACACCGTTTGGGCACATCGTGACGCATCTTTCAATATCGACTCCACAAGCACGTGGGATGTGGCCAATACAGATGTGGATGAAGAGAATATCTCCTGGAATCGTGCCTACTGGAAAGATGTCGAACCGTTTACACGTGGGTTCTACGTCAACCAATTGATTGACGAAGACCAGGGACAGGTGAATTCAAACTTCGGCAGCAATCACGCCCGTTTGGTACAAGTGAAGAGTAAGTATGATCCCACCAACTTCTTCCGCCTCAACGCAAATGTACGGCCAAGATAATAAATGTTAAGGTATAAGGGCAGCTCCATAGGGGCATTCATCATTGATGATAACAAGGCAGTATCCGACGAAACCCGTGGGTTACTGAAAAGTGATGACTTTGAGTGGGAAGTCGGCGGCTAGTATGCTAAAGACCGCAACCGCAGCCGCACCGTTTGCAGCTGCCAGAACGACTGAAGCGTCAGTTACTTTCACTTCCATATGAGTCTCTCTCGTCGCAATGCCTTTGGATTCCTGAATACGTTAGTTCAGGGTTATTGATCGTGGCAGCAAGTCGGATGTTATCCCACCCAGTAAATTGTTTAGGCTTCCCAATCACCTTTGACGGTAAGTCGGTCTGTTTCGTCATAGATAATGAATTGTATACTGCGGAACCAGGATTTCAGAACGAACCATACGAGAAAAACTCATCGATTTCGCCAAATGCGCTGAAAATTCTAATCACCGACCCCACCTGTTTTGACGATGAGTATCCCAAAAAGACCCACTGGGGACACCCTCCCGTCGGCCGGGTCGTTGAGATTGCAACTGCCGTTAAAGTTAAAGCGCTGCATCTGTTCCA
>JAQWQC010000021.1 GCA_029245025.1 Rhodospirillaceae bacterium
CATTGCTAACTGTTCGCCTTTGAAAGCATTTTCTGGATGCTCTGCGGGGAGAGAAATCTTCGCCAGTCATGTGTACCCCGGGGTAGAATCCGCAGAACATATTCCGCTCCAATTATGGCTTTTAAGAAGGAACGTACGGTCCTGTTCAATGTGCCCACGATTACCGTGCCCCCCGGTTTTAGCAGGGCCGCGCACTGACTCATAAGCAGCGCCGGATTAGCGACGTGCTCGATCACCTCTGTACTAAGAACCACATCAAAGTTCAGCCCTTCATCGAGCAAGTTCTCGGCCATTTGATGCCTGTAGGATAACTCTAGATTCGACTTCTCAGCGTGCCAGCGAGCTATGTCGATGTTGCGACGAGTTGCATCAATTCCAGTTACTGTTGCTCCGTGTTTCGCTAATGGTTCACAAACCATACCGGCGCCACAGCCGACATCTAAAATTGAGATATTCTCTAGACAAGCCTTTTCTGAGCGATCACGATCAAAATGATTGGATAGCATATTGATAATGTAGTCGCACCGAACGGGGTTAAACGCGTGCATCGCACGAAAACGACCGTCAGGTTTCCACCACTCTTCGGCCATAGCGTTAAAACGATCAATTTCTGTCTGATCAATTGTTGGTGAGGTGGGGGCGGGAAAGTCCAACATATCTTTGCGCAACATCGACTTCATCCTCACACAAAATCATCCAAACCTAACACGTGTACGTAGCCACCCGGTTAGTAGACCAAACACTCGACGGAATTTATGATGACCACAATAGATCCTTCCTCTCGTATTGCGATTGTCGGTGCGGGGATCTCGGCTTTAACCTGCGCACAAATTCTCAGGTCAGCTGGCTTTTCCCCAACCCTTTTTGAAAAAAGTGCGGGTTATGGTGGCCGCATATCAACCCGCCATCTGGAAGATGGCATAGCCTTCGATCATGGCGCTCAATACGTTACGGCCAAAACGTGCGGATTTGAGACATACCTCTCAGAGGCGGAGCAACGCGGCTGCGCTGGACTGTGGTCGCCACGTGTTTCCAAGGGTAGCCACGAGCAAGACTGGTTCGTTGGGCGACCAGCGATGAGAGACCTTGTTAAACCGTTGATATCAGATTTGGATATCAAGTATCACGCGTATGTCTCTAGAATTTACCGAT
Source organism: Rhodospirillaceae bacterium (assembly GCA_029245025.1). Taxonomy (GTDB): domain Bacteria; phylum Pseudomonadota; class Alphaproteobacteria; order Rhodospirillales; family Rhodospirillaceae; genus WLXB01. Next base: position 1,153 of record JAQWQC010000021.1, read on the forward strand.
ACCGCAGAGGGTGGCGCTTAGAGTTAGAAGATGGGGGCGTGCCACTATACTTCGATAATGTTGTTGTCTCTGCGCCTGCGCCCCAAACCCTAGTTTTGATCGGTCGGGATACAGAAATTTCTGTCAGACTCAGCGAAGTCGAAATGTCACCATGTTGGGCTTTAATTGCTGCATTTGATCGAAGGTTTGAAAATGACTTGGATGTGATAACTGACGAAAATAGTGATCTGACTTGGCTAGTGCGTAATAACTCTAAACTTGACCGTTCACAGCATATTGAATCTTGGGTGGCCCATGTTAGCCCTCAGTGGAGTCTCAACAATATAGAACGCGATAGGGATTCAGTACTTCCAGAACTTCTTAATATGCTAGAGCGCAAGTTAGGCGGGCGTTTACCCGCACCAACATTTGCAAGAGCTCACCTGTGGCGTTATGCCTTAACGAGCATTCCACTGGGCGAGCATTTTTTGAGCACTAGTGACCATACGCTCACTGCAATTGGGGATTGGTGTCTTGGTTCTCGCGTGGAGAGTGCCTACCAAAGTGGCATCGCTGCAGGTAAATATTTGGTCAGAGCCTTTGCAACCTAAGAGACCCAGCGGGCCGGAATCTTTTAAATACGACGGGCGACGGTAACAGCTGCATAACTCCCTAACTGGACAAGTCGGACCCATACACGTTCAAGAGCAGTTAGATGAGACTCCGTAAGATTTCTCGCCTCGCATTGATGCGCATGTTCATCTGATCGTAACCACTCAAGCTGCGCTCTAAGAAGCGGGAATGCGCTATTATGAGCTAAACACTCGATCTGAGAATCGTAATGGCGAACAACAAACCGTTCAACGGCTTCTATTGTAACGTAGATTGCGCGGGGCCCGAACATAGCTGGGGCCATGCCAACTAAAAAACCGGCAATGCGCCATAATAAAAGGAGAGAGCTCCGCTTAGTCGGGGGCAAAATACCTTCAATGGCGGCAAGGTGACGGCGTTCTGACCCAAGGTGTTCCTCTGCGAACCTGATAACAGTAGGGTCGCGCGTTAACCATAGAATACCTTTGTAGATAGCGACTGCTCCTGTTTCACCGGCGTGGTTGGAGCGTAATTCTCTTAGAATCCAATTGGATAGCGTATGGTTTTCACAGTCATAAAAGCAACCATCATCGATATCGTTCACCTTACCAAAAGCCACCGTTGGACAATCTCAAACATCTCGGATAGCTGCTAAGAGAAAAATGAAAAATACTGCCACCATTTGAGCGTTAACCCGCCATTTCATTAGCCTATTACCATGCTTGGAATGCACATCACCGCCCATCGCGAAAACCCAAAGGCCCGCAATTAAGATTGCTACTACCGCTAATGTAGAGACGGACAAAAGAACGGTGACCAATAATTCCATAAACCTTTTACGTTTGAATATCGCAATAGGATTAACATCCTTTTCATTTTAGCCTGAATTCTGTTCGATATTTGTATTCCTCTCTTGTGAAGGTTTAGTGTGATCTAATGTCAGGTGAGGGTTCCTAGGGCGACATTATGACACACCACCTATTACCAAACACGGAACCACTATCAGCGTTAGAGCAATGCGCAGTCGAAGATACCATTCCGGTAATAGAGACCCTTGGGTAGCTCTAACGTCTAGCCACAAAATCGCAGCGAACGAGGCTACCAAAATAAAGTAACCAAAATCGATTGGGACAAGTAGCGAGGCCCAACCGACTAATGACGGTATTACGCTCACAAAAAATCCCCAAAAAACTGACTTTTCTCGGGTGATATGTTCCGTAGATGCGGCTGCTAGAACCCATTGGGTGCCGCCAAGGAACGATAAAATCGTGGCACCGTAAGACAACAGTGCTAATTGTATTGGTCTCGCTGGAATATCGTCAAAGAAAATCAAAGTAGCTGCGAGAAGTATGAAGGGTGAGAGGCCTGCAATACCGAGTGCGCACACCGGGCTCCTGAATTTTGAATCGTTAAATACAAATACTGTCACGCTAAGCTACCGGCACTATCTAGTTTGGTCGAGATCATCCGCATCGGATGATCCAATTACATCCCCCATTACGTATTCGAAATTAGCTCGGATCAAAAGATTCGATTTTTATAGAAGCTCCTATACCGCAGTTATCGCGCCATTAGCTGACTACATACGACCTAACTAGAGATCAAAGACCAGGTGAGGAGTTCGACTTGTGAATGAAATAGTTGACACGTTCGGGCCCAACCTTTCTGTCGCTGTGATTGGCGGCTCAGGAGGCATAGGGCAGGCCTTGACCCGCTGCCTTATGGGTTCAAGGAACGTAAAAAGAGTTTTTAACCTAGGGCGGCGTCACTGTGACCCGCTGGGTGACACCACGTTTATCCCGCTAGATTTAGAAAACGAGGCTAGTGTTGCCAAAGCTGCGGAAACTATCAGACTGGAGACTGACTACCTTCATGTCATTCTGGTAGCGACTGGCATTCTTCATGCTGGCACAGATATGCAACCAGAAAAGTCAAGAAATGCAATATCGGCTGAAGCAATGGCACAAGCTTTTCGTATTAACGCAATCGGGCCAGCCCTAGTGGCAAAACACTTCTTCGATCTTCTCCCCCGCCACCGTAAGGCGGCCTTTGCCGCTCTCGGTGCGCGCGTTGGAAGCCTTTCAGATAATCATTTGGGCGGTTGGTACTCTTACCGCGCTTCTAAAGCAGCTTTGCACATGTTGGTACGGACTTTTTCCATTGAACTCGGCCGCACGCATCCAGAGGCCCTATGCATCGCTCTACACCCAGGGACAGTTGATACATCTTTATCGAAACCATTTGTGCGAAATCAATCTCGGTCAAAATTATTAACCCCTGAGCAATCCGCATATGCGCTTCTATCCGCGTTGAATTCACGAACCTCCGAGGATTCGGGGCGCATTATTGCTTGGGACGGCTCTGTCATACCGTTTTGAAGGCTTGTTCTATGGTGCTATCTTTGTTTTTTAATGCATCGCACTTTTATGCCTATTTTCGCCTTCTTTTCTCTTTAATTATCCACAAATGGAGCCCCTTGTAATGACTATCCGCTCTTACATTCCTCTAGTCGCTGTCGTTCTGGTGATCGGCGTAAATGCTGCTGCTAACATTCTCCCTATCAACGGATATCAAACTGGAGAGCTATCTGACCTCAATCCTACTGGCTTCACTCCATTGGGGTACGTCTTTTCGATCTGGAGTCTAATCTATCTGGGCCTCATTCTATATTCCTTGGTTGCCATCTTTGGATCCACGGCCAACAAGTCGCGGGCGCTCAAGGTGGCTAATCTATTCTTATTAAATGCAGCCGCAAACATAGGGTGGATTCTCGCATGGCATTATCGCTACGTAGAGATCAGCCTTGCCCTAATGTTGGTCATCCTCGTGACGCTCGTGATCATCTGTATTCGTCTTAGAAGAGAGGAACCGCCTAATCGCACTCAATTCTTAACGATCGACGGCCCGTTCAGCCTTTACTTCGGTTGGATTACTACCGCAACGCTTGCTAACCTTGGTGCTGTTTTTTACGTCCAGCAGCTTTATCCGTTTGGATTGTCAATGGACCTTTGGGCTCTGGTCACAGTCATTTCCGCTCTAACCATTTACGTTTGGATTAGTTTGGCTACGAAAGACCTTGTTTACGCTTGTGTCTTCGTGTGGGCCTCCATCGGCATTTACCTTAGACCAGAAGGAATAAGTGACTTCGTCAAGATGGCAGCGATCACTGGGGCCATCTTATTATCACTGACGATTTTATGGTTATTTGTTCAGAGAAGAGTGGGGAATATCAAGGCGAGCTAATAATGCCCAGTATCACTTCTTTTCGTTTCGTGTTTATCGCTGCGTTAGTTATGGCTACCGTTATAGTTTTAGGGCCAACCGGTTCATTTCCTCTCTTCAAAGTACATCTTTAGACGTGGCCGGACCTTTAGAGCAAACAGGTAAAACCACTCAAAAAGTATGCAGATAACCGGTAAGCGAAAAAAAGCAGATAGTAAACGAAAGCCATACAAGGATTGCCAAAGCTCAGTGAAGCCGGCGCCACCTGAATATAATTCCCCTTCTTTATCTCTGACGTGAAAACGGCTCATTGCTTTTTCTTTATTCAAGTCAGGCCCTAGTTGCTCTGGGCTCGCTTGAGACGCATCTACCCAATCGATTGATTCAGACCCCCGGCAATCTCGGTAGAAATCTATTTCTCTTCGGCACAAAGGGCATGTCCCATCGAAATAAACGATTATTTTTTCGTGCGCGCCCATTGGTTTCCTACTCCGATAACTTCTCCCTTTTTTACGAAGACCATACGTTTTGGATCAATAAGAGGTGGATGAACCGATGGCTGAATAAATTCTTTTCAGGCGTTGCTAGAAAGATTTCGTTGCTCAAAGTTAATCCAAAAACCCGCAGGCAGCGTAAGTATCTATAAAATCAGACAATTCTCTCTTCTCTAGTCTACACCACTCATTAGTCATCAACTCTTCGAAAGGGAACGGCATGATCAAAACCTTTTACAATACCGTTATGGATCCAAACATTAATCCATTACGCGCTTTACCCAAGTATGTGCGCTTCCAAATTATGACCGTTTTATCGATCATGTGGACGACAATCTTTTCAGTATGGTCTGGCCTTACTTACCTGTTCGGCCCCTCTGTTGTTGTGCACATGTTGCTCGCACTCGGCGTCGTCTTCACTGCAGAAATTTTTAGATACGTTCAGAAAATGACTCGATATTACGACCCCTCACATGGAGAGTTAATATGACTTTTAGTAAAAAAATCCTTTCTATCCTATCTGCTGGTGTACTGTCTTTGACGGCATCCTCAGCTCTTGCGGAGAACATTGTTGAGACGGCCGTCGGGGCCGGATCCTTCAACACGCTTGTTGCCGCAGTTCAAGCAGCAGGATTAGTAGACACCTTGACCAGTCCTGGCCCATTTACTGTCTTCGCTCCAACAGACGAAGCTTTCGGAAAACTACCATCAGGAGCAGTTGAAGATTTATTGAAACCAGAAAACCGAGATCAACTAATAGCCGTGCTGACCTACCACGTTATTCCTGGGCAAGTTATGTCTGCGGATATTGACGGGAAAGAATTGACAGTTAACACAGTGCAGGGGCAACCTCTGAACGTTGATGCGACAGATGGGGTCAATGTTAATAATGCTCGCGTTGTCCATGCTGACATAATTACCGATAACGGTGTCATTCATGCAATCGATTCAGTTTTGTTGCCTGAATAGGCGGTAAGAAGCTCTACTTTTAATAATTAATAAAGAAAATAACACGTATCCTTTTTAATCGGCATTTCAAACACACCGAATTCTAACTGATAGTCAAATCTGCTACAGTGTGGCTTTAAATTAATCTCAAAGACACACTCGGAACTTAGAAAAGAAAAACATTAGTTACCTCGCTCAGTTTGCGCTGGGCGAGGTTAGTTTTTAAATACATCGGGGTGAATGCCAGCTTTCTAGCGTAGAACATGTAGCACTAAGCACTCAGCAGCGCCCTCAGCGTCACGAAATCCTTGTTAGTTAAAATATCGCGGGTCGCCTCAGGCTTGTCAGCATTACGTTACATTCAACCCTACACGGCTGACTATTGATCTTCGGCAACTTAAAGTACGTATACATTGCTACAACTGAAAACCGTATGGGGTCGGTCCACCATGTTTAGAGATGCCAAATCTAGGCTGCGCACAGTGGCGTCGTTACTACTAGCGGCTACTCGCACACGGGTTCCGATGGTGATCCTTGGAGGCGCGATTTTTATCACCATTGGGATGATTATGAGTCGGCCACAAGACCCACCGACGCCGCGGGGTGAGCGCGCGTGGTTGGTGGATATTTTACCGGTCAATTATAGGTCAATAGAGCCCATGCTAGAGCTCTTTGGAAGTGTCCAGTCTCCGCAGGATGCAACTCTCAGCGCAGGCATTGAAGCAACAGTTAATGCTGTGCTGGTAAGGGACGGTGAAACAGTCAAAGCAGGCCAAGTGTTGGTTGTTTTAGACGATAGAGATGCATCCTTAACGCTCCGGCAAAGGCGGGCGGACATTCTTGAGATCGAAGCACTCTCTTCTTTTTCTAAACGGCAACTAGCGACTAATCGCGTGGCATTTGAGCAAGAAAAGGACTTGCTAGAAATAGCTGAGAGCCGTTTTGAGCGGGCGGAAGAACTTTTTGCTCTTGGACGCTTGTCACGCTCAGATTATGAGAATGCAACAGAAAACCTAAAGCGCCAAAGCCTCTCTGTCAGTCGCTCAGAATTAGCAATGGATGAAAGTGCGATAAGACTTGACGAGAGGCAGGCGCAGTTAGATCGAGCATATGCCCTAAGCAGTCAAGCCGAACTCGATGTAGAAAGGGCAACTATATCTGCTCCCTTTCGAGGTGTTATTTCTGACTTAAGGGTTTCAGAAGGGGATAGAGTGCGCGTAGGCGATAGCCTGATGAGACTACAAAACCCAGATTCAATAGAGGTAAGAACCCAAGTTCCGGCCAATTATATATCCGCTATTAACGCTGGTATCGCAGCGGATATTGAGATGAGCGCTGTTGTTGATCTAAACCAAACCAGAATTACTGGAAGATTAACACGCATCTCAGGCCAGACTAGAGAGGGGAGCGGCGGTGTAGATAGCTATATCGGTTTCTCCAAGCCGCCAATCGGCTTGCGCCTTGGTAGCACAGTAAGAATACTTCTAAAGCTACCCCCCCAGGATAATGTCGTTTCTGTTCCTGCAGAAGCGGTATACGGACGCGATCGACTTTACAAGATAATAGATGGACGCATGCAGCAAGTGCAGGTGGAACGTGTCGGAGAACGCATAAACGCGGACGGCACCGCTGATATAATTGTTCGGTCACCAAAGTTAACTGCCAGCGACTCCATTATCGCTACAAAACTGGCTAATGCGACAGACGGTTTATTGGTTAGGGTTCAAACGCCACGCGCCAAGCAAGAAGTATCTCTGACAAGGCCTGTTCTCAATCAGAGCAATTAGTCTTGTCACAGTGAATGGGACACATAAACACTTATGAACGCGATCATAAAGAACTTCGTCAGACATCCTGTAGCTCCCAACCTCGCTATGGTAGTGATGATTTTAGCTGGAATTTGGGCAACTGGACAATTAACCAGACAGGTCATGCCCACCTTTCAATTAAACGTCATCGCTATTCAGGTGGTGTGGCCCGGCAGTTCGGCGGAAGATGTAGAGTCGTCAATTACGCAACCACTTGAGGACCAACTGCTTGGTCTAGATGAACTAAGATCCGTCAATTCAACTTCAAGAGATGGATTGTCTCAAGTCAATCTTGAATTTCCAGAAGGCGCGGATATGGGACGCGCGCTCGACCAGGTGAAAGATATCGTGGCTCAAGTCCGAAACCTTCCCGTGACAGCGGAGAAGCCTACGACGTCTCTGCTGAGCAGAAGTGAGCCTGTAGCAAAGTTGGTTGTTAGCGGGGCGGATTTAGAACAACTTCGTCCGCTGGTGAAGACATTTGAGAGGGAATTGAGGTCCCGTGGCTTGTCTCGTTTAGAAATCTCTGGTCTCCCACAAGAAGAGATATCCATCGAATTGTCAGCGCAAAGGCTGGGTGATCTTGGTTTGTCGCTTCGTGATATCGCTGGTCGCGTTCGCAGTGCTAGCCTCGATGTTCCAGCTGGAACTATTGGAGAACGAGATGTAGCGCGCCAATTGAGAAGTCTTGACCAAGTGCGGTCGGTGGAGGGGTTCGACCGTCTTCCGATTCTTGCCGACGAGCAAGGCGGTTTTGTGCGCCTTGGAGACGTTGCGGAGATTGCTCGGAAACAACTTCCTGAGCAAACCAATATCTTTGTTGATGGCCGGCCTGCTGTTGAAATCGCTATCAGCCGTTCGGAGAAAGAGGACTCGTTGCGGGTGGCTGAAAGGCTTAAGGCTTGGGTAGATCAGACTGAGCCCAACCTGCCACCCAATGTGAACATCGATATATACGCAGAACAATGGAAGACGGTCGATGAGCGGATAGATCTGATGGTTGAGAATGCACTCTCTGGCTTGGCCTTGGTTCTAGTAGTGCTTTTCATATTTCTTAATGGTCGGGTCGCCTTCTGGGTATCCGTTGGAATCCCTGTATCTATCTTAGCCGCTTTGATGGCTTTGTACCTGTTCGGCGGCACAATAAATGTCATGACACTTTTCGCTCTTGTCATGACCTTCGGCATAATTGTTGACGATGCCATAGTGGTTAGCGAGGAGGCTGTGACCCTCTACCACCAGGGCTTAGGCCCTGCTGCAGCTGCGGAGCAGGCGGCTATGAGAATGTTTCCTGCGGTTACAGCAGCATCATTAACGACTGTTGCTGCATTTTTACCGCTCATCACTCTTGGCGGAACTACTGGCACTATATTATTTGCGATACCTCTGATCGTAATATGTGTTGTCATTGCATCGCTTATTGAGTGCTTCATCGTTCTTCCTGGGCACCTTAAACACTCGCTAATGGGCACGGCTGAACGCCCTATGCCCAGATATAGGCGTTTCATTGAGGTTAATTTTGCTAAATTCAAGGACGGTAGGTTTAGGTCAGCAGTAGATTGGTCGGTATCCAATTTAGGGATTGTTCTGAGCACGGCTATAGCAGGTTTTATAATGACTATTGGGTTGTTGGGTGGAGGCCTTGTTGGTTTCTCATTTTTCCCGCAGCCTGATGGTACAACGGTCACAGCTAACGCCCGGTTCGTTGCGGGGTCGCCGGAAGAGCGGGTTCAAGACTTTCTTAGTCAAGCGGTAGACGGGCTTTATGCAGCAGAGCAGGCTTCTGGTGAAGATATTATTCGCCTGGTGGTTGTGACATCAGGACGTCAAAGCCGCGGGTCGACGGGATCTAACGTCGGACAAATCAATGTAGAACTTACTCCGCCAGATTCTCGAAGCTGGAGTAACGCAGAATTAATTCGAGCCTGGCGCGCTAAGGTTTCTCAAATACCCGGTCTGGAGTCTTTCTTAATTCTTAATTCAAGAGGAGGCCCTCCCGGGTCTGATATCGACATACAGATGACAGGAGAAGATCCTGGAACCCTAAAATCCGCCGCACTAGACTTGCAGGAAACACTGAGCCAGTTCAAAGGTGTTAGTGGAGTGCGGGATGATACCACTTTTGGTAAAGAACAACTCATTTTTGAGCTGTCACCTGTCGGCCGAGCGGTTGGGTTGAATGCGCAAAACCTTGGTGAACAGTTGAGGGCCAACTTCGACGGTGAATTGGTGCAAATCTTTCAAGACGAAGGCGAGGAAGTTGAAGTAAGAATTAGGTTGGCTGAAAATGAACGTGATAATTTGAGTTCCCTAGAAACGCTCCCAATATTGTTGCCAGGAAAGCAGACAGGCATTCTCTCAAATGTCGCTCAACTAACATATAAGCGTGGGTTCGACGCGCTCAAACACAGTGATGGTCTGCTGGCAGTGCGTGTTACAGGCGATGTAGACCCCCAGCAAAATAATGCTAATGCCCTGCGCGCTCAAATTTCTCGGACATTACTGCCTGACTTAACTGCTCGGTATGGGATTGCTGCAACATTTAGAGGGCAAGCAGAGAATCAGGCTGAAACAACAGGCGGCCTTGGATTAGCACTGCCCTTAGCAATGATCCTTATCTACATCATCTTGGCTTGGGTATTTGCGTCATACATATGGCCATTAGCCGTTTTGAGCATCATCCCATTTGGTTTGGTGGGCGCTATCTTCGGCCATTGGCTGTTGGGCTTCGATGTTACGATGTTATCCATCTTCGGTTTTTTTGGCCTTTCTGGCATAGTGATAAATGACTCCATTATCTTAGTTACAGTTTTTAAAGAATTACGAGAGCAGGGCATGAAAGCAGCGGAAGCTGCCATTGAGTCTGGTTGCCGCAGACTAAGGCCAGTTTTGTTGACATCGGTGACCACCGTAGCTGGGGTCCTTCCTCTGTTATTTGAAACATCTGAAGATGCTCAATTCCTTAAACCTATGGTTATTTCTATTGGTTTCGGACTGATATTCGGAACGGCGATTGTGCTCTTTGTACTACCGGCCTTTCTTGTCGGGATAGAGAATGCCAACAAAAAACTAACTAGGGTTACTAGTGGGCTGGTTACGTGGGTGGGCTCATACAAACCCGGAGACATCGTGTATGCGCTGAATAACCGAGCACTTACAAAAACAGACCCAGCATTCTCAAAATCAGCAGACTTGTCGGATGCAGATAAATGATTGAGAGAAATATTCAAGCGTCGGAAACACTGGCCGAGAATGGTAAAAAAATTGCGGAGATGGCCATCAAACATTTTCTCAACAACCATCCAGATCTAAGAGAGATGTACGGCAGTGATTCGCAAGAGCTTTGGCAAGATCACTTTTCTGACCGCGTAGCAGACCTTTCAGAGTCCATTGCGTTGGGCTCCTCTAAAATCTTTTCTACTAATCTTCAATGGGCCAACCAGGCAATGGCGTCGAGAGACCTGAATACGGATCATCTTCAAGTTGCGCTAAAAAGCCTAAAAATAAGCATAGAGTCACTCATCCCTCAAAGTCACATTGAGGAAGTGCTTTTGTGCCTTAACGAGGCCACTAAAACTTTCATGACGGATACAACGCTGGCCTGGGAGTCTGAGCTTGATCCAAGCATACCCCTCGACAGGTTAGCACTACATTATCTGCAGATGGTGATTGCTGGGAACGTCTGGGCCAGTATGCAATTGGTAATGGATGCTCTCGACGATGGCTTTTCTGTAAAAGATATTTTCTTAAAGGTACTTTTGCCCGCTCAGACAGAAGTAGGTCGTCTGTGGCACCTAAACGAATTGACTGTAGCTGAAGAGCACTTGGTATCTGCGACAACTGAGCGATTAATGGCCGTTCTTGCTGTGCGTGCTGATCGCAAAAGTGATAGGGGTCACACAGCTGTTGCAGCCTCGATAGCTGGTAATGTCCACGATATTGGACTAAGAGCCATTGCATATCTGATGGAATGTGAAGGTTGGAGGACTATTTTTCTCGGGGCGGATATGCCTCGCTCAGAGCTGCCTTCAGCTGTAAAATATTTTGATGCAGATATCGTCCTATTGTCAGTTGGTCTTACCACTCAATTAACTAGTCTAAAGAAAACCATCAGCTGTATTCGTGAGGAGTGCGGTAGTGCAGTTAAAATCATGATTGGAGGGAATGGCCTGAAAGAGTCGCCAAGCCTATGGCAACATATAGGCGCGGATGGTTATGCTGGTGACTTAGAGGAAGCGCTCATAAAGGCGGATAGCTTAGTAACCTAAGCTTCTATACATAGATAGTTGAATTTGACCGTAAGAAGCTAGCACGTTTGGATGAAAGCAATGATGCGGTGCGTCATGCAACACTCACAAACGACGAGAACCAATCACTGTATTTTGCAATGCGAATGCAAACATTATTACTTTTTGTCCTCTGACATTAAGAGAGTAAATACATACAAAATGATCGTGCAAGCATTACCAGCATCTCATCAATATAGTGACGGCTGTTATCTTGGATGCTAAAAAATTGGCTTATACAGGCAATGTCATGCCTAGCCACCTCCCTATAGACAACGCTGGTGTCAACATCATTCCCGGAGTGAAGACGTGGCCTAAGGTCGAGCCACTGCCAAGAACTTCACCCGTAGCGTATAAGTTTAAAATTGGGGATCCATCCTTCTTAAGCACACGCATATCTTTGTCTACAACAATTCCAACTGATGAGGTCGCTGAGCTACCAAGGTGAATAATCGCATAGTATGGTCCGCTCACGATTTCGCGCGGCATATACTCGCGTCCGAGATGGTCTGATCCAGACGAGACGCTCTCATTATATCGTGCGACCGTTTTCGCTAGTTCGTCGGAATCTATACCGGCTTTTTCAGCAAGCTCTTTCAACGTATCTGCCTTAAAGAACATCGGATGATCGTTGAAGTGGGCGTGATACTCTTCATCGGTCCACGAAGCCAAGCCGCTCGGTGCAGAACGTAGAATCTGATCGTCAAAAACAATGGCGTAGCGGAACTTATCCTGTTTTACCAAAGCTGATGCGCGCGTTTCAGCGAACGGCTCATCCTCGCGAACAAATCTCTGCCCTTGATTGTTAACCCATATTTCCCAGGGGGGGCGTTGCAGGGGGTCTGTATTGAAACGACCATACGACTTTGCCGGGAATTCGTCGTCGGTTAGAATTGAGCCTGTACCGGCGCGATGGAGCTCATGACCACGTAAAACACCCCCAACAGAGGTGGCGAGCTCAAGGCCTTTGCCGAGATTAGTGGGGTAGGCGCCAGCAGCATAGGCAGGTTCACCCACCATGCGTTCAAATACTTCTGGGCTCATGGCGTACCCGCCAGTGGTGATCAGAATGTGACGACCACGGAAAGTGTGTTCGCCTTCGGATGATCTAGCCTTCACACCTACGACAGCGCCTGATTCTGAAGTAATGAGTTCTGTAACTTCGGTTTCCAGCTGTGTTACGACACGACCGCTGTCTAACTCAGGCTGTAGTTCTTTGAGAACGACAGCAAGTATGTCGCGTCCATTGTTCTTCCCCCAAATATAACGAGCAGTCGTATATGTTGGTCGGCCCGGATCAGAGCCGGTTACAGGATGATCGGGTAGAGGGGTTAGTCCGTTATCTAGTAACCAGTTAATCGTATCTGGCGCTTCGTCCACCGTTCTGCGCACGACTTCTGGGTCTGCCAGGCCACGGGTGACGCGCATAACGTCTTCATAATGAGCTTCGGGGGTATCGATAATCCCCTTGGAGTCCTGTGCTCTCGATCCCGCTGCTGCAACTTGTCCGTTGGCCATGTGAAGGGTGCCACCAACAGAATCGGCGGCATCAATAAGAAGAACACTAGCCCCCCTGCGTGACGCAAAAATTGCGGCAGGTAGCCCGGCTGTGCCGGCGCCAATGATAATAAAATCCCAATCCACGGACTCACTCCCTTCAGTTTTGCGTGATACAGCAGTTGATGCGACGGAAGCTGCAGCTAACGTTCCCATAAATTGTCGTCTTTTCATTGCGATGGATACTCTCTTCATCTGTCTGTTCCGGCGCGCCTATTCCGCAACCCTTGTCTAATACATCGTCTATTCTATCTGGCCGCAGTATGCCGTTGCTAGTGATTTAGGTCTAGGAACCCACCTAACCACCCAGTGTTGTGATCATAGAGTGGCCTGTCTTGGCGTCGGCTTCCATCTCCTCTAACATCAGCCTTAACGTTACGCAAAGGCAGACAATAGAGATCTGGGGAAAAAAATGAAAACGGCAAGTTTTATCGGTGGGGCCTTATGTTTGGTTACGGCTGTGGCGCAGGCCCAGTCAGATCCGGATATCTCGCAGGGCGAGTATCTTGCGCGAGCGGCTAACTGTGTTGCATGTCACACTATGCCTGGAGGTGCTGCACTTGCCGGTGGACTAGAAATGGCAACTCCGCTCGGAAATATTTATGCCACCAACATCACGCCTGACAACGAAACAGGTATCGGTACTTACACGCTTGAAGATTTTGACAATGCGATGAGACAGGGCATAGCCCAGGATGGTCACCGTCTTTATCCGGCAATGCCTTATCCGTCTTACGCAAAAATTTCTGACGCGGATATCGAGGCTTTGTACGACTACTTAATGAACGAAGTGCCAGCGGTCCGACTAGAGAATAAGGAAAGTGAGATTCCTTGGCCCCTGAGTATTCGTTGGCCACTGGCGATCTGGAATGCTCTGTTCTTTGATGATGAGACATATGAAGCAGATGAGATTCAGAGTGAGGCCTGGAATCGCGGTGCCTATCTTGTGCAAGGTCTAGGCCATTGTGGTGCTTGTCATACACCTCGGGGAATTGCATTTAATGAGGTAGCAACCGATGATTCCGACCCAGAATATCTCGCCGGTGCTTTCTTAGATAATTGGTATGCCTCTGACTTAACCCAGTCTAACCGAGCCGGGCTGGGTCGGTGGTCTCAGGAGGACGTGGCGAACTTCATGAAAAAGGGCCGCAACATTCATTCAACGGCCTTTGGAACTATGGATGAAGTCATCATTAACAGCACTCAGTATCTCACCGACGACGACCTAGATGCGATGGCGACCTATCTTGTTTCGCTCCCCGCAGCTCATGACGATGGTGAATATGCGTATGATGAGTCTACGTTAGTGACACTGCGCAGCCCTGAGTGGCGGAACAACCCTGGCGCTAATTTGTACATGCAGAATTGTGAGTCCTGCCACGTGGATACCGGAA
>JAQWQC010000022.1 GCA_029245025.1 Rhodospirillaceae bacterium
TCGTAGCCTTGGTAGGCCGTTACCCTACCAACAAGCTAATCAGACGCGGGCTAATCCTGGAGCGATAAATCTTTCCCCCATAGGGCGTATACGGTATTAGCCAACGTTTCCATTGGTTATTCCGTACTCCAGGGCATATTCCCACGCGTTACTCACCCGTGCGCCACTATCCATTGTGGTCCGAAGACCACGGATCGTTCGACTTGCATGTGTTAGGCCTGCCGCCAGCGTTCGTTCTGAGCCAGGATCAAACTCTCAAGTTGAATTGGAGTTGTCCTGCACAAACACTTCACACAATTACTTGGTGTTGCGTAGATGCGTTGACAACGTCCGAACTAGCGAACCGCCGCCTACGCATCCCTTTCGAGATCTCTTCACAATGTCAAAGAGCACTTAACTAAGGGGTCCTCGGTAAAACCGCGAACCCCTCAAAAAAGGCCCCGCAAGTCCGAGCTCCAAAAAGGAGCCCCTCTCAACGGGAGAGCGGGTTCTACAGGGTGGCCTACCCTGCGTCAAGCCTTGAATTGATGTTTATAAAAGCCAGTGATTTCAATGGACTGGGTGCGCCGGCACCTAAATAATTATGTCGCTCAGCGCGATTAGAAAAAAGGTAAAAGCTGTTTTTGTGTCTGTCAAACGAATCTCCGCCCAATCCTGAGGGTTTGCTGGCCTTTGCGAGGGGCAATAGGCTGTATTTCGGCCTCCTCAACATTGCTCTCTGGTTAAGGCTTATACGCTGCCACTAACTTACAGTGATAATATTGACAAAACGCGCTGATTCCATCACATTTCTGTTAATAATCAATGGGTTGGGATAAACTGGTGATAACACCGGCTGCCTCTGCCTTAACAAAAAACAACAAACCTAAGACCAAAAATGAGAGAGAGCCGCGCTTCGCGAGGTGAAATATGGGGGTCGGTTTGAATCCGAACGCGGTTTGGTACACGAGCTCAGGAACGCTCCTAGGCGCTGTTCTAGCCATCAACGCTCAAATCATTTCGCCGCCTGGATCGGGCATCAATTTAAACGCGGAGACAAACACTAGAGATGTGGTTGAGACAGCTGAGGCATCGGCTGCCCTTCGGCTTTCGCCGATTATTATCTCAACCGCATCAATAAAAGTGCTGGCAAAGACCGAATTGACTGTTGGACGAGGAGATACCCTTCTTGGTCTTTTGCAGAAAAACAAAATCGCATCTGCCGATGCGCATGCCGCCGTGACAGCACTTAATGAAATTTTCGACCCCCGCGACATGCGCGTGGGTCAGAAGATTGTTGTATCCGCGACCAAAAACTCCTCCGCGCCTGACCTTGACGCCATTCGGATTGCAGTCAGACCCGGTCACGACGTTATAGCTCTGCGGTCGCAGACTGACACATTCAGTGCCACGACATTAAAGGCTCGGACAAATTTAGAAATCCAAGCATTTACGGGGGTTATCAACTCGAGCCTCTATGAAGCAGCCGTCGACAAAGGGGTTCCCTCATCGGTTCTAGTCGATATGATTAGGCTATTCTCATATGATGTCGATTTCCAACGAGACATTCGCACGAACGATAGCTTCGAATTGATGTTTGAGCGGAGCATAACCGAAAATGGATTAGTTGTGTCTAATGGGGAGATAGAATACGCGTCCATGACGCTGCGCGGTAAAACGTTCAAGATTTACGCATACGAGCACACCGAAAATCACATCGACTATTACAACGAAGACGGTAAAGGCACTCGAAAAGCTTTGATGCGAACGCCCATAAACGGGGCGCGTCTCTCTTCTTCTTTCGGACGACGCAAACACCCCGTGCTCGGCTACACCAAAATGCATCGCGGCGTGGATTTCGCAGCGCCGCGCGGCACACCAATTTATGCGGCTGGCGATGGGGTGATTGAAAAACGCCAACGTTGGAGCAGCTTCGGCAACTACATACGCATTCGTCACGGCGATGGCTTTGCAACCGCTTACGCGCATATGAAAGGTTTTGCCAAAGGCTACAAAGTTGGTAGCCGGGTTAAACAAGGTGCAGTCATCGGATATGTTGGGACCACCGGCAGGTCAACTGGCCCGCACCTTCACTACGAAGTGCTCAAGAATGGTGGTCAGGTGAATCCCATGAAAGTGCGATTCCCAGCTTCCAAATCTCTCACCGGTGAAGAACTGTTGGCATTCCAAGCTGTCAGACAGTCAACGGATGTAGCTTGGTCGAATGCCTTCTTAGAGCGCGACGTTGCTTCTTTGAGCGATGGTGATGAAAGTCGCTCACAGTCGAATAAGAAAAACTGAAGATCATTCTAGGCGGCTTCGGCAGAAGCAGCTTTGCCGTTAATAGACAGTCCATCCCCATCGAGAGATACTTTTACGTGCGAGCCATCGAGTAAGTCACCGTTAAGAACCACATAGTAGCTAAGACGTTGTCTAACTGACGTTGGATGACCCACTTCAACGGGCGGGCGCCATAGACCGAATCATAGCCTTGACAGCCTAGCCATTCAGCCGCCACATCATTCACATCAAAAACAATGTGCCGTTCTTCGAGCCGTCGCGCCAGGCTGGCAACTTGGATATCAACGATCGCGCTCATTTGGTCTTAGCTCAGTCGATGGAACAGAAGAACCTCGTCAACTCGGTTTAAAAACTCTGGTCTGAACGCCGCTCGAACAATTTCCACCACGTCGTCCCGCACCTCACCAGGAGCGGCAACATTACGGTGAAGTACCGCGAACTAACCTTACTCAGTCACCTCTGGAGCCGGTGCATCTTTAGCGGTTTTGTTGGGCGCACGAGCACGTCTCGGCTTCTTAGATGCCGCTTCTTTTTTCTCTTCTGAGGCAGACCCTTTTTCTACCGCATCATTTTCGTCAGTTTGAATCGGCACATCTTTAACTGCCATATCAGCACCAGCAGCGTTATCACTAGCGTTTTTATTGCCCGGCGTAGATTGGTCTGTATTGGTATCGTAATTTGCGGCCTGCCCGCCATTGTTCTGCGGTCGTTGATTCTCGTTGCGACCCCCTTGCTGCTCAGTGCGAGCTGCTTGTTGCTCGTTCCGTGCATTGATGATTCGATAATAATGGTCCGCATGCTGATAGTAGTTTTCAGCGGTAATGCGGTCACCCTGCTGCGTCGCATCACGGGCCAAGGACGTATATTTGTCCAAGAGCTGTTGAGCGTTGCCGCGGTTACGGCCACCATTTGGGTCGAAGTTTCCACCTCGTCCCTGAGAACGCTTCCCACCGTGGTTGCGGTTGCGTCCCCGCCCCTTAGAACCGGTAATTTTTGACATAGAGTCTTGTGCCGAGTTGTTGGATCAAATTCCTATTAGTCCAGTCACAACCGCGACGAAAAACTCTTCCGCCTTGCGGCCCCCGAAGATGGTCTTATGGGAGTTGACTGTGAACAGCCCCTGCTGTCCTAAAACGAATACCTAAGTACGTTGGCCAACCTGCCAAATAATCAAGGTCGTCGTTGGTATTTTTATCGTATCCAGCTTGTTTCGATTTTCCAACCTTTTTTTACGCAACGGTAGCAGAAAGACATCTCACGATACCGTTCAGGTCGCGATGGGTTTCGATTCGCGCCAGGCCTTCAGACTTTAACATGCGGCTTACGTCGGCGTCCTGTCCGCGACCTAACTCAAACACCAATACACCACCAGGGCGCAACAGACGCCCGCATTCCGGTATAAATTTTCGATAAGCATCCAGGCCGTCGTGGCCGCCCAATAAGGCTAATCGAGGATCATAAAGCCGGACATCTGGAGATAAGGCCGGGATTTCGTCTTCTCGGATATAAGGCGGATTACTAATGATAACGTCAAATCTTCCCTCTACTGATCGCAGCCAGTCACCAACGACAAAGTGCGCCCTCTGGGCCATTCCCAGCTCACCAGCATTTGCACGTGCTATCTTGGTCGCCCCTTCCGAAACGTCAACTCCGACCCCAGTGGCAGACGTCCATTCACTCAGTAGAGCGAGCAGCAAACAGCCACTCCCTGTTCCTACATCGAGCACCGAAGGTGGCTTGGACCCTGAATTCGGTGGATTATTTAGAACCGCTTCAATAATCGTTTCTGAATCTGGTCGAGGATCAAGTGTGTCAGCGGACAGTGAGAACGGCAAACTCCAGAATTCTCTCACACCAATAATTCGACTGACGGGCTCCCCTTTAAGTCGGCGACTAACAAGACCTTGAAAGCGATCATATTCCCGATCGCGCATCGTAGCTGTTGACTGCATAAGAATATCGTTTGGTGAGCATTCCAGAACCGCAGATGCCAACATGCGCGCATCAAGGCGCGGAGACTCCGCTCCAGAAGCTTTCAAACTATTAGCACTTTCTTGAAGAACCTCTTCCAACACATGCGACATGACCCCGTCTCCTCAATTAGTTGGTCATTGCAGCAAGTTTACTCGCCTGATCTTCAGCTGTTAGGGCGTCAACAAGCTCATCAAGCGCAGCCCCCTGCAACATATCGTCGAGCTTGTGCATGGTGAGGTTAATGCGGTGATCAGTGACACGGCCTTGCGGGAAATTATAGGTACGAATGCGTTCTGATCGATCGCCGCTCCCTACCTGACCCTTCCGATCTGCCGCCCGCGCCGACTCTTTCTCCAACTTGGCTTGATCATATAGTCTGGCTCTTAGCACCTTCATCGCTTTCGCTCGGTTCTTATGCTGAGAGCTTTGATCCTGGCATTGCACAACAGTATTGGTTGGTAGGTGCGTGATACGCACTGCGCTATCCGTCTTGTTGACATGCTGACCTCCAGCACCTTGGGCCCGGTAGGTATCTACGCGCAAATCTTTGGTATCAATTTCAATATCGACGCCTTCCACTTCTGGCATGATCGCCACTGTCGCAGCAGACGTGTGAACACGACCGCCTGATTCTGTGGTCGGCACGCGCTGAACGCGATGAACGCCAGACTCAAATTTCAAGCGTCCGAAAACTTCTTTCCCTGAAATCGTTGCGATGGCTTCCTTAAATCCACCAATTCCAGTCTCGCTTAGATCCATGATTTCGAATTTCCAGCCCTTAGACGAAGCATACCTTTCGTACATCCGGAACAGATCGGCGGCAAATAACGCCGCCTCTTCGCCTCCTGTACCCGCCCGAACTTCCAGAAGTGCGTTGCGGGCATCATCGGCGTCTTTCGGGATAAGCATGACCTGAAGTTCTGCTTCTTCGGCGGGGACACAGGCCAGCAAGTTTGTTAATTCTTCTTCTGCCATGACTTTCATATCTATATCGCCAGACGATTCCTGAACAATGGACTGCGCCTCAATGATCTCATCTCTGAGTTGTTCAACAGCTTGGATTTTTTCGACTATCGGATTGAGATCTGAAAGCTCTTTCCCAAGCTCAGAAAGCAGTCTGGAGTCCAAGTCACGGTCATTTGCGAGCCGGGACTGTATTTCGTTGTGGCGCGCGACAATGCGGGTGAGGTTTTCTTCGAGGCTCATAGCAATAACATCTCAATTAAGAGTATTTTTTTTGTAGTGTTTCTGCGACAGCGCTTAATAGAACTGCCTCCTG
Source organism: Rhodospirillaceae bacterium (assembly GCA_029245025.1). Taxonomy (GTDB): domain Bacteria; phylum Pseudomonadota; class Alphaproteobacteria; order Rhodospirillales; family Rhodospirillaceae; genus WLXB01. The sequence goes on from JAQWQC010000022.1 coordinate 5,534, forward strand.
CTCGCCACTATCAAGGTCACGCAGCATGACCTTGCCATCTTTCAACTCATCCTGACCAAGAATCAAAGCGGCCCGCGCATTGTTTTTGTCAGCCCGTTTCAATCGGCGCTTCATGTTGCCGGTAAACGAGAATTCCACCGGGAATCCAGTATTCCTAAGGCTTTGAGACAGTTCCTGTGCCTTGCCAGAGAGGTCAGCAGAAACAGGGACAACGGATATCGGCCGGTCTTTTGCTGGCGGGTCGCCAGCCAGCATAGCCAGGCGCTCAATACCGGCTGCCCAACCAACCCCGGGTGTCGAAGGACCACCCATCTGTTCGATCAAACCATCATAACGACCACCGGCAAGCACCGCACTTTGGGCGCCTAGTTCAGTTGTCGTAAATTCAAACGCGGTGTGGCAGTAGTAATCCAATCCCCGAACTAACTTTAGATTCCGCTGGTAAGGAATACCGAGATCTATCAAGCCCTGCTGGACGGTATCGATAAAAACCTTAGATACATCGTTTAGGTGGGCGGCAAAATCTGGAGCCCCTGCAATAATTTCTCGATCTCCTCCATCCTTGGAGTCTAGAATTCTAAGCGGATTTTTTGCGAGCCGGTTTCGACTGTCTTCAGACAAGCTGGACTTATGTGATTCAAAATACTCGGTAAGAACGGCACGGAATGCAAAACGACTCTCGACGTCGCCAAGCGAGTTAATTTCAAGTGTGGTGTTTTCCAACACGCCCAGGCCTTTAAGAATATGATGACCGAGCGCAATCACCTCAATATCGGCTTGAGGTCCTTCTACCCCAATCAACTCAACACCAATTTGATGAAACTGCCTCTGCCGTCCTTTTTGAGGGCGTTCATGACGAAACATTGGGCCTGTATAAAACACCTTTACAGGAGCATGCTGTGCCAGACCATTGGAGACAAACGCACGCGCCACCCCCGCCGTCCCTTCCGGCCGCAATGTCACGCTTTCTCCACCCTTGGTCTCAAAGGTGTACATTTCTTTGGTTACAATGTCCGACGTCCCACCGAGCGTGCGCGCAAATACCTCCGTAAATTCAAAGATAGGTGTCGCCACTTCGTCAAAACCATAAAGCTCAGACGTTTTACGCGCCAAATCCTTCACATGATAGTGACGCCTCTGGTCTTCAGGAAGGAGATCATGAGTGCCGCGTACCGGCTGTAGATTGGTCACAAGAAACGTCCTCAAGTCATAAATTGAGTCAGAGAATAAGGTCTAATTCGCTATTCAGCAGCGTGAGCTGGTTCGTTCTTATCATCACCAGCGGCGTTTTCAATTTGATCTACTTTTTGCTCAATCAAATGCACAAGATGATCAATTTTATCATCGTCGCCAACATTGTGGTCAGGAAGACCGGAAATATAGACCTTATGCGATCCGCTGCCACCACCTGTAATACCTATGTCAGTCAGCCGGGCCTCTCCCGGTCCATTTACCACACACCCGATGATCGACACGGAAAGAGAGGTAGAAATATGTGACAAACGATTCTCAAGCGTTTCAACGGTTTTGATAACGTCAAATCCCTGTCGGGCGCAAGATGGACAAGAAACAATCCGAACGCCGCGATGCCGCAGGTCCAATGACTTTAGAATATCAAAACCGACTTTGATTTCTTCAACTGGGTCCGCCGACAATGAAACCCGAATGGTGTCGCCCACCCCCGCCCACAAAAGACTTCCAATCCCAATAGCCGATTTAACAGTGCCTGACCTCAACCCGCCCGCCTCTGTAATGCCGAGGTGAAGAGGATAATCGCACTGGTCGACTAAACCTTGATAAGCCGCGACGGCAAGAAAAACGTCCGACGCCTTAACACTGATCTTAAATTCCGTAAAATCATGGTCTTCTAAAATCTTGGCGTGATAGAGTGCGCTCTCGACAAGAGCCTCGGGGTTAGGTTCACCATACTTTTCCAGAAGATGCTTTTCTAGACTGCCGGCATTGACGCCAATGCGCATACTACAGCCGTTATCTTTGGCAGCCTGCACGACGTCGCGGACACGTTCGTCGGACCCAATATTGCCTGGATTGATCCTCAAGCAGGCCGCTCCGGCCTCTGCCGCTTCAATCGCTCTCTGATAGTGAAAGTGAATATCTGCAACAATTGGGACATCAACAGACTTAACGATCTCAGACAGAGCCATGGTCGATTCTTCATCCGGACATGAAACGCGCACAATATCCGCCCCCGCCTCTTCCAAAGCTTTAACCTGCCGCGTTGTGGAATTCGCGTCAGAGGTCAGGGTATTGGTCATCGATTGCACGGATATTGGCGCATCGCCACCAACCAATACCGGCCCCACCCGAATTTGGCGGGACTGGCGACGGTGAATATCTCTGTACGGCCTGAGAGTCATCGCTCTGCCAAACGGTTGATTGGATACATAACTTGGTTTGGCTTATAACCTAAAAACCTGGCCTACAACAGCCGGTCCAACGGAGCAGACCTAACTGGGGGCCACTCCAGAGCGCAATCGCTCCGCACTCAGCGGGACACCTCTGCGCACCACACCGACATCTCCAAGAGGCGGCATGAGTTCACCGTCTACAAAGACTTCAAGACCACCGGCATTGCCTGTCATCAGAGTTAGCCCTTGGCGATCTAAAATCTGGTAGGCTTCGCCCTCGCGCAACAGCCTGGTTAGCAGCAATTCATTGCCGTCACGCACCTGAATCCAACTGTCAGACTTGGCACGCAATTCAATAACCAACGGCTCATCCGAGGCGGCTTCTGCAACAGATGGGACCTCAACCACCTCTTCCTCGTCAGCTGCGACCATCTCTTCTATAAGCTCATCTTCAATCGCAACATTAGATGAAAGCTTTGTCGCAGCCGTATCTTCTATGTTGCCTGCATCTGAATTCGCTGGCCCTTCCGGCTTGCTCACAGAAACAATGACCGATGCAACTTCTATTTGCTTATTCTCAAGAGCATTTCCAGCAGACTCCGCTACCACCTGTGCCACTGGCCCTTCAGTGTTAATTGGCTGCTCAACTTTAACTGCCGCAACCTCAGAGACTGCCACCTCTTCCTCTGATGTTGCCACAGTCTGAAAGACCTCTGGCTCCACTTGGCGCTCAACACTTAGCATTAGAGGTTCAACCGGCTCTATTTCTGGCACCATAGCAGCGACTTCTAAAGTAGGCTCAGGCTCTACCGAATCATCTTCTGATGCTGTGAGTACCGGCTTTTGGGATACGTCGTCCGGTAGAAACTCTTCCTTCGCCTCATCGTCCGAACCAGCATCTTCATCTTGGATCAGAACAGCTAGTCGACCCGGTACTTCTTGGATCAAATCGACAGCGTCACGATCCGTATTGGTAATCGTGTACCAAGACCCATAGACCAACAAGCCCATGGCCATCGCGATGGCAAGCAAGCCACCGTTGGGCAACCCACTTTCACCATTCGGCATTGGAAATTCGAAGCGAGCTGTTTTTGCGGCGCCATCTGTTTCTTCACGCAGACGCCGAACAACTTCGTTGCCGTCAAGACCGAGGTAATCTGCGTAGGCCCGAACAAACCCAACCAAATAGGCGCTACCAGGTAAATCTTCATGGCGCCCGTCTTCAATCGCGACAAGATAGCCGTAGCGAATGCAGAGAATTTTTGCAATTTCTTGCAGGTCTCCGCTGGCACGCATGCGTGTCGCGCACAAGAAGGCCCCAATGCTATCGGCTTGAACTGGTTCCTCAGCCGCAGCCTCGCGCTCTTCAGACGCTCGATCATCGCCAGAAACCAAACCCGGTGCAGGCGTCATGTCGCCAAATGGATCAGTCTTGTTCAAATTTGCGATCTTCTCACTTTTAGCCAAACCCGGGAACGTGAGCACCCATACTGGGGCTCCCCAAAGCATCTTCGTTACCGAAGTGCAAAATATCATATTGATACCATTAGAACAATTAATGGCTCACTACAGCGTGCACTGAACAGTTCTGTTAGTAGTTTCTTTTTCTCAGAGCAGCTTTCGCCTGCTCAACCAACTCAGCAATGATCTCTGCTGTCGATTGCTCTTTAGTCACCATCCCAACGCTCTGACCGGCCATAAGCGAACCGCGTTCCACATCGCCATCAATAACGGCTTTACGCAACGCACCGGCCCAGAAATGCTCAATTTCTAGCTGGGCCGCACTCTGTTCGATCTCCCCCGCTACGAATTTCTCGATCATCGCCCGTTGAGTTTCCATAAACTCGTCAGTTCCGGCGTTTGTTAAGGCGCGCACTGGAATCACAGGAAACCGTTTATCGATCTGCACCGTGGGCATTGCATCACGGGCATTACCACGCACGAAGGCCCTCTTGAAGCAAGGGTGAGCGATACTTTCATGAGCACAGACAAACCGGGTTCCCATCTGCACACCTGCAGCGCCCATTTCTAGATAGTTGACGATGGCTTCCCCACGCCCAATACCTCCCGCCACAAAGACCGGCACATCCTTGATCTCTGGCAGAATTTCTTGAGCCAGTACACTTGTGGAGACCGGCCCGATATGTCCACCAGCCTCCGAACCCTCGATGACCAATGCATCTGCACCGAGCTTGATGAGTCTCTTCGCAATCACGAGCGCAGGCGCGAAACAAATGACCTTAGCTCCGCCCTCTTTCAACATCTTGATCGACACCGCAGATGGAAGACCACCCGCAAGAACGACGTGAGAAACCGAGTTTGATAGGCAGACCTGAATCAACGCATCTAAATCTGGATGCATCGTGATTAAGTTCACACCGTAAGGCTTGGACGTTAACCCTGCCGTCGCTTTGATCTCAGTATCAAGCAGGTCTGGCGTCATTGAGCCGCACGCTACGACCCCAAACCCACCAGAGTTAGAAATCGCGGCAACTAGATTCCGTTCGGACACCCAGGTCATAGCACCACACATGATCGCGTGCTCACACCCTAGGAAGTCTCTCCCGGTCGCCCAGAGGTCCGTAAGATGACCTGGCACCACAGGGTCATTCATGATCAGTTGCCTGCGTCATTCTGAATCTAACCCAAAGGCTGTGTGTAACGACCGCAATGCTAGCTCGGCATATTCCTCTGAAATGAGCACACTCACCTTTATCTCAGACGTAGAAATCACCTGAATGTTGATGCCCTTGTCGGCAAGCGCCTCGAACATTGTCTTCGCTACTCCGACATGAGATCGCATCCCGACACCAACAACAGAAACCTTAACCACCTGACCGTCAGACCGAACTTCGCGACAAACTATGGTGTCGTCGGACTCAATAACCTGCTTAGCGCGATCCACGTCGGCCCGGCCCACTGTAAAGGTCACATCGGTTGATCCGTCTTCCGATACGTTTTGAACGATCATATCGACGTTTATACTGGCATCGGCCAGCGGCCCAAAGATGGAAGCCGCTATGCCAGGCCGATCCTCAACACCAACAAGAGTGAGCTTAGCCTCGTCGCGGCTGCAGGCGATACCACTGACAATTTCTTTTTCCACAATTTCTTCCTCGTCACAAACAATGGTTCCAGACGCCTTTGAAAACGATGAACGCACCTGCAAACGCACATGATGGTTCATCGCTAATTCAACGGATCGTGTTTGCAAAACCTTTGCGCCCAGAGAGGCCATCTCCAGCATCTCTTCATAGGTCACTTTGTCGAGCTTGCGAGCCGCAGGCACGATACGGGGGTCGGTCGTATAAACGCCCTCAACATCCGTGTAGATATCACACCGATCAGCATCTAAAGCAGCAGCTAACGCTACTGCCGTGGTGTCCGATCCACCTCGCCCGAGAGTCGTAATCCGATCGTCTCCACCTAAACCCTGAAAACCAGGCACGATAGCAACTTGGCCGTCTTCGAGGCGATTCACCAACTCAGCAGTATCAATCGACAAAATTCTCGCTTTACTATGAACACTGTCGGTATGTATTGGAATCTGCCAACCCAACCAAGATCGCGCCTGAATACCCAAGCTTTGCAGAATCATCGCCAGTAGACCGCTTGTCACCTGCTCCCCCGTTGAGACCACGACATCGTATTCTCGCGCATCATGCAGCGGTGACGCGGCGCTGCAGTATTCGACTAACTGATTGGTCACGCCGGCCATGGCCGAAACGACCACCGCTACCTGATTGCTGGCTTCAACCTCCGCTTTCACTCGCTGCGCAACCGCCTGGATGCGCTCGATATCGGCTACCGAGGTACCGCCAAATTTTTGAACGATCCGCATTGCTCAACCCTACTCATTTTGCAGCCCAGCTGCTGACTAAAGAGCCTATAAAGCCCGAAAAATGTTAATAGGCTTGTAGTAGCCGTGACCGAAGGTACTTCAATTTGTTAATAAAGAACGGTCGGCACCCAGTCTCTCGGGCGGCGTATACATACTGAATGGCCTGGAAACAGGCAAGAAAGGCCTCAGATAAGGATATTTTGGCGGATGGTAACCACAAGCCTATTCAATCAACAGCTTGGACCTGCCAGTTCGCGTGATCAGCAGGAAATAGACAATTTTTCTGCCCAGGCGGACTCTTGGTGGGATCCAAGCGGGCCATTTGCCCCACTACATCGCCTCAATCCAACCAGGGTTCGCATTCTTGCGGATCTTTTTGCTGGGCATTTTTGCAGATCACTCGGCGAAACAGGCCCCTTTTCGGGCCTCTCCTTAACCGATGTGGGCTGTGGCGGTGGCCTGGTAACCGAACCGTTCGCCCGCCTTGGATTTGACGTTATCGGTCTGGATGCCTCTGAGGAAAATATAGCGACTGCTCGAGGTCACGCTGAAGTATCAGGTTTAAAAATTGCCTACCACGTTGGCGCCCCCGAGGATAAAAATTCTCCAGATGGCCCATTTGACGCCGTTGTTGCATTAGAAGTGGTTGAACACGTTAGCGACATCAGAACGTTCATAGATAGCCTCACGGAAAAAGTAGGACCGAACGGCATACTGGTTTTGTCGACGATCAATCGGACACTTAAGAGCATGGCTTTGGCTAAACTCGCAGCAGAATACATTCTGCGCTGGGTACCTGCCGGAACCCATACCTGGTCTAAGTTTGTAAAACCGAGCGAATTGACACACCATTTGAGCCACTCTGGATTCACCGTCAGAGCAATCCAAGGTATGGGCTACGATCTCGCAACGGGCGAATGGCAACCCTGTGATGATGTATCCGTGAATTATGTTATCGCGGCAGTACGGACCTAAGTTTTGGGACGGAAAAGTGGATGGCGCGAAAAAATTGCCTCCTTTTTAGGTCGTCGCCAACAACTATCCAGATTCACCGGATGTATTCTCAAACTTGGGTGCCGCCCAACTGCTTGCGAACCAACTAGATCAAGCGCTCACCCCTTTGGAACACACGCTTACCCTTGATCTTCGCCGTTGGCCGGCTTAGGCCAAAATGGCGGGGGTCACGTTGAGACAACGGCGCAGCTCAAAATATCCCTCTCGCCTATGTGCGACAGCACCCAGTTCTCTCACGCGCTCAGAGAGGCACTGCAACAAATGTGGAATGAGAAAATTGCATGGGTAGAAATGGGCATGGCTCAAGAGGGTTTGGTCTTCTGCCACGGCACGGCGGCAACATCGACTCCCTCGTCTATCAGTTCCTGCGCTTCTTCAGCAGTCGCTTCACCGTAAATGCCGCGCTGTTCTGCTTCACCATAGTGAATCTTACGCGCCTCTTCAGGAAACCTTAATCCGACATTATCGAAGTTCTTTTCTATCGTCGTTTGAAGCTCTTTGATTGCCTCAACGGCCTTCGTCATGGCCACTGCCATATCAGCGGTTTCAGCAACGTCAGGAACCTTCACCTTAGCTTCATCAGGCACAGGCGCTGGCGCCATCTCTTTAATACCTGACTTTGAAATATTAGGCGCCATGGGAGCTTTATGAATTTTCACACTCCCACAAACGGGGCACGCAATTTTCCGGCCTTTGCGCAGCGAGTCATACGCCGCACTGTTTTTAAACCACGACTCAAATTCGTGGTCGTTGTCACAGGAAAGATCGTAAACAATCATAGCGTTGCAATCCATTTAGAGCTCGGTGTTGTAAGGATGCAGCACCAGAGTTTCAAGCTCGTTAACCAACTCCACGTTTACAGGAGGTTAGCATTCAGAGACTTAACGTCAGCCAGAAACCGGCTCAAACGGGCGCTCTTGGCCCAAAGACGGCATCTTTCGGCGTGTTTTACCAACGACCGCGACGTCAATATCCGCCTTAATTATTCCGGGGCCCGCTCCCGCATCGGCCAGGACCTGTCCCCACGGATCAACAATTAGGGCATGCCCATACGTCTTCCGATCGGAAGGGTGCGTTCCGGTCTGCGCCGGTGCAAAAATAAAAGCCCCCGTCTCTATCGCTCTTGATCGTAACAACACATGCCAATGCGCTCCACCAGTAACCTGCGTGAACGCTGATGGCACTGCAATCATGTCTGCCCCGCCTTGCGCCAGATCACGGAATAGCGTCGGGAACCGCAGGTCGTAACATATTGTTAGACCGAGTCTCCCCCACGGAAGATCAACGACAACAGCTTTATCTCCGGGTGCAAACGTTGAACTTTCTGCATAGCGCTCGCCATTTCCCAGGTCGACATCAAACATATGAATCTTATCGTAGCGAGACATGATCTCGCCATCGGAATCCAATACATATGTCCGGTTGGCCGCACGGCCATCGTCAAGGCTCACGGCAAGACTGCCGCAATGAAGCCAAACGCTGTGCTGCTTAGCCGCCACCTTGAAAGCGGCAAGCCCTTGATGGTCACATTCCGGTTGCGCCTTAGACGTGATCGCTTTTCGACCCCACTCCATCATTGTGACGTTTTCTGGCATGAGAATAAGCTCGGCACCTTCATCTACAGCCTTACCAATCATCTCAACAGCGGTATCGATATTTTGCCGCAGGTCATTACCAGCGTTGATCTGCAAGCAAGCGACAGAAAATTTAGGTTTATCCGAGGGCATGTCTTTTCGGTTAACTTAACATGTCTTTTGACAACAGCTTGTCGAGCTCTCCAGTGCGATCAAGAGCGTGCAGATCGTCACAGCCACCCACATGCATATCATTAATAAAAATCTGCGGCACGGTATGACGGCCGCCAGCACGTTCCATCATTTCTTTCTTACGCTCACCATTCATCAAGATATCAATTTCTTGAAAAGATGCGCCTTTTTGATCGAGCAAATTCTTCGCGCGATAGCAAAAACCGCAAATTGGTGAGGAATATATCTCAATGTCTGCCATAGCTGGTTCACCAGCCTTCCTGTTATGTTGCCATCTCCGAAGTCATTTTAGGCTTTACTTGGGCCTCTTCCAAGCGCCATCGGCGGAGCGGGAACTATAATGAGATCGATTTCTTCTATAGAGTAAATCGCTGCCCCGCACCATTTACCGGGCCAAGGAGTGCGTAAAACCTAGTCGGTCCGCGTACTTAAGCCGGGCAACCAGTTGACGGCTTTTATCGTCATAGACCCAGACCGCCCTTGCTCTGCTAACAGAGGGAGGTTAATTGGCTCAAACACCACAGATCGCCGTATCGCCTAAATTCAAAAATTTGTTCGTGATCTGGATACCGCAGAGGGCAAAGTATTGCGGTGTTTTATAAAGTAACGTCTTCAAAGCAAGTGGCGCGGAGTGCTCCTGGATCGGCGACGACTCCACACCTTATGCACCGCGGCGGCTCAGTGCCACTAATCGATAAACTGACATGAGTTTAACATCCTTTTCCACCGTCCAGTAGTTATGCGATAAGCCGAGCATGAACGCCCCGCCCAAAATTTTTGATCGCCCAAGAATCCCAAGAAACCGACACCGTGCGGCCAGCCTCTCTAATTCGACACCATCACTCTTAGTCAATAACCGACGACAATTGCTTGATCGACTCCGGGATGTAAAAAGGTCCTTTAAAACTGCATTAAACCTTGGGTGTAGATCCGGAGAAACTGCAGAGGCATTATCACGGGACCATGGCATCGAAACGGTGATCGCTTGCGATATCGCTGAAGACTATGCCAAACGAACAAAACAGGGGGGGTTTTGCGCTGTCGCCTGTGACGAAGAATGGATTCCCTTTTGGTCAGAAACCTTTGACTTGATCATCGCAGAGCACACGCTGCATTGGATAAACGACCTTCCAGGATCACTCATTCAGTTGAGGAGGTGCTTAAAGCCAGACGGCCTTTTTCTTGCCAGCCTTTTCGGTGGGGCAACACTTCATGAATTGAGAGATTGCCTAGTCGAGGCGGAAAGCACGGTCTTGGGGGGCGTCACACCCCGGGTATCCCCTTTCATTGACGTTCGCGACGCGGGAAATTTGCTACTCCGCGCTGGCTTCGCCTTACCCGTCGCAGACACGGATATTATCATCCGTGAATTTGATAGCCTGGAAGATCTGTTTAAGGACCTGCGCAGCATGGGTGAGACCAACGCGATCCAGGAACGAACGAGAGGTCTGACGACCGGTCGCCTATTCAGCGCGGCCGAAAAAATATATCGAGACCGTCATTGTTCTGGATCTGGGCAACTCCTTGCGACCTTTGAAATCGTAACACTTACGGCTTGGGCACCCTCTGACAACCAGCAAAAACCGCTAGCGCCAGGATCCGCACAAAGCCGTTTATCCGATGCCCTCGGATCGGATGAAAAACCGCTATAGCCAGAGAGAACAAACAGGAAATAACGTGATGAAGTTTGAGACCGGACTCCTAAAAGGTAAATTGGTAAAACGCTACAAGCGGTTTTTTGCAGATGTCGTATTAGAAAATGGTGATACCGTCGTCGCGCACTGTGCAAATTCCGGTTCCATGCTATCGGTCAAGCCAGAAGACGCACCGGTTTGGATCTCCCAAGCCAACAACCCAAAACGCAAACTCAAATACACATGGGAAATTGTTCAAATCGAGGGGCATAATGTTGGCATCAACACAGGTCACCCCAACCGCATTGTCGCCGAAGCCATCGAAGCGGGAGAAATTTCTGAACTCTCCGGCTACGAATCGCTCAGACGCGAAGTCAAGTACGGTAAGAATTCGCGTATCGACATGCTGCTGGTATCGGAAGGCAAACCTTCTTGTTACGTAGAAGTTAAGAACGTCACCATGAAACGGGACTTCACCCCCGAAGGGAACGCCGAGTTTCCAGATTCCGTGACCACCCGAGGCGCCAAGCACCTTGTCGAACTGGCGGACATGGTCTCTGAGGGTCACCGTGCGGTGATGTTCTATTTGGTGCAGCGCGGCGACTGCCCAAGGTTCAGCATTGCGGGTGATATTGACCCCAATTATGAGGCAGAATTGGCCATCGCTATCAAAGCTGGTGTCGAGGTTTTGTGCTATCAATGCCACGTGACGCCTAAGGAAATCAGAATTTCCGGCCCCCTGGCCATGGATTTACCAAGCTGAAACCCCTATATTTAGAGCTGTATTTGAGCCTGAAATTAGAAAATTCGTTATGGGATGCACCTCGCCTTGGAAACACAAGAACGCCCTCGCCCAAATGAGATCATTCTGCATGGTCCTGAAGATTTTGATGCGATGCGAAAGTCGGGGCGTTTTGCCGCTGAGGTTCTTGATTTCATAACGCCATTTGTCAAACCAGGGGTAACCACTGGCGAACTAGACAAGCTGTGTTATGACTTTCATGTTGAACACTATGCGGTTCCAGGACCGTTAGGATATCGTGGCTATCCTAAATCAATATGCACCTCCATCAATCACGTCGTTTGCCATGGGATACCCGGCGACCGCGTCTTGAAAGATGGAGATATCTGCAACATTGATGTCTCACCAATCCTCAATGATTGGTTCGGCGACACCAGTAGAATGTTTTACGTCGGCGACGTAAAAATAAAAGCCCGGCGCCTGGTTGAGGCGACCTACACAGCCATGATGAAAGGTATAGAAGCCGTGCGGCCCGGTGCCACGCTAGGTGATGTTGGCCATGCGATTCAGACCTATGCAGAAGACAAGCGGTTTTCGGTCGTCCGCGACTTCTGCGGGCATGGAATTGGTCAAGTCTTCCACACTGCGCCAAACGTCATGCATGTTGGGCGCCCAGGCGCAGGTATGGTGTTAGAGCAAGGCATGATTTTCACGATTGAGCCAATGATCAATGCCGGCCGCTATGAAACGAAAATTCTTGAAGACGGCTGGACTGCAGTCACGCGCGATAAATCACTGTCAGCTCAATTCGAACACACCATTGGTGTCACCGCAGATGGTTTTGAGATTTTTACACTGTCTCCTGAAGGCCACACCTGCCCGCCCTTTGAGGGATAACACAGCTGATGGCTGGAAAGCGGTCATAGACTAAACGAGAGCGCGGTCTGAGCGACAACAGTGCACAGTTATTTCCGACCGATGACGAAAATTAATCCAAGATCCGGCACCATGGCCACCGCGCCCGCTTACGGACGCGGATCCTTACATCTGCACCTGATGCTCTTGCCGACTGCGAGTTACTCGAATTGCTACTGTTCTCTGCACTGCCGCAAAAATTACTTTAATCGGCCGCACCCGTTTGAACATTACCCTCTTCAAGTTTCATGCCCCGACATTGAGATGACAAAAATAGTGAAGGGGGCCATTGAGGCGGTCGGACTAGTTTTGCACGATCATGCCGTAATCGGCCGTGGTCAACATGTCTCTTTTCGAAGAGATGACCTCCTCTGACACCACGGCGCAGCGTCCATATTATTATGGCGGCCTTGCTATTGTGCGGGTGGAAGTAAGGCCAAGAACTCTCTATACATTCTTGACATGTTCATCTTTTCAGGAAGCTGCCGATGATTCCGCGCTATGCGCGCCCCGAGATGGTCAAAATCTGGGAGCCCGAAAACAAATTCCGTATCTGGTTTGAGATTGAAGCCCACGCCTGTGACGCCCAGGCTGAACTCGGAGTGATTCCCAAGAGCGCCGCCGAAACTGTTTGGAAACTTGGCCAATTCGAAGTCGATCGCATTGATGAGATTGAGCGCGAAGTCAAACACGACGTCATTGCATTCCTGACCAACCTTGCTGAGCATGTTGGTCCTGACGCCCGCTTTGTTCACCAAGGTATGACGTCCTCAGACGTCTTAGACACTTGCCTTTCTGTCCAATTGGTCCAAGCTACTGACATTCTGCTGGCTGACATCGACACATTGCTCGATGTCTTAAAACGGCGCGCCTACGAACATAAAATGACCGTATGCATGGGGCGCAGTCACGGCATTCATGCAGAACCAACAACAATGGGTCTTAAGTTTGCCGGTGCGTACGCAGAGTTCGACCGCAACAGAAACCGCCTCAAAGAAGCCCGCAAAGAAATTGCGACCTGCGCTATCTCGGGCGCAGTAGGCACCTTTGCCAATATCGACCCGGCTGTCGAAGTGCATGTTGCGAAAGCGCTTGGCTTGGAAGCTGAGCCAATCTCGACTCAGGTTATCCCGCGGGACCGACATGCGGCTTACTTCGCGGCTCTGGGTGTCATTGCCAGTTCAATTGAGCGCATCGCCACTGAAGTTCGACACATGCAGCGAACCGAAGTGCGAGAAGCAGAAGAATACTTCTCGCCGGGCCAAAAAGGGTCCTCGGCAATGCCTCACAAACGCAACCCAGTGCTAACCGAGAACCTCACGGGGCTTGCCCGCCTAGTCCGCGGCTTCACAATTCCAGCTATGGAAAACGTGGCCCTATGGCACGAGCGGGATATCTCTCACTCTTCAGTTGAACGGATGATTGGCCCCGATGCGACAGTAACTCTGGACTTCGCCCTCGTCCGCCTCACCGGCGTAATCGACAAACTGGTCCTTTATCCTGATGCAATAGAGCGCAACCTCAACGGCATGGGCGGGCTGGTATTTTCACAAAGGGTTCTGCTTGCTCTTACGCAAGCTGGCGTGAGCCGTGAAGACTCTTACCGCATAGTCCAACGTAACGCGATGGAGGTCTGGGATGGGAAAGGAGACCTCCTGTCTCGCCTCAAAGCCGACAGCGAAGTCACGGACAAGGTTTCCGAAGACGCGTTAAGCCAATTATTCGCGATGGAGTATCACACCAAGCACGTCGATACGATTTTCAAACGGGTATTTGGTTAGGCGCCCTCAATAACCTGTTTGTGCGCTTCCGCCATAAATTCAGATAGCTTGGTATTCAACTCAGAGTCATCGATAGATACGCCTTTGGCTGCGATATCTGCCTTCACTTTGTCGAGCATGTCGTCATCGCCCGGTTTTTCAAAGTTAGAATCAATCACGTCGATGACATAGGTTTCGGCTTCGTCACCACTCATGCCAAAACATTTCGCTAGCCAGTGGCCAAACAATTTGTCTCGGCGAGACTGGACCTTGAATTCCTGATCCTTGTCCAGTTGGAATTTCCGCTCGAAACCCTTTTCCCGGTCTTGAAATGCGTCAGTCATGATCTTGCTTACCTTTGTCTTCTAAATTGGTCGGGCAAGGCCCGCTATAAGGTCATGATAGGGATATAATGAGCTAAACCAGCCGGCGCAATTGCCAAACGAAGAAGGTTCTGCGACACCGGTCATGATGTGTACAGTTGTCATTCTCCGCCGCCCAGGACACCGCTGGCCTCTTGTGCTAGGTGCGAACCGCGATGAACAAATGACTCGCCCCTGGAAGGCTCCAGGGCGCCACTGGCCTGATCGCCCGGAAGTCATAGCCGGACTGGATGAACTGAGCGGTGGCTCTTGGATGGGTGTGAACGATTTTGGGGTTGTCGCTTGCATCTTAAACCGGCGGGGCACCCTGGGGCCACAAGAGGGCAAGCTCAGTCGTGGTGAGATCGTGTTGGATGCTTTGGACCACCCAGACGCCATCTTAGCCTCAGAGGCCCTAAAGCATTTAGATGGCCGTGCCTTCCGCGATTTTAACTTAGTCATCGCTGACAATCGTGATGCCTACTGGCTGAAACTAGACAGCTCTGCGTCAGACACGGTTTCTGTTACTGAAATCCCAGAAGGCCTGTCTATGGTCACAGCTGGCGATATGAACGACGACAAGAGCCCCCGCATTGCGGCGTTTTGGCCTTTATTTAACAAGGCCAATGTGCCCGACCCTGATCAAGACGATTGGGCTGCATGGAAAACGGTCTTGGCTGCAGGCCCAATGCCCGTATCTTCAAGCGTCGCGATGTGCTTTCACACGGATACTGGTTTCGGAACATCATCCAGCACGCTTCTTGCTTTGCCCGCCATAGAGGCAGCCATGGCCTACCCACCGCAACGCCTGAATTGGCTTTTCGCAGAAGGGCCGCCCGATTCGGCCCCCTTTGAGCCGGTGGCTCTATAGAACACCTTAAAATCTGGCAGTTTCCGGGGCTTGATATCAACAATTGAGGGTAGAGGTTGGGCCTGCTATATCCCGCTCTTGTTAACGTCCTTCACGGGCCTCCGGTTTGTGAAGGCAGTAATTGGTGCACCCCCTCTCCATGCCTAGGCGCAAGCAGTTATTCGAAGGTAAGGCCAAGATCCTCTTTCAAGGGCCGGAACCTGGCACGCTCGTTCAATACTTCAAAGATGACGCGACGGCCTTCAACAATAAGAAACAAGGCACTATTACCGGCAAAGGTGTGCTGAATAATCGCATCTCAGAATACCTGATGCAGCGTCTCGAAGAGATTGGCGTTGCCACCCATTTTGTGCGCCGTCTCAATATGCGCGAACAATTGGTCCGTGAAGTTGAGATTATTCCAGTTGAAGTCGTGGTTCGGAATATTGCTGCTGGGTCTATCTCAAAAAAATTCGCGATCCCCGAAGGCACACCCCTGCCCCGCTCAATCGTTGAGTACTATTACAAAAATGACGAACTGGACGATCCACCGATCTCAGAAGAACACATCACCGGATTTGGCTGGGCAACCATTCAAGAAATAGATGAAATGCTCAACATGTCACTGCGCGTGAACGACTTCCTTATGGGTCTGTTCCTCGGGATAGGAATTAAACTGGTCGACTTCAAACTTGAATACGGACGGCTGTATCATGACAACGGCGACGTCCAACTAGTTCTGGCCGATGAGCTATCCCCGGACAACTGCCGCCTATGGGATGTACATACAGACGAAAAAATGGATAAAGACCGCTTTCGGCGTGACCTCGGCAAAATTGAGGAAGCCTATCAAGAAGTGGCGCGACGCCTCGGAATTCTGCCAGAGAGCGGGCCAGGTGATATTCAAGGGACGACAACGCTGCAATAAACTGCGACCCGCCTAAACTTTAAGTGCGAACCAACGAAGAGAGATATTGTTAGTCCCATGGCCAAAGCGACGGTTCACGTAACCCTAAAAACCGGTGTCCTCGACCCCCAAGGCAAAGCCATCCAAAACGCGCTCGAAACCTTAGGGTTTTTTGGGATAGAAAGCGTGCGCCAAGGCAAATTCATCGAGCTAGATTTGGCGGAAACGGATCAAGCCAAAGCCCAGGCGGCTGTCGAAGGCATGTGCGAGAAGCTTCTCGCCAACACTGTCATTGAAACCTACAAGATTGAGGTCAGCGACTAAGCAATGAAATCCGCTGTCATCGTTTTCCCGGGTTCAAATTGTGAGCGCGATATAGCGTTCACCCTTACAAAAATCACAGGCAATGCGCCGACTATGGTTTGGCATCGTGACGCCACATTACCCGATGATCTCGATTTGGTCGCGGTACCTGGTGGGTTCTCCTACGGAGACTATTTACGATCTGGCGCCATGGCGGCGAATTCACCAATCATTTCGGATCTCAAAAAGCGGGCCGAGGAAGGGGTTTTTGTTCTCGGCATCTGCAACGGATTCCAAATTCTTACGGAATGTGGCTTGTTGCCCGGAGCACTGTTACGCAATCGCGACCTCAAATACATTTGCCGCGACGTCACGCTCAGTGTCGAGCAGACGGACAGTGTCTTCACCAGTAAATACAAGAAGGGTGATGTCATTAGTATTCCAGTGGGTCACCACGACGGTAACTACATCGCCGATCAAGACACTCTGCAAAAACTAGAGGACGATGGCCGCGTCGCGTTTCGGTATTGTAACGACAATGGCGAAGCATCGGATGATGCCAATCCAAATGGGTCTGCTCGCAACATAGCTGGCATTTTCAACGACAAAAAAACTGTGCTTGGCATGATGCCCCACCCTGAACGTCTGGCAGACACACGGCTCGGAGGCTGTGATGGCATTCCCATGTTTGAAAGTTTAGTGGAGCGCCTGTCATGACGCTACCAAATGAATCAATCACCAAAGCCGACATCACGGCGCACGGGCTGACCGAAGAAGAATATCAGCGGGTGCTGGATATTCTTGACGGTCGCGAACCGAACCTGATCGAACTCGGAATCTTTTCCGTGATGTGGTCTGAGCATTGCTCCTACAAGTCATCGAAAAAGTGGCTGAAAACCTTGCCGACAGAGGCACCATGGGTGATTTGCGGCCCCGGTGAAAATGCCGGTGTGGTCGATATTGGCGAAGGCCTGGCCGCCATCTTCAAGATGGAAAGTCATAATCACCCGTCGTTCATCGAGCCCTTCCAGGGCGCCGCGACAGGTGTAGGCGGTATCTTGCGCGACGTGTTCACCATGGGCGCGCGGCCCGTCGCCAACATGAACGCTTTGCGTTTTGGAGCGATCGATCATCCGAAAACAAAGCATCTGGTTGCCGGCGTTGTGAGTGGCATCGGCAGCTACGGCAACTGCGTAGGTGTGCCGACAGTCGGTGGTGAGGTTAATTTTGACCCTGCTTACAACGGCAACATTCTGGTTAACGCCATGACCGTTGGTCTCGCTCAGCAGGATCGCATTTTCTATTCCGCTGCGTCTGGTCCGGGAAATCCGGTGATTTACGTCGGATCGAAGACCGGCAAAGACGGTATTCATGGCGCAACGATGGCGTCTGCCGAATTTGATGAAGACAGCGAGGAGAAACGCCCAACTGTTCAGGTCGGTGACCCATTCACAGAAAAGCTGTTGATCGAAGCGTGTCTGGAATTGATGGCGACCGACACAATCGTCGCGATTCAAGACATGGGTGCCGCTGGCTTAACCTGCTCAACATTTGAAATGTGCTCCAAGGGCGGTACCGGAATTGAGATGAATCTGGATGCAGTGCCTATCCGGGAAGCCGATATGACTCCCTATGAAATCATGCTCTCGGAAAGCCAAGAGCGCATGCTAATGGTACTTGAACCGGGCAAAGAACACATTGCCCAAGCTATATTCGAGAAGTGGGAGCTAGATTTTGCCGTGGTCGGCCACCTCACCGACACCGGTCGCATGATTCTGACCAAAGGCGGACAGGAAGTTGCTGATCTCCCGATTGATCCGCTGGCCGAAGCCTCACCGGAGTACGATCGCCCGTGGGTGGAAACTCCCGCAGCCGAAACAGTTGCATCTGACTCTGTGAGTCATGGGGATTGGACAGAGGCGCTGAAAACATTGATTGGCGCGCCTGATCTTGCCAGCCGTCGCTGGGTGTGGGAGCAATATGATCACATGGTGATGGGCGACACAGTGCAACGTCCTGGGGGTGACGCTGCAGTCGTGCGCATTCATGACTCAGACCGCGGCCTCGCCGTTTCAACGGATTGCACACCACGTTACGTAAAAGCCGATCCTTTCGAGGGCGGTAAGCAGGCAGTCGCCGAAGCTTGGCGCAACCTTACGGCCACCGGCGCCCGTCCCCTCGCGGTTACAGATAACTTGAACTTCGGAAACCCCGAGAAGCCACCGATCATGGGGCAGCTTGTCGGTGCCATTAAGGGTATCGGTGAGGCCTGCAAGGCACTGGATGCACCGGTCGTGTCTGGCAATGTGTCGCTCTACAACGAGACCGATGGCGAACCGATTTTACCAACCCCGACGATCGGCGCGATTGGGGTCATCGACAATCTAGATCAAACCGCAACTGTCGGGTTTAAAGCGTCCGGGGAATCGGTCCTGCTCATTGGCGGATCGGATACGGTCGCAGATGGCTGGCTCGGCCAATCACTTTATCTCCGAGACATTCATGGAGTTGTCGATGGAGCGCCACCGCCTGTGGACTTGGCGCAAGAACGAGTCACTGGCGATGCCTTACGTGGCCTGATCATGGCCGGAGCGGTCACGGCCTGCCACGATGTCTCTGATGGCGGCATCGCAATTGCCCTCGCTGAAATGGCCTTGTCCGGCGACATCGGTGTCAAAATTGATATTGGCACAACTCCCTCAGTGCCTTGGCTATTTGGCGAAGATCAGGGGCGCTACATCGTCACCTGCCCAACCGATACCGCGGGAGATATCCTGGGAGCTATGCAAAACGCTGGTCTCACAGCGCGCCTTATCGGTACAACGGGTGGAGATCAAGTAGCCGTCGAAGGCGGTGATTCTGTTCCCGTAAAAACACTACGTGATTTGCATGAAGGCTGGTTCCCTAACTATATGGCAGCCTAGAGTCAGACACTCTTTTTAAGGAGCGACACGATGGCCATGAGCGCCTCAGAAATCCAAGAGATGATCAAAGCCGCCCTCCCCGATGCGGAGGTCAGGATTGATGACCTGCGTGGTGACGGCGATCACTACGCTGCCTATGTCACGTCTGCCGCGTTCGCAGGAAAAAACCGGGTTCAACAGCATCAGATGGTGTACGCCGCCCTTAAAGGTAAAATGGGCGAGCAGTTGCACGCGCTCGCCCTGCAAACCGCCGTTCCCGGCGCTTGAACACCTGACGCAGACTTGATCCGGTTTTCCTTGCCAAAGCGACGGAAAGCCTTATATCCCTTGGCATATGAAGGTTGCTCAAAGCGGCCAGCCCATTAGAGTAACGGAGACTATCCGCATGTCAGACAATCCCGCCATCGCACAAATCCAAGAAGACGTCACATCCAACGATGTTGTTCTATTCATGAAGGGCACACCAATGTTCCCACAGTGCGGTTTCTCCGCTGCCGTGGTGCAAATCCTGAGCCAGCTAGGTGTGAAATTTAAGGGCGTGAACGTGCTCGAAGACGACAACCTGCGTCAGGGTATTAAAGACTTCACCCAGTGGCCAACAGTTCCTCAGCTTTATGTCAAAGGTGAGTTTGTTGGCGGCAGCGACATCGTTCGAGAAATGGCTGAGTCCGGTGAGCTGGAAACGATGTTCAAAGAAAAAAACGTCGCCGTCGCTTAACCTTATCTGGCGGTCTCTGTAAACCAGCCTTCGTCTGCGAGCTGGGCCCACACTTTTTCGACGACCTTGCCGCCCTCTGCGAGCACTTGGTGTTCATCGCCCGCCACGAACCTACTGTCGTGGACCTGCAGGCGCCCATCAGTCATCGCGGTGCGCACCATGCGCCCGTTGGCGTAAAGCAGGTTGTTCAGGGGCTCAGGTGGCAGCGCCCCAGCTCCAACCAGCAGTCCCGAAACATCAACAGAAATTATATCTGCCCGCGCACCCGGCTTGATGATACCTAGGTCATCTCGCCGCAGTCCTTGCGCTGGTATCCGAGTGGCTGCATCGACCGCGTTCCAAACCGTCGGTCGCTGCGTCGGGATGCCTTCGGGGTCAAACTGACGCTTCAAGGAATGACGGGCCTGACCGTAGAGCACCGCCAACTTGAGATCTTCGAGGTAGTCGTTGGAATGTGTGTCAATGCCGATGTTGACCTTCAGTCCAGCCGCCAAGGCTTCGGGATAGGGTTGCGTGCCGTTGCCCGCCCCACCGGCTGACGGACAGTGGGAGTAGACCGCGCCATGCTCGGCGAGGATCGGGGCATCGACCGCCCAGTCGAGACCGGTCATATGCGCTCCGAACACTGGGCCATCAGCAAAGAAGCCAAAACTCTCCAGCCATTCGGTGGGTGTCTTTCCCCAAAGCTGACGCACAGCGTTAGTTTCATTGCCACCCTGCGACAGGTGAATGTGCAAACCGGTGCCGAGTTCCTTCGCAGCAGCGGCCATCGCCGCCATGGTGGCTGGTGTATGCGTGTCGCAGGCATGGGGCGACATCATCGGTTGTATGCGCCCATCCTCCTTGCCCATGTGTTCTTTGCCGAAGGCGAGATTTGCGGCGATTTCAGCCAGCGTGTCATCTTCGGCTTCAAATAACACCTGGTCATTAGGACGAAACCAAATCCCAAACAATCGCTCTGTATTGGGAATCATCGATCCTGGGAAACCGCGCACGCCCCAGCGCTCAGCAAGGCGAACGTAACTCTCCGCCTGCCGCAGTGTCAGACTCATCTCCACCTGAGTGGTACAGCCTGAGCGCAACAACTCGGCAAGGTTCAAAGCCGTCAGCGCATCAAGTTCGTCATCAGACAACATCTCAACGATCTCGAGGGGGCGCTGGTATGACCGCGGACCTTCGATGATGCCCCTGGTAGGCGTAGCGCTACAGCAATGTGTGTGTCCGGATATAAATCCCGGCAACAGAATATCGTTCGGCAAACTCAAATGCGTCACAGAGTCTGTAAACGCCTCGGCGCGAACATCCTCAATAACACCGTCGCGCACCAACACATGACCGTCCCGCAAGAGATCAAGCTCGCCATCGGTTTCAATCAACACCCAGCCCGCATCTATGACAAAGCTACCGTCCGGACCAAAAGGCAGGTCTGGCGTCTTTGCGTGCGCTGTAGTACTGACGACACCAGACGCAACGGCAGACACGGCAGCAGCCTGCATAAAGCTGCGGCGGGAGGCTTGGGGAAGAAGTTCATGGTCACCAGACTCAACACAAATGAAACACGCACCCTCGTAGCCGGATAAATCACGGTGGTGATCGGTCATCGCTGCTCTCCTGCACACAGTGTCTTTTCGGCAGCTTAGCAATTCTCCAATGCATTTAGCGAGGGACAAGCCCGTGCACAATATTGTTTCGTGGGACGCGTGTTTCAGACGCAATACCGCTTGAGTATGGACATAACAACAACTTCTATTTGCCAGGCGCGCGAAAACCTCACATTTTGAGCCCTGCCCTATTTCCCCGACTGAAAGCGCCACCATGACCTTCACCTCCCGTGCAGATACCATCGACGCCACTCACTTTCATAAATTCTATATTGGCGGGAAGTGGATCGGTCCCTCGACCGATAAACGTCTCGATGTGGTCTCGCCCGTGTCCGAAGAGGTCGT
>JAQWQC010000008.1 GCA_029245025.1 Rhodospirillaceae bacterium
TCAACAACCGCATCCGAATCTATACCTAATTCAGTATACAGTTGTGCAATATTGCCTGATTGACCGAAGCGATCGACACCCAGGGCTTCACATCTGTGTCCCATAACCGAACCCATCCATCCCAGGGCGAGGGGGTGGCCATCTTGCAACGTGACGAGGGTTGCGTCTGGCGAGAGGCCCGACAAAAGACTCTCTATTGGACTGCGAGCCCCCCGTCGCCCAGCTTTTCGAGCTTGGGCGGCGGCCGTCCAACTGGAATAGAGTCGGTCTGGTGAAGTTATGGCAAGTAGCCCGGTGCCGGGCATATCTTCCCTAATAATATCGAACGCAGCCTTAGCTTCCGGTGCAACTACACCGCTATATGCAATCGCTAATTCTGTACCCGGCTCAGGTTCTACCGCCCAATAGGCGCCTGTAAGAATACCGGATTTGAGATCGTTGGTCATGTCGCGGTCTGGTTGTTCGAGAGGTCGTGTCGATAAGCGCAAATAGACCGAACTACCGTCCGGCTTCTGCATGTAATCAAACCCCCATTCCATGATCGTTGCCAATTCGTCAGCATATGCAGGTTCAAATGACGCAAGATTGGCATGGCCGATCCCGATCAGTGGTGTGAAGATCGATTGATGCGCACCACCTTCCGGTCCAAGAGAGATACCGCTTGGCGTAGCGACGAGCATAAAACGAGCATCCTGATAGCAGGCGTATGTCATGGCATCTAAGCCGCGAGCAATGAAGGGGTCGTACAAAGTGCCAACCGGCAACAAGCGCTGTTCAAAAAGGTCATGGGAAAGGCCGAGGGCGCCTAGCAATAGAAACAGATTGTTCTCGGCAATTCCTAATTCAATGTGTTGTCCCTTGGGTTGCTGACTCCATTTCTGCGGCGACGGCACGTGCATCTGACGGAAAATATCTTCCCGTTTCTTGGTGTGGAATGGACTGCGTTGATTGACCCAACCACCTAGATTGGTCGATACGGTCACATCGGGTGATGTGGTCACCACACGCTTTGCCATTTCAGACGTGCCTCGCCCTAGCACGTTCATAATTTTACCAAATGCTTCTTGGGTGGATTGGGAGGCGCCTTCGGGTGCAGGCAAATCAGGTACCGGCAGCGTTGGGACAGCCTTAGTTTTTTGTTCCCGCGTCACTCTTTGGGCAAAAGGGACATCGGTAAGAAACGCTTCTAGTTCATTGGCAGGGATATCCATTCCAGAAAATTTGTCCCACTCCTCACCGTCTTTGACGCCCAGCTCGGCTTGATACTGTTTGATTTGCACTTCATTCAGGATGCCTGCGTGGTTGTCTTTGTGGCCCGCTAAAGGCAAGCCGTACCCTTTAATGGTGTAGGCAATGAAGCAGTGCGGTTGATCTTTTCCCTCTGCTTCTCCAAATGCTTGCAGGATTGCCTCCATGTCATGACCACCAAGATTGGTCATGAGGGAGTGCAAGCTTTCATTATCATGTTGGTTGAGAAAGGGTTTGAGACCTTTGGCTCCTTTGAGATTTTTTTGAAGTGCTTCACGCCATGCTTTGCCGCCTTGAAAGGTGAGGGCGGAGTAAATCTGGTTAGGGCAGTCGTCGATCCATTTTTTTAGGGCTGGCCCGATTGGTGTTTTAAAGGCAGCCTGAAGTTTGACGCCATACTTGATGGCAACAACGTTCCAATTCACCGTACGGAAGAAGCCGGTGATTCGATTAAATAGGCGGTCGTTTACTACGCCGTCCAAACTCTGCCGGTTATAGTCAACAATCCACCAGCAGTTGCGGACTTCGTGCTTCCAGCCCTCAAGCAAAGCTTCAAAGATATTGCCTTCGTCTAACTCAGCATCGCCAAGTAGCCCGATCATGCGTCCCTTGGGTGTGTCAGCATCGACCAAATCATGGGAATAGATATAATCCTGAACGAGTGACGCAAACAGCGTTTCGGCAACGCCCAGTCCCACCGAGCCGGTAGAAAAGTCGACGTCTGCTTTGTCTTTTGTTCTCGACGGATAGGGTTGCACGCCCCCGAAGCCACGGAAGTTCTTCAGACGCCCCAACGATTGATTACCAAGAAGATATTGGATGGCGTGGAATACCGGACCAGCATGAGGCTTCACCGCAACACGATCCTCCGCCCGCAGGGTGTGTAAAAAAAGTGCCGTCATCACAGACACAAGAGAAGCGCAAGATGACTGATGCCCGCCGACTTTTACGCCATCTGCTTTGGACCTCGTCGTGTTGGCCTGGTGAATCATCCATGTGGCCAGCCATAGAATTTTCTTTTCCAGGCTTTGCAGGGTCGTGATATCAGCGGATTTGGTCATCTCACGCTCCAAATTTGAACCGGAACTGTACAGCAGGCCCCCCGGCAGGTCCTTGCGAACCCTTGCTATAAAACGGAGTTTCGAGCAACTATTCACCTATTTAATACTAAAAAGAGGTGAAATATGTTAAGTTTAGGTCTAGATGAGATTGACCTGCGGCTTCTAAATCACATGCAGGCAGACGCCCGTTTAACCAATGTCGAGTTGGCGGAGCGGATTGGGTTGTCTCCCTCGCCCTGTCTTCGGCGTTTGCGCAAGCTTGAAAACGATGGCGTCATCCAGGGTTACATGACCTTTGTAGATCAAACCAAGGTCGGGCTGCCGGTAAGTGTGTTTGTAAGTGTAGCCTTAAAGGAGCAATCAGAAACGGCGCTTGAAGAATTTGAAGCCGCTGTTACGGCGCTACCTGAAGTTATGGAGTGCTACCTCATGACGGGCACCAGCGATTATCATATGCGTGTGGTAACTCGGGACCTTGCTGACTATGAGCGATTCCTCAAAAATCACCTCACAAGAATTCCGGCTATTGCCAGCATCCAGTCCAGCTTTGCTCTGAAGCAGGTGACTTATCGGACAGCCCTGCCGTTGGATAAAGAAAGTGCGATTTCGTAAGTCCATGGTGGATGCTGGAGGCGCTAGCTTCTAACATGCAGGCAGACACGCCTAATCTGTTGCGAGGGATGCGATGCAAGGCCTGATGATGAACACGCCTTTACTGATCACGTCGCTGATTCAGTTCGCGGCGCAGTATCATGGCGATACGTCAATTGTAACGCGCAGCACCGAAGGGCCAGTTCGCCATAGTTCCTACGGAGAGGTGTTTGCCAGGGCGCAACGCCTCGCCAACGCACTGATCGATTTTGGGATCAAGCCCGGAGATCGTATTGCAACTGTCGCTTGGAATACTGATCGGCATATCGAATTGTACTATGCCATTTCTGGCATTGGCGCGATTTGTCATACGGTCAACCTTAGGCTTGCAGATGCGGAACTGGTCTATATTCTCAATCATGCGGAAGACCGTATGGTCTTTTTTGATACGGATATGTCAGAGACCCTGGCAAGGATTCAAACGCAAACCAAAACTGTCGACCGCTTTGTCGCGATGACCGATGCGGCTCACTTGCTTGATAATGGTCCTGAAGGCACCATCGATTACGAGAGCTTCATCGCGTCGGCGTCTCCACATCATGACTGGGCAATATTCGACGAAAACACGGCAGCATCCATGTGTTACACGTCGGGCACGACGGGTGATCCCAAAGGCGTGCTCTACAGTCACCGGGCGACAGTGCTGCATGCGATGGCCAGCTGCTACGCAAGCACGCTCAATTTACGAACGGAAGATGTCGTTCTGCCGGTTGTGCCAATGTTTCATGTAAATGCATGGGGCGTTCCGTACTCCGCGCCGATCGCCGGTACGCCACTGGTGATGCCTGGGCCAAAGCTCGATGGCCAAAGTTTATTCGAATTTATGGATGCGGAATGTGTGACCAAAGCGCTCGGCGTGCCGACGGTTTGGATGAGCTTGCTTGATCATATGGACAAGGTCGGACGTAAACCGGCCGGGCTAAATAGTGTCGTTATTGGTGGTGCTGCGGCATCGGAAGCGATCATCAATCGTTTTGAATTGGATCATGGAGTTGCCGTCAATCATGCTTGGGGCATGACCGAGATGAGTCCTCTCGGCGTGGTCAACACTCTTAAGACAAAGTACCAAAGCCTGCCGCGCGATCAGCAGATGCCGACCAAACTCAAACAGGGCCGGGCGATCTACGGCGTTGATTTGTGTATCGTCGACGACGATGGCCAGGAGTTGCCGCGGGATGGAGACACTTCTGGACGCCTACTCGTCAAAGGACCTTGGATTGTCAGTGAATATTTCAAGGCTGGCGAAAGCGCCTTGAACCCCGAAGGTTGGTTTGACACCGGCGACATAGCCACCCTTGATCCAGACGGATACATGATGATCACTGATCGGGCTAAAGACATCATTAAATCAGGTGGTGAGTGGATTAGTTCAGTCGGTCTTGAAAATGCTGCCGTCGGCCACCCTGTAATTAAACAAGCGGCGGTTATTGGGGTTGCCCATCCTAAGTGGCTGGAACGGCCCTTGCTGGTCTGCGTTCCAGAAGGGGAGAATCAACCCGACTTGGCAGAGATCAGAGAGTATTTGGCCGAAAAGGTACCTAAGCTCTGGTTGCCAGATGCCATTGAATGGGTTGAGTCATTGCCCATTGGCGCAACGGGGAAGGTGCTCAAGGCCGAATTGCGTAACCGTTTTGCGGGCTATACCGTTGGATAAATCGGCACTTTTAAGGGCGTTTGCGATAAACGAACGCGCCGTATTTGAATGTTGCGCGCCTCTGGCCCGTAATTTAAGCAATTCCTTACGAAATTAAGGCAAAAAAACAACGGGGAGCCTTGTTGAGTGTCAAAAAGGCACCTGTAAGGCCATCAGGGAACGCCGGAGTAATCGCGACACCATGTTTGGACGCGCCACATTCGAAATGCAGCTATTCAAGGATGGCCGGTGGGCCATCAGTGAGGTTGTGAAAAGCGAGGCCGTAGCTCGTAAGAAGGCTGGTGATTCTGGAAGTCAGTGATTGAGAGTCGGTCATGGCAAAAAGTCCTTTATCCGCGTGTCGTATCTTTAAAGGTAGAATTCAGTAAACGTGCCGTCTGCCAGGTGCTGACGAAGCGTGTTTTGCAAATCGAACGTGTTCTCATGGGTTAGGGCTAGCTCTGTTGCTGTGCCCAGGGTTTCACCGGATGTAAGGGCGCGGAGCCATATCAATGTTTCCAATGGTACAACGCGCTGCATCACTGTGTGAGCCGGGCGCAATACAAACCCGCTTTCGGGATGCGAGAAGTCGACCTCAGGTACACGATCCTGATCTGGCTGATTGACGTGCCATATGGTGAAAATAGGGACGTCGGATTCAAGCAATCGAAGGGTCGGGGATACTGAAAACTTTATGTCAGCTATCTGTTCCGCCGGAACCTCAGCTAATCTTTCAGGGTTCAGGGCGGCGCTGTCGGCGGCAAAATAAGCTTCGACCCGGGTCCATTCCAGGCGTGCAACGTCGGGCAGATATGGCAAATCATTGGCGGGTGCAAAAGAACTAATAAAATCTGGCAACACGTCGCCATACCGAAACAGGGCCGGCTGTTGTGGCGGATGGGTTGTGATGAAGTCCTTCGCTAAGGCCTGAAAGAATCGATCTCCGACTATGCGCTGAATTACTGGATAGGCAGCAGATAAAACATCGATCAAGCTGTTCAGAGTATTGGCATGGTAAACACCCAATCGGCGTTCTATGGCACCGCGCGGTGTGGCAACATGTGGCAGCAAGGCCTCCACCGAATTGGTCAAGGCAACGTCTGCGAAGCTTTTCTGAAGGTCATGCAACACGGGATGAGCCTTCAGATGAAGAGACCGAATCGATGTGACGCTGCGCGGTCTCAGCTTCGCCTAAGAGGACCTCAAGGTCAGGGATGTCTGTGTCCCACTCGATCAAAGTTGGTCGTGGTCCGAGTTTTTCCAACGCCAGCTGATATAGAGACCAAACTGGATCTGCGACGTTGTCTCCATGGGTATCAATTAAAAGACGATCTTCTCCATCCCCTTCTAAGGAGTGGCCGGCGAGGTGAATTTCACCCACGGCGTCTCCTGGGATTCCGTCGAGATAGGCGGTCGTATCAAACCCGTTGTTTTCCGCGCTGACATAAATGTTGTTGACATCGAGCAGCAGTCCGCAGCCGGTTCTTTGGGATAGCGCGGTTAAAAAGTCCCACTCGGTCAAAACTGAGTCCACGAACGTCAGATAGGAGGATGGATTTTCAACCAGTATTTGCTGTCCTAAGCGCTCCTGAGTCTGGTCCACGTTTTGGGCAACAGTGACTAGAGCCTCTTCGGTGTAGGGAAGTGGCAGTAAGTCGTTCACGTATATGTCGTCGACAACGCTAAAAGATAGGTGTTCGGATACCAGCCCAGGCTCGAAGCGATCGACCAGGGTGCGCAACGTAGAGAGATGGTCCGCGTCAACGCCCTGCGCAGACCCTAACGATAAACCAACACCGTGGCAGCTGATCGCATAATGCTCACGCACTTGCTCTAGTTGCGCTATGCGTGGTCCACCAGCGGCAAAAAAATTCTCGCTATGGATTTCTACCCATGCCGCTGACGGCGTTCCAGACGCGAAATCAGACATGTGAGGATGACGAAGCCCGACTCCTGCTCGCGCAGAAATCGGGCCTGGCCGTACAGAGCGTGTCGAAGGCTGGTCCTGGGGAGGGGGAGAGGTCACCTTCGACGCTCGGTCAAAACGAAGGGTCGGCTTAGCCGGCCTTCATCTTGGCTTCTTCGTTTACGCCTTCGCCGGGCTCAAGATTGCCGCCCATTTCAACGCAGGTGCCTTCAGCAACAAGTTTCCATTCGCCTTTGTCGAATGCCACCGTGGATTGCCCCGCGCAGGAATGTGTTCCCGCCGCATTGGCGCATCCGTTCTCACCAGCTTTGGCGACGCCGTAGCATTTTTCTTTTCCGGCGGCTGACGCTGTCGAAGGAACAGTCATGGCGGCCATTGAAACCGCACCGGCAACGGCGGCGGCAAGTGAAAGCGTAGAGAGCTTGCTGTCTGACATAGTGTACTCCATCTATGGTGCCGCAAAGGCGCGGCCTGAAAAGGGGTCTCCTGATCGACGGGTGCTTAGTGACCCTCTCGACGTGACCATAATAGAAACGCCGTCGAGATTCGCCAATCACACGCGCGTGAAACGGTCTCACAGACGTGTGAGGAGGTTGGGTAGCGACGGATAACGTGTTGGGGATCAATCGGTTTCGAGATTCAACCCAAAGTTCTTACCCATACTATCCAGGTAAAAGGCCATATAACCTTTGATGCCCAACATAGCTGGGATCGGCCACTCGTAAGCCCACACAGCATTTTCTGCCGACGTGCCATCGATGCTGAGCGACCAGTAAGATGCGTCGCCTTTGTAGGGGCAATGTGTGGCGTTGTCTGTCCGCGTTAGTAAATCGGTTTTGACGTCGTCCGTCGGAAAGTAAAACACGGGCTCGTGTTTGCGCTCATGTAGTTCAACTGCAGCCGCGCTCTCAGCGATGATGGTGTCATTCCAAAGCACACGAGCGGTCCCTTCATGAGTATGCAACTTTATTGTATGGGCCGGATCCAATGTGTAATCAGCGAAACGGGCACGCTGCTCTGCCGTATTTTCTTTCCAGCGATGCATAATGTCTGAGTCTGTAGGCTGGTCATTCACAGTGAAGTCTCCTTGATCGAAGGTGAATTCAACTTTAACACCATTTGAAGCAGTTTGCGCCGCTTTGCGCCAATAGCTGAAAGAATGGAACAAAGGCAAAGAGTATGCCGAAGCGATTGAGATTTATTGTTTACAGTGTGTTGCTCGGCCTCTCGGTCTATATGTACACCCTATCAGGACAACGTCCGGTAGAGACCCAGCCACAATCTTCTAGTACGGAGTCTCAACAGACCATTCGTGTTGATCCCTTACGCCATACGGCGAGCCTCGGAATCGATCGGGCTGATCTGACTCGGTTTTTTGAGAGATCACCGTTCGAGTTGAGATTCGACTTTGTTCCTCTTGCTGACGGTCGTTCACGAGTTATTGGCCGGTCGGAAGACGGCCGAACAACTCTCGAACTTATCGGTCCTCCTGAGGGCGTTACGTCTGCCCATTTGATGACCGCGTTGCCTGAGGATAGCCCACTGGTGCGCTTGCGGAATCTCAACGCAGTTTCGCTCCTGGTCGAAATTGCATTAGCGGATTGGGCGGACGCTCCCGACTGGGTTGGCACAAATATTGACCGCGCTTTCGGTGGTAATAGTGTGAGCACCCAGACAGGCGGCAAAACAGTGACTATGTCGCGAACGCCGCAGACTGAAACGCTAGTTGTTACGATTGCAGGTCCGCCACTGTAGCTGTCTAAGGACTATCCAGAAATTCGACGATAGCTGCAGCCTTGGCCGCCACCTCTTCGGCAGTTCGCTCCCCAGGTAGAATGGCCTTAACCGAATCTGGGACGAGAGCGGCAGCCTCATCGACGCCGTCTTTAAGTGGATCGGTTTCAGACGCCGCGCATAAGGTGCGGTGTTGGATAAGCGGCAAACGGTCTCTGTCTGGGTGGCGGAAAGCTGCGCGATATCCCTTGTGGTAGGTGGTCAAACCTTTGAGCACCTCGACAACGATTTTTTGGATGGCTTCAGGGGGAGGCATGGATGCCGTCGGCTGGCGGAATTCTGGTGACCGCCTGAAATACGGAAAATGCAGAACTTGATCACGTACAAAGTTCCAAGCCCAGATTAAATGTTGACCAAATTCATCCGGCTGAACGTCCGGAGCATAGTTTTCTAAGAAATCTTTCTTGTCTTCTGGAGAGAACATGCCGATGCCGTCGAAGACGAGACGGCGTACGCGATCTGGATAGTGAATGGCCAACTCGCACGCAATGTGTGCGCCGGTGTGGCTGCCGTACAGGTCGCATGACTCTATACGCAAAGCATCCATCACTCTGATCACGCTCTCGGCGTAGTCATCGGCGTTCGGTATGTCCTGACTCGGAGGTGGTGAGTCGCCAAAGCCCAGTGTGTCTGGTGCAATGACGTGTCGTGTTTTGCCTAGTTCTTCCATCAAAGGCACTAAATTGACCGACGACGAAGGTGATGCGTGGATCATGTACAATGTGTTGGTTGAGGCATTCGATGTGGTGCCACATTTGCGGTAATGTACTTGCCCTTCGGCAATGCGAACGAATGCGCGATCGACGGGTGCGGTCATGACTGGCCTTTTTTGTTGGTTTATCTTTGTATCCTACAGACCCTAGGGTAATCCGAAAGTGAAGGTTTTTACGATGCTCATGGGGTCCTTGTGTAAATTTTGCATAAGAATGGTAAACGCACGGATATGAACCGGATGTCTGATGGCTGGTTTAGACAACTTCGCAAATACCGCAGCGATATCTGCTAGTTCGTTCTCATCCTCAATGCGATCTTTTAGCGGAATAAAAAAACCGCAACTCTTCCATCACGTAGGCGCACCCCCAATGTTTCAGACTGCGATTCTGATACACCGTTAACTTCTAGGAGTGAAACCTCTTATCCGCATTCACTGATATTTCCCCGTAAAAGTCGTGTTGTGCGATGTGATCGCCCGTACTAGTTTAGATTGCATAAAAAGGGCCTAGACTGTGGGTCTGGGCCCATAGCTATATCCGGCTGAGACGGGGCCTTTTTCAGACGTGTCGAGATCAGGTCGGTTAATGCGTTGACGAATTTGACCGTTTAACGATTCTCACTGTTTCATCTTCAACCCGCGCCTTAAAATCACGACCACGAGAAAGGTGGGGCGCTCCGCCAGATGAGCAATAGCGTGATGTTATGAAAGACTTGTTGCAAAGCTTGATTTGACCACATTGTGATCGCGTGTAGACAGGTACCAGTTCAGTTTTCACGGTTCCCGTCGGACCTGCTATGTCCTCACCAACCCCTACCAAAAATACCAGCTTGCCAAAAAGATTGGCAGATTTTCCAACTCTTCCAGACGCTCTTGATTATGCGGCGCAGGGAGAAACCGGGTTTAATTTTTACTCTTCGCGGGGTCATTTAAACGAGGTTTTGCCGTTCGCTGATTTGAGGACAAAAGCCCGGGACGTGGCCAGAAACCTCTGTGGCGCAGGCGTTGTGTCCGGTGACCGTGTTGCACTTCTTGCAGAAACGGCACCTGCGTTTCTCATCGCTTTTTTTGCTTGCCAATATGCTGGTGCTATTCCGGTGCCAATGCCCACGCCTGTCGCGTTTGGCCGGCGCGATGCATATGTTGGCCAAATTCGCAACCAAATCACTTCATCTGGCGCGGTCATGGTGATTACGCCGTTGGAATTTATGCCCTTTGTTAAAGAGGCTGCTGACGGACTAGATTTGTTATTGGTCGGGACTTTAGATGATCTCAGGGCGCAGCCGCAGGCTGATGACCTTAATACTGGCGGGCCCGATGATCTCTGCTATCTGCAATACAGTTCTGGAAGTACGCGGTTTCCAAAAGGTGTTGCGGTAACTCACGACAACCTTATGGCCAATTGTACTGCTATGAACGTGGCGGTCAACGTATCAACTGAGGATCGGGGTGTATCTTGGTTGCCGTTTTACCATGACATGGGTTTGGTGGGTTTCATGCTCGGTTGCCTCACCTCTCAAACAACTGTCGACTTTATTCCAACGGAAGAATTCGCTCGTCGCCCGCTCGCATGGCTCCGGGTCATCAGCGAGAACCGAGGTACGATGTCCTACGGCCCTAGTTTTGGGTACGAGCTATGTTGTCGAAGATTCTCATCATCAAATGCTGCTGCGCCTAACCTAGATTTATCCAGCTGGCGAGTTGCTGGGATAGGCGGTGAGATGATTAAGCCGCAGGTCATGCGCGCGTTTGCAAAAGTATTTAAGTCGTGTGGGTTTGCAGATAAGGCCTTTAACGCATCATATGGCTTAGCCGAATGCGTGCTTGGTGTCAGTTTTAGTACGCCAGGACATGGCATGTTGCTTGACCATATTTCCAAGCAGGAGTTAGGGGGTGACCATCGGGCAGTTCCGATTGATGACGATGGATCGGGAACCGGTCGTACCTTTGTGGCCTGTGGTGTCGTGATTGACGGTCATACGGTCGAGATTCGAGACGACGATGGTGCGGTTATGGCAGAACGGGAAATTGGCCGCGTCTTTTTCTCTGGCCCAAGCGTCATGCAGGGATACTTCGGTGATCAAGAAGCAACGGATGCTTGCCTTCAAGATGGGTGGCTGGATACGGGCGATCTCGGGTATTTCTGGGGAGACCAGTTAGTTATTGTTGGGCGATCAAAAGATATGATGATCGTTAATGGCCGTAATTATTGGCCGCAGGATATTGAATGGACCGTTGAACATATGGACGGCATGCGGTCTGGCGATGCCGCGGCATTCACTCTTGAGCAAGACGACGGTAGTGAAAAACCAACCATACTGGTGCAATGTAGACCATCTGCTGCTGACATTCGCGAGGCATTGGTAGATAACGTGCGCTCACGTGTCCAGAATCAAGTTGGATTGGCGTGTGACGTAATTTTGGTTCCGCCGCGAACCTTGCCGAAAACGTCATCTGGGAAATTAGCGCGTGGCAAGACCAAGGCGAACTTTCTCAGCGGCGAAATCCAGCCCTTAGCCGCGGGCGCGTAGCGCACTGGCCGTGACCGACCCACTGACCATCGCAATCACAGGTGCTACCGGATTTCTCGGTGGTCACCTAGTGGCGCAAGCACGGAGTGCTGGCCACCGTGTTCGTGCCTTGTCACGCAAGCCGGTGAACACTGACTCTAACCAAGATATCGTATGGATCACTGGCGCATTGAACGAACAAGCCGCGCTTGAGGCTTTAGTTACCGGTGCGGATATTGTGGTGCATGCGGCGGGAGCGATCAAAGCGCTGTCTCGATTTGAATTTTTTCAAATCAATAAGGGGGGAACAGAGGCCGTTGTTCGTGCTGCGTGTGCCCAAGGGGTGAAAAGCTTTGTGTTGATCTCGTCTCTGGCCGCGCGCGAACCAACCTTGTCACCCTATGCGGCAAGTAAACGAGCTGCGGAGTTGGTGGTTGATGACCACGCCGGTCAGTTGAACTCGATCATACTTCGCCCGCCTGCCATATATGGACCAGGCGATGAGGAGACTATGGGCCTGTTCCAGATGGCTGTGAATGGATTCATGCTCGCCCCTGGGCATTCCTCGGCACGATTATCATTGGTTCATGTTAGCGATGTCGCCTCAGCTATTTTGGCGTGTTGTGAACAGCCCCAATCCGAGGTCCTTTTTGAAATCGATGATGGCAAAGCTGACGGATACCAATGGCGCGAACTGGCAGATGCCGCAGGTCTGTGTGTCGGTCGCCCAATTAAATTTGCTCACTTAGCGAGCACTGTTGTCTGGATTATGGGGTTTCTGGGCACGTCAAAGGGTTTGCTGACCCGATCGCCCGCTATGTTGACATTGGCGAAAGTGCCAGAGCTTCGCCATCGTGACTGGGTGGCGAACGCCAAGTGTCCATCTGGCTGGACCCCAAAGTGGTCTCTAAAAGACGGCTTTAAAGACGCAATCGATTGGTATTCCTCACAAAATGTTTTGAAACGTTACTTTTAAAGTTACTTGTCACTCTTCTGTCACACATCTTAAGACTAAGACGGAAGAGGAGCGGGATGTGAGACTCAGGACGTCAACTGTCCCCATATTGAAGGGCAAAATAAATGTCGGCTGAGCCTAGCGAAGGCGCGTCGCAAGACGTACGAGCTGCGGTTCTGGAGGTTTTGCAAACTTTCAATAAGACCAGCGTGAACCTTGAGGATGGGACTCGGTTTACGGAAGACCTGAATTTCGACTCACTTTTGGTTATGGAGTTCATCGCAGCTCTTGAGGACCGTCTGGATATATCGGTGCCGCTAAACGTGCTCCCAGATATCGAAACCGTGGGGCAATTGGTGGTCGCGACCGAACAAATTGTTAGGGAAGAATATGGCTGACTTATTTGATCGATTTGAGTCACTGTTGGCACGCCGAGACTCTTTAGTCGGCGATGGGGGTCGCGATCCGTTTCAAGTTGAGATGGATGAAGTGCTGTCACAGACCGAAGCCATGATCGGCAATCGTCGCATCATCTTGGCCGGCACCAACAATTATCTTGGACTGACGTTTGCGCCAGAGTCATTGCAAGCCGCACATGATGCTCTTGATGCGGCAGGTACGGGCACCACTGGCAGTCGTGTCGCCAACGGCACTTATAGTGGTCACAAGGCATTGGAGCAGGCGTTGTGTTCCTTTCTTGGTAAGGACCACGCCATCGTTTTCTCAACCGGTTATTTGGCCAACCTCAGTGTCTTGTCGACGTTGGTCGGTCCTGAAGATTACATCCTTATGGATGCAGATTGTCACGCAAGCATTTATGATGGCGTGAGAATGGGTGACGCTCAGATCATTCGATTTAAGCACAACGATGCGGCGGATTTAGATAAACGCTTGGCGCGCCTCGCGAAGAAGCCGGGCAACAAGCTGATAGTCATCGAAGGTATTTATTCCATGCTTGGGGATAAGGCTCCCTTGGACGAGATCGTTGCTGTTAAGAAAAAATACGAAAACGTATATCTTCTTAGTGATGAAGCGCATTCGCTCGGGGTTCTCGGTCGTTATGGTCGGGGATTGCCAGAGGAAGCCGACCTAGAAGACGATGTTGATTTTATTGTTGGCACTTTCTCCAAGAGTGTCGGTACCGTTGGCGGTTTTTGTGTTTCCAGCCATCCACAGTTTGATTTGCTGCGTTTAGCTTGTCGTCCATACATCTTCACAGCCTCTTTGCCGCCATCTGTTGTGGCGTCCGCCAAAGCGTCTCTAGAGTTAGTTGAAAAAGGTGGCGCGCTGCGCAAACGATTGATTCGTAATGCGGAGCGACTTCATTCAGGGCTCTCTGCTCTCGGCTTTACGCTTGGAGGAGAAGTAAGCCCGGTGGTTGCTGTAGTGGCTCCGGAGGTGGAAATCGGTGTGGCGTTTTGGCGCGGACTGATTGACGGTGGCGTTTACGTCAACCTTGCCCTTCCTCCCGCCACGCCACAGAACTTTACGTTGTTGCGGTGTAGTCTCTGTGCGGCTCACACGACTGAGCAGGTTGACCACATCATCGAAGTCTTTGCAGAGGTGGCCGACTCTTTGGGCATACTGCCGGAGCAACCTAAGAAGAAAGTCGCGCTCGGCTAACATCGTTCGTGGACTGTAAGTTTAGTTCAGCCCCCCCCGCTGTTTCACTCGGAATAACAAGCGTAGACCAGTGAGAACCGGGTGCGCGCGATCCCGTTCTGTCAGTTCGACCGTCACGCCGGTATGGCGTTCAATCTTCCAAGCCGCATAGTCCAGGCCACCGCGGAATGTGAAAGCGGCTTTGATTAGACGTAAAACGTTGAGAAACCGCCCCCAACAGCGTCGTGCACGCCAAGCCCAAACCGCGCCTGTATCTGGTTTCGCTTCTGCCGTTTGATCTAGGCCAAGCATTTCAATGGCGGCTGCGCCAATGCGAATGAATCTATCACGTTGGTTGTTCACCAACGCTTTCGCTTTAGACGGCAGCTCAGGCCGGAGTTCCGCACGGTAGGTTTCTTGAAAGGCGGTGGTCCATAAGTCTTCAATCGCATAGGGACCGGCCATCAGCGGTGCCGTTTTGCTAAGGAGTGTTGTCACAGCGCGCGCCAGAGCGTATTCAACAGTCGCGCAGGCGACGTCATCATTGGCGTAAACAATGGTGGCTGGCTGTGCAAAGCGGGCCCATAGGGCTGATGCAAAGCAGGTCTCCGCTGTGCCGTGGGCAAAACCACCGAGAGTCATTACTGCGACTTTGGCGCGGACTACCCGCCCGTCGAAGTCGCACTCGTGATAATAGACATTGGGTGGCAACAGCGCACCAAAGGTGGCGCTGATCGGATTTTTAATTGCGTCTCTCAGGTTGTCAACTAACACGTAGAAGTCGAGTATCAAGTTTTCGTCCGTGCCGAGGCGAAGGCAGGACCCATAAAACACAACAGCGCGCACGCCGCTTCCATAGGTATTTTTTAGATGATCGACCATTGTCGTTGCGGCGGGAAAGGCTGCGACCTGGCTTTCAGATTGAATAAGTGAGATGAGAGCCATGGCTACCACCGCACAAAGCGAAGTGTTTGATGGCCATTAATGGTGAGTGGATTGTCCTCGCTGGCATTGTAAAGTTCGCCATCAAGCGTGTAGCTGCCGTCGAAGGTTAGGGTGACGGAGGTGGTGCGCCGAACCGTCCGCTTGTTGCTTTGTTTTAGTCGGCGTCTCAGCATATTAGGGACGGTCGAGAGGACTGCGCCTGCGCCTGGTCGAAGACTGATGTAATGGACCGGGCCATCACCAACTTTCGGATCGGGGCGCGTGCCTAGAAGCATTTTGTCCATGGTGGTTGCCATCACGACATAGAAGCGCCCGTCTTGTTGCCACCTACCCTGTTCGCCGGTCACTTTGATGGTTCCGCCTTGTTTGCCACCCGTCATTGCACGCCAGAACAAGATGGCCACTGCAGCTACATGAGATACTGTATTTGGCCAACCGCGGGGGTAAATGTTTTTACGGCAGTAAAGAATGCCTTCAACCACATCGGCCCCACCGAAGAATGCGCCGTGGCGCGTCGGCACCCCCTCTTGGTGCAGCGTAAGTACGGACTGAGTGTGAATGGCATTGGCCAGGTTGCCGTTGGCATTCTTTCTGAGTAGAGCTGTGAGGGCTTTGCGCCGATCTCCAGACAGGCTCCAGGCGGTTGCTGTCATATTCGTTTTCCCTGACGGCAGCAACGCCAAGACCGGTGGGGAGGTGTATGGGGCATGGTTGAGGAGGCCAGAGAACACCAACCCGGCGGTGCCGTCTCCGCCATCGACCACGAGGGTTTCAATCTCACTGGCAGCACATTTGGCAAGAATCGCAGGCACATCGGTGATTTTATCGATGATGAAATGTTGAACACAGTCATGAGAGGCCACAATATCGTTCAGCCACCCGCGGTCTTGTTGATTGCGGGTGCTCATGTGATTACTGAGAATGGCGACCGTTGGTGGGGGCAAATCGCAGGACCTGAGACAGATGAAGAGACGCTCTACTATGCTTACATAATGTTTCAAAAGCTTTGATTTGACGATCTTGTACTTGGTCGCCATGCTGGGCTCGCTTGGAGAAATCCCTCAAAAGTGTCTTGAAAACGGGCCTAGAGGGCGACTGAGCGCTGACTCAGGGACCCAAAGGATGGCCGCTGCAAATGTGGTGGCTTCGAGATGGATGTTCAAAGCTCTCGACCTCTACCTCTTGCGGCAGATCATGCCGACACTGCTCGTCACCCTACTGGTTGCAGCTATAATTTTGCTGCTCGAGCGGATGTTGCGGCTGCTCGATATAGCCGTGGGCAATGGTGTCTCGACCTTGGTAGTGTTTCAGATGCTCTTTAATCTGATTCCCCACTACATCGGTTTGGCGCTGCCCGCCGCTTTGTTTCTCGGGGTTCTGCTGGCGTTCCGCAAGCTTTCGTCTCAATCTGAACTAGATGCGATTCAATCGTCAGGAATTGGTTTAAGCCGACTCATCCGGTGGGCCGTAATCTTGGGGCTCTTGATGATGATCTTTAATCTGATTCTTGTCGGCTACCTGCAACCGATCAGCCGCTACGCCTATCGTGCTCTTTTGTTCAATGTGACCAGCGGTGTTTTAGAGTCTGGTATTGGCGAGGGCGTGTTTATGGACCTTCCCAATGGTTACACCCTGCGGGTTGAAGAATCTCGGGGCGCCGGTCGTGAGCTGTATGGAGTCTTTGCCCATCAACAAAAAGAAGATGGCACCATCATCACGTTAACTGCAGAGCGAGGGCGTCTTGTCACAGGTGGCGCGGAGCGTGCAACCAGGCTCCGTTTATTTCAAGGCAATCGATCAGAGTGGTCGCCGGGCGCAACCTCGGCCGACACAGTAAGCTTCGATGTGTTTGACTGGCCTCTAAATCTACAAGATCTGATTCGGTTCCGCGTGAGGGGCGGTGATGAACGCGAGTTGACCTTGGATGAACTGTTGCGGGGTTATGTCGCCAATATAAAGGCAGAAAGCACTGGCATCAGACCTGTGGTTGTGAACAACCCACAATACAGTCCTGAGCGACTGGTGCCAGCGGCTGCGGTTGCGGCGGAGCTCCATGGGCGTATTGTTTTTTCGCTATCAATTTTGTTCTTGCCGATGCTGGCGGCCCCACTCGGCGTTATGACCCACAGGGCGAGCAAATCTTTTGGACTGGTTCTCGGCCTATTAACTTTGGTCGTCTATCACAAGATTCTGGAGTTTAGTGAAGCCTACGCAACGGTCGGGGGCATATCGGCCGGGCCAGCCTTATGGGTGCCCTTTGCTCTCTTTATTGGCGGGACATCATATCTTTTTCTCAGGACCGAAGCTGTCGCTGGGGCAACCCCAATGCAACGGCTCGAAGGCCGATGGACCAATATGACCGGCGTTCTCATTCGACTATTCCGCGGCAGCCACGATTAGTAGTCTGTACTCATGATTTTATCTTGGTATCTCACGAAGGCCTACCTGTCGCGATTCTTCGCATTGCTGCTGGGCTTGGTCGTATTTCTGCAAATGCTCGACCTGCTGGCCAATGCGGATTCTGTGTTGGAAGGTGGCGGTGACCCGCTCGACTCATTAACGCGCTACATCGTGTTGCGGGTGCCGTCGATCATTGAAACCGTTGCACCATTGGCTGCGTTGCTCGGCGGGCTAACGGCGCTGGTTGTTCTGGCCCGCAACAGCGAGATCATTGCTATGCGTGCGGCAGGCCGGTCTGTGCTTAGTCTAGTCGGTGGCCTAGTGGTCGTTGGTATTGCGTTGGCACTAATGCTGTTTGTCTTCTCCGACGGTATAGTCGTACGTTTTAACGCACAGCTCGAGGATTGGAAAAGCACAGGCTACAAGCCTGGCGGTGAAATCATTGATGGCAGTGAAGCGTGGGTGATTGAAGGTGACACCATCATCCGGGTTGGGCACGTCCTGCAGAACGGCGCCGTGCTCAATGACATTCGCTTGTTTCACCAAGGCGACAAAGCGGCGGTCTCAGACATTATTAATATTCGTCTCGCGATTTGGGAAGATGCTGGTTGGAACTTATTTGAGGTGGCGCGTGTCGGTGGTAACGCTGTCGCAACCCATTTAGGTCAACCGACGTGGGAAACAAATCTTACACCTGAAGATTTTAACAAGCTTGCCAATCCACCCAGTGAATTGACCTTCGACGAACTAGAGCATTACGTGCGCGAGCTCGCTCTTGGGACCCGTCCCGAATACTATTACGACACATGGCTACAACGAAAACTGGCTGGACCGGCGGTTTTGGCTCTGATGCCCTTGCTAGCCGCTATCGCGGCTTTTGCCCACCACCGTCAAGGCAGCGCGATCATGGTTGTGGTCTATGGGATCTCGCTCGGTTTCGTTTTCATCATCACAGACAATATTTTACTGGCGATGGGGCAGTTCGGCGCTCTGCCACCGGTTGTGGCGGCCTGGCTGCCTTTGGCGCTGTTCGGCACCATAGGTCTGTGGATTGTGGTAAACTTAGAAAACAGAGGCGCTTGATCATCTACCTGATTTAGTCAGGGGCTTGCGTTTATGCCAAACCGCGTTAGATAAAATTGTATAAAGCGCTACAAATAAGGAAAGAACATGGCATTAAAGATCGGCTTTTGGTCCGACCGGGAATACCACTTAGACCGAATGAATCTAGGTGATCTCGCTGCTGCGTACTTTCAGTATTACGCCATTGCCGCGTATTTCGCGTTGGCTGCGGTGACAGGCGCCTATGCGACTTGGGCTTGGATGAACGGTCTCGCGACCCTGACTGGAATTGCGGGCGCCGTTGTCGCGACAATTCTGATTTATCCATTGGTTTGGTATGTGTTGCACCGGTGGATTCTGCATTCCAAGTGGATGTGGAGATCCAAGCTTACCGCACCGGTCTGGAAGCGCATTCACTACGATCATCATTCCGACCCCAATAACCTCAAGGTTTTGTTCGGTGCTCTCTATACGACCTTGCCAACCGTCGCTTTGGCTACGGTCCCTGTCGGATTTGCTCTGGCTGGTTGGCCTGGTGCTGCTGCGGCTTTAAGCGCAGGTGTACTGCAAACGTGTTTCTACGAGTTTATCCATTGCATTCAGCACTTGGGGTATGTCCCCGAATGGGGCTGGGTCAAGAGTATGAAGAGGCTGCATATGGCCCACCACTTTCATAACGAGACGGGTAATTTCGGGATTACTAATTATTTGTGGGATCGCGTGCTCGGAACGAAGTACGAGCAAATTAAATTTCGACCCCGGTCAGAAACGGTGTTTAACCTTGGGTACGATGAAGAGGTGGCAAAGCATTATCCCTATGTGGCCGAGTTAACGCCTAACTGGCCGCATACTGCTAATCCGGTTCATCGTCAGCGTGAATATGCGCAAAAGTCTGACGATGGCGAACTCGCCCCCTCATCCTAACCGGGCCTAACTAGTCGCAGCGTTTTTTATGACAGCATCAGACATTACTGTTCGGCCGGTCGCCACGCGTGCGGATCAGGAAGCTTTCTTGGCGTTGCCAGACGCCTTGTTCAGCGATGATCCAGTGTGGGTGCCGCCGTTGAGAATGATGGTGCGGGACCAATTGAACCCAAAGAAGAATCCCTGGTTCAGTCACGGCGAAGCACAGTTATTTCTGGCCGAACGTAATGGCGCAGTGCTGGGACGAATCTCAGCCCAGGTCGACCGCAGTCATCTCGAGCAACACAATGATGCGACCGGCTTCTTTGGCTTTTTTGACAGTGTGGATGAGCAACCTGTTGCAGACGCGTTGTTTGCGGCAGCTGGGAGTTGGCTGAAGGAGCGGAGCATGTCCCGCGTTCGTGGGCCATTCAGCCTTAACATCAATGAAGAATCCGGATTATTGGTCGAAGGTTTCAAAAGTCCACCGCGTGTCGCCATGGGCCATGGTCACCCATTTTACCAGAAACTGGTGGAAAAAGCTGGGTTTGAGAAAGTACGCGACCTATTCGC
This sequence comes from Rhodospirillaceae bacterium, assembly GCA_029245025.1. GTDB lineage: Bacteria > Pseudomonadota > Alphaproteobacteria > Rhodospirillales > Rhodospirillaceae > WLXB01. The sequence continues at coordinate 19,977 of JAQWQC010000008.1, forward strand.
GTTCCTAACGCCCATGGATAACGCGCTGCCCTATAAACATATGAAGTTGTTGCAACGCTTCATTGACCGTAACCCGGGGCTCACGTTCCGCCATCTCGATCTCAATCACTACGACGACGACATTCGCATTCTCGTTGACCTGTTCAATGAAGCCTGGGCTGAAAATTGGGGGTTTATTCCCCTAACAGAAGCGGATGCCCAGCATATGGCTAATCAGTTCAAAATGATCCTAATTCCAGAGTTGGTCTGGTTTGCGTTCTACGAAGGAAAACCGGCCGCAATGGCCGTGGCGTTGCCTGACCTCAACGAAATGATCCGCGATCTCGGCGGTAACTTGTGGCCTAAGGGATGGATGAAGCTGGCGTGGCGGGTTCTCACCCGCCGCGCCTGGTCATCTGGGACGCGGGTTCCACTCATGGGCGTTGCCGCGCGTTTTAAAAACAAACCCCTTGGATCGGTGTTGGCCTTTATGGTGATGGGCGCGATCCGTCGTGAATCTCTTAAACTTAATATGCCGATCTGTGAAATGAGTTGGGTGCTGGAAAACAACACCCAAACCCGCCGGTCTCTCGAAACCATCGGCGGCCTAGTCTACAAAACCTACCGGATATACGAAAAAGTGCTGTAAATCGACAGCCAGACTAGACTATCAGCTGAATTGTCCGTACAAATTATCTGAAGTAAGACATGCCATTTGGGAGGGCGCCATGGCCTTCGAAGTCCGGAAACTCAATCCCACGTTTGGGGTGGAAGTGCTGGGGATTGACCTCACCAAAGAGATCACCGCTGATATTTTGGACGAGGTCAAAAGCCTCTGGGCTGAACATCAGTTGCTGCTGTTTCGCGGTCAACCCTTGGAAGAAAAAGATGCGGTGGCGTTCAGCGGGCTGCTAGGGGAGTTGGAAATCCATGTGCGCCGCGAGTATCTCTCACCTGAGAACCCGGAGATCCTTTATGTCTCCAATATGAAGGTTGATGGCAAAGCCATTGGCATTTTGTCCGATACGGAAGTGGGCTGGCACTACGATCAAATTTACCTCCCGCGTCCAGCCTTGGGCTCGTTGCTCTATGCGGTGACACTGCCGACCAATGGCGGACAAACCTCCTTTGCCGATATGTCTGCGGCTTATGAGTCTTTGTCCGACGACATCAAAGCTACGTTGAAGGGTCGGAAGGCCATTCAATCCTACGAAGCGTTCAACAACCAATACAGTGTGCCAACCGACTCGGATCAGAAAAAGCGCACCCCTGATATTAAACAGCCAGTCATTCGAACTCACCCGATCAGTGGCCGCAAGGCTTTGTATATTTGTCCAGGCATGACCACGCAGATTGTTGGTTTACCAGAGGACGAGAGCCGCGATTTGCTTGATTACTTGTTTGACTGGAGTGTTAAAACCGAGTTCGTCTACACCCATAATTGGGTACATGACGATGCTGTGCTCTGGGATAATGCAGCAACCATGCACCGCCGCGAGCCCTTCGACGGCAAAGAGGAGCGTTTGATGAAACGCACCACCATTTTGCCGCCCGCTGACCTAGCAGTTCCGGTTTAGCCGATGAGACCGCACGCCAATCGCACCTATTTGTTCACCCCCGGCAATCATGCCCGCCGGGTCGAGAAGGCACTTCAATTGAACGCTGATGTAGTGATTCTCGACCTTGAAGACGCCGTGGCGGTCGCGGAAAAAGTCGCCACCCGTACCATCATCAAAGAGACCCTAGCCCTTCCGAAGCGGTGTGCGGTTTATGTGCGCGTTAATTCGTACGACACAGAATTTTGCTATGGCGATCTAAGTGGCGTGTTCGGTAAAAATCTCGACGGCATCGTGTTGCCAAAATTGGAAAGTGTTACCGACTTAAAATCAGTCGACAGTATTATAACTGATCTTGAGCATGAGCATGGCCTCGAGCCAGGATCGGTTGATCTCATGCCCATTATCGAAACCGCCAAAGGCGCAGCGGCGGTGCGTGACATCGCCCAGGCGGATTCGCGCGTTAAACGCTTGTCGCTCGGGGGTGGGGATTACACCCGTGATCTTGGTATCGAGTGGACCCACGACGAACTGGCGTTGTTGCCAGTGCGGTCTGAAATGGTTTTGGCATCTCGATTGGGGGAGCTTGAGCCGCCTATCGATACCGTGTTTCTTCACATCAAAGAGCATGACGCGTATCGAGAATCGTGTATTCGCGCGCATGGGCTCGGTTTTCAGGGTAAGCTCTGCATACACCCGGATCAGGTCGATCCGACCAATGATGTGTTTACACCGACAGACGAAGTCGTGACCTGGTCTCGGAAAATTGTCGCTGAATTTGAGAAGGCCGAGAAAGACGGAGTCGCATCCATTCAAGTAGACGGCTACTTTGTCGATTATCCTATAGTTGAGAAGGCCCAGCGCGCGTTGAACATAATTGATGTGCTGAAATCTCTCGGTAAGGCATGAGTATCTTCGTTTATCCTGTGTTTAATCCAGTTCCGGCAGGGCTCCAGCTATGATCATTGAGTCGACCGCTGCCTACAGGGAGAGCTTGCGGGCTTTTAAGCCTCGTGTGTTCGTCAACGGTGCTTTGGTGTCGTCGGTAGCCGATGAGCCTTCATTGCAGCCGGGCATCAATGCCATTGGTGTGACGTACGATCTTGCTCAAGACCCCAGTCACGTCCCGCTTATGTCGGCGGTTGAGCAAGAAACTGGCAAGCGCGTAAATCGCAATTTGCACATCGACCGCACCAGTGACGACCTTCTGGCGAAATTAGAGGCCGTGCGCATCATGTGTCGCGAGGCGGGCTGTGCGCAACGCTACCTGGTTCATGACGCATTCAATGGGTTGTATCAGGCGACCCAGCGCTGTGATGCCGAACATGGCACTGAATATTTTTCTCGCTTTCTAAACTTCATGACCGAAGTCCAGGATGGCGACCAGACCTATGGTGTTGCCATGACCGACGCCAAAGGCGACCGGTCGCAAAAACCACACAATCAAAAAATCACGGACAGTTACATCCACGTCGTTGAGAGCCGTGCCGACGGTATTGTCATATCCGGGGCCAAGGCCATCGTCACCGGCGCACCCTATGTGCATGGCTTTATCGTTATGCCGTGTCGGGCGATGACGCCGGACGACGATGCATTTGCAGTTTGTTGCGCCGTGCCGATTGATGCTGAGGGCATCACGGTTGTCGCACGAGCGGCGGGGCGTCCCGGCGAAGAGGCGGCGGTTTTTTCAAAACACTATGGCCAGACCACAGGCGTTGTGCTGTTCGAAAATGTGTTCGTGCCTCATGACCGGGTATTTCTAAATGGCGAAACAGAGTCCGCTGGAGATATCGCGCAAACCTATGCCACCCATCACCGGCATTCATGTATCGGCGCGCGAGCCGGGTTTGGTGATTTGTTGATTGGCGCCGGCGCGTTGATGATTGAATCCAACGGTCTTGATCCAGAACGCCATACACACCTTCAAGATGACATGGTCGAGCTGATTAAAATTGTCGAAGGGTTTTATGCCACTGGTGTTGCGGCGTCGGCCTATGGCGAAAAAGATGGCACTGGCAATATTATGCCTGAACCGGTCTTTTCTAATATCGGCAAGTTGTTGCTGGCGACCCAGATTTATGACATGCACCGATTGGCACATACGGTTTCAGGCGGGTTGATCGTTGCCCTACCGGGCCCTGATGAAGATCACAATCCAGACACTGCGGGTTCGTTGGATGCAGTTTGGCAAAGCAATCCGAGTGTACCAGCAAAGCAACGACGACAAACCGCCCGCCTGATTGAAGATCTCACAGCCTCCCATCAAGGCGGGTGGTACTCGGTCATCTCCTTACATGGCGGCGGCTCACCAGCAGCGATGAAGCGCGCGATTTGGCGTAACTATCCAATCGGTGAAAAGAAAGAGATCGTACAGCAGCTGATGGATCGCGATCTGATGGAACGTAAAGACGGCAAGCCCGCCGACCGCCAGCCAGGGCGGTGCTGTATTGTTGGCTGCCGTGTACCTGACTTTTTGCTAGCTGATTCGTCAGACGAAGACTCCGCCTCCTAGGCTGGACTTCCGACTTATTTCGCCGCACAACGACGCTTCATGGAAGAGATTTGGATTCCTTTGATCATTCGGATGATCGTTACTGCGGCTGTGGTCATAGCGGCGACTGCGGTGGCTGAACGGGTTAGTCCGTTCTACGCCTCGCTTATCGGCGCCTTCCCTACCTCTGCAGGTCCGGCTTACGTCATGTTAGCCCTTAAAGAAGAAGCGGCGTTTGTTGCCGCAAGCGCTGTATACAGCATGGCGAGCCTTGCGGCTGTCGCGCCATTTGTAAGCATGGTGGTTTGGCTTGCACCCCGGAGTTCGGCGTTTGTAACGGTCGGGGGCGGCTTTCTAACCTGGACCGTGTTTGCCGTGCCGATCAGTTTGGTGTCATGGACGCCGATGACCGCGCTACTGATCAATTTGGTTGCCTATCCCATTTGTTTTTGGCTGACACGCAATCTCGGTCAGGTACCGCCGACCCAACTACGTAAGCCAGCACAATGGTATGAACTACCTGTGCGCGCCTTTGTCGTGGGCTTGTTTGTTGCGGCTGTAGTGACGGCGTCCAATTTGCTCGGCCCTGTGGCGACCGGATTAGGGGCGGTCTTCCCTATTGTGTTTTTGAGTCTTACCGCGATTTTGCACATCCGCTTGGGTGGCGCGGCGACAGCGGCGACCATGCATAGTGCATTGCGGGTTGTATCTGGCATGACGTTGGCGCTGATGTTGTTGCACTACGGCGTGGTGTGGTGGGGAGAGGCTATCGGTCTCAGTTTATCGCTGGTGGCATCTATCCTTTGGGCGCTCGCCATGGTCGCGCTTAACATTCGTCGGACCAATGCAGCGTCAACTACCCGGCTTGTATGTTAATCGCACGACGCCATCGGCGTAGGTCTGGTTGTCCACAAGACTCATGGCCGCGAATGTCGCCTTGCCGGGAAATAATTAAATCCCGATGCCCAATGCCTCCGGCATCATAAATAAGTCGAGTTGATTAACCGCCCTTGCATCCAAGAATATACGTTGGGCAACGCCGCCGCCGACCATCCAGACGTCACCGTCTTCGATCATTTCTTCGGCATGTCAGTATACTAACGCGAGAGCGGGGAAGGGGTTACTAGAGAATTTCCGGCGGCTCAAACACCCGAACGGGCGGGGCGTCGCCCTGAAGTTTCTCAATTTGCACCAAACAGGTTTGGGCGCTGGTGCCTTGAGCGATGGTTGAGGTGCCGGAGTCGTGGGTTAACACATTGGGATTGCCGTGCACGCAGGTCGTGCCAATTTCGCCTGGCACCTCCGGGTCGTACCACGCTCCGGTCGACAATTGCAGTACACCGCTCCGCACCTGTTCCGTGACGATAGCACCCGCCAAACAGGCGCCGCGATCGTTAAATAGGCGCACGATATCGCCATCGGCGATTCCGCGAGCGTCTGCATCTGCGGGGTTGATCCAGACCGGCTCGCGCTCTTGGACCTTTGAGGCTTGGGAATAACCGCCGTTGTCATACTGGCTATGCAGCCGGGTCGCCGGTTGATTGGAAATCAAATGCAGTGGATATGTTTTAGCAGTGTCACCGCCAAGCCATTCGCTCGGTTCGTGCCACACCGCATGGCCGGGTTGATCTGGGTCGTTCCATCCTGCGATGGTCTCTGAAAACAATTCCAGTTTGCTGGACGGGGTTGCCAGTGGATCAGACTTCGGGTTGTCACGGAAGGCCCCGAACATGGTGCGTTCTGGGTTTGACGGCCATTCCAGCATGCCGTCCTCCCAAAAGGTCTCGAAGTCGGGCGTGTTGATGCCTTTGTTGGCGGCGCGACTACAGGTGTCCTCGTACAGCCAGCGCACCCACTCCATTTCTGTACGGCCTTCGGTAAATGCGTCCGCCACTCCAACCCGTTCGGCCACCCCTTTGAAAATGTCGTGATCGTTGCGCGCCTCGCCAAAAGGTTCTGCCGCTTTGTGCATGGCCATGATTTGAAGCGATAAACCAGACGCTGTGACGTCGTTGCGCTCTAGCGTCGTTGTTGCCGGCAACACAATGTCGGCGTGGCGTGCCATCGGGTTCCACCAGGCTTCGTTGACGATAATGGTTTCTGGTTTTTGCCAGGCCCGCAGCATGCGGTTGAGATCTTGGTGATGATGGAACGGATTACCGCCGCACCAATACACTAAACGGATGTCAGGGTAGGTGATCGCCTGGCCATTGAATCGCACGGTGCCACCGGGATTGAGCAGCAGGTCTGAGATGCGCGACACAGGTATAAAAGTGCTAACCGGATTTTCACCCTTGGGTAGATGGGCTGGCGCCACCGGCGTGCCCGGACCACCCATTGCTGCCGCACCGGCGTAGGCACAGCCGAAGCCGCCACCGTGCAGGCCGATCTGCCCAAGGATCGCGGCTAATGTTAACGCCATCCAGTAAGTCTGCTCACCGTGATCGGCCCGCTGCATCGACCAACTCACTGTCACTAGGGTGCGATGTGCCGCCATCTTGCGGGCGAGGGTCTTGATGGTGTTGGCATCCAGTCCTGAAATTTGCGCCGCCCAGTCCGAATCTTTGGCTATGCCATCGTCTTGCCCGAGGATGTAGGCGATAACTTTCTCGCTGCCGGTGCAGTGGGTCTTTAAAAATTCAGCGTCGTGCAGGTCTTCCACGAGCAAGGTGTGGGCGAGGCCAAGCATCACCGCCACATCACTGCCTGGGTGAGGCGTTAGCCAGGCCGCGTTTAAGAAATCTGCAGCGTCAGTGCTAATCGGACTGACGTTGACGATTTCAACGCCGCTGTCTTTGCAACGTTGCAACGCGTCGCGGGCGATATGCCGTCCCAACCCGCCGCCGTGAACCTGCGAGTTCTTCAATGCCAGCCCGCCAAAGGCAACGACCAATTCAGAATGGTCGGCGATGGTGCCCCAAGTGGTGTTCGCGTTGTAGCAGACGTCGGCCCAACTGCCGGCGATGTGGGGAACGATAATTTCTGCTGCGCCCGACGAATAGGTGCCGACGGAATAGGTGTTGCCGCCGAATAAATTGAGGAAACGGCGCATCTGGCTTTGGGCATGGTGAAAGCGCCCTGCCGACGCCCATCCATAAGAGCCCGCGTAAATCGCCTCATTGCCATGGGTGTCTTTCACCCGGGTCAGTTCATTGGCGACAATGTCCAACGCTTCGTCCCAGGGCAATGCTACGAACGGTTCGGCGCCGCGCCCAGTCACGTCTTTATTCGGGCCACCGTTTTTGAGGCCGTCGAGCCAGCCTTTGCGGACCATTGGTTTGGCGATCCGCACGGCATCGTCCTGGGCCTGGGGCATGCCGGAACCGATTGGCGAGGGGTCCGGATCGCCGGAAAACGGCTTCATCGCTGTCACTCTGCCGTTAGCGACCGTGACGGTATACGCGCCCCAGTGGGTCGCGGTGGGCAGATGTTTCTCGGCTTTGTTCTCGTGGTTCACTTCGTCTGGCATGGCCAAGTTATAGCGAGTCTCGCCGAACCCGCCTATGCTGTTGGAAATTAATACGGAGGTTTCCCATGCGCAGATTCATCGCTGTTCTTGCCGTTTTATTGCTGCCCGCACCCGCGGTTGCTGATAGTCATGAAACGGAACCTGGCTACGCCAGCTTCGCCCGCACAACGATTCTTGCTCGTTATGCTGATCTGGAACCGTCGATCACTTTTTGGCGAGATGTGATGGGATTCACCTATGCCGGTAACCCGAGGCCGACCACGGGTAGCTCTAGTCCAATTGGTTGGGATGAGGAGGCGGTTCGTTATTTCACGGCGTTTTCGTCTAAAGGTGGATCGACTGTTGCCTTGTTGATGGTTGAGGACGACCCAGATTTTCCGGCTGTTACGTTGCCAGTGTCCGGCGCGGCCATTGGTGGATCGGTCTTGGTGCATACGGCAAAGAATCTTGAAGACCTATACAACCGAGCCGTTGCCAACGACGTGACCATTCTCAAACCCTACGGACCTTCGGTCACCGGACGTTCCATGCAAATTTATCTGCGTGCGCCAACCGGTCAGCTTGTCGAAATTTATGAGATGATTCCGCAGCCGGCGGAAGACTGACACGGGAGTCGAGTGATGTCTGATGACGCTCGTGCAGCGGTTCATAAAAGTTTCTAGGTGATCGGTGCCTTTGCACTGGTTTAAAACGGCTTGGGGTCAGTCAATTACCTCATTCAAGTGACAGCGGAGTCAATTGTTGCGTCTTGCGCGGTCGAGCAAGTGCGATCCTGCTGCTTCTGGGAAAGTCTGCATCGTTCCACGTGTTTATCGTTTCCCTCATCGGCGCCGTGGTGACCACAGTGCATACGGTGAGTTTGGGTCTAGAGTTCGGTATAGGTGAGATGGTGGTTATTGTCGCAATGCCGACCGCGGTGGATCTTTTGTTCGCTTGGTATGCCAAGTATGCCGAAGGCAAGGGCGGGGTGAATTAGAAAGCGGTGGTTCTGAACTAATCCTGAGGTGGTGCGTATACAGAGAGCAATCGATTTTAAAAAGGATTCCGGCATGCGAATCACCTCTTTCGGCTTCATTTTTCTGCTTTTTGCTTGTGACGTGCAGTCATCAATCAATGCCCAGGAGTCTGATGATGTTTACACCTACGGTCGGGCAAATCGAGACGGCATCGGCAAATTCTATATGGGCCGGGAGATTTCTCATGTTATGGGCCATCTTGGCGCAGGATGGTTGGAACGCATCGAGCGGGTGCGCGAGGAACGCACCGACCTGTTGATCTTCAATTTGGGTCTTGAGCCTGATTATGTGGTCGCCGACATCGGCGCGGGGACGGGTTATTTTACATTTCCTGTCAGTGGACGGGTGCCAGACGGCAAGGTATTGGCGGTCGATATCCAGCTCGAGATGCTGTCGATCATCGAACAGCGCAAGGCGGCAGGGTTAACGGAGGCCAGCTGGCAAAACATCGAGACCGTGCTCGGCACCGAGGACAATCCCAATCTGCCAGAGAATACCGTCGATTTGATTTTCATGGTCGACGCCTATCACGAGTTTGCTTACCCACGCGAGATGGGTGAAGCCTTGGTGCGGGCTTTAAAGCCGGGTGGGCGCATTGCTTTGGTAGAATACCGGGCGGAAGATCGTAATGTGCCGATCAAACGGCTGCATAAAATGTCGGAGGCTCAGGCGCGTAAAGAGATGGAAGCGCTTGGCCTCACCTGGATAGAAACTAAGGATGTATTGCCGCAGCAGCACCTGATGTTTTTTGAGAAACTGGTCCAGCCCAGTGGTTAGAATTCCAACTTTAAGCCAATTTGCGGGAATACACTGAGGTCGCCAAAAACATTGATGCCCCGCCGTTCATCAAACTCCAAAGAGTCGATGTTGGTGCGTCCATAGGCGTTGATCACATCTAGGAACGTAATGACGCTTACACCGCCGATGCGACGGCGATAATCGATTCTCAAGTTGAGGGCGTGGAAATCCCTAAGTCGTTCGGTGTTGTTGGTGGTGATCTCTTTCGAGAATCTCAGATTATTGGGGTCGTTAAAGATATCCGCGTTGATGATAAATCCATCTGTCGGCCGTCCAGTCGCATACTTCCATTTTGCTGCCACGGCCCAGCGATCATTAGGTTGCCAGGAAGCCGCGAGAGTGAGGACGTGAGGGCGATGGAAATCTGCGTCATATTCTCCTTCGCCAAAGTTGTCGTCGCGTTTTGCCCTGGAATAGGAGTAGGCCAATGAGGTCGACCACTCATTCGACATCCGTTTCTGCACACTGATATCTATTCCAGCGCTATCCCCTGTGCCGTTGTTGAAGGCCACACCAGAGGTTGCGTCACCGGGCACAATCAGATTGTCTAGGTCTTGGTAGTAGACTTCACCAGCAAGTTTCAGGTCTGGCGTCAGATAGTGCTCCAGGCCCAGACTAATCTGCTTGGTACGCTCGTTTTCTAGCTGACTGTTGGTGGGGTCGGCCGCTAAATCTAACACCCGAGGAGTTTGATAGAAAATACCGGTGGTTGCCGACATTCGGGTGGCGCTGCCAGCCTGCCAATCAACGGACAGGCGCGGTGACCATAAAGATTCACCAGAAAGACCATCTCGATCAAATCGCAGTCCGGGGCGTAGCGTTAGATCGCCAAAGAAAAACGCGTGATCAATATACGCGGAGACGCGCGACTCCTTCGCGATAAAAGCTGAATCAATCCGGCCTGGAGTTAGCACCACGAACTTTTGACTCGAGTCGGCTCTAAAGTCATCCTGGTCATAAACGTACCGAATCCAGTCGCCCTCCAAACGCGTATCAAAGTCCAGTTCTATGCGGGAGTAGCGTGCGCCCAGCGAGAGTGAGCCCCAGGGCGTAGGTGTGGCGTAGTCAACGCGCCACCCAATCTCACGCTCATTCTCTGTGAGATTCAAAATGTTCTCGCGGACCAACACATCTTCTGGATCTTGTTCGACTCCGGTCAAGTCGGGGAAGGCTTCGCCCAATCGGCTGGTCTTGTCGCTGTCTCTCAGGAACACAGCATTGGTCAATCGCCCCTCATTACCGACCAGCCAGTTCCAGGTTAGGCCCAACAACATGCTGTCTTGCTCGGTGGTCAGAATCGATGTGTCCTCGAAATCGTCTGATTCCAATACGTTCTCAACGTCGCGGCTATAATCTTCGGGTGAATAGATGGCGAGCAGGGAAACGCTGTGCCGGTCGTTCAAATCGGTAACGGATTTAAACAACACGTCGGCCAATTCGGGATCGCCTATATCCTTTTGGCCAATCACTTTAAATAAATTTCCGAAATCAAAGTAACGCGCTGAAAGCAACACGCTGGTGTTGCTTGCCACGTAACTGGGACCGTCGTAGGTCAACTCGCCTCCGGCGATATCGACGCGGGCGCTGATGACCGGCGTGTCTGGATTGCCTTCCGCGATATCTAACTTGAGGAGAGACCCGCTACGCCCACTGTAGGCGGCTTCCCATCCCCCGGCTTGAAACTCTGCACCGCCGATAATGTTGGGGGCGAATATGGAAAACCGCCCACCACCACCGATGTCTTCTTCCTCACCAAGGCTGCGATCAAAGTGAACAACCTTGTCAAATGGAATGCCGTCTATAAGGATCAAGTTGTCACGAGGTCCTCGACCACGCACTGTGAAATTCGAGAACTCACCAGTGTTAGCAATGCCAGGCAGGACGTCAAGGCCACGAAAGATATCGCCCGCTGTCCCCGCGCCGCGACGAATTTCTTCCCGTCCTAGACGTGTTGCTGTCACCGATCCGAATTGAGTGGCGCCGACAGCTTTGGTGGTTACCAGTATTTCATCCAAGGCCAAAGGTTGACGAGCCATTTGAAAGTCGGTGCGCGTGGTTCGTCCGGTAACGGCGCGCACATCAATTTCGAGAGCGTCTAAATACCCTGGCCGTGTCACACCAAGAGTGTAGAGTCCCTCAGGGACTCTCGTGAACGCAAAGCTGCCGTCGCTTTCCGTTGTGAGCACAATCATTGTGGGCTTATCGACATCTGCCAACGTAACCTCGGCCTCGGAAATACTGCGGCCGGATAGACTGTCGACTATCGTTCCACGAATAACGCCGCCCGGGCGCTCTTGGGCTTGGGCAGGGGTAAAAAGAAGCGCGAGGCAAAGTGCCCAGGCGCGAAAAACAAACATATAAAATCTCACTTTGGCCGATGAGCTCGCTAACAGCCGACAGGCTGTAGCGGATGATCAGTATTAGACCACGCTCCCAGGTCAACCTTTAACTTGTCTCAATGTTACGACCACCTCTCGGTCTAGATCGCTAAAAGTATCTCGAGTTCTAATCCAACTCAGAGCTTGTGGCAGGTGGGTTCACCTGCATGATCCTGGCGCAGAACCCGTCACTCGACGACCGGTTTGAGCGTTACGCCGACATCAGACCACATGATCAAGGCGGCACATTTGATATTTCAACCCGGCACACTCCACTCAAGGATTTGCATGTGCGGTTGCTCAAGATCATCCCGCCGGCGGGACCTAGTCGTCACACCTTGATTATGCAGTTGACCGAAAAGAATGATTTGTTCTCAACCGCTATGGCCTTTGTCGCGCCAGGTGCGCCCCGCGTGGCGATCAGTATTGCGGGGGTCGAAGCCAACTGCACGGCTGACGATGGCGAGGCGGCGCGTTTCTAGCCGGAGGCGTTTAGCCGTTGGGCAGAAAGATGACTTTACCCTTGCGGTCTTCCCCTGTTCGAACGGCGTGGGCGAATGCTTCGGCATATTGATCGAGGGTATAGGTGCCCGCAATTGCGGCTTTCAATTCACCGCTGCTGATTTTCCCAGCGAGCATTTCATAGATTCGCGTGATCTCGTTCATGTCCCGTTTGGCTAGGCCACGGCCAGTGCTCATGCCCGTGAGTGTGATGTTGTTGAAGAACAAGTCGTGGAAGGGAATGCTGCATGGCTCGCCAGAGATGAACCCGTAGTTCACCACTTTGCCGCCGTAATTTAAGCAGCGGGCGATGCGCGTGGTGCCGTCTCCAGCCACCAAATCAAGGCCGAGCATGAGGTCGGCACCGCCTGTTGCCTCTTTGACTGCAGCAGACAACGTATCGGCGTCGCTCGCATCAACCACGCAGGCATCGGCGCCCAGCGCATTTAGTTCATCAAACAAATTTTCGCGCCGCACTACGTTACACGTTTTTATGCCACGTTCCTTGGCCAATACGATGAGGTAGCGGCCGCAACTGGAGTTGGCACCGTTCTGAACAATCCAATCGCCTTCTTTTAGTTCAGAAAAATCTTCTAGAAGGCAGACTGACGTCATGCCGTTGACCATCATCAGAGCTAGTTGTTCCCGGTCGCCTTCAGGCGCGGGCAGGGTGGTGTCGGCTTTGACGCAGACTTTTTGGGCGAAGGTGCCGGCCCCCCACCAAGGGAACGCGCGATCACCAACTTTGAAATTTGCAACCTCTGACCCGACTTCAACAACGCGCCCCACGCCTTCGTACCCTGGTTGCTTGGGGAGGTCGTCATGCTTGAAACCTTCATCGCCGCGAAAAAGTTTGATGTCGGCTAGGTGGAGGGCCGAGGCTTCAAGCTCAATTACGACCTCATCGCCAGCGGGTTCCGGTTCTGGCAGGTCAATGAGTTTGACGACTTCACCAGGGTCGCCATGGGCGACATGTTGCAACGCTTTCATTACGACTCCGGAGTTTAGGTTTCTGATATTAGCGAAAGCCATAGCACGATATGTGCGATGACCAGTAATCCCTTATGGGTTGGCCGACAGACGAGCCAAGGCTTGGTTGAAGGTGTCGTCGTCTACGTTACCCCCAGACAACACCAGAGCAACGGTTCTGCCCTTGGCATCGTGAGAGGCGTTGAGCAGAGCTGCGAGAGTAATGGCGCCGCCTGGCTCTAAGCGAATGCCAAAGACGCGGTGAGCAAAAGAGATGGCATCCATAACATCGTCGTCACACACGGCATATCCCCCGGCTAGGTGTTTGCTGTTTATCTGCCAAGTCAGTTTTCCCGGTGTGGGGGCGAGTAAGGCGTCACAGATCGAGCCAGCCCGTTTGGAGTTGACGACGCATTGGTCGTTTCCCAAGGACCGGTGGTGGTCATCGAAGCCCTTTGGCTCGACAACATAAATCTGAGACTCTGGAAAACGTTTGTGTGCAGCCAGGCTGACGCCAGCGAGAAGGCCGCCCCCGGAGGCAGGAACCAGAACGTCATCCAGTATCTTTTCTGACTCCACAATTTGGTCAGCCATTTCCAGCCCCGCGGTGCCTTGGCCGCAGATGATGTCGAAGTCGTCATAAGGTGGTACGACAACCCGGCTTTCTTCATTTGCAATACGTCGCCCTATTTCCTCCCGGTCATCGGTCTCACGATCGTAGAACACAATCTCCGCCCCATAAGCGCGTGTGCCATCGAGTTTCGCCTTTGGTGCGTCCGCTGGCATAACAATTTTTGCAGATATGTTGAGGGCTTTGGCTGCTGCCGCTACGCCCTGGGCATGATTGCCGGTCGACCAGGCGACTACTCCCGCCATCTGCTCGGATTTGGTAAGTTGTCTGAGTTTGTTCGTCGCGCCGCGGAATTTAAATGAACCAGTCTCTTGTAGGCATTCCGCTTTGAGGAAAATAGCTCCGCCGGTGCGATCATCTAACTCTTGGCTGGTGAGCAACGGCGTTTTTATTAGAGATGAAGCGAGTCTGGCGGCAGCGTCGCGAACATCATCAAAGGTTGGAAGGCGTGTCATGGCTCCAGCATATCTCCCCTCTCCAACTCTCCGCTACCTTGACGGACTCCGGGTGCGGCGGTAGGAAGGGTTGAAGTGAAGGTGTGCTCAGTAATGCATTTGTGTGAATGAGCCAAAAGGGAATTCGGTGCGATGCCGAAACTGCCCCCGCAACTGTAAGCGGTGAGCCTTCCACCAAGAATGCCACTGGGGTTACGGCCCTGGGAAGGTAGGTGGAGTGGCTATGACCCGCGAGTCAGGAGACCTGCCCTCACAGCGTCATCTATCCAGTGGGCGGGGTGTTCCAGTGGAGCGGTAATCCGTAGCGGTGACGCGCTTGTGTGGTGTCGTCGTACCGACTGCGGTCTTGGTCTTTTTCGTCCAACGATCTCTGTCCCGGTGTTTCGGCGGCGCCTTGAGCGTTATACCGAAACGGAGACAGACTATGCCTCGTAGACCTATTTTTACTTTCGCTTTTGTCGGCGCATCTTTGGCGTCCGCCGCCGCATATGCACAAAATCAATCACTTGATATTCAAGATGAAATCATCGTCACAGCTAGTCGTGTGCCGCAGGTTAGGCTTGCGGTTGGCAGCGCAGTCGATGTGCTCAGCGAGTCGGATATCAAATCGCGGCAGGAGGCGTTTCTAGGCGATTTGTTGCGCGACTTGCCTGGTTTGGCGGTGAATCGTTCCGGCCCAGCCGGCGCGTTTACCCAGGTCCGACTGCGGGGGGCCGAGGCCAATCACACTCTCGTCATCATCGATGGCATCGAAGCGGGGGATCCGTTCAACGCAGGTGAATTTGAATTCGCGCATCTGATGTCAGGAGGTGTGTCACGGGTTGAAGTGTTGCGTGGACCGCAAAGTGCCCTTTGGGGATCAGAAGCGATAGGCGGTGTGATCAATGTAACCACGGGGCCGTCAAACATTCCTCCAGGTCCATGGGCTGAAGGACTCGCCGAGGGAGGCTCTTTTAGTACGTGGCAGGGTCGTGCGAGTGCAGGGTCTGGCGGAGCCTGGGGGTCTATCCGCGGTAGTCTCGCTTATGCCGATATTGGAGGCATTTCGGCCTCTCCGTCAGGCTCAGAGAAAGACGATTACGACAATTTCACAGGATCCTTGTTCGCGACGTTCAAAATCAATGAAGCGCTTTCGGTTTCGTTGTCCGGTCGACATCTTGCTGCGACGGCGTCAGAAGATGCGCAGGATTTTATATTTGGATCACCGACTCAAGGCCTAGTGATTGATTCTGACGGAGAGCGTATATCTGATCGCTGGTATGGCCGGGCGATTGCGGAATTATCCTTGTTGGACGGGCGGTGGGACCATCAATTGAGTGCTAATTTCACGGACACCCAGAACGAGTCCTTCTCGGGTGGTTTGTTTAGCTTTGGGTCTGAGGGGCAGAAATGGGATTTGGAGTATCAGACAAACTACGCGTTTGAGTCAGGCGACTCCAACACGCACGCGCTCAGTGCGTTGATTGAGTACGAAGATCTTTCGTATGAGAATCGTAGCCCCGGAAGCGGACCAGAGAATCAAAGTCAAACCGGAAAACAAACGTCTGCGGCATTGGAATACAGACTCGGTCTCGCTGATCAAATTTTCCTGAGTGGTGCTTTTCGCTATGACGACAATGATCGGTTTGATGATGAGGTGACCTACCGGGTAACGGCCGCTTGGGCTGTCCCAAATTCGCGGCTTAAGTTGCGCGGAAGTTACGGGACCGGTGTCGCCCAACCCAGCTTCCTCGAGTTGTTCGGGTTTAATCCCAACTTCTTTGTTGGAAATCCAGACCTTCAGCCAGAGTCTTCTGAGGGATGGGACGTCGGAGTTGACTATAGATTTGCCAATGGACACGGCCTAGCGTCTTTGACCTATTTCGACTCAAACTTGAAAGATGAAATATTCACCGACTTCGGTGTTTTCCCGTTTACGGTCGATAATCGGACGGGCACCAGTAGCCGCGATGGTATTGAGATTTCGGTCAGAGTTGATCCGATTGATGAGGTGTCACTATCCGCGTCATATAGCTACACAGACGCGAAAGATGACAGCGGTATCAGAGAGCTTCGTCGACCACGTCATATAGCGATTCTCAATGCGACCTACCGTTTTCTTGATGACCGCGCGGTCATTGATTTCGGCGTCAACTACAACGGCAAGATGCACGACAGTGAGTTCATTTTTGCAACGCCAGAAACGTCTGTGACTCTTGACGATTACATTCTTGGAACTGTTGCCGCCTCTTATGATTTAACGGACCGCGTGCAACTCATAGGCCGGGTCGAGAATTTGTTTGATGAGGAATACCAAGAGGTCTTCGGTTTTGCGTCGCCTGGAATAGGCGCGTATGCGGGTATTCGCATTCGACTTGAACAAGGATAAGTAAGTATGACTTTGGCGCGCGGCCTTACGATTCTAACACTACTGTTCTGCACGTCGGTGCAGGCGGACGCCCCGCGTCGGGTCATCTCAATGAATCTTTGCGCCGACCAAATGGTTTTGCTGCTTGCGGAACCTGGAACAGTCGCATCTGTCAGTTTTTTAACTGCCGATTCACAAGAGTCCCCTGTCGCCCACTTGGTAGGTGACGCTGTGTTGAATCATGGCCAAGCGGAGGAAATCATCGCCCTAGAGCCTGATTTGGTGGTTGCTGGGCGCTTTACCACGAGTGCTGCAAAAGTTTTATTGCGCCGTCTAGGGTATGAGGTCGTGGAGGTTGATCTCCCGCCTAGTCTTGATGGTGTGCGGGAGGCATTCCTCTCCTTGGGAGAAGTTCTTGGCAGGCAGCAAAGGGCCAGAGACATTATTGGCAACATCGATCAAAGATTCTCTAAGCTTGATGAAAGAATCGCCGGTCGCTCATTCGGGTCAGTCCTAATTCTTGATGCAAATGGATTCACCGTAGGCCGACCAAGCTTGGTTGATCAGATGTTGAGCCGAATTGGCTTGCACAATGTGGCGGCAGACCTGGGTGTCGGTGATTTTGGCCAGCTCAGTTTAGAGGCGGTGATACTGGCCCGGCCAAAATACATTGTAAGGTTATCGTATCGAACTAACTCACCGTCTCTTGCGAACCAAACGCTATCTCATCCGGCGTTGATAAAATTCTTTGGTGATCAGCCAATGATTTCGATACCGCAGTCATGGGTGAATTGCGGCGGCCCATATTTGGTTGATGCTGCGTCTCACGTTCTCGATGCAGTCAATGCACAGCAAGTCAGGTTTGAGCCATGACGGGTATACCTGTTTTAAGGCAAGCCCGGTCGCGAGAGGCTTCCTTTGTTTATCTTCTCTTAGGGTTGGGCGCTTTAGTTCTTGCTTTGGCTGTGGCTTCTTTATTCATTGGTCGTCTCGGGATTGGTGGCGTCGCCGATCTAATTACGGTTCGCGGACAGGACCCAGAAACCTTCCGGACTCTTTTGGTCGAAGTCCGGCTACCGCGCACTGTCTTGGCGCTGACAGTTGGCGCGACGTTGGGGTTGTCGGGCGCCGTGCTGCAAGGTTTGTTGCGCAATCCCTTGGCGGAACCCTTTATTCTTGGAGCGTCGAGTTCAGCCGCGCTGGGCGCGGTTATTGTGTTTTACTTTGGTGTGGCCGGTGGCGTTGCTCTCGCGACGCCTTTGGGCGGGGTTGCCGGGACAATGGTAGCGACAGCCGCGCTGCTTGCGCTTGGTGGTAGAGCGCAAGAACCGCTCACCTTAATCCTAGCTGGGGTCGCCTTAAATACTTTGGCAGCTGCGTTAACCTCTCTCGCACTCAACTTGGCGCCTAGTCCTTACGCTGCCCTTGAGATCGTGTTCTGGATTCTTGGCTCTTTTGCTGACCGCAGTCTTGATCATCTCGTCTTAGCTTTGCCGTTGATGACACTCGGATGGGCACTATTGTTTTCGACATGGCGGGCTCTCGATGCCCTTACATTGGGAGAAGATGCTGCCGCATCACTGGGGTTCAATCTTGCTTCGGTCAAAATTCGTGCCATTCTTGGGTGCGCCTTTGCGGTAGGTGCGGCCGTCGCGACAACAGGAGTCATTAGTTTTGTGGGGCTGGTTGTGCCTCACGTGTTGCGACCATTTGTTGGGTACAGGCCAAGCCGCCTTCTTCCGGTAAGCCTTCTCGGCGGGGCTGCTTTAATGCTCGCCGCTGATATTGGTGTGCGTTTAATCGACACCCAACTTGAGCTCAAGATTGGTGTGGTAACGGCGCTTATTGGCACACCGTTCTTTTTCCACCTACTCCTTGTCATGCGACGGAGTGGCCAATGATCGCCACGCCTCTCTATGACGTCGACGGCCTTAGCGTTACCTATGGTGATGCGCATGTGCTCAATCAGGTGACGTTCTCTGCAACTGGTGGCGCGATGATCGGCCTTGTCGGGCCCAATGGTGCGGGCAAGACGACTTTGATCAAGGCGATGGCTGGGTTGTTGCCAGCGACCAGTGGTACGCTAAACCTTGATTCCAAACAGCTAAGCGCCTGGCCGCTAGACGTTCTTGCGCAGAAAATCGGTTACTTGTCTCAAAGTAGAGCCGTGCATTGGCCTGTGACCGTAGACCGGCTGCTCTATTTGGGCCGCTTGCCACATCGTAGTCCCTGGGGCGGTGTATCTGAAAAGGATCAAGAAGCGATAGATACGGCGCTTACGCTGACTGACGTTAAAGGCCTCCGGACGCGCGCGGTGACAAACCTGTCAGGCGGTGAATTGGCGCGTGTACTTTTGGCGCGGGTATTGGCGGGAGAACCTCAGATTGTTCTGGCCGATGAGCCTGTTTCAGGCCTTGATCCAGGCCATAGACTGCAGGTGTTGAGTGGACTCAAAAAAATGTCGAATGACGGTCGCCTGGTTATTGTTGTGCTTCACGATCTGACATTGGCATCTCGATTCTGTGACAGATTGATTCTTTTAAATGAAGGTCGCGTCGCCGCCGACGGAACGCCCACCGATGTTTTGACCAAGAAAGCGCTAGCCGCAGTTTATGGGGTCGAGGCAGTTACGGTATCCCAAGGTGATGATATAGCCGTTTTACCTTGGTCGTATGTTTAGATAAGCCATTGGTCTTGGGCGCTACCCGCAACGGATTCGCGCAAAGGGGGGGAGAAAGCACCGATTAGAGGTTTTTTCATGGACTACAGCGAAAAATTTGCATCAGGAAAGAAGTCTAAATCTGCTTCCGTAGTGCTTCCGAAAGCCAAAACGCCCTTGGCCGAAAAATCCGGAAATCTTATAATTCATTGATTTTATTGGGTTTTTGGTGGAGCCGGACGGAATCGAACCGACGACCTCTACAATGCCATTGTAGCGCTCTCCCAACTGAGCTACGGCCCCATGTATGCTTGGTTTGTGCGGTATGATGGGAAGGTGTCCGCCCGAGCGGGGCGGACCTTATGCAGTTCGCCCTGACCCTTCAAGGGAAAAATACCGAAGCAGACCGACACCCCATGCTTAGTGAGAGACGAGCAGCTCCTGCATGCTGCAAAGGGAGGTTTTAGGTGTCCGTGTCGTTTTCGGAGTCGATGGGTCCAATAACACTATCAACATCATCATCGTCATCATCTAAATCATCGTCGTCGTCGATCAGGTCATCTTCATCATCATCTTCGAGATTATCTGTATCGTCGTCTGCAGCCGCTACTTTAGACGCTTCCTTCTCAGGTTTAGGCGCAGTCTCGACCTTCTTGGCCTTAGTGACTTTAGGGCGCTGATTCTCCGCACCACACTTGGGGCAAATTGCGGGCGTTTTACTAAGATCGTAGAAGCGTGCCTCACAACTTGAGCAGGTCAGTTTTTCGCCTAGATCAACCTTACCCAATTCCTAAACTCCTATCTGTATTCCGGCTCCATTGCTGTCGCCAGGGTCACACAAAAACTAATTATGAAAGCGCATTTGCCAAATTCGAGCGGCGCTGTCAAAACCTAATATGCGTTCGGCCAAAACTAACTGGTTTCCTGCGGTGGTGAAGAAGGACCGTGGCTAGGTTTGACGACCTCGCTGTGGTATGACCCCGCGCCACTACATATTGCGCTTAAAGACCTACAAACTAACGAAAAACAAAGACATTCGAGCTTCGATTGATGAATAAGTCCACCGCTCAATTAGCACAGACAGCCCAATCTGATGGCTTAAGCGGGTCCGTGCGTGTGCCGGGGGATAAGTCGATCTCACACCGGGCTCTCATGTTTGGATCACTCGCAATTGGGGAAACGCGGATCACCGGCCTGCTCGAAGGGGAGGATGTCTTAAATACAGCTAATGCTATGCGAGCCCTTGGCGCCTCCGTTGAGCGACAACTGAGCGCTGATGGATCCATGACTTGGGTTGTGCATGGGCGCGGTGTTGGTGGGCTGGTTGAACCCGAAAGTGTGCTTGATTTGGGGAACTCTGGAACAGGGGCGAGATTACTCGCGGGGCTTCTTGCCAGTCATCCTATGACGGCGGTAATGACCGGAGATGCATCGCTTAGGTGTCGACCGATGGATCGCGTGGTCACGCCACTTGCCCTCGTTGGTGCTCGGTTTGAATCTCCCGGTGGAAATCGACTACCCCTAACCGTGATCGGAACTGGAGAGCCTGTTCCGATGGTTTATGAAAGCCCGGTAGCATCCGCCCAAGTAAAATCCGCTGTCTTGTTGGCTGGTTTGCAGGCGCGCGGTGCGACGACGGTGATTGAACCAGCTGCAACCCGCGATCACACAGAACGTATGTTGCGCCATTTTGGCGCAGAGGTGCGAACGGAGGCTGTGACTGATAAACCGGGTGCAGTCTCAGTTACGGTAGTTGGCCAGCCCGAGCTTACGGGTGCGGGGATTATTGTTCCCGGTGACCCGTCTTCAGCTGCATTTCTAATTGTTGCGGCTCTTATTACCCAGAATTCAGAAGTATCGCTCCCCAACGTCGGGCTCAATCCCCATCGCACAGGTCTGTTTGATACGTTGAAGGACATGGGTGCGTATTTGGTTGTTGAGAATGAGCGAGTAGAAGGCGGGGAGCCAGTCGGAGACCTGGTGGTGCGCTCGAGCCGGTTGAAGGGAGTGGTTGTGCCCGCGTCTAGGGCGCCATCAATGATTGATGAATACCCGGTGCTCGCTATGGCAGCGGCTTGTGCGGAAGGGGAGACCCGGATGGAAGGTCTGGGCGAACTTCGGGTTAAGGAAAGCGATCGCCTTGCCGCCATTGCGGATGGTCTGATGGCCTGTGGTGTTAAAGTTGAAATTGATGGCGATGCACTTGTCGTAACAGGGTGCAGCGGACTTGTGCCCGGAGGTGCTGTCGCCAAGGTTCATTTGGACCATCGGATTGCCATGTCGTTCCTGGTGCTCGGACTCGCCGCTGATAAGCCCATAGGTGCGGATGATGCTGCTGCCATTGCGACGAGCTACCCAGGTTTCTTGGACGATATGGTGAATTTGGGGGCAAAAATTGAAAAAGGGCTAGATTCGAACGGGACCTCTGTGTCGTGAGCAAATCAGCCAATTTGATTGTTGCGATCGACGGTCCTGCAGCGTCAGGCAAAGGCACTTTGGCCCGCAGACTGGCTGAAATCTTAAATCTCCGCTATCTGGATACCGGTAGCTTATATCGGGCGACAGGCTTATCGGTTCTCAGGGCGGAAGGTGATCCGACCAATGAGGATGAAGCGGTGAAAGCCGCAAAGAACCTGGATTTATCGATGTTCTCGGCCGAAGACTTGCGGAGTGAAGAAGCCGGCATGGCGGCCTCTCATGTTGCCTTCTTACCGTCTGTAAGGGCTGTATTACTTGAGTTTCAGCGCTCTGTTGCCGCCAACCCAGGGGATCAGTTTGCCGGGGCAATACTAGATGGCCGCGATATCGGAACCGTCGTTTGCCCCGACGCAGATGCCAAGATATTCGTCAACGCCAATCTAGAAGTCCGGATAAAAAGGCGCCTCCAGGAGTTGAAGGGCCGGGGTGAACCCGTTATAGAGAGCCGCGTTCGTGAAGATATGATGGCTCGTGACCAACGAGACAGAGACAGATCAGTCTCGCCGCTTAAGAAGGCGGACGATGCGTGGGAGCTCGATACGTCGAAGATGAACGCAGCTGAGGCTCTAGCGGCAACGCTAAGCCATATTAGGGGAACCGGTCCCCAATAAGTTTGTTTTCCATCGCAACACCGGCTGACCAAAGATGCGGAGAACGCATAGGCTGCCGTTTGTGATGTTTTAAAGCGCGCCTCTAAAGGGCGCGCATATTGAGAAATGCGGCAAACCCAGAATGGTCTGGGCCCGCATGAAAAGACCGCCGGATCCAACCGGCAGGCATGGCGCAGAACGAAAGGAACGCTCCTACAATGTCTGAACCAGCTCTCGCAGCGGCAAGCGAGGATTTTGCCGCACTCCTAGAAGAATCATTCCAAGGTAACGAAACAATCGAAGGTGCTGTGCTTAAAGGCACGGTGCTCCGAGTCGATGGTGATTATGCTTTGGTCGACGTTGGCCTGAAGTCTGAGGGTCGGGTGCCGTTGCGCGAATTTGGTCGCGGCAATGAAGATGCACCGGCTAAAGGTGAAGCCGTTGACGTCTACGTAGAACGCTATGAAGACAAAGATGGCATGATCCTCTTGTCCCGTGACAAAGCACGGCGCGAGGAAGCTTGGGACGTTCTGGAGAAACAGTTCGAAAAAGGCAGTACCGTCGAGGGTGTCATTTTTGGCCGCGTCAAAGGTGGTTTTACGGTCGACCTTAATGGTGCGGTAGCCTTCTTGCCGGGCAGTCAAGTCGACATTCGTCCGGTGCGCGATGCAAACCATCTCATGGGCGATCCGCATGAATTTCAAATTCTGAAAATGGACCGGGCACGCGGAAACATTGTCGTGTCCCGTCGCGCTGTCCTCGAGGAAACCCGCGCAGCAGAACGATCCAAGTTGATGGAAGATTTGGCCGAAGGTCAGGTCCTCGAAGGTGTAGTGAAAAATATCACCGACTACGGCGCGTTTGTGGATCTCGGAGGTGTCGACGGCTTGTTGCACGTGACCGATATTTCTTGGAAGCGTGTCAATCATCCAACTGAAGCGCTGTCAGTTGGGCAGACCGTCAAAGTTCAAGTAATTCGTTTCAACGCAGAGACCCAAAGAATTTCCCTGGGCATGAAGCAACTCGAAACGGATCCTTGGGATGGCGTTGCTGCTAAGTATCCAATGGGGACAAAGTTCGTAGGCCGTGTGACTAACATCACTGACTACGGTGCCTTTGTTGAACTGGAAGCTGGCGTCGAAGGTCTCGTCCATGTCTCTGAAATGAGCTGGACCAAGAAGAACGTCCATCCAGGCAAAATCGTTTCAACCAGCCAAGAAGTCGAGGTCATGGTCCTCGATGTGGATCAAGAAAAGCGTCGTATCTCGCTTGGTCTGAAGCAGTGTATGGATAACCCATGGACAGCATTCAAAGACAAGTTCCAGGTGGATACGATCGTCGAAGGCGAGGTCAAGAACATCACCGAATTTGGTTTGTTTGTTGGTCTAGATGGCGAGATCGACGGCATGGTTCATCTGTCTGACCTCTCCTGGGAAAAGGACGGCGAAGAAGCTGTAGCCGGCTTTAATAAGGGTGACATGGTCAAGGCGAAGATCCTTGACGTGGATATTGAAAAGGAACGTATCAGTCTTGGCATCAAACAGCTCACGGATGATCCGTTCGCCGAGGCGATGGGTGATTTGAAGCGTGGCCAAGTTGTGACCTGCGTCGTGCAGACTGTGATGGATGCAGGCCTCGAGGTCACGATCAGTGAGGGCATTACTGGCTTCATTAAGAAAAATGACCTTGCCCGGGAGCGATCAGAACAGCGTGCAGATCGATTCGCTGTTGGTGAAAAAGTCGATGCGCGGATCACCAGCATTGATAGCAAAACCCGCAAGCTCAACCTCTCGATCAAAGCCCGTGAGGTTGCGGAAGAAAAACAAGCAATGGCTGCTTTTGGTTCAGCCGACTCGGGTGCGTCCCTCGGGGATATTCTTGGTGCTGCGCTCAAGCGCAAGGAATCCTCAGGGGAAGAGGACGTGGGCGATGATCCTGAATCCGAGGAAAAGAGCGAGTAAGATAGTACGCTAAACACTGTGCTACTGTGACAAACGCGCCTCCATGTGGGGCGCGTTTTTCTTTATGAAATTGGAAAAACGAAGTCATATGAAAGGGTTAGGCTTGACTCCGGTTGTTGCACTTCGCATGCTCCAACACAGTTAAGGGTCACAAAGGCCGGACGGGTAGGCAGACAAGGATGCCAGGGGATGACCAAGTCTGAACTCATTGCACGCATTGCGGAAAGAAATCCGCACCTCTTTCAGCGTGATGTAGAGCGGATTGTTAGCACAATTTTCGACCAAATATCGGCGGCATTGACGCGCGGTGACCGGGTTGAGTTGCGTGGCTTTGGCGCATTTTCTGTTAAGCACCGTGATTCTCGTATTGGCCGCAACCCGCGCACCGGGGAGGCGGTTGAGGTGTCTGAAAAAACTGTGCCCTATTTTAAGACTGGCAAGCAGTTACGAGATTTGTTGAATGATTCGCCGTCACACGATCAGCCTATTTCTTCGCCGGATACCTTGTCTTAGGTGCCGCCGTCATCGACCTCATAGGTTGGTGAGGCCAGAGAGGCCCACATGCGTCTGCTTACTTGGCTAATTGGTGTGGCGGTAGCCGTCGTCACCGTTCTATTTGCCATATCCAACCGCTCTCCTGTCTCGATCTCGGTATGGCCGTTTCCTGTGGCCGTGGATGTCAGTCTATATATTCTCATTTTGGCTGCTGTTTTTTCCGGTTTTCTAGTCGGTGCTTTTGTGACTTGGGTAAAGGCGGGTAAACATCGGCGGCGCGTTCGCCAACAACGGACTGAAATTCGCACTCTGGAGGGTGAATTAAGTGATGTTCACGCTCGCCTCGCCAGCAAGACGAAGTCCGACTAGGCCTATAAATCATTTGGAAGTTAATTGATGACTGGATTTAATCAGGAACCCCGCAACCCAATTTTTTGCGCCATTGATACCGCTGATTTAGGGACGGCAACGACCTGGGCCGCGAGTATTGGCGACCATGTGGGTGGCATTAAGCTCGGATTGGAATTTTTTTCGGCGCACGGTCCCAAGGGTGTCACGCAAGTGATGAGGGCATCGGGTTTGCCAGCTTTCCTGGATGTTAAGTTTCATGATATTCCGAATACTGTTGCGGGAGCGGTGAGGGCTATCACCGGAGTAAAGCCATTTATAATAAATGTGCATGCGAGCGGTGGCAAAGCGATGATGCAGGCGGCTGCAGAAGCTGCTTCGGAGGCCGCATACGAGCACGTCACACCCCGTCCTTTGGTGATCGGTGTCACCATACTCACGAGCCTGGCGGATAATGACTTAGCTGAGGTTGGCATGTCAGCTTCGACAGCAGACCAGGCCATTCGCCTTGCTGTTCTTGCCAAAGAATCTGGATTAGACGGTGTGGTGTGCTCTCCACTTGAAGCCGCGCGCATCCGGGCTGAATGCGGGCCAAATTTCAAATTGGTGACACCTGGTGTCCGCCCAGAGTGGGCCGCAGTGAATGACCAGAAGCGAATCATGACCCCTGAGCAAGCTATTGCAGAGGGAGCTGACTATCTTGTCATTGGTCGCCCAATAACCTCTGCCGTTGACCCGTCAGCTGTAGCGCAGCGAATAGCGACTGCCCTGGCTGCTTAGTCCAAAAGAACAGCATTGTGAGTGTAGCAGTTAAAATTTGTGGGCTTGTTGACCAGGAGGGTGTCGATGCGGCTATTGAAGGTGGCGCCAATTACCTAGGTCTGAATTTTTTTGAAGGCTCGCCTCGACACGTGGCACCAAATGTTGCTGCAACGCTTCTGGAGGATTGTCCGGAAGAGATATTGCGAGTGGGACTCTTTGTCGACCCGACGGATGAATTGCTGGATTACGTCACCCGTCATGTAAGGCTGGATTACCTCCAGCTACATGGCAAGGAAACGCCTGAGCGGGTCGATGAAGTTCGTCTCGGCTATGGCCTTCCGGTAATGAAGGTCATCGGCGTAGCCAATGCTGATGACGTTGCTTTAGCGTCAGCTTACGAGAATCATGCGGATAAGCTGCTCTTTGACGCTAAGCCTCCCCCAGAGGCAGATCGTCCAGGTGGCAACGCGACAGCCTTTCAATGGGATTTGATGAAAACTTATAGGGGCTCGTTGCCATGGATGTTGGCTGGTGGGTTGACGGCGTCAAATTTGGCTCAGGCACTTGCCCAGTCTGGCGCTCCTGCGGTCGATGTTGCGTCTGGGGTGGAGAGCGCTCCTGGCCAGAAAGACCCAGCTCTTGTCAGGGCCTTCCTGTCCGCTGCAAAAGAGGCCACATAAAGGCCTAAGACCCTGAGCTTTCGAAGAGTTCTTTTTGCTCATCCGTCAGTGCTGCGCTATAAGTCCGGCACACGATAGAGCCCCACCAGGAAACACAACGGACATGGCGGAAGCCCGCAACACGTATCGCGACGGCCCAGATGAACTCGGGCATTTCGGCCTGTTTGGTGGCCGTTATGTCGCTGAGACTCTGATGCCTCTGATCCTTGAGGTTGAACGGTCCTACGATGCGGCCTGTGCAGACCCATCTTATGCCAAAGAGCTTGAGTCTTTTCGGACCACTTACGCTGGGCGCCCGAGCCCCCTGTACTTTGCCGAGCGCCTGACGGACCATTTTGGTGGCGCCAAGATTTATTTTAAGCGTGACGAGCTCAATCATACGGGTTCACATAAGATCAATAACTGCCTCGGCCAGATTCTACTGGCAAAGCGCATGGGCAAAACACGGATCATTGCCGAAAC
Source organism: Rhodospirillaceae bacterium (assembly GCA_029245025.1). GTDB lineage: Bacteria > Pseudomonadota > Alphaproteobacteria > Rhodospirillales > Rhodospirillaceae > WLXB01. The sequence goes on from JAQWQC010000008.1 coordinate 47,002, forward strand.
TGGAGCGGGCCAACACGGGGTTGCAACAGCGACTGTGTGTGCACGGTTCGGCCTCGAATGTATTGTTTATATGGGCGCCAAGGACATTGAGCGGCAAAAGCCCAACGTCTTTCGGATGAACTTGCTTGGTGCTGATGTTCGTGCGGTCGATAAGGGTTCGGCGACGCTTAAAGAAGCCATGAATGAAGCGTTACGAGATTGGGTCGCTAATGTCGACGATACCTACTATCTCATTGGTACTGCCGCTGGACCCCATCCTTATCCTGCCATGGTGCGCGACTTCCAATCGGTCATCGGCGATGAAGTCAAAGTGCAGATGGCAGAGGCGGAAGGGCGGCTGCCAGATACGTTGGTGGCGTGCATTGGTGGTGGGTCAAATGCGATCGGGTTATTTCACCCGTTCCTTGATGATGGCGATGTGCGGTTGATTGGCGTTGAAGCAGCTGGTAACGGCATTAATTCCGGTGAGCATGCGGCGTCAATATCAGGCGGCAACCCGGGTGTCTTGCACGGCAACCGTACATACCTGTTACAGGATGCTGGCGGCCAAATTCGGGATGCCCATTCTATTTCTGCCGGATTGGATTATCCGGGTATCGGTCCTGAGCACGCGTGGCTCCACCTAAAAGGCCGTGTCAACTATGTGTCCGCCACTGACGAAGAGGCGTTAGCCGCATTCCAATTGTGTTCGCTGCTCGAGGGAATTATTCCTGCGCTTGAACCATCACACGCGCTTTCTTATGTTCAGAAAATTGCTCCAGAACTGCCCTCCGATCATCTCCTTGTCGTGAACCTATGTGGTCGCGGTGACAAAGACGTATTTACTGTCGCTGAGGCGTTGGGCTCGGATTTGGGGGCTGAAACGTGAGTGCCCCATTAAGGGAGAGTCGACTGACGCGACGGTTCGAAAAACTTAAAGAAAAAGACCGCGCGGCTTTAGTCACATTTATCACGGCCAATGATCCGGACCCCGCGGTCTTTCGTCAACTGTTGGAAGGCCTGCCGACGGCTGGTGCCGATATTATTGAGCTGGGGATGCCGTTTTCAGATCCCATGGCTGATGGCCCGTCGGTCCAGCTTTCATCGCAACGCGCAATCAAAGTGGGTGTGACAATTGATGATGTTCTTGGTGCCGTCGCGGACATGCGCGAGTGGGAGATGGATACGCCTGTCATATTGATGGGCTATTACAATCCAATCTATTGTTATGGACTGGCGGAATTTGCTGAAGCGGCAGCAAATGCAGGTGTTGATGGCGTCATCATTGTTGATCTTCCCCCAGAAGAAGCGGAAGAGCTGAATCAACATTTGCGGACCAACAATTTACACATGATTTTTCTGGCTGCACCTACAACGGACGGGGTTCGCTTTCCGCGTGTTCTCGAGCAAGCCAGTGGTTTTGTGTACTACGTTGCCGTCAAAGGTGTAACCGGGACAAAATCAGCTAACATTTCAGAGGTAAGCGCGCGCGTTGCTGCAATGAGAACACAAACAGATTTGCCACTTGGGGTGGGTTTTGGCATTCGCACGGCGTCACAGGCGGCGGAAATGGCGCAGTTTGCTGATGCCGTCGTTGTTGGTTCTGCAATAGTCGATATTATTACCGATGGCATCGACAGTGAGTGGCGTGCAAAGCCAGGATTGGCAACGCGCGTCCTCGATTTTGTTAAAGATTTAGCGAATGGTGTTCAGGCGGCACGTCTTGATAGTGCTGAAAACGCTTCTACGGGAGTGGATGCATGAATTGGCTGACGAACTTTGTTCGGCCGAAGATTAAGCGATTGGTGCAGCCAAGAGAGGCGCCGGACAATCTATGGCACAAGTGCCAGAGCTGTAGCGAAATGGTCTTTCACCGAGAGCTCGAAAAGAGCTTCCGCGTTTGTCCCCATTGCGACCACCATATGCGCCTACCGGTGCGACAACGGCTGGAAATTCTGTTCGATAATAAAAAATGGACAGAAATTGAGTTGCCGTCCGTTGCGGCTGACCCGCTCAAGTTTAAAGACAAAAAAAAATATAGCGATCGACTTAAAGAAGCTAAGTCAAAGACGGGCTCTAAAGACGCAATTGTGGTTTCTCATGGCACGATGGGTGGAATTAATGTCGTCATTGCAGCGTTCGAGTTTAGTTTTCTTGGTGGCTCAATGGGAACTGCTGTTGGTGAGGGTATTGTTGCGGCTGCCGAACTTGCAATTCTTCAAGAAGCCCCTCTGATCGTTATCCCGTCATCTGGCGGTGCTCGTATGCAGGAGGGAATCTTATCTTTAATGCAAATGGCTCGGACCACTGTTGCCGTTGACCGCGTGCGTGAAAAGGGCCTGCCTTATATTGTTCTGTTGACCGACCCCACGACCGGTGGCGTAACCGCGTCTTTTGCAATGCTTGGAGACATTCAAGTCGCGGAGCCAGGCGCCATAATTGGTTTTGCTGGTGCGCGGGTGATTGAGCAGACCATTCGAGAAACCCTCCCTGAGGGCTTTCAAAGAGCTGAGTATCTACTGGAGCATGGCATGGTGGATATGGTGGTTCATCGATCTAAGCTCCATGAATCGCTAGTTCAGCTGCTAGGCTTGCTCTTGCATCGCGATCCGGCTGCACCGGTTCTGTCATTAGATAGTGTTGGTCGGAAACGCCGCCGTCGTAAGAAAGAGGATGCAGATCGTTTGCTTGCGTCTCCTCCCGACCCCTCCATTCCTGATGAAAGTTTATTCGAGTCCGAGGGCGACGACGGGTCGGATAAATCCTGATTACTCCTATGCCAAATGATCCGCCGGATCTGGTATCCGCCCTTGAGCGAATAAAAGCGCTGCATCCCAAAGTCATAGATCTTTCGTTGGGTCGGATTGAGAGGCTTCTAACGGATTTAGGTTCTCCGCATTTACGAGTTCCACCGGTCGTCCATGTTGCTGGTACAAATGGTAAGGGGTCCGTTATCGCGATGATGCGGGCGGCACTTGAGGCATCAAGTTATCGGGTGCATGTCTACACGTCGCCCCATCTAGTTTCATTTACGGAACGAATCCGGCTATGCGGTGATCTCATCGATCCAATGCTTTTATCCGAATTGATCGGTCACGTTGAACACGTCAACGGCGAAGCCCCCATCACTTTTTTCGAAATTATTACTGCGGTTGCTTATCACGCCTACGCACAAATTCCGGCCGATTTCCTTCTGCTAGAAACAGGGCTTGGTGGTCGGCTAGATGCGACAAACGTCGTTCCTCACCCAAAAGCGACGGTGCTTACGCCAATCGCCTTGGATCACATGAGTTACCTTGGGCACAGCCTGGCTGAGATTGCCGGTGAGAAGGCGGCGATTATGAGGGCCGGTGCACCTTGCATAAGTGCCGCACAATCGCCTGAGGCGGCAGAGGTTATCAAAAATACGGCGGCTAAACTAGGCGTGACAGTGGTGTGGCAGCATGAAGATTGGACCATTGAAGAAGATGATTTTGGCACTGTCCGCTACCAGGATGCACAAACCGACTGGTCGCTGCCACGTCCGGCACTGTCGGGTGCGCATCAGATCGTAAATCTCGGTATTGCTTTGGCGACCTTGGCGCGGTTGCCCGTCGACATTCCAGCATTTGGTCTTAGATCTGGTATGCGCCAGATTGACTGGCCAGCGCGCTTACAAAGGTTAACCGAGGGTCCTGTGGTTGCCTGTGTTCCCCACGGGTGGGAGGTGCGCCTGGACGGCGGCCATAACCCCGCAGCTGGGGAGGCCCTGGCGCATTGGTTGGCGGCTGAGCCCCGGCCGACTGTCGCGATTTGCGGTATGATGGCCGGGAAAGACTTGAGCGGCTACTTGAGCCCGCTTGTTCCTCATCTGACCGCGATGGCTACAGTGCCAATTCCAGACCACGATGGTTGCGCACCACCTAACGACTTAGAGAACGTGGGCCGTGAAGCTGGAATGACCGAGGTCATGGCATGCACAGATGTTATGTCTGCTTTGGCGTCTCTGCAGCCCCACCTGGCGACGTCGGGCGGACGTGTTTTGGTTTGTGGATCTCTGTACCTGGCAGGTGAGGTTCTAAAAAAACACCGGTAAGGTGTTAGTCCGAGATCATAACGACGCCGAGCTCGAGAAGTTTGGCGAGCTGCTTGGTGCGAATATGCATTATTCGATTGTTGAGATGCTGTTGCACCTCTTTGCGCGGCAGGGATCGGCTGATATTTGGCCATATAGGCTGTATCAGTCACATAACCGTCGCTCTTAAATTCCCGCAGGCTGGCGGTCGTTCTTATGTATTTTTGTACCGTGTTTTGGCTCTCGGAATCAAAAGCCCCGTCACAAGGGCGGGGCTATGATCGTACTTGACTGCCAATTACCCGATTGAAGACTCGATCCATTCAACCAATTTGCTTTTTGGCAAAGCGCCGACCTTAGTGGCGGCAACCTCTCCGTCTTTAAATAGGATGAGGGTTGGAATACCGCGCACACCGTACTTGGTTGGAATGTCAGGGTTATCATCAATATTAACTTTGGCGATGGTGACTTTCTCACCCATCTCTCTATCCATTTCGTCAAGGATGGGCCCAATCTGTTTGCACGGCCCGCACCAATCTGCCCAGAAATCCACAAGCACTGGCCCATCGGCTTTGAGCACATCGGACTCGAAGGAATCATCGGATACGTGTTTCATGAACAATCGTCCTTTTGTTGAATTAAATCTGGGGCCTGAGGGGCCTACTGATTCCTCAATCTAGGAACGGCTTGGGCAGGGGTCAAGGCAACGGTGTGCCCCGGTTTAGTGAGTGCGTCAAAAGACCACCCTGCGGCGATTGGCGCGTGTCTGCTGAGATTAGCTGCGCCAGCGCAAAGTCTGCGGTTCTATGGGATTCTTGAAGGGGCGCTGGTCGGTTTGAGCCTGTTGCCACTCTTTCTTAAGGCGGTAGTACCAGCGAATTTGTGAGTCTGCATCTTCGACCAACATGGTCTCCGGGGCAAACGCCTGACCATCACGCATATCCAATACTGCGTTGGCATCCTGACTGAGAAAGCGATTGGCGAACACGCGAACAAGACCGCGCAGAACAGCCCCGCCTGGAATATCCCAATACATAATATGATTCACGTCAGTGGTGTTGGCATCGATCGGCGTGCAAGCCGTTAAGCCACAGTATGTGGCTTTTCCGGTGGTCGCGTGTTCAACGCGAATGCCCGGTAAGGTGTATGTGATTTCTGTTTCGGGTGCGCCGCCCAAGAACAGGCGATAAGCACGGGCATTTCCAGACGCGATGTGCCGATCCATGCGCCAGCCGAGTGGTGCGGGCGAGAATGCTTTCTCTTTGTCACGGACGTCGCGATGCCTTCGCCAAATGGAAGAGGCGTGGACAAAAGCTCCATGGGCGGGGTCCATTAGGCCAGTGATGGCGAGATCAATGTTGCAATTAAACGTTCGGTGAAGGTGCAATTGAAACCGGTGGCCAATCTCTGGCACTCCAGGGACATCGGGTAGGTCTTCACTTGGCTTGTTGCCGCCCATGAACACCCAAATGATACCCTCGGATTCCCTTACGGGATAAGACCGCGCGCGAATATCGACTGCTTGAGGGCGCTGTCCTTCTTTTTGAGAAGGTATTGCGACACACTTGCCGCTCGTTGCAAAGCGCCAACCGTGATATGGGCATTCCACAGTTTCACCGTCGAATATGCCGCGAGATAGAAGAGTGCCGCGATGTGGGCAGGTGTCCTTAAGAGCGAACACATCACCGCTATTATCTCGGCCGATCAGAATGGGCTCCCCAAGTAGGGTGCGATGAACAGTCTTGCCACGGTGAATATCCCGGGTCACCGCTGCGACATACCAAAAGCCGTGTAAAAAAGAGCCTGAATCTGAAGGAGGGTTGGTCATAGCGCGATGGTGACGGACTGCGATGGAAAATCAAGAGCCGTATCATTCATCGCTGGTTTCTCGCTTCCATGCGGCATCTAACAGTGTTGATGGTAATTCAGTGATGAAGGGTCCATCGGTCCAAAGTAAGACGCAGCGGATAGTTTTATCCGGATAGATTTCTGACAAGGCGGCGCGATAGGCCGCCATCTGGAACTGATAGGTTGGATTGACTGCATCAGCCGTGCGTGGCGGTGGTCGGTTTGTTTTATAATCGACGATCATCACGTCATTTTCTGAGACGACAAGTCTGTCAACCTGGCCAGATAAGACGTGGCCGTTGATCAACCCAGTCACCGGCACTTCCGCCTTAGAGCCAGGACCGAACACCGGGGCAAAATCCTTGTGCTCCAATACAGCCATCGTTTCGTCAGCAATGGCGTCTGCGTCTTCGGGCATAAGCGCCCAAACAGGCCGGGACAGAAAGGCAGTCGAGGCGGTACGGCGGGAGTCCGAAGGCAAGTCGGGGAGGCTTTGCAGCAGTCGGTGGATTAAGAGTCCGCGCTGGAACCGGTTGGGTTGGGATTGACTCAATGGTGGCGTCACTGGCGGTTCTTCTGTAGTCGGCCGAGATGGCGCCAAGGGTTTGGATGGGGCTGGTTCGGTAGCTGCCGGTTCATTCGCCCATGCAAAGATCGCGGGAATGTCCGGAATCGAATCCTCTGGCGCGTCAGCGTTCTCTGTAGGCGCTGTCTGGGGGTCTGACAGGCGAATAACGTTTCCGTCGGCCAGCCCGGCCTGTACCAAGAAAGGGTCCATTACCACGTCGCCAATAGGTTCGAGTGCGGTGTGAACAAGATTGTACCAGCAGGACTGTGGCGCGGTACGAGCGGTGTTCCATCCGCACACATATAGCCGGTCTTCCGCTCGGGTCATTGCAACGTATAGGAGGCGTCGGTACTCCCGGTCGCGTGCGTTATCGGTCTCAGCTTTCGATGCCGTTGTAACGCTGTCTCGGTCCGCGGCGCTGGGTGCCCACAGCATAAGCGGTCGGCCGTGGTCGTCTGTTGTCCATAGAAGTTGTTCCCCGTGGGTCGGCACTTGCAGAGTGTCCGGCAAGAAAACGATGGGTGCTTGCAGACCCTTGGCGCCATGCACCGTCATGATACGCACGGCGTCCCGGTTGGCTTGCTCAAGATCGCGCTTAACTTCCAGGCGTCCGTGCTCAAGCCAATGGAGAAAGCCTTCTAAGCTTGGAGTGTGGCGTCTTTCGTATTCTAACGCTTGTCCCAAAAATTCGTCTATCGGGTCGTCTGCATCCATGCCCAATCGACTGAGCAATTTGCGGCGGCCATCGTGCGCCGTCAGGATATGCGCATAGAGCGCGAAGGGTCCGAGAAAATCGGTTTGTGAAAGGACGTCGCTGAGCACGTGATGGGCGTTACCAAAGGCTGACTCCGCTCCAGCATGTTCTGTCAGTGCGGCCCACAAGGTTTTGTCTTTTCGATCATGGGCCAAGTCGAACAGTTGCTCTTCAGTGATGCCGATTAAAGGGCTCTTGAGTACAGTCGCTAACGTTAGGTCGTCTTGGGGTAACAGCAAGAATCTGCCAAGAGCGACGAGATCCATTACTGCGATCTGTTCAATAAGGACCATACGGTCCACTCCGGCGACCGAAATCTTTAAGTCTTTGAGGGCCCGGACGAGATCATCGACAAAGTCATTGCGACGCCGGACCAAAACCAAAATATCGCCAGCACGGATTGACCGACCATGAGATTCAAGCTGCTCACCGCTGGTGCACATATGAGCAATCCGTTTTGCAATCAGGCGGGCGAGGCGGGTCTGTGCAGACTCACCACTCAATCGTTCGACCGGTGGCTTCCAGGGGGCAGGGTCGTCGGCGTCGTCTGGATCAATGGGGGGCCATAGCTCTACGCTACCGCTCTGTCCTTCGCGAGCGGCGAGATGCACCAAAGACTCATCCGATGGGGTTACGCCATCGCTAGCGGTCGGCTGGTCGAAAACAGCGTCAACGGCGCGGAGGACTGCCGTGGTCGAGCGGAACGACACACCAAGGTCGACGTCCGCCCACGCATGGCCGACCTGTTGTGTGCGCTCAGTAAAAAACTGCCGCATCCGGTCAAAACCATCCGGGTCTGCACCTTGAAAGCTGTAAATCGATTGTTTGCGATCGCCTACTGCAAACACGGTACGGACGACATCTGACTGAGTTTCGTGACGGCCTTCACCGGCAAAGAACTCTTCTGTTAGCGCTTGAATGACAGCCCACTGATCCGGGCTGGTGTCTTGAGCTTCATCTATCAAAAGGTGATCAAGGCCACCATCCAATTTAAAAAGCACCCAGGCTGCAACCCCGGCACGCCCTAATAATGCGCGAGTGCTTTGAATAAGATCATCGTAGTCGAGCCGTGCCTGACCAGCTTTGCGATCCTGATATTCGGTGAGAAAGGCTTGTCCCAGAACCAGCAGCGCCTCCGTTGCGAGCGCAACTTCAGCCGCGCGGAGTTTGTCGAGAACACCGAGTAGCCGAGTGGCTTCGGCGTTAAGGCTATCGACAACGTTGGGATTGGCATCAGAGACGGATTTTGTAGACAGCTTTGCTCTTATCGTGCCGGCGGCCGTGAGAAACGCGAGTGTGTACTCGATAAAGAGGTCTGTGCGTTCTGCGGCACCGCGCTTTAGCCAGCTTGAAATTGTTTCAGCGCGGGCTTGATCGGTTTTGCTACCGCTGCTGAGGGCGCTGGCTGCCTCTTTGAGCGCCGCTCCATTGAAGGCAGTATCATCGCAGGCAGTCCGTCGCACACTGTCCGGCGTATCTGTCGAGGCAATGCCAAGAGTGTGACGTAAAGCCTCTGTCGCCTCGTTGACTCCGCCATGTGCATCTAGAACGCGAGTTATTTTGTCGCGCGAGAGAGAAATCGCGGCCATCAGATCTGGAAAGCGCAATTCATGAACCCGATGCACGATCACCGCTAATGCATCTGCTAGAGTGTCGTCATCCCCTTCGTGGGCATGAGCAATGACGGTCTCTCGTGCTGTCTCTAAGAGGTCGAGCGCATCTTGATCGGCCAACAAATCGAAATGCGGCGCCAATCCCGCCTCGAGGGGGAATCGCCGCAGAATGGATTGGCAAAAGGCGTGAATAGTTTCGATCTTCATTCCGCCAGGCGTTTCCAAGACGCGTGCAAACAAACGCCGGGCGATGGTTAGTTCTTTCTGATTCGGTTCGTGCCCCAAAAGGCGCTCGATTTCAGTGGTGAGGTCGTCTTCCGGTGCAATCACCCAAGCGCTCAACGTTGTGGCTATGCGATTGGCCATTTCCGCCGCCGCCGCTTTTGTAAAGGTCAGGCATAGAATGCGGTGCGGTGCCGTTCCAGACAGCATCAAGGCTAAGACTCTATCGGTCAGGACTTTGGTTTTACCCGTCCCTGCCGATGCGGACACCCAAACCGAAGATGCGGGGTCGGCGGCACGACTTTGCTGTCGTGTTGCTATGGCAACTGGAGAGAGGTTGTTCATTGCTCTCCGCCTTCAGCTGCTGCCCATTCTTTAACGCGTGCAAGATGCTGCGTGTCGCCATAGCGTGGCGCCATGTCGGGGTGTGGTCGAGATTCGTAGGGGGTCTGTTTTTGATCGAAAATTTTGATGAGCGCCGTTAGCCCTTCGAGTGCTTCTGTGCGGAGGTCTTCGGCATTATCTCCGGCGGATCGCACCTCGCCACCCTCGCCGCGGCCGGTGAGGCGCCAATAAGCAAGGTCAGATACGGATTTGGCTGGGATGCCTTTAAAACCACCCTCCGCCGCGATGACGGCCTCCAATGGCAGTTGAGGGGCGTACCCAGCTGCGACTTCTTTTGGCGATGGTGCGGCTCCTGTTTTGTAATCGGTAATGGCTAGAGATCCATCTTTCAGTTCGTCAATCCGGTCTGCTCGGGCTGACAATTCAAATGGTCCCGCCGGGGCGGCAAGTGAGAGTGAACCAGAAACCTCCGCGTGGGCTGTTTGAACGTCCGACCGGCCATCCCGCTCGATCGCGGCGAACCATTTTGCGATTCGGTCAAACCGCGGAGACCAGAACGCTAAAATCCCTGGTGCTAGATCGGCCCGTCCAAAAGTCGAGGTGGCGAGTTCCTGCAGAATTTTGTCAATGTTCTTGGGAAGCTCGTTCGGATAGGCCCGAACAAAATCTTGAAGGACGTCATGGACAATTGTGCCGTAGTCGGCCGCGCTCGCGTCGGCGTCAATTGGATCTAAAGCCCTTAATTTTAGAACGTGGCGCGCATAAATCTCGTAGGGATCGCGCATCCATGTTTCTACCTCAGTGACCCGCAAGCGTCTTGGGCGGGCTTCAACTGGGGGAGTGGGCGCGGGCGCGGGCCAGGCTTTAATTCTGTCTGGACGAGTTAGCGCTGCCGCCCACGGCAGCCAGGCGTAGCGGCCTGTGTCACTGAGAGCTTGAATACCTGCAGCCACCAGGACTTGGTCGAACCGTCGCCACCACCGCGATGCCACGGTTGGCGTGCCCTCAACTTTTAAGGACCGTGTCAGGATGACATCCGGTGCACCCAGCCCTTGGGCAATATCGTGGGCCGCTTGTCCAATGCGTCGTTCGGGCTGTGGTAGCCCGAAGGCCTTGCGCATGGGGCGGCTCATCCATGGATCGGTATCGGCATTGGCGGGCCAGGTGCCTTCGTTAAGTCCCCCGAGAATTAAAACATCTGGCCTGAGAAGACGTGCCTCCAATGGCCCAAGAATACTTAGCCGCGGATGCGTGCCGTAAGGTGGGCGCACGACTTGTCCGGCGAGAAGAGCTTCAAGTAGGCCAAGGTAGTCGGTGGGATGAATGTCCCCGAGGTCTGGCGCGGCGTCATCAAGCTCGGAGATAAATCGCGCGAGAGATTCGCCTGCGGGTCCTGCCCACAAACGCAATGGACCGGCCATTTCGTCAGTGGCTGCAAGGGCCTCAACCCACTCTAAATGGGCATGCAATATTGTACGAAGCGATGTTGCGTCACCGTCCATGACAGCATCGAAGGCGCTCATCTCTCTCTGTAGCTCTGCCAGCCATGTATCCAACTCCGGCGCACGGTCGTCGTGCCCGGCTAAAGTATTGCGCAGACCCATTAAACCTTCTGGTGGGCGTGGGCCTCGCAAGATGGCCACCTCCAAATCACGGACCCTGTCTCGAAATTCCGCCGGTGCCATTCCGCCGGCGGCAAGGGGGTGTTTTAAGGCCGAAAGAAATGGGATAGGCGCGCATTTCTCCATTGCCATCGCAGCGGTTAAACGGAGAAACACACCGGGCGGTGTTTCGGTCAAGGGTTGGCCAGCAGAGTCATCAACGGTCAAATCCCACCGGTCCAGTTCCGCTGATACGCGGCGAGCAAGGGCGCGGTCGGGTGTTACCAGTGCACCTGTGAGACCTGCTTCTTCCGCCACCCAACGCAAAGCCAATGCGATAGCCGCTGCCTCCTCGCGGGGCGTCGGTGCTTCAATTCTCTGAATGCCGTCGACCGCGTTTTGTGTCAGTCCGTCTAGGGCTTGCCAGCGATCACTGGTCTCGGCCGGACGCATGATCTCGCAAATCAAACGTTGCCGTTGTTGGGCAGCGTCAAAGGTTGGCTCGATCGGCCAGACAGAAACAGAATTGCGAGACGTTTCAAAATGATCCAGAAGTGCTTTCAATGTGTATTGCGGATGGCTTTCCTCCAGCACATTCCACGCTTCATCCTCTAAACCATGATCGAGTCCGGGGAGCACAAGGCAACCGTTGGGAAGGGTGGTGACGACGGAGAGGAGTTTACGTGTGGCCGGAATTGTACCGGTTGAGCCAGCAGCAACAATGAGCCCACGTGGTGGGGCGTGTTGCCAGGCTTCCGCCTGAGCGGCGAACACCAGGTTGCGATGTTCGGCTGGGTCTAGGGCACCACGCTCTTCCAAAATCCCTGGCCAATGTTGGGTGACAAGCTGGAGGAATGTCAGTGTGACTTGCCAATGGGTCGCTAAAGTTTCGGGAACCAAAGAAGACAATGATTTGAAGCTCAAACGCTCGGTTTGGACTTGGTCAAGTAAGCGGGCCAACTCCTGAGCCAGTCGCGCGGCTTGCTCCGGGCTTTGATATTCTCCCTGTGCGTTTGATTGGCTCATGATGAGGCGAGTCAACAGAATCTGACGAGACAATGGTGCGATTGGAGGTGCGATATCGAGTGGCGCGGTGTCACCGGTGCCGAATCCCGCGAGCAGGGCTTCGTCTTCATCGATATCCTGAAGAGGCATCAGGCGCGGTAGCAACAGTGGCTTGCCATCCGCGCGTCGCAAAAAGGCGTCTCGAAGTGATCGTCCAGAACGCCTGGTAGGGACCAGCACGGTGATATCTGCGAGGGCTAAGGGATCACCCCCGGTCTCGGCCAACAGACCGTCGACGAGAGCGTCGACAAAACCCAAGGCTGGAGGGATCGACCATAATCGATCACCCGCTTTTGTTGCTGCAGAAAGCCAGCCGCGTGTCGGTTCGGTCACGACGCGTACGATTCCATGGTCAATGCGCGCCCTGTGGGTTCGACGGCATCAGGCGTTCCAACGTGATACCAGTCATCATCATGAAGGACTGCTTTAAGTCGGCCCGCGGCCAATGCTGTGTCCCACAGCTTATTGAATGAAAAGGCGCCTTCTGGATGGTTGTCGAACAAGCGTCGGTGCACCAATTGTGTCCCAGCGTAAGCTGTTGGCGCGGTCGGTTGAGAGCCGCGCCGCATTGGCGCACCGTCATCGCCGATCGAGAAGTCTCCCGCGCCGTCAAATCCAAACGCTTTTTTCATGTCGGCAAGCAACAAGAGCGCGTCCATGTCACCTGACCAAGCAGTTCGGAGAGTATCCAGGGCTGGACCTAGTCCGTGGTGCCACAGAGCGTCGCTGTTGGTGACAAGAAATACACTGTCATTGATCAGGGGAAGTGCCGCTGCGACCCCACCACCCGTGTCGAGGAGCAAAGCCGATTCATCAGATAGTGTAATGGCCGGGTGGCTACGCTGGGCTAAATGCTCACGCAAAAGTTCCGCCTTGTAGTGCACATTTACAATAGCGCTTTCAATGCCTGCATCAGTCGCGTCATCAAGAACCCAGTCGATGAGAGTTTTGCCACCGACTTCGACCATTGGTTTTGGACGCTCGTCGGTGAGAGGTTTCATTCGCGTGCCGAGACCTGCAGCTAGAACCATTACCGTCTTAATTTGGAAGGTCATTCTGGAACCACACGGAGATCTGAAGGTACATGCGTGTCTAACCAGTTCTTAAGAGGGGCGAGCACCGGGTGTTTTAAGCAAGTTTCCATATAACGCCATAGCCGTGGCATGTGCTCTAGGTAGTGCGGTTTATCATCACGCAACTTAAGTCGGGCAAAGGTGCCAATGACACGAATGTGACGTTGTGCAGCCATGACGGCCCATGACGTTTCAAAGTCGTTGTTTGAGATATCTGGAAAAGCAGCGCGATATCGCGCCTTCATGTCCAAGACTAGGTTTGGATCAATATCGCGACGCGCATCCTCCAGCAGTGACATCAAATCGTAGGTCACGGGACCCTGCACCGCATCTTGGAAGTCCAATAGGCCACACGCTTCAACATCGGATCGGTCGGAAAGCAGAAGCAAATTGTCGAGGTGATAGTCAAACAACACCAATGATGATGGTACTTTCCAGGCATCAGGAAGAATACCTTGCCATAACTCCAGGTACGACTCGCGGACGTCAGAGGGTAGAGGTGCTGCTCCGACCAAAGGCAAGTACCAGACATTCAACCTGTCCACTTCCTCTAGGAGACGGTCCTTGCCATAGTTGACGACGCCAGCGGGAATAACTTTCGTTTCCGGTGTTTTGTGCAGGTAAATGAGGGTATCCGTTGCAAGGGCGTAAAGCGCGGCCTCATCGTGACCTGCAGCGAGGAGGCGGGTGTATGTATCATCGCCGAGATCTTCGAGAAGCAAGAATCCTTGATCTTCGTCGACAGCGAGAATAGTCGGCGCTGATAAGCCAAGCGCTGACAGGTGGCGGGCTATGGTCACAAACGGTCGCACATCCTCCTGAGGGGGTGGCGCGTCCATGAGGACTACTTGGTCTCCTGTTTTTCTGACAATCCTTTCGTAATGCCGGAAAGAGGCATCCCCAGCCAAAGGATTCCGCACCGCATTGCCCCACCCATGTGCGGCGAGAAAGTCGTCCGCTGCCGCTCTGCGCGTCGCGTTCATAAGTCACCGTGTATTGCGACCAGCTCGTCCATGCGAGACCTCCATTTTGGGCTTGCGGACATTGTCGCGGTTCTAGCGTCTGAGTCGGTCATTGCGGCCATCGTAATATCTAGGCGCTCGGCCGGAAGCCAAGCTGCTGCGCGGTCTGGCCATTCGATCAAGCTGATGCCATCGGCCTGAGCTTCATCCAACCCAAGTTCTTCAACATCTTCTGGTGTATCGATGCGATAAAAGTCGAAGTGCCATACCGGTGGCGTCGTTAGGTCATAAACGTGGGAGAGCGTGAACGTAGGGCTAGAAACATCTATTTCTGAGCCTATGCGTTCGATGATAAATCCCCGCGAGAGCGTTGTTTTTCCTACACCTAACGGACCCGAAAGAGTGATCACGTCGCCAGATTGAGCCAGTTTCGCCAAGGCAGCGCCCAAGGCCAACGTTTCTTTTTCAGTTTCTATGCGAAGGATCGACACGGGTGTAGCGCAACTCCAGTTAACACACCGTCCGTTGTACCGACCGAGACAACCCGCTGCAACGGATGGTGACGCCTTAGCTGCCGTCAGGCAGGACGCACCTGACCGTACGAGAGCCATCCTCTAGAATTTCCGCATCCGTTTGCCCGCCATGCAATTCAGCAACGTGACGAACCAACGCTAACCCGGCCCAGTGTATTTCTTCATCTTGGTTCGGATTGGGTGGCCCAACCACTTCGATCGACAACGTTGCAGGTCCATCCTGCTTTTCAATTCGATTAATTTTTAGAGATGCTTTTCCACCCGGCGGGGCGCCAAGCAGGGCCCCGACAATAAGATGATAGAGCATTTGCCGGATACGCTGGCTGTCGCCAACGATCAAATTTACGGACTCGGCGCAGGATGTTTCAATAGTCCAATTGCGCGCGGTAAACGTTTCCTGAGTAAGGCTTTTCACTGACTCGATTGTAGCTGGTAAGTCAAGATTATCCAGTTTCAATGACTCTTTCCCTGACTCCAGGGCGGCCAGCTCACCTATGTCGTCTATCAGTTTCAAAAGACTGGCAATCGACACTGGCATGAGAGGTGTCTGCTCACCGTTATCATGAATGTCGTTGGCCAATGCAGATAAAGGCGCGCGCAATTCTTCCATAGCGTCTATAATAAATTCGCTGCGTAGCTTCTCGTTGACTGTGAGTGCTCGTGCGCGGGTTCTTCGAGCGCTCTCGGCCTTTGCTGGGTCTGAGACATCATCGTACGAAAATAATACGCCACCGTCAGGCAAGGGTGCGGCTACGACTTCCACCACGACGCCATCGCGCCGCTCGAATCGCGCCTGGCGGGTTAGACGTTCCGATTCTGGAGAAAGCGCACCGAGGATAAGGCTTCTGTATCCGGTTAGGGATTCGGTATCCGCGAAAAGGTCTGCGGTCATGTTCATAACATCTGTAACCGATGTCTGTTCACTAACTACTTTGCGCGGCAAATCCCATAGAGACAGGAAAGCCGGGTTGGCCAATTGCAATTGACCGTCCGCAGAGAAAACGGCGATGGCTTCATTAAGGTTGTCGATGGTTTCTCGCTGCACGGCGATCAGAGTGTTGTATGAGCGCTCCATGGCCAGAGTATCAGTCACGTTCTCATAGGTGGTTAGGAGTCCTCCCATGGGGTGAGGGGCGACGACACGACGCAACGTAATACCATCAGGAAGATGCATGACGTCCTCAAGTGGATCGATAAGCGAGTGAAAGCGATCCAGTTCTTTCTCTTTAAATGCAGGGAAGTCAGCCACTTCCGGTAACCGGCGCTGATCGCGAAGTGCTTCAAGGACGTCTCCAAATGACGGTCCTTCAGCAAGCCATAGGGAGTCGAGATCCCAGAGTTGGGTAAATGCAGTGTTGTGGAAGGCGAGGTGTTGATCCGCACCAAATACGGCTATGGCCGTGCCAAGTCTTTCCAAGACTTCACCGTGGGAAGCTGTTTCGCGACTTAGCCTGGTCTCTAATTCTTCTTGTTGTGTGATATCGTAGGCGAACCCTGCGGTCATCAGGCCGCTGCCATCTCCAAAAAGAGAGAGTGTGCGTTCCTCATTCTCGCTCGCGTCTTCTCCATCACGATGAAGGGAAACAGGGTTTTCTGTGACTTCCATGAGGCGTCGACTGCCGTCAATCACCATATGAAATGGTGCTGATCTCGTGATGCCCGATGCGCGCGCTGCCGCTGCTAAAGCTCTTGCTTCGCGAACGGCGGCGCGAGGAGCAATCTCCCGGCCTCGGCTCGCAACATCTCTTGCGTTGCGGGCGTCTACAGCTTTTACATATGCAGCATTGCAGTAAATTAGAGAGAGATCGTCGTCTCGCAACCACACGGGTGAGACAAGCCCATCCAAGGTGCTTTGCAAACGACCGTTGGTTTCTACAAGGTTTTCGTTTTCTTTTGTCAGGGTGTCTACGGCTGCAACACCTTCGGTGACGTCACTCATCCACAGCATATCAATAGATTGGGCATCACCGTCTGTATTTGCACGCACGCCACGGCCTTCGATGCGACGTCCTGTTGCGGCATGGTTGAGTTCTATTATGAATCCACGGCCATCGCGCCGCAGCGTGTCTACGGCATCCGACAAGCGTTGGCCCGACTCATGCTCGAAGCCGCTCACGACATCTTCAAAGATCGCATCCGTGCCTCGGTACAGGTCCAACAGAACGGCTAGTCTTCGAGAGCATTGTCCGTCATCTCTGTCTGATTCCAACCAACCAAAATAACCGTCGGGGGACGCGTCTAACGCGGCCCAAGTGGCTGCCAGTCTGTCTTCCGAGTTGAGTAATCGGTGTTCCGCAGTGCGCCAGCCCCGATGTTGCCAGAACAATATTGCGAGGCCCGGCAATACGATTAAGACGACAGCACCGATCGCGGCCAGCCAAATAGGAGACGCAAGAATGGTCACGCGGATCCTTCTTTCTTAAAATGCTGGGCCGTCTTATGCGATGTGGGTGCAAAGACGCTCAGAAATTCTTTTGTACAGTTCAGAATTAGACCTCTTATTTCTGACCATAATCCAATCGCTTGATTAGGTTATATGGTATAGAGATCACCAGGAAAACCGAGGTGAAGACCTTTTACGGATATGGATCTAAAATTACAAAATGATGTCGAGCTTTGGTGGGGTACACCGGTATTTGCGCTTACTTGGCCTGAGGCTGTAGGCCTCAATGCCGATCTAAAGGCCCTAATCCTAGATCGCCGGAAGCAATCAGAGGGCGTCGTTAAAAGTAATCTAGGTGGGTGGCATTCAACGGATGATATGCTGACTTGGCCCTCACCGGCGGTGGTCACCCTAAGGAAATGGATTCTTGAGGGCTTTCGTAAAGCGACGCAGCGAACAAGTAAGGGGCAAGGATACTCAGGTGGAGTTAATATCACATGCTGGGCCAACGTAAATGGACACGGCCATGCCAACGATACACACAATCATCCCCAGAGTGCGTGGTCAGGCGTATATTACGTTGATGTTGGAACGCCCGTTGACCTTGAGAAGTTGTCCGGCTTTATCTATTTCCAGGACCCTCGGTCTGGAGCTGGCATGTGCCAAGACCCGTTCGGCAGATTTGGCAAAGGTCGGCAATTCAATCCAATGAATGGCCAAATGCTATTTTTTCCATCGTGGTTAATTCATGGTGTTCGCGCTTACCACGGTGAAGGTGAGCGCATATCCGTAGCCTTTAACATCGCGCTCTTGGATCTCATGTAGGGCGTAAAATGGCGGATCAATCACCAAAACCAGATGCTGGCATGCAGTCGACTGATTTCACGATGGAATCAGATACATTGGTTTGGTGGACAACGCCTGTCATGCGTCGTCGATTCCCGGATTCAGAATCAGGTGAGGTAAACAAGGAACTTAAAGCGCTTATACTTAATCGCTCTAAATCACACAAAAGCGTGCAGAAAAGCAACCAAGGTGGTTGGCATTCAGATGAAGACTTTCTGTCTTGGGGTGGGCCAGCAATCGCTCAATTGCAACATTGGATTGTAGCCGCCTTTCAGACTCTCACAGAAGTCACATCCGATGGGCAGACCTATCAAGGAAAGCTTGAATTAAATGCGTGGGCCAATTTAAACCGCCAGGGAGACTACAACCTAGTCCACACCCACCCTTCGTGTGTGTGGTCAGGCGTTTACTATGTCGATGCGGGCGACCCGCCAAATGCCGATCGTCCCAAATCCGGTGCCATTGAGTTTCTGGATCCGAGAGCGGGAGCTGAAATGATGGCAATTCCAGGACTTCCCTTCGGTGACATCAAGTCATTTATCCCAGAAACAGGACAAATGATTGTCTTTCCCAGTTGGCTCAAGCACATGGTTCACCCTTATTGGGGTGATACGGACCGCATCTCAATCGCGTTTAATATTCGAGTTCGGCCCAACCTCTAGGGTTGGTTAGTAACGATAGGCTTCTGGCTTGAACGGTCCCTGAACATCAACGCCAATATATTCAGCCTGTTCGGTGGTCAGCTTGGTTAGCTTGGCGCCTATTTTTTCCAGGTGCAGAGCAGCCACTTTTTCGTCTAGGTGTTTGGGAAGAACGTAAACCTGCGTTTCATATTTGTCCGCGTTGTTCCATAACTCGATTTGAGCAAGCACTTGGTTGGTAAACGAGGCGCTCATAACGAAGCTCGGGTGCCCTGTGGCGCAACCAAGATTCACTAAGCGGCCTTCCGCGAGTAGGATGATGCGCTTGCCGTCAGGAAATTCGATTTCATCGACTTGCGGCTTGACGTTGTGCCATTTGTGATTCTTTAAGGCGTCTACCTGAATTTCCGTATCGAAGTGGCCTATGTTGCAGACAATGGCGCGGTGTTTCATGGCTCGCATATGATCAATGGTGATGACGTTCACGTTGCCCGTTGTGGTCACGAAGATATCGCCTATGGAGGCGGTATCATCCATGGTCGCCACTTCAAACCCTTCCATAGCAGCCTGTAAGGCGCAAATAGGATCCACCTCTGTCACGATGACCCGGCACCCGGCATTCTGCATTGACGCCGCCGAGCCTTTGCCAACATCTCCGTATCCATTTACCACAGCTACCTTGCCAGCCATCATGACGTCGGTGGCGCGGCGCAGGCCGTCCACAAGACTTTCGCGACAGCCATAGACGTTATCGAATTTAGATTTGGTAACGCTATCATTGACGTTAATGCAGGGAACCTTAAGCGTTCCTTCTTTCGCCATTTCATAGAGCCGGTGTACGCCGGTGGTTGTTTCTTCCGAAATGCCACGGACATCATCAAGTAGGGCTGGAAACTTTTCGTGCATTACCTGAGTAAGATCCCCGCCGTCATCCAGAATCATATTGGGGCGCCAACTATCTGGTCCTTCAATCGTCTGATCAATGGCCCACCAGAACTCTTCGTCACTCATACCTTTCCAAGCAAATACGGGAATGTTGGCCGCCGCAATGGCCGCCGCCGCATGGTCTTGTGTTGAGAAAATATTGCAAGAACTCCAGCGCACTTCAGCGCCCAGAGCGGTGAGTGTTTCTATTAGAACGGCTGTCTGAATTGTCATGTGAAGGCAACCAGCAATGCGCGCGCCGGTAAGCGGTTTGCTAGACCCGTACTCTTCACGCAGAGCCATCAGGCCAGGCATTTCCGTCTCTGCCATTTCGGTTTCGTGGCGACCCCATTCGGCTAGAGAAATATCTGCAACTTTGTAGTCGGTGAAACTCATTGAGGTGGCTCCTGAGGCAGCGCTTCTAGGGTGGATGTAAGAGGGGCGGCGCCTGCCGCCCAAGATTTGGCCCCGCGTATACCAGCCGACTCGGCTTGGGGCAAGCGATGGCCGAGAATTCTCTGTGAGTTACGCTTCCGCCATATCCGAAATGAATGCGTCCAGTCTCGCCGGATCAGCGTCGCTGGTTACCCGTCGGGCCCGGCCCGCGATGGCGGCTAAGTTAAGACCGCGTACACGCTTTTTGACTCGCGGAATGCTGCCAGCAGCCATAGAAAGTTCGGCAATACCTAAACCTAGTAAAAGCGGAGTGAGCCGCTCATCCCCGGCCATTTCACCGCATATGGAAACGGGGATACCCGCCGCCGCCGCCGCTTCAGCTGAAAACTGGATGAGTCTCAGAACAGCGGGGTGGAGGGGGTTGTACAAATAGGCGACAGTCTCGTCGGTGCGGTCGATGGCAAGGGTGTATTGGGTGAGGTCATTTGTGCCGATGGCAAAGAAATCTGCTTCTGCGGCCAGGGCATCGGCGGCAAGGGCGGCGCCAGGTATTTCTATCATCACGCCAAGCGGTGGCATGGGATCAGCGATCCGAACGCCTTTTCGTTTCAAACGTCCCGCGAGACGATTTAACACCCGCCTTACATCTCGAACTTCATCAACGGTGCAGACCATTGGTAAGAGTATGCGGACAGGCCCATGCGCCCCGGCACGCAAAATGGCCGCTAACTGTTCCATGAAAGTTTTGCGCCGGTTCAAAGAAAACCGTATTGCTCGTAGTCCTAAAGCTGGATTTGGACCTGGTTCGAAACCCATCGCGTCACTTAGCTTATCAGCTCCGATATCGAGCGTGCGTATTGTGACGGGACGACCATCCATCCGCTTAATCACATGCCGCAGAGCGGTGAACTGTTCCTCTTCGCCCGGCAAGTCGTCGCGGTTCATGAATAAGAACTCGCTGCGTAGCAGGCCGATACCTGTCGCACCTGAGCGCAGTACGCTATCTATCTCGGTTGGTAGTTCAATGTTGGCTTGCAGGTTGATCGCCATGCCGTCTTGAGTGACCGCAGGTACCGCGCGTAACTTGTCTAGCGACCGACGACTGCGGAGGTAGGTGGCGCGTCGTTTGCGGTATTGCGCGAGGACAGCCTCTGAGGGATTGAGAATGACCTGTCCGGCACCGCCGTCGACAATAATCGTATCGCCATTACGTGCCCACGATGTGAGTTTTGTGGCAGCGACCACGGCGGGAAGCGCCAGTGAGCGGGCCATGATAGCCGTATGACTTTCGACGCCGCCCAAGACCGTGGCTAAGCCGGCTACTTGCTTTGGATCTAGCAATGCCGTGTCGGCGGGAGACAGCTCATCGCTAACGATAACCGCGTTTCGAGGGAGGGAGGCAAAGGCTGTAGCCTGTTTTTTGCCAAGGCTGCGCACTAAGCGGTTGCCGACCTCGCGAATGTCGTCAATACGGGCGGACAAATAGCTATCGTCCATTGCTGCAAACGCATCTTCCATTTTATTGATTTCGTTGAGGATTGCAGCTTCGGCATTAATTCTGTCGGAGGCGATGCGTTTCTCCACCCCGCGTATGAGGCGTGATCCTCTCAGCATCTGTTGATAGGCCTCAAGTAGGTATCCGAGTTCTTCGCGTGCTGCGCCGGGCAGTTTTTTCGCCTTATCTTGCAAGGCTTCGATTTCAAAATTTGCTTTACGAACAGCGATGGCAAATCTTTGCTGTTCTCGTTTTATGCGATTGTCTGGGATTCGTACCTCGCGAACATAGACGTCATAGCGAGAGTCATGGCGATACACCGTGCCAATAGCTATCCCGCGACCGACCTCCAGGCCGTCAAACGTTTTTTGTTTTCTATCTTTTAAGTGTAGCTGCCGATTATCAGTCTTCATCGAATCCCACCTCGACAAGCTGGCAGATTGTATCCATCGCAACCTCAGCGTCGTCGCCGGTGGCGCGCAATGTAATTTCTGTCCCCTGAGACGCAGCAAGCATCAGCAACCCCATAATTGAACAGCTCGAAACTTCTATGCCGCCACGCGAAACCGATACTTTGGCTTTGTATTGTTCTGCGGTCTTGCAAAATTTTGCTGCCGCCCGGGCATGCAAGCCCTTGGAATTAACGATCTTAGCTGTCCGCTGAATCGGATCTGACATAACGATTAAACGCCTCAATCGTTTTGTGCGAGTAGGGACGATGCCACGTTGATATATTTTCGTCCTGCCTCTTGTGCTTGAAGAACAGCATCGGATATCGACTCAGCCGAGCGAACAGACGCTAATTTAATCAGGAGCGGCAAGTTTACTCCAGCGATGACTTCTACATTTGCGTTTTCCATTATGGAAATTGCCAAGTTAGAGGGTGTGCCGCCGAACATATCCGTAAGCACGACAACGCCATTACTTGAGTCAACAGCTTCAACGGCCGCTACTATTTCAGCGCGGCGTTGCTCCATGTCATCGTCTGGTCCAATACAAATGCTCGCGGTCTGAGCTTGAGGACCTACAACATGCTCCAGTGCGGCGAGCAGCTCTAGCGCAAGTCGCCCGTGCGTTACAAGAACCATCCCGATCATGGATTAGGTGTCCGTCCGTTTGTATGCGGTTTGCCTTCGTTCGGGCTAACTCGCGTTGCAATCAATACCAGAGCGCCAATTTTTAAACTGCTCTAATCGCTTCAACATTAAGGTCGCGGTGCCGGAAGTCAAATTCAATCCCAAGGCTATTAAACGACTGCGTCAATTCCTTGACCGTGTATACCGATCTGTGACGCCCGCCGGTACAGCCAATGGCTATGGTCAGATAGCTTTTACCTTCTTCGCGATAGCGCGGCAGCAGGGGTTCGATCAATTTTGTTAAATTTTCTACAAATGGTGCAAAAGCCGGATCATCTGCAATATACGCCCCTACTCGGGCATCTAGGCCTGTTTTAGGTTGTAAAGAGTCCACATAATGTGGGTTTCTCAAAAATCTGACATCAAATACCAAGTCGGCTTCCCGTGGCACCCCATTGCGATAACCAAATGACACAAGGTGAATGTGCATTGGCCGATCATCTTTGCCGCCAAAGGATTTTTCCAGTTGCCGCTTCAAGTCACCTGGCGTCATGCTTGATGTGTCTATGACCAGGTCAGCATCACTTTTGATAGGGGCTAGTATTTCTCGTTCG
The DNA here is from genome assembly GCA_029245025.1 of Rhodospirillaceae bacterium. Classification (GTDB taxonomy): domain Bacteria; phylum Pseudomonadota; class Alphaproteobacteria; order Rhodospirillales; family Rhodospirillaceae; genus WLXB01. The sequence goes on from JAQWQC010000008.1 coordinate 69,994, forward strand.
GTGCTGATTGCGCTGGCGACCGGCATATCTCCTGCAAGGGGATGAGGTCGCCTGGTTTCAGTATATCGTCGTATCAATACATCGTCGTCGCTGTCGAGATATATCAATGTTGTTTTGATAGCGGGTTGATCGCCAAGTGCATGTAGTTGAGCTATTAGATTTCCCGCATTGAAATCCCGCGTTCGGACATCCATGCCGATGGCCAGTGGTCGGTCGGGTCCGCCACCTCGTATAACTGCTTCTAACAGCGGTATCGGCAGGTTGTCTACAGCTTCAAAGCCCAAGTCTTCCATCGCATGAAGGGCTGAGCTTTTACCAGCGCCGGACATGCCAGTAATCACAAATAGGCGGACGGCTTTTGACTGGATCATTGAGTGTCCGTTTTTGTTGTTGGATTTTCATTACCTGTCGTCGCAATCATCTGTGTGATCAACCGGATTTTAGCAGCCGCTGACGGTGTATCCGGGTCAATATCGAGACGTATAACTTTAATCCCTTCAACGACGCAGGTTTGTGTTTCAGGAAGACGGGGTATCTGTTCCTTCGGGGATAAGTCGACCACCAGTCCGATGCGGACAGGCGTTTTGTGCGCAATATTGATTATACCATAACCCCGCACTTCCATTTTTCCAGAGATGGCTTCAGGCGCGTGAGCAACGAGATGGTTTGCATCGACAGCAAGGTGGCAGTAGTCGTCAGACACAAGAGTTGCTCCGCCATCGAGTAGACGCAGCGCCAAGTCTGACTTACCGGCACCAGATGGGCCGCGAATAAGAATACCGATATCGCCGAGGGCGACGCAGGTCGCATGGGTTAGGGTCATAAATAGAACCGTGACTCCCCGTCACCCTTTGGTCAATGACGTGTTTTGAAAGTAGCTGAGAATAGAGAATGTTTGCCCTTGTGTGGTCACGCCTCTAAACCTTCAGTGATGAGTCAACCGGCGCGGTAGATGAGCTAGTTATGTTCTTAGAAATACTGACAGTTATTGCCCCGGTAGGGATTCTTACCACCATTGGTTTTGTCTGGGACCGCAAAGGTCTCCCGTTTGACACCAACATGGTCGCATATCTAGTGACTAACCTCGGTGCGCCCTGTCTCATTGTGTCCACGCTCTTGGCTAATAGGCCTGACCCTGACGTTGTTTTCAGTATGGGGTTCGCAGCGCTCCTTGTTGTGGTGTCGGTTGCGCTAATTGCTGGCATTGGGTTACGCCTCAGCAGACAGCCCATCAAGGTCTATCTTCCTGCTCTTACGTTTCCCAATTCAGGGAATATCGGCATACCACTCTGTTTGTTTGCGTTTGGGGATGAAGGTCTCATTCTTTCGGTATCCTTCTTTGCCGTTATGGCACTGACCCAATTCACGCTTGGAGTCAGTGTGGCCGCGGGCCGTCTATCGGCTAGTGCCGTCCTTGCCAATCCGGTTCTCTGGGCGGCGTTGCTTTCCATTGTGCTGTTAGTGGCGGATGCAGAGTTGCCCCGCCTGCTTAGTGGGTCCATCGCCACCCTCGCCGGCATAGTGATCCCGTTGATGCTGATGTCTTTGGGTATTTCTCTCTCCAGATTGAAACACAGCGCTTTGATGAGAAGCACAATATATTCGGTGTTGAGGCTAGTGCTTGGTCTGGGCGCCGGCGTTTTTGCCGCCTGGCTATTAGATCTCGATGGAGTGGCGCGCGCAGCTGTGATTATCCAAACGGCCATGCCAACGGCGGTCTTCAATTATCTGTTTGCTGTGCGCTACGACAATCAACCCTCTGAGGTTGCCGGGATTGTCGTGGTTTCAACAGTACTATCATTTCTGACTTTGCCGTTGTTGTTGGTCTTTGTGCTTAGTGGCCCAGGACTATAAAGCGATATGTGTACATCACTGCGAGGCAGGCAAGCGCACACAAAAAAGTGCACCAGCATCAGATGTATTTTCAGCGGAAATGGTGCCGCCGTGCGCCTCGACGATTTGCTTGGATATCGATAAGCCCAAGCCCGAATGCATGCCAAATTTCTCTTTCTCTGGCCGCTCTGAATAAAACCGGCTGAACACGGCCTCTTCTTTGCCTTTTGGAATGCCCGGGCCTTGATCTTTTACTTCTATGAGTATCGACCCGCTGTCTCTTCTGCCAGCAATAAATATTTTTCCGCCGTCTGGACTGAAGGACGCGGCATTACCAATCAAGTTTCTCAGAACTTGTGCAAGCCGATCTTCAAGTCCTGTCACTGATAAATCGTCATTGATAGGCAAATCTAACTCTAGTTGAGGGGCGCCCTCAGCATCATTTGAGTTGTTTATGTCGGTGAGTGTTTTCAGAAGTGCTGAAATGCTGACTGACTCGCTTTCGGCACGTGACAGTTCTGCATCGAGACGGGAAGCATCCGATATGTCAGATATTAATCGATCCAGTCGTCCCACATCATCCTTGATAATGCCCATAAGTTGCTTCTGTTGTTCCGCGTTTTCTATGCGGGCCACGGTTTCCACGGCGCTTCGGAGAGAGGTCAGGGGGTTTTTGATCTCATGAGAAACATCGGCAGCAAATTGCTCAGTAGCATCCATGCGCAACCATAAACCTTCCGTCATATCTCTCAAAGCGCTGGACAGTGCGCCAATTTCGTCACGGCGCCTGCTGAGGTCTGGAATGTTGTGTTGACGGGTGCGTCCATCACGCACTCTGACGGCAGCTTCCGCTAAGCGCATAACCGGTCGGGCAATTGTTCCCGCAAGGTATAGAGAGAGCAAAACGGTTACGGCGAAGGTCCATGCAAAAATTGTGAGAATAGAACTGCGAACTTCGAACAAACGGGCTTCGACCGTTGCGTCATCTTCTGATACGAATACTGCGCCTACAATTTGTTTGTAGAATTGAACGGGCACCGCAACGGCTAATATTTTGCGACCACTTTCATCGATTCGCACAGCGCTTTCTGATTCGCCACGCTCAAGAGCGCCAATAACTTCTGCAAAACCGTATGCCATGCCATTTGGTTGCTCGATGTAGGGAGGGAGATCTTCATTGGCGCCAAGAAAAGATTCAACCCACGCGAGGGCGCGGCGTAGCACCTGCGAGAAAGCGTCATTATCTGCTGGCGCAAGGTCAACAACCCGCACTTCCCCACCTGGTCCACGTAAGAGACGGCTGTCGGCGATTAAACCACCACCAACTGCGTACAGGCGAGCCCTGATGTCGGCAAGTTCGGCTAGGCGACGTACCAATTGTCGTGCGGCATCTTGATCAATCCGGCGAGTGGCGCCGGCGGGCATGAAGGCGCCAAAGGCTTGGCTCTCTGTTTCAATAACGACCGCGCCTTCACCAAGGGAGGCTGCAATCAGCTCTCCTTCGGTTCGCAAGGAATCGATCTCAGTGGCAATCAATGACTGTTCATATTCGTCGAGGAACAACAAGCCCAGGCCCAGGAGCACAGGCGCGACAAGATTGACTGCTAGGATTCGACGGGTCAGAAGCGACAGCGCTGGGCTTCGAGGACGTTTCTGCCTCTCAGTTGATGGGGCAATGCGTAGCTCTTGGTCGGCGCGCACGTAGCATTCCTTATTAGCGCCGACACTGACGACTTAGGCGGCGGTTTCCCGATACTTATATCCTACGCCATACAGTGTCTCGATGTTGGCAAACTCTTCATCTGCGCGACGGAATTTCTTTCGCAGACGCTTGATGTGGCTGTCGATGGTACGGTCGTCGACATAAATGTTTTCGCCATAGGCAGCGTCGATGAGTTGATCGCGGCTTTTCACATGCCCGGGGCGTGCTGCGAGAGCCTGGATGATGAGGAACTCTGTAACGGTCAGGTTGACCGCTTTACCCCTCCATTTGCACACGTGTTGGGCGGGGTCGAGGGTCATATCGCCACGCTTGATGGCTGTTTCAGATTCACTACCGCCATCGTTCTTCTGCGCTTCGATACGTCGCATTACGGCTTTGATTCGCTCGATCAGCAGCCGTTGGGAGAACGGCTTCTTAATGTAGTCATCGGCTCCCATGCGCAAGCCATGCAGTTCGTCGACTTCATCATCTTTTGAGGTGAGAAAAATGACCGGTGTCGGGGCTTTGTCCTGCAGCCGCTGCAATAGTTCAATGCCATCCATTCTGGGCATTTTAATATCAAGAACGGCGAGGTCGACAGGGGCGTCGACGATACCCCGCAGAGCCTCAGTGCCGTCGCGATAGGTCGTGACATCGAATCCTTCCTGTTCCAGAACAATCGACACTGACGTCAGGATGTTGCGGTCATCGTCGACCAATGCGATTCGGTTAGTCACGGTGGTATACCCCCTTAGTTTATTCTTCAAAGCACCCCCTGGGCGCGAAAAACAACCGAAAGCCTTGGTTTCTCGCCTTTAAGAGATACCCCATATCATAGCCATATTATGGCAGAATTACTGCTTGAGCGTGCCCGATTTTCGCCGCAATTGGTTTCTTACATAATATTCAGAAAGGCGTTTTCGACCTGTTGCGCCTGTTCATCCTAGGGGGTATGAAGGCCCAAATACAGCCGGTCGGGCAGGGTTTCCTGCCCGGAGTCGGCTTTCCTTTTATTTAGGCTTCTCGGGAGGGGTCTCGCGGTGAGTAATGAAGGTCACGTGGTCAGTTCATTCGGGCTAGATAAAAACGGCATTAATTCGTCTGGCAAGGTCCACTGGAATTTTGGTTCGGCCCAGCTGATTGAAACGGCTGTTCGGCGAAACGAAGGCTCACTGTCAAAAGACGGAGCGTTGGTTTGCTTAACTGGGCAACACACAGGGCGGTCCCCAAATGACAAATTTATCGTCAAGGACTCCGAAACTGAGACAACAGTCGACTGGGGTAAAGTTAACGTTCCGATGACATCAGAGCACTTTGATGCTCTCCATAAAAAGATCCTTGCGCACATGTCGGCCAAGGATCTTTTTGTTCAAGACTGCTATGCAGGAGCCGACCCAGAAAATCGGCTGCGCGTTCGCGTCGTCAATGAAAACGCATGGCACAACCTTTTCGCCCGGAACATGTTTATCCAACCGGGAGATGAAGACCTCGCGAACTTTGAGCCTGATTTCACTGTCTTGCAGGCGCCTTCTTGTCACGCGGACCCAGCCAACCATGGCACGAATTCTGAAGTGTTTGTGGTTGTGAATTTCTCCAAGAAACTGGTCCTCATCGGCGGCACTATTTATGCCGGTGAAATTAAAAAATCTGTTTTCTCGATTCTTAATTACATTCTGCCAGCACGTGGGGTTCTGCCCATGCACTGCTCTGCCAATATTGGTGAAGATGGAAACAGTGCGATTTTCTTTGGCTTGTCTGGCACCGGAAAAACAACTTTATCGGCGGACCAGTCGCGTGTCCTTATCGGCGATGATGAGCACGGTTGGAGCGACAACGGCGTGTTTAACTTCGAAGGTGGCTGCTACGCTAAAGTGATCAATCTCTCTGAAGAAGCAGAACCAGAAATTTACGGAACGACACGGACATTCGGCACCATTCTCGAGAACGTGGTGATGGACCCGGTCACCCGCGCTCTAGATCTCGATGACGGATCTTTGACGGAGAACACTCGGGCCTCCTACCCAATTGATTTTATTCCCAACACATCAGAGACCGGTTTCGGCCCCCAGCCTAAAAACATCATTATGTTGACGGCTGATGCTTTTGGTGTGTTGCCGCCAATTTCAAAGCTGACGCCAGAGCAGGCGATGTATCACTTCCTTTCCGGCTACACAGCCAAAGTTGCAGGCACAGAAAAAGGTGTGAAAGAACCGCAAGCGGCATTCTCAACCTGTTTTGGTGCGCCCTTTATGCCGCGTCATCCGACCGCGTATGCAAAGTTGCTCGGTGAAAAGATGGAACAGACTGGCGCGACCTGTTGGTTGGTGAATACCGGATGGTCTGGCGGCGGTTATGGCGTTGGTAGGCGCATGCAAATTAAGTACACCAGAGCCATGCTCAACGCAGCGCTCGACGGCACACTTGATTCCGGTGACTTCAAGCCTGATCCTAATTTTGGTCTTTTGGTGCCGACGTCCTGCCCCGGTGTGCCAGATGACGTGTTGCAACCAAAATCAACCTGGGACGACCAGGGTGCGTATGACACAGCAGCACAAGACGTCGCTAAACGCTTTGAAAACAATTTCAAACAGTTCGAAGAGCACGTTGACGATGAGGTTATGGCGACGGCTATTCGTTCCGCTGCGTAACCTTTATTGCGAGTTGTCCGGCTCAAGACGTCGAAGCTCAAGGATGGCGCCCTGGTACTCGATCAAGTCATGTGAACCTCTTGCTGCGGCTGCTGAAAAGCTGTCACGCGCGAGGATCATGTCTCCTGCTGCCAACGCCAATTGTCCGATGACAAAATGAGCTTCTGTGAGGCGATTGTGAGACTCTGCAGGGTCACGCGTAGCCTCATTTAATACGGTTTCAATTGCCACCTGACCTTCAAGACCGTCGACCAATGCACCGGGCCATTGGGTGGGGTCTATGCCTTTGGTCATACGGGTCAACTCTATTTCAGAGTCTGTTTTTCCGGACCGCTTGGCAGCTATGAACCGCCAAATTGAATCCGTCGACCTTGGAGCTGGCAGGGAGTCGAAGTCAGTTACCGCGGCTTCGAAGTCACCTGCCAATAGTTGAGCTTGTGCCCTACGGCGTTTGGCTAGCACCAGTGAGGGGTCTGAGTCTAACGCCACCGTGAAGTCGGTGATGGCCTCCAGCGGACGCCCCATGGCCAATCGGGCTAGGCCGCGATTCAACCGTGTGTCCGCATCGTTTGGAAAGGTCGCCAATACGTCGTCAAAATCTTGTTCAGCTGCCGCATACTTTTGTTGAGCAAAACGTGCGCTTCCCCGAAACAGGCTGACTCGTTGATTATTTGTGGTGGCGCTTAGCACGGCGCTGAAATCCTTCTCCGCATCCTCAGGTTTCTCTGCAAATAAATGTGCGACGCCACGGGCTTCTTGCGCTTCCATGTTCTCAGGTTGTTCAGCAAGAATAGCGCTATAGTCTGATATCGCTGCGGCAAAATTTTTAACTTGGCCGTGTGCGGCGGCGCGGATCATCCGTATTTCAATGTTGTTTGGAGTTTGATTCAATAGGATATCGAAGGTCTGAATGGCAGATTCGGGTAGTCCAGATCTGAGTTGTGCGGTACCCAGCAGACTCAAGCTTGCTCTGTCAGAGTCATCAAGCGCCACGGCTCGTTGTAATTCGTAAACTGCAGATACCGCGTCGCCCGAGCGCAAGAACGTGCGTCCACGCACGCGATAAGGGCCAGGATCATTTGGCTTAAGTCGGCGAGCTTCGCCGAGATCGGTCATGGCCATATCTGTTTGTCCAATGCCAAGCAAAATTTTCGCGCGTAAGAGGTAGGCGTCGGCGAGCCCGGGGTCGGCCCCAATGACCAGATCGAGGTCATCAAGAGCATCGTTGTTTCGGCCGATGAATGAGAGCAGTCGGGCGCGGGTCAAGCGACCTTTGTTATCGATTCCACCGAGCCTTTCAGCTTCATCAATATCGAAGAGCGCCGCATTAAGGTTGCGATTTTGGCGATGAATCTCAGACCGTGCTAGAAGCGCACGTGATCTCAGATCTGGATTTAATTTTAAATCTTGGATATTTGCCGTGCAGGCGGTGAGGCGGTCTATGATATCGATTGCCGCTGCAAAGCAATCCATTTGAGCGGCGCGGGTGGGAAAAAAATAAAGGGCGGCTGAAAGTCCAACGCTGAGGAGGATGATCCGCATTGTTTGGCTCTGCTAGTGTGCTTCAGCCCAGTTCGCCCCGCAGCCCGCATCGGCGACCAGCGGAACATCCAACTGCGCTGCACCCTCCATAACTTTCTTCACCACGGTTATCGTGTCTTCGATTTCTTTGTCTGGGACTTCAAAAATCAATTCATCGTGGACTTGAAGCAGCATGGTGGCGCTTAACCCCGCGTCGGCCAACGCATAGGGCAGACGAATCATGGCTCGCTTGATAATGTCAGCGGCCCCACCTTGTATGGGCGCGTTGATAGCGGAGCGCTCAGAGAACCCACGAACGTTCTGGTTGCGGTCTTTGATCCCTGGGGTTTGGCACCGCCGACCGAACATAGTCGTGACATAACCTTGCCTTTTAGCAATAGCTTTGGTTTCGTCCATGTAGGTTCTGATTTCAGGGAACTGTTCAAAGTAGGCGTCAATAAAGTCTTTGGCTTCACTGCGTGGGATCGATAGCTGTCTTGCCAAACCAAAGGCAGAAATACCGTAGATGATTCCGAAGTTAATCGCTTTGGCTTGGCGGCGGATCATCGGGTCCATGCCCTCGATCTGCACGCCAAACATTTTAGAAGCCGTTGCAGCGTGAATGTCTTCACCGTTTTTGAAGGCGTCTTTCAATGCTTTGATATTTGCTACATGGGCGACAAGTCGCAGTTCAATCTGGCTGTAGTCAGCTGACACCAGCGACATGCCTTTTTCGGCAATGAATGCGGTGCGAATCTTGCGCCCTTCTTCAGTACGGATGGGGATGTTTTGCAGATTGGGATCGTTTGAGCTCAGGCGCCCGGTTGATGCTACGGTTTGAGAGTACGACGTATGTACCCGACCGGTATTTGGGTTGATCTGGTTTTGCAGTGCGTCTGTGTAGGTGCTTTTTAGCTTGGTGACTTGGCGCCAGCCCAAAACTTTGGCTGGCAGGTCGTGGCCCTGCGCAGCGAGATCCTCGAGTACATCTGCTCCGGTCGCCCAAGCCCCAGACTTACCGGTTTTTTTGCCGCCTTCGATAGACATCTCGTCAAATAAAATCTCACCAAGCTGTTTCGGTGACCCGACATTGAATTCTCGCCCAGCCAGTTTGTGTATCTCAGTTTCTAAATCTGCTGCGCGGCTGGCGAAGTCTTGGCTCATAGCTTTGAGGACACCAACGTCCGTTTTGATACCAGCTGCTTCCATGTCGACGAGAATCGGAATCAAGGCGCGGTCCAGGCCCTCGTAGACTGCTGTTAGCCTGTCCTCGACCAAACGTGGCTTTAGAATCTGTTGAAGACGAAGTGTGATGTCGGCGTCTTCTGCTGCATAATCCGTGGCGGTTTCCAGAGGAACTTGATCAAAGGTGATCTGGTTTTTGCCCTTACCGCAGACCTCGGAGAATTTTATCGGCTTGTGGCCCAAATGCAGATTAGCCAATTCGTCCATGCCATGTCCGTGCGACGACCCATCAAGAACGTAGGACAGCACCATAGTGTCGTCCACGGGGGTAACCCCTATCCCGTAGCGGCGGAGGACATGCAAGTCGTATTTTATGTTCTGTCCAACTTTGAGAACGCCCGGGCTCTCTAGTAGTGGCTTTAATTTGGCGATGGCCTTTTTGAGCGGAATTTGTTTTGGCGCTTCTTTGGTGGCCTCACCATTCTCTCCCAGGTCCAGCGCGCCTTGCACGCCACTGCCCGTATGACCGAGGGGGATGTAACACCCATTACCAGGCTCGGTAGAAATCGAAACTCCTACGAGGTTTGAGCGAAACGCATCCAAGGCATCGGTTTCCGTGTCAACGGCGATTGTGCCAGCTTTGAAAGCGCGCTCGATCCATTTGTCCAGGGCTTTGGCGTCTTGCACAAGTTCGTATTCGGCCTCTTCTTTCATCGCCGCGGCTTGAATTGCTGGGCTGGCTACTGCGTCACCGCCCCCTAGTTCTGTTCCTAATTCAGTCGCGACCTTTGTCGCCAAGCTCCTGAAGCCTTGGTCTTTCAGCCAGTCTAAAAGAACGCTTGGTTCTGGCGCCTGCCAACCGAAGTCATCCAACTTAGTTGTGACCGGCACATCGTCTTTTAATGTCACAAGCTCTTTGGAGATGCGTGCAAGGTCTGCGAACTCAATTAAATTTTCGCGACGCTTGTTTTGCTTAATTTCGCTGGCGCGTTCGAGCAGTGTTTCTAGGTCGCCGTATTCGTTGAGTAAGAGTGCGGCGGTTTTGACGCCAATACCCGGAACACCGGGCACGTTGTCTGCTGAGTCACCGGCGAGGGCCTGTACGTCGATGACCTTATTGGGCGGAACACCAAATTTCTCCATCACTTGATGAGGACCGATAACGCGCTGCTTCATGGGATCAAGCATTTCGACATTGTCGCCGACAAGCTGCATTAAATCTTTGTCCGCTGAGACGACAGTGACCTTAAGCCCCTGTTCCTTACCCAAGCGAGCGTAGGTGGCGATCAGGTCGTCGGCCTCAAATCCTTTCATGTCGATGCAGGCAACGTTAAAGGCTCGGGTTGCGTCGCGAATCAGATCGAACTGCGGAAGGAGGTCTTCGGGTGTTTCATCCCGGTTCGCCTTGTAGTCCGGATAAATTTCATTGCGAAAGGTAATGCGTCCTGCGTCGAAAATAATGGCAATTAACTCTGTTTCATTTTTGTCCAGCAGATCGTCCATCAGCTTCATCAGCATGTTGGAGAAACCGTAGACTGCGTTGACCGGAACGCCATCTGCCCGGGTCATCGGTGGGAGCGCGTGATAGGCCCGAAAAATATAGCCGGAACCGTCGACCAGGATCAGCCGGTCTGCCTTAGGAGGTGAGACCATACAGACTTACCCAGAGGCGGCGTTTGACGCCGATTCTAGGACGAAGCGTCTACTACAGTAGGGGCAATCCAAATAGCCTTCATCAGGCTTTATATTGAGAAAGACCCGCGGGTGACCAAGGGCGCCACCGCCACCGTCGCAGTCCACATTTGTGCGTTCTACTTCGACTGTTTCGACTGGGTCTGCCATAGGACTTATCCGCTCATGATGGGTTAGGGTTTCACCTCTTTCTATGGCCTGCCCACTCGCTGGAGGCAACCCTATTTGAAGATCAAACAGAAGGGCCGTTGACCGGGCAGCGATACCGGTGATACCCAAACCGGTCACGTCGCTGAATTTGTTCCTTCCACTGAGATTGTTCGATCCGCTATGCCTGATACCGCACCCGCGCTTGAGTCCAACGCCTCTAAGACCGAGCTCCCGGACCTTGCCATCTCAATTTCGGGTCTGACCAAGGTTTACGAGGGTGAAAATGGCCGTGAGAAAAAAGAAGCGCTAACAAACGTTGATCTTGCCGTCCCTCGCGGGTCTTTCTTTGGCCTGCTCGGACCAAATGGTGCGGGTAAATCGACGATGATCAATATTATGGCGGGGCTAGTAAACAAAACGTCCGGCTCGGTGCGGTTGTGGGATTTCGAGATTGATCAACAAGAACGCCAGTCTCGCTGCGCCATCGGTATTGTGCCTCAGGAACTCAACCTCGACCCCTTTTTCACACCGCGCGAAACCCTTGAAGTCCAAGCTGGTCTGTATGGCGTGCGACGACATGAACGCAGAACAGATGAAATTCTTGAGACTGTCGGTCTAAGCGATAAGGCGGATGCTTATTCTCGGACTTTATCCGGTGGAATGCGCCGCCGTCTGTTGATTGCTAAGGCGATGGTTCATAGCCCACCAATTCTAGTGCTGGACGAGCCAACAGCTGGCGTGGATGTGGAGTTGCGCCAAACGCTTTGGAAATCAATTCGCGAGATGAACGCGCGTGGCACGACTATTCTTCTGACCACGCACTATCTCGAAGAAGCTGAGGAGTTGTGTGATCAGATTGCGATCATAAACCATGGTCGAGTGGTTGCCTGCGACACGACGGATACTCTTCTTAAGCAGCTTGATAATAAGACGGTCGTGCTTCTTCTCTCTGAAAATTTATCGGAGATCCCGCAGGCGATGCGCCGCTTTGATCCATGTCAGCCCACAGCTAATCAGCTGGAGATCACATATCGTCCATCGTCGACAGCTATGTTGGATATTCTGCAGACGGCCCAAGATATCAAACTACCTATCGCTGACATCGTGACGGAAGAGGTTGATCTAGAAGATATCTTCTTGCAGCTCACAAGTTCTGAACCAAAGATGCCATGAGGGCACTGGTTGCGGTTTTCTGGGCCACCGCCTTGGCGGCTTGCGCACCACAAGTAGCGCCCACAGGTCCCTATTCAATAACACCTTCGATTTCAGAAACTATTTTTCGTACTGCTGACGGATTATCCCTCCCCATAAGGCATTGGTTGCCTCCGGCAGAACCCAAGGGCGTGGTAATGGCGGTCCATGGGTTCAATGACTACAGCAAATCTTTCGACCTGGTGCCCGATGCGCCCGGCGTTGGCCCTGCTCTGGCTGCAAAAGGGTATGCTGTCTACGCTTATGACCAGCGCGGTTTTGGGAAGTCACCATACGTTGGGCTGTGGCCCGGAGAAAACCAAATCGCGAGAGACTTTGCGGACTTCGCGCAAACACTTGATCGCCGGCACCCAAACATTCCGCTCTATGCAATCGGTGTGAGCATGGGGGGTGCAGTCATCATTACCGCGATGACGTTAGATGACCCGCCACCGGTTGATGCCACCGTGCTGGTCGCGCCAGCGGTCTGGTCGAGAAGCACGATGCCGTTTTCGTATCGTGTTGCGTTATGGCTTGGCGCACATACCATGCCCAGTGCTAAACCGACAGGACGGGGGCTTGGGCGCCAAGCGAGCGACAACATAAAAATGTTGCGGGAAGCGTCGCGAGATCCTCTTTTTATAAAAGAGACGAGGATCGACAGTATCTACGGGCTGGCCAACTTGATGGACCTGGCCCAATCTAATATTGGGCGTATGCCCATTCCCACTCTCTATGTCTACGGCGCCAAAGACCAAATCATTCCCAAGGACGCAACGGTAAAAGCGGTCGAGAAATTTCTCTCTGAACCTGAGGGTCGTCGTATCGCTTTCTATGACAAAGGGTGGCACATGATGCTGCGCGATCTCGACGCTGAAAGGGTGCTTGTCGACATTGACGCCTTTCTTAAAGACCCGTCACAACCGCTGCCATCCGGCGCCGATATTGATGCTGTTGAGCGCCTGAAAACGGCTAAAAAGTAGCTGATTTCTGCCTCATCCGTGATGGACAGAGAGATAGGCTTTGTCTATTGTCCCCGCCTTCCGCGCGCCCGTAGCTCAGCTGGATAGAGTACCAGATTCCGAATCTGGGGGTCACAGGTTCGAATCCTGTCGGGCGCGCCATTTCCGTAAAGGGGTGTTCTGCTTAGCTCGATGTTTTAGACCGTTGTCTCCACCGTTTGGTCTTTCCGGCTAAGGCAAGTACGATTAGACAGCTCATAGTTGCCCAAATCACACCCATCGCCGGTAATTTTACTCCATGAACAGCAGCTGTAACTGACGCGAGTAAAGACGGGGCTATTGGAGGTGACGTGATGAGAATATGAAACCCAACATTCTCAACCAAGTCTATAAGAGTTGGCACAAAAGGGAGAAGCACGAGCCCTCTTTTTGCCGCAGAGATAAGCCAAGGAAATCCACTTAAACTGATTAGCTGAGCGTACATCAATGATGAAAAAAGTCCGCTGGAAATCGGAAAAACAACATCGACAAGCGTGAATACCAAGTAGGCCCGTTGCGCTTCTGCGTTGTAGCGATCTAGCCCTGACAGGATATCATCAGCACTGAGTGGAAAGGTGATGTCAAAAGGGTCCAATCCGCCAGTAGCGGTGACAATAGGAGGGATGAGTACATTAGTGATGACGGCAATAAGAACCATCGCAAGCGTGAACGTAGCCAGCGCAGTCTGCCAAGACGCTACGCGCATAATCCAATTAGACATCCGGGACATTTTTAACACCTACTCGTTGATAGGAAGGGTGAACAGTTGGTCATCACGAACAGCTAATATGATCCCCTCGTTAACGCCAAGACCCTGGGAGACAAAAGTAACGTTTTGGTAGTCTCGACGCTCGACAGCAGGTTTGTTGCCAAATGCGCCGGTGTTGCCGCTGATCACAATTACTTTCGCGTATGCTTCGCGCAATGGAGTAATCAGTGACAGATTGTGTGGTAATGGATCAGGAATGCCATCAATGGGATTCTCTATTTCTGTGGGGTTAGGCCTCAAAATGCTATTGGCAAGAATGAACAGGGTGTTTGTCGATCCTGCGTTATTCAGGGTGCGACCTATAGCTTCAGGCGTGATGGCCCAGGGGTGCTCAATCGTATCGACAAGCAAAAAGGTGGCGGCTTCTTTCACTATTATTGCTGGGTAGGTCATGCCGAAAGCCTGCAGGAAAATACTGTGATCTGCATTGGGACTGAAACCGCTGTCATGATTTCCAGGCACTGCATAGATCTCACCGCTATATTCAGACATGTCGCGTTTTAGATTGGTGAACCATTCCTGACTTGGGCTCGGCAGCATGTCGCCTGTAAAATATATGTCGCCAAACCTGACCGACTGCTCTTTTAGGAATTCAGCAAGCCTTCCATCGACTGAACCTTGTTGGGCGTCGCGCGGATCTCCATCGGCATGACCGATAATCAACTACGTGTCCGTGATGTTGGTGCTCTCAAATGTACCGATGTTCAATTGAGAAAGTCTGCACGTCTCGTATGAATTGGCTTCGACGGCGACGGATTCTGGATCGCTTCTCGTCAAGGCGCTTGCAGCAACACCGAGGGCAATAAGTGGGGCTGTTATCAGAGTTGCTTTTTGCATGACAGGTATCTTTTAATACAACAATGAGCCAGAGGCGCGACCTGACGTTTATCCGACAGCTGGATACAATAGGCCAGGGAGCTGATTAGTTGGCAAGGTAACGCGGTAAACCCTTGCCTCTTTCGAGGACGCTCGCCTACGGTGTACCGACACTAAAATGAAGAAAGAGTTTTGGAGACATCCTTATGCGTTCATACCTAGTTGCCCTTGCAGCGGTGCTCGTTTCGACCAATGCCTGTGCCCAATCTGAAGAGTGGCCACGAGTAGAATCAGCACCTGGAGCGGTTGCTTACATAATCTCTCCCTCCAATGGAGAGGTCGTTTCCAGCCCGTTTAAGGTTCAGTTTGGTTTGTCGGGCATGGGCGTGGCCCCCGCGGGTATTGAGTATCCTGATACAGGTCATCACCACCTCTTAGTTAACCGGGCGCCGCTGGCCATGCATATGCCGTTGCCATCAGGAGAGGCGGATTTACTTCATTTTGGTGGTGGCCAAACAGAGGCGACGCTGACCCTGGAACCAGGGCAATATACCTTACAGATGATTTTAGGGGACCAAGACCACGTTCCCCATGATCCGCCGGTTATGTCTAAAATCGTGACTATTTCGGTCGAGTAAGGAGTTGTCCATCTCTCAACGTTGCTCAACAGGCTTGAGTCTTGGCATTGTTGATTCCCGCAGATCCCTAACAAGTGGTCGCGGCCATCTTTGCCTTGAATCCAACTCTACAGTTTTGGATCAAAGATAACCTGATAAGGCCGTTTCGATGATTTCGGTACAGCCCTAACCGACGGTACCTGAATTGCTCTCATTTTCCGTAATGTCGGCGCCAGAAAACCTCTTGGTGCTCATATTGGTTTCCTTGCTCGGACTTGTTTGCGGCAGTTTCGTGACGGCTTTATCCTATCGATTGCCGCGCGGCAAAGACTTTGTGCTAGGGCGGTCACAGTGCCCAGAATGTATGAACCAATTGTTAGCCCGTGACTTAGTTCCTGTATTATCTTGGCTGATATCCAGAGGCAAATGTCGTCAATGTGGAGTGGGGATATTAAACCGTTACCCAGCAATAGAGATTTTATGTAGCGTATTGTTTGTAACGGTAGCGCTTGCCGCAGACCCGTGGTCGTTAATCCGCATAATTCTACTCTGGGGCTTGGTCGTTGGTCTTCTTGCCCTCTCAGTCATAGAATTGGAGTTTCGACTTCTGCCCAATAGGTTAATTCTATTTGTATTTGTGTTCTGCGGTGTTCTAGCCTGGATGGACAAACGGGCGGCAGGTGATGTCACGATTGGTTTGGCCGCGACCCTCGTGGCGGGCATTTTTTTGCGCGTTTTCGGTCAAATTATTAATAAAAAACCAGGATTGAGATGGGATGATATCAAGTTGGCGACAGCCGTCTCAATTGCTATTCCGATAGCAAAGGTGGCTACGTTTTTGGCCTTTGGCGGGGGGTTGGTGCTGATTTTGGCGGTTTGGCATGATGTGATGCGTAAACAACGATGCTTTCCCTTTGGAACAGCAATATGCGGAGGGGCTTTCGCTGCCCTTTTGTGAGGCTAGAAATCTCGGTGAACTTGAGAATGATTAGGATCAGTGTGTTTTGTCCACAAAGCCTTTCTGATCGAAACGAACAGGGCATGCAGCCGCGCTGAATGTAATAGAGGGTTACGGTTTCAGCGCGGTTTGAACTGGGTTGTGCTAACCTCAGTAAATGTGGGCCGATATTGTTGATTTGCGGGATTTTTACGCCTCGCCACTGGGCTGCCTGGTTTGCCGAGTATTGCGCCAGCACGTCCGTACATTGTGGCCGGATGTGAGAGGTGAGCGGGTTCTTGGTGTTGGCTTTGCCACCCCTTTTCTTTCGCAGTTTCAAGAGGAAGCCGAGCAGGTGGCAGCGGTCATGTCGCCTACCCAAGGTGCTATGCGTTGGCCGGTTGGTGAACCGGGCCTAGTCACTTTGGCTGATGATGGCGCGCTGCCGTTTCAAGACCGGTTGTTCGACCGTATTGTTTTGGTCCATTCCCTCGAGAGTAGTGCGAATTTTCGTGACCTGCTCAGAGAGTGCTGGCGGGTCCTCGTCGATGGTGGGCGGCTTATGGTTATTGTGCCCAACCGGCGCGGTATGTGGGCGCGTATCGAACGAACACCCTTCGCTTACGGTCGTCCCTATTCGATGAACCAATTGAGTCGACTTTTACGCGACGCCTTTTTTATGCCGGTTGAAAAATCAACGGCTTTGTTTTTTCCGCCGTTATGGTGGCCCTTGTTTGCGTCTTGGACATTGGTGGTTGAGCGCATCGGACGTCGTTTCTTGCCCACGATCGCCGGCGTGAACCTCATGGAGGCAACAAAACAAATCTATTCGGCCCCACCTCAGGCTGCGACTGCACGCCGATTGAAAGACTATGTGTTGGTGCCTGGAAATGCAGCGCCAGCCCGAACGGCAAATAGACTTATTGCGCGCTAGCGTCGCAACACGAACAACGCTTGTTCGCTAAAAAGATTCGCCAGCCAGCTGGTGGCATTGTAGCTCCGCTTTTGACCGCTACTATTTAGGGCAAAGCCCGCTTCAATGGTGACGCCCAATTCATTAACCAAAGACAGAAAATCTTTGATGGTGCAGAGATGAATATTCTCAGTGCTGTACCAAGAATCAGGAAGCGTAGGCGTCGCAGGCATGCGGCCGGTCAGCAACAAAGCGAGCCGTACCTTCCAATGACCAAAGTTGGGAAATGACACCACCGCGTGGGTGCCGAGACGCAACAGTCCCTCCAAAACTTCTTTCGGGTTGCGAGTCGCCTGGAGGGTTTGGCTTAAGATCACGTAGTCAAAGGCGTCGGCTGGATAGTGCTTCAGGTCCGCTTCCAGATCGCCCTGAATAACGGCAAGCCCTTCTCTCACAGCGCTGCTCACCCGCGCCATTGAGAGCTCCAGGCCGCGGCCATCCACCTGTTTGAAGTCCCGCAAATAGGCCAGGAGCATGCCGTCGCCACAGCCAACATCCAAGACTCGGCTGTCTTGCTTGATTTGATTGGCCACCAACTGGAGATCGACGCGGATACTCGCTTTGTCGTGGGCTGGGAGTTGTGAGGGGGCAGGGGTCACGCGCTTTCTCCTCTTGCACCTTCTCCAAGACCAATCGCCCGAGCGGCACCATCCAAGAATCCACGCAGTGCGCCATGAAATTCTGGCTCATCCAGCAAGAAGGCATCGTGACCCTTGTCTGACTCAACTTCGACAAAACTGACCTTGGCCGCGTTGGCGTTCAGCGCGTGCACAATCTCACGGCTCTCTGCGGTCGGGAACAACCAGTCGGACGTGAACGAGATTAGACAGAACCGAACGTTAGTATCCTTAAACGCGTTGACCAGGTTGCCGCCGTTTTCCTCAGCTAAGTCAAAGTAATCCATGGCCCGTGTGACATAGAGATACGAATTCGCATCAAAGCGATCGACAAAAGTATAGCCCTGGTGGCGCAGATAACTCTCAACTTGGAATTCTGCATCAAACCCATAGGTCAGGTTTTCGCGATCTTGCAGTTTGCGGCCAAATTTTCGATGCAGTGCCGGTTCGGACAAATAGGTGACGTGGGCCGCCATGCGTGCAACGGCTAAGCCGCGCTTTGGAACGGTGTTTTCTTCCAAGAACTTTCCCTGGCGCCAATCGGGGTCAGCCATGATGGCCTGACGGCCGACCTCATTGAAGGCAATGTTTTGTGCCGAATGTCGGTACGACCCTGCAATCGGCACAGCCGCTGTGATGCGTTCTGGGAACCGATGGGCCCATTCCAAAGCCTGCATCGCGCCCATTGATCCCCCGGTGACACAAAAGACCTTCTCTATTCCCAGCTGCTCGAGCAATCGGGCTTGTGCTTGGACCATGTCCCGAATGGTAAACACCGGGAAATCCAGTCCATAGGGTTTGCCACTTTTTGGATTGGTTTCCTTTGGGCCCGTTGAGCCCATGCAGCCGCCAAGAACGTTGGTCGCTATAACAAAATAGCGGTTCGTATCTATGACTTTTCCCGGGCCAACAAGATGATGCCACCAGCCCTCGCGGCCGCTAATCGGGTGTATGCCTGCGACATATTGGTCTCCGGTCAGAGCGTGACAGACCAAGACCGTGTTAGATTTCTCGTCATTGAGCGTCCCATAGGTCTGATAGGCGATAGTGACCGGCGACAGAGAAACCCCTGATTGTAGTATCAAAGGCTCCTCCAGGGTGAGCCTGGGGGCTAGGGTCTCATCAGCAATGATGTCTGCGTCGCTCATGGTGTGCCTTGTTTTGAGCGTCCTGTGACGCCTTAAGAATCAGACAAAACAGCCGCAAGTGGCTGCTCTGTCAATGTTTTCTTTGATTTCGCCAAGCCATGCAACTAAGACTGAATGGAATTTGGCCAACTTCCAACTCGGTGTAGGCACCATGGCGCTCCCGCAGCCCCGCGCCGGACTCATGGATATTTCTCTCTATGAGGGCGGCAAGTCGAGCCTTAAGGGGCACGATCGGGTCATTAAATTGTCCTCAAACGAAAGTGCCCTGGGTCCAAGCCCGGCGGCGCTATCCGAGTATGTGGCGGTTGCGTCTGAGCTGGCGCGGTACCCAGATGGGTCTGTCGCATACCTCAAGGCGGCTATACATGAGGTGCACGGTTTAGACTCAGATCGTCTTATTTGTGGCGCAGGGTCCGACGAAATTCTTTGCCTGGTCTGTCGGGCGTACGCTGGTCCTGGCGATGAGGTGATTCATACAGAGCACGGTTTCTTGATGTATGGCATCTACGCGCGGAGCGTTGGCGCGACGCCGGTCGTTGTGCCCGAAACAAATTTGACCGCCGACGTTGATGCCATCCTTGCGGCTGTGACCGATGCCACCAAGGTGGTTTTTGTCGCCAATCCTAACAATCCGACGGGAACAGTTTTGTCGACTGCGGAGCTTGCGCGTCTTCGCGAATCTCTTCGCGAAGACATTGTGCTGGTTGTCGACGGCGCCTATGCAGAATTCATGGACGATTACGATTACGATGGCGGCCGAGCGTTGGCAGAACGCACATCAAACACGTTGATTACGCGGACCTTCTCAAAAATTTACGGACTTGCGAGTTTGCGCGTTGGGTGGGCTTTTGGACCAAAGTCAATCATCGAAACTTTGGAAAGGCTGCGTAGCCCATTCAATATAAACGGGGTAGCGATAGCAGTCGCAGCTGCAGCCATGCGCGATGTTACCCACACAGAAAATGCAAAAGCCCACAATAATCGATGGATGAGTGTCGCCGTGCAGCGTTTGAGAGCGTTGGGGTTAGCCGTAATAGGTGAGTCGGGTAATTTTGTTTTGCCAGAATTCCCAGGTGCGCCCGGTAAAACGGCAGCTGATGCTGATGCGTTTTTGCAAAGTAAGGGTATGATCGTCCGCCGCGTTGAGAACTACGGTTTGCCAAATCACTTGCGCATCACTCTGGGTAGTGACGAAGAAATGGAATTGGTCCTGAACGCACTCACACAGTTTATGGGGGGAAGCAGTGGCTGACGTGCTGTTTGAAAAAGTTGCGTTCATTGGGGTCGGCTTGATCGGGTCTAGTATGGCGCGCCGTATGAGCGCAGATGGCCTTATGTCAGAAATTGTGGCCTGCGCACGCTCGGAAGAAACGCGCACGAAGGTTGTCGACCTGGGTATTGCATCACAGACCTTTGAAGATCCAGCGGCTGCGGTCGATGGCGCAGACCTTGTTGTTATCGCCACGCCTATCGGCAGCTGCGGCGCCATTGCGCAAGCCATTGCCCCAGCTTTGAAGCCGGGCGCCATTGTCACCGATGTGGGGTCCGTTAAGCAGGCCGTGGTCGACGCGGTGGCCCCGTATCTTAGTGCAGAGAATGCCTTTGTGCCTGGTCACCCCATTGCCGGTACGGAAGAGTCTGGACCTGAAGCCGGTTTTCCAGAGCTGTTTGATGGCCGTTGGACCATCTTAACGCCCACGGACGGAACTGATGCTGAGGCTGTTGAAAAAGTAAAAGTGCTTTGGCAGCGGATGGGCGCGATGGTCGACACTATGACGCCATCTCACCACGACATGGTGCTGGCAATCACATCGCATTTGCCGCACCTGATTGCCTATACGATCGTTGGCACGGCCACTGACCTGGAAGACGATCTGCGCCAAGAAGTGATGAAGTACTCAGCGTCAGGTTTCCGCGATTTTACCCGCATTGCTGCGTCGGATCCGGTTATGTGGCGCGATATATTCCTGAACAATCGAGACTCAACACTCGAAACCTTGCAGCGGTTCTCCGAAGATCTCACGGCTCTACAGCGTGCGATCCGTCGCGGAGAGGGGGATGTACTCGAGGAATTGTTTGCGCGGACTCGTAAAATTCGACGCGGCATCATCGATGCAAAACAGGCATACTAACGACATGGCTACAGACCTAACTCTCGTGATTGCCAACAAGACTTATTCCTCCTGGTCGTTGCGGCCATGGCTGGCGTTGACACATTTCGACGTATCATTCGACGAGATCGTCATTCCGCTCTATCAGGACGATACCTCCTCAGAAATAAGAAAGCATTCGCCAGCAGGAAAAGTGCCGGTGCTCCATCACGGCAGTATTACCGTCTGGGAGTCCATGGCAATTATGGACTACTTGGCTGATGCGTTTTATGATCGCCGTTGGTGGCCAGCTGACCCCCATGCCAAGGCGCACGCTCGCACCATTGCAGCGGAGATGCATGCAAGTTTTGGTCCGCTCCGTAATGCCATGGCGATGAACCTTAGCAAAATTTATCCAGCACGTAAGTGGGCTGACGACGTCAACTCAGATGTGATTCGGGTTCAAGAGGTCTGGCGCGACGCTCGCAGTCGATTTGGTGCTGATGGAGACTTTATGTTTGGCGATTTTACTATTGCTGACGCTATGTATGCGCCCGTTGTTGCCCGGTTCAAAACCTATGCAATTGAATTAGATGCAACATGTGCCGCTTATGCGGCAGCGATTTTAAGTCTGCCAGCGATGCAGAAATGGACCGCAGAGGCAGCTGAAGAGCCTTGGGTGATTGATCACTACGCTCCACCGGAATCGATTTAGCTTTTACTCCCAGCGCACCATCGGAATATCTGTCACCTCGAACGGTCCGACAGTTAGGAGCTGGTCTTGAAGGGATAGCGGCACCTGCACTTCGGGGGTGTCGCTTCCCTGCGGGGTTTTTGCCAACAAACCTAAGATTACCTGAGCTGATGCCGCTTGTCCGGGTTTAATCCGTCGATTGGCTTCAAGCGCACGCAGTCCTTTATTGAACCCCGTGATCCGGGTCGAGAACGCGGCAACCGGTTGCAGTGTTTCATCAAGCATGATCGTGCCTCCGGCATCGATGGTGAGAGGGGGCCACTCCAATAACACCCGGCGGACTTCCAAAGTCCCGCCCCCTTGGCGCCACGCGTCCATCGCATCCTGCAGGCGCCCAGGCCGAATTTCGCCAATCAGATCAGCCTCCAATTGCAATGTGCGAATCACAGGGTCGAAGGGGCGAAGGTTCAGCGCGGGGCGGAGGTTTTTGCCATGGCCAGAGAAGCTGGCGAAAATATCGTCTGTCGATCGGGGTGAGGCGGTCAGTGAGAGCTCAAGGTCGAGCAGCGACGTTCGGACCAAAGGTAGGCGCCGACCATCGAGCACCTCCGCGTCTTCCAAAATAACGTGACCTCGTTGCAATCGGCCGCTGGAATCCAGATTTATTTCAAAATCAGCCCGTGCCGCGTCGGCGATCAACGGACCATTTGTCGCCCAAGGGGCGCTAAAGGTATGTCGACCGGGTGTTTGAACAGTCAATTGCGTGAGATCGAACGCCGCGGGAACAAGCGTGACCCGTTCTGCAGCCCACGACCATGCGCCCTCTTCAAGGGGGGCGGTCACCGACACGTCATCTAAGATAACGAGAGGCCAGCGCGGAAACCCATCAAGTCGAGGGTTTGATATGGCGACTACCCAGCCATCCCGTCTTTGCTTTTCAATCCATGCGTCTGTGATGTCTCGCGCGCCGAAGGCTAAGGCCGCCCATAGGCCGACATAAATCAACGCCGCAGCAATTAGGGCGCCGGTAAAACTCCAAAGGACTTTTCGTGAGGCTGAAACACACATGAACGCACATTAGCATGGTTGACGGGCTGGATTGTGGCGCTACAAGGGCACTATGACCACTGAGAACAATTCTGACGCCTATTGGGTTTTTGGCTACGGCTCCTTGATGTGGCGTCCGGGCTTCCCCTTCGCAGATATGGCCCCTGCCAGGCTCGCGGGCTGGCACCGGGATATGTGCATTCAATCCATTCACTATCGGGGTACACCAGATATTCCTGGTCTTGTCAGCGGCCTGACCCCAGGAGGAGAGTGCCAAGGCCGGGCGTATCAGATTCATCCTCACGATGTCGCAGACGTCGTTGCCTATCTCGACGAACGTGAACTGGTGACCGATGTGTATTTGCCACAACATCATCCCGTGGCCTTGTCAGACGGTCGGTCCGTTTCTGCACGGGTTTATGTCGCTGATATCGATCACGACCAATTCGCGGGCCATTGGCCGATCAATCAAAAGATTCAGTATTTGCTTCAAGGCACGGGCTCGGAAGGCCGCAGCCTAGAATACCTAGCGAATATCGTGGATCAGTTGGGCCAGCTTGGCATCACGGATGACGGGCTGAGTGACTTGCTCGCGCAAGCCAAAGCCGCAGACTAGTTTACTTTTGACCTGGCAGTTTATCCGGGTCCAACCCGAGCATTAATTTCCCATAGGGGACAGCGTTGCCATCCCACGAAAGGGCTTGGTGACCTGTGGCTGCCAATACATCTTGGTTGGCGCGGTGGACAAGATTATCAGAGGTGAGGCCACCGCCCCCAAGGGCTTCTGCCAGCCGTTGTGTGGCGCGCCGGCACATCAGGGACAGATACGCACAGTTGCGGCGGATGCGGTATTGTTCGTGCTCTATCATGTCGCGATCGCTTTGGGCGATCTCTCGCATGATTCGCATATCAGCATCGTAGATATCTCTCGCTGCGTCGATCTCAGCCGCAGATTCGGCGATGCGCACGTGCAGGGTTGCAAAACTGTCGAGCCGCTTGCCATCCACTATGGATTGCCGAGATTTGACGGTGTTGCAGAAAGCGTCGAGTGCTGCGCGAGCCATGCCGATTACCGGTCCAGCAACGGAGTACTGCACCACCCGCGGCATGGGTAAGTTGTAAGTCCATCCCGTGTTGAGAGTTTGCCCGATTGCCTTGCGCTTGTTGAGTTCCGTAAATGGGATCGTGCGATGAGTTGGCACAAATACGTCATCCACCATCACATTGTGACTACCCGTTCCAGCCAACCCAGGGGGATCCCAAACCGGGTTAATGCGGAAATCCGTAGACGGTAGTATCATCATGGTTGGTGCAGGCGGACCGTCTTCCTGTGGCACATAGACCATGATGGCGAACCAGCCGTCGGCGGTCACACCAGAGGCGAACACCCATTCCCCTGAGAGTTGATATCCACCGCTTACGGCAGTGGCTTCCGCTTTCTTGAAAGCGAAGGCGCCAGCAACCCATGCCTTAGGGTCCGCACCCCAGATTTCGTCCTGAACTTCTGGGGAGCATTTCGCCAACCACCAATCATGGCTGCCAAGAATCCCTGCGACCCACCCGGTTGAGGAACAATGCCGCGCCAATTCCATGGCAACGTCCGTGTGCGATCCAAAAGGCAGCTCTGGTCCCCCAAAGCGTGCTGGTTGGCAAGCGTTGATCAGGCCGTGATCGACAAGGTCGGCGACAGTTTCGTCTGGGAGGCGTCTAAGTTCACGTGCTTGGTCACGCCGTTCGGCCAGCTTCGGCCCTAAGGCTGCTGCGCGCGCGACAAGGTCTTCTATGGTGACGGAGCCTGCTTTTGCAGAGTCCGGCGCCACGTTTTAGTCCTTCGCTACCGCTGCTGTCCTGCGGTCCAGATCTGTTTGGCCATCATTCAAGCCGAACAACTGTTTGCCCCAAAGCGTTGCGTTCTTATCCCAAGATAGGGCGCCATGGGCTGCGCCTGACAAAGTATCTGAGAAGGATGTGTGCGCCGGGTTGCTGTCACTCATGCCGCCTGCGCCCATGGATTCAATCACGCGTGACGCCGCGCGTTTGGATAGGGTGGCGACGTAAGCGCAGTTGCGTTTGAATTTGAGCAGTTCGTCCGGCCGAAGATTGCGGTCATCATCAGCGGCCGCCCACATATGAGCGAGGTCCGCTCTGTATATGGAATGCGCGGCATCAATTTCTGCTGACGATTCCGCCGCCCGAAGTTGCAGGCTTTGCAGCTCTGCGAGTTTAGATTTGTCCTGGCCTTTGCGACCATTCATGCCATTGATGAAGTGATCGAGTGTGCCCTTGGCGCAGCCGAGCGTCGGGATAGCCACAGAATATCCAAAGACATCAAGCATGGGCAGTTTGTAAACGGCGCTGGTGTTGAGTTTGCAGCCTGGTGAATCTTTGCTGTTCAATTCAGCGACCCGTGTCACGCGATGGGCCGGAACAAATAAATCATCGACCACAACATTGTTTGACCCGGTTCCCCGCATACCCGGTGAGAACCAGACGTCGTCAATTGTGTATTCGCCCTTCTTGAGCAGCACCATTGTCAGGTCGGGAGGGCCATCGCCGTCAAAGACCGGGGTCATTAAGGACACCCAGTCGCAATGATCAATTCCCGAGCACCACATCCATGTGCCAGAAACGATGACGCCATCGTCTTTGGGTTTACCCCCTGAGCCGGGCTGTGATGCGAAGGCTGCGCCAACCAGAGCATCGGGGTTATCGCCCCAAACTTCATGCTGTGCATCAGGATCATATTTGCCGAGCCACCAGTTGTGACTGCCGATGATTCCGGATACCCAGCCTGTTGACCCACAATGTTTAGCCAGTTCCATGGCCACATCCGTGTGCGCGCCAAAGGGAAGCTCATAGCCGCCGAACCGTTCCGGCATGCAGGCGCGCAGAACTTTGGAGTCTACGATCTCGGCAATTGAGGCGGCTGGGACCGATCGATTGGTAGCAGCCTTTTGGCGTCGCCCAAATATTGCCGGTCCCAAAGCTGAGGCGCGGGCAACAAGCTCCTCGGCGGTCGCACTGTCCGTGACGGTTTGGGCGGTGTCGGGGGGCATAGTGTGCGGCTCCTGAGTGGCGAAACAGAATGATCTATAATGCACCGGATGTAGCGGGATTCCCGGGGCAGGGCAACGGTTGGCGTTACGGTCCTAGCTTAGCTTCAGTGAGAACGCCGAGCTTGGCCATGCCATAGGGCAGAGCGCACGTGTCCCAAACCATTGATATATGGGAGCAGGCTGCCCCAATGTCCGCATAGGCTTTATGGACAAAATTATCATCGGCCAGGCCGCGGGCTCCCATCGCTTCGGCGAGGCGCCCCGTAGCGCGTTTAGACAATTTCCCAACGTAGGACGCGTTGCGTTTGAAGCGGGCGAGTTCTTCTAGGCTTAGGGCTGGACCTCCTTGAATAGAGTCCCGGACCCGCACCATGTCGTTTTCATAGAGAAGGCGTGCGCAGTCGATTTCCGCTGATGATTCAGAGGTTCGCATTTGTAGAGTCGCATTACCGGATACTTTTTGGGCAAAGACATCCGTGCGCGGCACCATGTCTGCCGAGAAGCTATTTAATGCACCTTCGGCCAATCCAAGCGCGGGGGCAGAGACGCAATAGTTTATTACGCCGTTCATGGGGAGGCGGTACACGCTATTGGGGTTGCCCTCGGTTCCAGGTGTGTCGAGGCCATTGATTTCGGCATGACCGATGACCCGATGTTCAGGGACAAATGCCTCCTCGATGACGAGGTCGTTACTGCCAGTGCCACGCAAACCGACGGTGCGCCAATTGTCTTGAATTTCGTAATCTTTTTTGGGCACCAACATAAACCAAATCTCTGGTGGTTTATCTTCATACATAATCCGCCCGATGACGATACACCAATCGCAGGCATGAATACCGCTTGAGAGCAGCCACCGCCCGGAAATTTTAAATCCACCTTCGACTCGCTCAGTGGTTTGGTAGGCAGATGAAAAAGCTGAAGCGGAAATGGCGTCTGGGTTTTTGCCCCAAATGTCGTCCTGCGCGGACGGATCGAATTTTCCAAGCATCCAGTGGTGCGTGCCGCAAACGGACACAATCCAGGCAGACGATCCGCAGTGCTTGGCAATTTCTGCACCGGCTGACGTCTGAGCGCCAAACGGTAGTTCATAGCCGCCGACGCGGGCGGGTTGGCATCCCTTGAGCAAGCCAGCGCCGACTATGTCTCCAATGGTTTCGTCTGGGATGCGTCGCAGGTCATGGGTTTTAGCGCGTCGCTCGTCCAAAGTCGGACCAATTTTACGCGCTCGTTCGACCAAGTCGTCGACTGTTACTGCTGAAGCGTCACCGCTGGCGTCCGGGGCCATACCCGCAATCTCCATGTGGTCTTGATGCTAAGACGACTCTAGCGGGCGAGCCGGGTGCGGGCAAAGCGATTCGGCTTAAATCTGACTGAGGTGCGCCAAGTGACCGGCGTTGTCTTCCCAGTTCTGACCATCGAAGGGTTCGACCTGAATTTCGCTAAAAGTGCTTTGATCCAGGCAACGTATGTTGACGCTGTAGCCGTCCGGATTCGAGCGCGGGACGTAAAAGGATTTCACCCCACAGGTTCTGCAGAAAAGATGTTGTGCCACACCCGTATTAAACGTGTAGGCCGTCAACGCGTCCTCGCCCTCTAGTAGTCTGAACCGATCAGCCGGAACGATGAGGTGAATAAAACCCACTTTCTCACACATGGAACAATTGCAGGCTTGCGCGGTTACGGAGGCGTGGGCGACGACTTCAAACGCCACCGCGCCACAATGGCAGCCACCTTTATGCGTTATGAGAGCGCCATCTTTTTTGCCATAGTTATGGCGCGAGCCGGGCGCGCAGTTCCTCGTATGGCACCATCACATGCTCCGCATACGCTGCGTTCTCGCGCAGGCGCGCGTACCACGCCTCAACGTTGGGGATGGCCGGCCGCTCAATTTCTAACGTGAAGTAGCGATAAAATTGTGTGGCGATGGGAATGTCACCGTAGGTCAATTGATCACCGGTGATGAATGCTTGCTTGCCTAGTACTTTATCAAGCTGTGTGAAATTTTCCCCACACGCCTTGGTCAGTTTGGCGAGTAGGGCATGGTCGTGATGTTCGACCGGTGTTCGATACAGATTCCAAAACAGTTGTATGAAATCATGCTGAAGGACCGTTTGCGCCCATTCCATCCACATATCGGCTGTTGTGCGCGGAGCGGGGTTTGAGGGCCAGAGTGATCCATCACCGTATTGGGCGGCGAGATAGCGCACAATCGCGTGGCTTTCCCAAACCGTCGCACTGTTATCTTCGAGAATGGGAATGAGACCGTGTGGATTGCGGGCTTTAATATCTGGCGAATCTAATCCGCCAAATTTTCCGCCGACGTCGATACGTTCATACTCTAGGTCAAGTTCCCCAATCGCCCACATTACTTTTTGGACGTTTATAGAACTGGCCCTGCCCCAAATTTTCAGCATGGCGTCGTGCTCCCGTTGCTATTTTTCAGCCTTAGCTGTTGACGGTGTCCTCAAAGGCTTTGACATCGTTCAAGCCCAACTTGGTGTTGGTTTCTTCGAGGGAGGCCATTTTATCAAGCCAGGGGCGTGAGTCGCCGGTCTCCTTGAGGTGAGCAAGAAATTCTGAGACCTGTCGCACGGCAATGCGTGAGGTGGTCGATGGCCAGATCGTGAGTTTGAAACCAATTTCTTCAAGCTCTTTGGCAGAAAGAATTGGGGTTAGACCTGTCTCACTCATGTTTGCCATCTGAGGGCCAATATCTGCATCGCAAATCTGTTGCAGTTCTTCGAGAGATTTAGGTCCATCGAAGAAAATCATGTCCGCGCCTGCATCCATAAACATCTTGGCGCGGTCCATGGCCTCGTCCATGCCATGTGGGCCACGTGAATCCGTGCGGGCGATGATGAGAAGGTCAGGGTCGGTCCGTGAGGCTACGGCGGCTTTGACTTTCCGTTCAGCAACATCTCGAGGCTCAACAAACTTGCCGGCCATATGGCCACATTTTTTGGGCCAAATCTGATCTTCCAATTGCACACCTGCGACGCCGAGGGCTTCCATACCTTGGACGGTGCGTTTGACATTGGCGATGTCGCCATAGCCAGTGTCGCAATCAACGATCAAGGGAATCTCTGTCACCTGGCGCATGGCGCGGACTGTTTCTTCCAATTCTCCGTAACCGATCAGACCAACATCGGGCACGCCATAGCGCACACAGGCACAGCCGTAGCCGGTCATGTATCCAACATCGAATCCGGCTTGCTCGATCAACTTGAGATCCAGCGGCGTTCCCGCACCCGGTGCAACGATCATGCCGGGGGCGGTCATTAGATCTCGAAGTTTCTTGCGTTGGGGCAGACTCATCAATTGTCTCCTATTGCCTTATTAGGCGTTGTCAGTGACGAGGCGTTCCATGCACGCTCGCAATTCTGTCGGGATGGGTGTCGGCTTGTTGTCAGGTCGTTGGACAAAAACATGCACAAAATGTCCATTAGCGGCGCAGTCGTCGTCGCCTTCGATGAATAGTCCAACTTCGTATCGTACTGATGAATTACCGAGCTTGCCGACGCGCAAACCTGCATCGACGACTTGGGGAAATTGAATCGGCTTATGAAACGCGCAATGGGTTTCGATGGCGAGGCCGACAATGTCACCATGCTCAAAGTCTAGCCCGCCTTCACGGATCAAGTACTCGTTTATGACTGTGTCAAAAAATGAGTAGTACACGACGTTGTTAACGTGCTGATAAACGTCATTGTCCTTCCACCGCGTTGGGATCTGTAGGAAGTGCTTGTAAGCGGAGCGGGATTCACCGCGCTGGGTCATGGCTTGTTATCCTGAACGATATCGCAAGCGCCTCGTATACCGGGCGCACCCTCCGCGAGCAAGCGGCGGGTTAAAGACCGAAACTAGAGTTCCGCTAAGACGTCTGCCACTTCATCAGCGTTGGTCATCATCGCGTTACGATGCCAGGGCATGGCGCGATAATCCCATTCCGGGTCATCTTTGGCGGGTCCAACCATTCCCATCGTGGTCGGGCTGTAAATCTGTCCAACACAGTGCAGATAGGTCCGGGGCACGCCTTCCCAACCACCGTTTTTCAGCTCGAGCGTATCAGACCACCCTCGTGCGGGGTGGCGTGTGATGCGGCGTTTTGCCCAGGCGATGTTCTCTTCATCGTCTGCGGGGACAATCATTTCCATAGGATATTCCTCAAAGAAATCCATCTGGTACCCGTCGACAAATTTCTCTTTTCTCTTCAGCCAGTAGTCTGAGGGCGAACCGTCTTCTTTTCTGCTTACGCCACTGACGCGGTCTCCATGCGGCACCAAGGCATCCAAAAAGACCAACCGCTTGATTCGCTTTTTCATGCGGTCGGCAACGCCTGTGATGGTCAAACCAGCGAAGGAGTGGCCGACCAAGATCACATTTTGCAATTCTTCATACTCAATGATGTTGGCAATATCCGTGACGTGAGTGTCTAAGCCGACATCAGGGCTCATGAGGTGCTTGCGGTCTCCGCACCCTGTGCAGGATGGTGCAAATACGTCATGTCCCCGGGCTGCTAGGTTGCGCCGCACATCGCGCCACTGCCATCCGCCATGCCAAGTGCCGTGGACCAAAACAAAAGCTTTGCGCCCGGCGCTGCCGGAGTCACTTGCGGCGAGGGCGGTGCTGGCTGACAGCGCCGAAGCTGCGATGCCCAAGCCACTAGCGACGGCGCGACGGGAGAGCCCTGATTTGTGAGCGGTCATGGCAGATGTTCCTTGTTTTCTGTGGCTTTCAAAGCGAACAGGCCTTTTTTTGAGGTTTTTTGCAACCCCAGGCGACCCTTTGCCGTTAGTGGTTGGTAAGGTCGGGCGGTTCAAGGAGTTCTCAAGTGTCGCCGTCTTGACCTGCACGCTTAGTCCTCATGGACCGCTCGGCCTTGCCACCGTATCCCGGCGCTTTATGCGTCTTGTGTAAAATCGGAGGCTACAATGGCCAAATATTATGCTCTCGCACTTTCACTTGCTTACCCTGCCGGCGCTGTCGCGTCTCAGCTTGGGATCACCGTCCTCGGGCTATAGAGAGCCACACCAAAGTCGTACTACGCACGCTTAACCTCTGCTTGGGTCTTTTGACAAGCAGAGGAGTGTTAAGCAGTGAGGCAATCAGTCTTCAAGCTCCGTGTTTTTGCCGTCACCTTTTTGTTGTAACGAGTCCAGTTCGTCTTGGACGGTTTTGAGCACACGAGCTATGTAGGCGCTGCGGCGTTCTGTACGAACTGCATTGACGTCATCTGGAATTTCGTAGTGCTCTATATCATCGACTTTAAAGAGACCGTTGCTTTCGATGAGGCGCTCTACTGTGTCGAGGCGATCTCGCGTCACCGACAGTTCACCCATGAGGGTCAGAACCATTGAAAGCAGTTTATCTACGGTGGGGTCGGCAAAGTACTGCGGCTTTTTGCCTTTGGCTGTGCGTGGCAGTTTGATTTTCTTTTGATCATCTTTGGGCATGGTGCGTCCCATCCTTCTTTGCAGTCGTTCTGTTGATTATCGTTCTATTTGATCGCCATGGTGATGGGGAATTCGAAGCCATCGTCGGCGTAAGGCGTTTGATCTTCCATCCAAAATGATCCGGCCGATTTTGGAAGAATGTTCTCATCTTTAAAGCCGGCCTTGCGGCAGAGCTCAGGCATATCCATGTCGCGCAACTGGGCGAAGAAGTGTTCGTTGTTGTTGTATATTTCCCACTCGAACAGGAACCCTTCCAGGGGTGGTTGGCCATGAGCTTGCGGCAAATCCATATGCATCATCACCCCGCCGGGCTTGAGCAAGCGGTAGGATTCATTGAAAACGTTCTGAATTGCCGTGCGTGATGTTTCGTGCAGGAGAATATGGGACATCACAATGTCGAAGCTCTCATCTTCAAAATTGGTGTGCTCCGCATTCTGCTGACTGAAATGTACGGCAGCGCCTAACGCCTCGGCGCGTGCATGACCATAACGTAGCACCGGAGCACCAACATCCAGGCCATGGCATTCGGCGTCTGGCATTTGCTGGGCCCAATAGGTGATGGAACCGCCGATGGTGCAGCCCATGTCCAGGATGCGTTTCGGTTTGGCATCGGGAAATTCGTTCTTGAAAAAGCCATAGGTGATTTGGCCGAGGGCGTTGTTGCCGGTGCCAAGACCACCCATGGAATAAATATAGGTGCCCCAGTCGTACATCGCGCCGGCGGCGACATCGTCATCGATTTGATCCGAATGATACGCACCCGGTTGCAAATGGATATCTGCAGCCACGTGATACTTCGGTGTTTCTAGATCTGGGTCGAGGGTCAACGATCCCTTGTTTCCCGGCTTGCGCGACTTTTCAATGAGCTCTGGCAATTGACGCTCAACCGAATCAATCACTGAATCCCAGATCATTTCCTGACTGTTGCGCTGCATGGCGCTCCAGAAGGAATAGTAGGGATCATGGGTCATGACTCGGCGTACTTCATGACGCGTTTCCGGTTCCCGGCCTTTATCCTTAATGAACTGAGGAAGAACCCTATTGTAATAGGTCGGGAAGTTTCCTGGGAAAACCTGGCTGGCCAAATGGACGCGGAAATCATTGACGAAAGACTGGCGTGACTCTTCGTCGTGAACGCGCTTTGCAAGCATGCTGTGGTCTGAAAGAGGGATCATGGAAATCTCCGCTGCAATCGTTTGGTGATGGGCTGCACCTTATCGGGGTCAGCAAAGGAGGCGAGTCCTCTGCCTTGGGCGATCATCTGTTGGTCAGAGTATCGCCGGGCTTTGCGGCCAATTCAAAGGATTACAGCGTCCGGTGCATTGACCTTCGTCAAGCGGGGTGTAGCTAGGTCGCCGGGCAGACGTGGTCGACTAATACGGCGGTGTCGTCCAGCGTCTCGAGTTGTTCAATGATGCCAATCAATGCTTCCCCTCGGGCGCGCGGCATCTCTGACTTGGCCGCTGACCAACAGGCCCAGAACTTTTCAAGTTGGCGGTCACGCGGCAGGGGATTGAGGGGGTCACCAATAGCGCGCTCAATTGTAAGGCTGTGTTCCGTCCCATCTTTTAAGACGACAGATATAGACTGCGGTCCAAACGCATTGAGATCAGGATTGTCATCTTCAATAACGGTGACGCGACGGGCCAAGTCGTGGGTGGTTTCGTTGGCCAAGGCATCGATCGCAAAGTCGTGTTGGGTCACTGTACCGTTCAACAACGTAGCCGCGCAGACATAGCCGAGGCACAGCTTTGCGTAGTTCGGTTGTGGGTTTGGAATATCTGGCCGTCCGACGAGGCGATTGGCCAGAGGCGGAACGCGACACGTTACGGTCTGCACGTCATCTGCTGTAAACCCGTGTTCAGCGGTGAGACGTTGCAACGCATCAACGGCAAAGTGGGTAAGTCGACCAGACGGAAACGGCTTATGCCCGACTTCACAGAGGCGAAAGACTTTGCCCCATTGAGACCACGCCGGCTCCAGGTCGTAGTCACCCTCCATCAGAACAAGGTAGCCGTACATACCCGTCAGAATATCTTTTGGCCCTTCGATCCCGGCATCGGCCAGGTCGCAGGCGACCAAGGCATTGCGCGCGGCGAAGCCAACCTGCAACCCCAGCAGTCGCGAGCCTTCAATATGGGCCTGCATATTGCCGCCCGCTTGGCCGTAGTACAGGCCGAGAGCGTTATGGAGCTGGGGACCGCCGAAGCCGCGCAGCAGGGATACCGCGGTTGTTGCGCCAAAGCCGCCGGTCAGGGCCGGTCGGAAAAATCTCATAGGCGCGTTTGAAGATGTAGCAATGGAGCACGAGACATCAATGCCCATGGCGATGGCCCGAATGAGATCGCGTCCGTTGATCTTGCGTCCTAGTCCGGCCTGCCGATCGACTTCTGCCATGGTCGCAGCCATGAGGGTGGACATGGGGTGAAGCACGCCGCCTTCATGGACGCAGTCGAATTCTAGGCAGTGAATTTGGTAGGCGTTGACGACAGCGGCGCTGGTTGGTGGTAAGCGATCCGGGCGCGCCCATACTCTCGCGCCGTCTCCGGTTCCCCAAAGCTGTGCTGCTGTAAGGGCTTCATCTGACGATGGGCCAGTCGATCCCGCTAGCGCACAAGAGAACGTATCAAGGACAAATATTTTAGCTGCCTCGACGGCGGCTGCGGGAAGATCTTCGAATCCGGTGCCCATAACATGGGCGACCATTGGCTCAACCGGATTGCCTTGAGATGTCACAGGTCAGATCAATCTTTTGGACCAGGTTCCGGATGCATGCGAAAGACCCGCTTCAAATAGGCTTCACGCCGTTCATTGCGCGCCGCTTCAACATCTTCATTTGGGCGATAAGCCTCTATGTCATCGCGGCTAATGGTTCCCTTGTCATCCAGCAGACGCTCCATAGTGTCTAAGCGGTCGTAGACCACAGACACCTCGGCCGATAGTTCCAGGATAAACGTCATCATTTGATCAATCGCGGGATCGTCGAAAAAGACTGATCGTTTGCCCTTGGCGTCGCGGGGGAGGGTGATCTTGGGTTCTGCTTTCTGTGTCATCTCTGTACTCGTTTTGTGGGCCGGTCTTAGGATTTGGCCAGTTCGTCCATCAGGGCGTTGTATTCGTCCATTTTGTCGTGGGCCACAAGTGTTTCTCGCTCTTCCCTGATAATGCGAAACAATCGCGATATGTAGTCGTTGCGCCGATCGTTCCGTTCGTCTTCAACACCTTGATCCGGTCTAAAGGCCTCAATGTCATCGCGGCTCAGCGTGCCCTTCTTATCGAGCAGGCGTTCGATGGTGTCGACCCGGTCGTAAAGAACAGACATCTCAGCTGACATCGCCATAACAATAGCCATAAGTTGATCGATGGCCGGGTCGTCGAAAAACGCTGGCCGCTTACCACGATTTACCGGGGTGATCTTGATGTCGTCACTCATTGCGGTGTCATCCCTTTTTCCATGCGCCCCAGCCGGTCCAATGTATTGATTCACCCAGGCGGCCATACCGCTCGGCTTTGTTTTCTGGACCGGAAGCCGCAGCTCCGAAAATCTCCTGCGGAACGGAGTAAACGTCCGGCGTCATCACTTCCATATAGTCTTCGTCACTGAACCCGGCGTCCGCATAGGCGGCCTTTAGGTCGGTTGATGTAAACGCCTGATAAAACGGCTCGTTGTTATAGTAGGAGTCCCAGTCGATATAGAAGGCGTCGAAAGGGTCCATTTCGGCAGTGCGCGGTAGCTCCATGTGAATCATCAGTCCGCCGGGCTTTAGGACTCGGTGGCATTCAGAGAGTATTTTTTTCATCGCGGTACGAGATGTTTCATGAAACGTGACGACGGACAGCACGAGGTCGAAGCTCTCGTCCTCGAACGACATATCTTCCCCATTCATTTGATGCAGGTGCATGGGCTGGTTGAGGGACTCTGCCCGTCCGTGGGCGTAACGTAAAACGGGAGCAC
Organism: Rhodospirillaceae bacterium; assembly: GCA_029245025.1. Lineage (GTDB taxonomy): Bacteria > Pseudomonadota > Alphaproteobacteria > Rhodospirillales > Rhodospirillaceae > WLXB01. The sequence goes on from JAQWQC010000008.1 coordinate 105,089, forward strand.
TGACATCGATCGCGTGAACTTCGGAGTCAGGGTATATGTCGACAAACGGTAGGATGTTGTGTCCCACGGTGCAGCCGATATCTAGAATTCGTTCAGGCCGGAAATCGGGGAACCGAATTTTTAAATGTTGAGCAAGGGATCGACCAATTGAATCGCCGTACGGTCCGCCATGACCGCCAGCATAGACATACACGCCCCGGTCATACAGTGCGCCTTGCGATACATCTCCCGGTGCCCGTTCTGAGTGATAGTTACCAGGCATAAGGTGAATGTCGCTGGCGGTCACGTAGCGCGGTACGTCAACTTCAGGGTTTAGAGTCAAAGACCCCTTTGGCGTTTTGGCGAGTGCGGTGGCCTTGGAATTGAGGTCGGGTTGGGCGCGCTCAATGGAGGGGATGATGGAGTCCCAAATCATTTCTTGGGCTGAGCGCATCATACTCGACCATGTTCTGCAGTAGGGGTCATCCATCATTGCATGCCGGACTTCATGTTCGTCCTTCGGCGCACGCCCTTTGTTTTTTTCAAAACTTGGTTTGACCCGTGATTCATAAACGCCACGCAACCCTCCACCGATTTCTTGCAGGGTAAACATGCGCAGGGCAGACACATAGGACTGCAGCGCGTATTCATCGTGCGTGGAATCAACGGTCAAGCCGTGCGGAGCTTGTGAAGCCATGAGAATCTCCTTAGATGAAGTGTCATCATAGTCTAAGAAGTAATCTGAACGAGTCTAGAGACGCCGAAGATTAGGGGCCAGCAGGCGGAGGTTGTGCCATAAACAGCCCATTGCCGCCTGGTTCTACCAGGATCATTTCTTTTTCAGGCGGATAATTCTCAGCTTTTGCAGCCTCTTCTGGGGTCATTAACACCTTGTAACCGCCCGCCACGACGCGCTCGTAGACAGCGTTAACGTCCTCTGCGGAGAGGGCTAGAGTTGTCGCCTTTGCAGTGTTGGCGGCGGCATCGATGGTCATGCCCGGCGCAGATCTGCCATGCTGGCGTCTTCATGGCTGTCTGACCAAGCGGTTGACGTGGCGATGACTGAGATAACAGCCGCGGCGAGTAAGCGCACCGTGTCGCCCTTAAACCGGAACCGTGCCGGGGTTGTACTCGAACAAACCAATGCTTTCTTCGTTCTTGTGTTTTGAGTCGTCGTACTCGCTAGGGTTATCGCTTTGCAGGCGTTCGCGAGCGGCGCGTGACTTGACTAAGACATAATTCGCACGCTCTTTGCGAGCGGCTTCATAGCGTGAGAGGGCTTCATCAATTGTATCCGACGCGCCAAACGCTCGACCAAGAACGACACCGTCTTCGATCCCCATAGCGGCACCCATGCCCATAAATGGCAACATCGGGTGCGCTGCATCACCGAGCAAAGTCACGCGGCCTTTGGTCCATTGCTCCAAAGGGTCGCGATCATAAAGCGCCCATTTAAAGACTTTATCTTCGGGAGCAGCTTTGATGAGATCACTGACGCGCGGATGCCAGTCGCCAAACTCTTCAAGCAGTTCTTCTTGGGTTACCGGAATTGACCACCCTTCTTCGTCCCAGCCGTCGCGACGAACAAAAGCGACAAAGTTAATCACGCTGCCATTGCGAACGAGGTATCGCGTAAATGCCTTGCGCGGTGCTATGGCCACGCCGGACGGAGGCGTAACCAAATCGTCTGACAGGTCACCCTTGTTGACGAGACCGCGATAGGCAACGTTACCGGTGAACTTTGGGTCTTCAGGGCCGAACATATCGGTCCGTACCGCAGAGCGAATCCCGTCCGCACCAATCACAACATCGCAGGAGACCTTGTTGCAATTGGTGAATGTGATTTCAATGCCATCGTCTGTTTCGACACAGCTTGAAAAGGCGTGATCAAGAACCAAACAGTTGGGATCCGTAGCTTTGGCTTTGGCCGAAAGCATATCGTGCAAATCGGCGCGATGAATTTGATAGTAGTACGCGCCATATTTTTGGAAAGGAATTTCACCTCGCTTGGTCTCAACCAGTATTTCCCCAGTCTGGTAGTGCATGATTGCTTGTGCTTCGGGGACGTTGGCACGTTTCTTTAGATCCTCCGCTAAACCGACGTATTCAAGTCCGTGGGTGGAGTTCGGGCTTATTGTCAGACCTGCACCAACCTCGCCAAGTTGGGGAGCGAGCTCATAGACAACAGGCTTAAACCCATTCTTTTGGAGAGAGAGGGCGGCCGTGAGTCCAGCCATGCCTGCGCCAATTACAGCGATGCGAATATCTTTCATGGGTGCGTCGTATCCTAAACAAGCGTGTTTTTTATTTTCGTTACCCACCTAGAGCGCATTCAAGAAGGCGCGACAATCCGCTTGGGATTGTAAATCCAAGTAGCGGTCGTTTACCTGTCAGTTTGTGAGGTGCGAGTGAGAGTTATTTCCATGCGCCGTAGGTGTACCAACGGGCACTTTCACCGACCCGTGCGGCCCGGCCGTTTGCAACAGTAGGGTTGGTAACGGCCTCTTGAAAAAATTCTGGCGTCGATCGATCGAGATCGGGAATTGACACCTGCCAGAACTTATCTTGCGCGAATCCGGCGCCAGTCACCCATTCCTGTGGGTCGAGGTTGGTGTAGGTCTTATAAAAAGGCTCGTTATTATAATATGCGTCCCAATCGATATAAAACGCGTCGAAATCATCCATGTTGGACACAGGCGTGAGTTCCGTATGGGCCATCATGCCGCCAGGTGCCAGCACCCGTTGGCACTCTTCCAATATTTTTGGGTACGCGGTGCGCGAAGTTTCATGAAAAATGATGCACGAGAAAATGAGATCAAATGACTCATCTTCGAAAGTCATATTTTCCGCATTCATCTGGTGAAAATGAATTGGTTTAGCCAAAGCTTCAGCGCGCGCATGACCGTATCGCAGGGATGGCGCACTGACGTCGATCGCATGCACTTCGGCTTCGGGGAAGGCGTCAACGAAGGGAACGGTTGACGTTCCGATAGTACACCCTAACTCTAAAATTCTTTTTGGTTTGAGGTCGGGCCAACGCGCTTTGATATACGCAGCCATGGTACGGGGGATGCCGTCCGCGAAGGGACCCGCTGCACCGCCGTTATAAACAAAGCGCCCGCGGTCATAGAGGGCGCCCTGGGTTGCGTCGTTGTCTGCTCGCTCGGAGTGATAATTGCCTGGCATGCGGTGAATATCGGCAGCCTCCAGATAACGAGGCATAGCAACATCGGAATTCAGGTTCAGAGAGCCGTAGTGTGCATTCACACCACGTACTCTCTCGTTCAGGTCAGGCTGAGCCCGCTCAATGGCGGGCCGAACCGAATCCCAGACCATGTCCTGACAATTGACCATCATTGTTGACCACGTCCGGCCGTAGTGGTCGGCCATCATGGCTTTGTGGATTTCCGTTTCGTTTTTGGGACTCCGCCCGTTGTCCTTTTCAAAGGCAGGTTTGACACGGTTCTCATAGACGTCTCGCATGCCGCCGCCGATTTGGTTCAGGATATGCATGCGCAAACGCGACACATAGTGCTGGCGGTTCATTTCATCGTGATTGCCGGTCACCAAAAAACCGTGTTCGTGTTGTAGCGGCATGACGTTAAGTCCTACTTCCAGGCACCGTACATGTTCCACATCACCAGCTCACCCCAGTGGCCATGGGTGCCTGTGGCACTGTCCTCTGCTGCGGCATAGCGGGTGAATTCTTCATCTGGAACACTGCCGAAGTCGGGTGCGGCGATGTGAATATAATTATCAGCATCAAATCCGGCGTCGACACAGGCATCGCCAACGTCCGTGCGCATCCACGTCGAGAGAAACGGTTCATTATTATGGTAGGTGTCCCAATCCAACCTGAACGCGCTGTAGGGATCCATACCGTCGGTGCGCGGCACTTCCATGTGCAACATCATGCCGCCCGGCTTGAGAAGCCGATGGCTCTCTTTGAGGATTTTCTGCAGTCCGGTTCGTGATGTCTCATGGAACAAAATGCACGACACAATGAGATCGAAGCTTTCGTCTTCGAATGATGTGTCTTCTGCATTCATTTGATGAAAATGGCAGGGCACACCCAGAGCTTCGGCGCGGGCGTGACCATAGCGCACACAGGGTGCCGCAACGTCGATGGCGTGCAGTTCGGCGTCAGGAAAAACATCGGCATAGGGCAACGTGTTGTTCCCAACCGTGCACCCCAAATCCAAAATTTTCTTTGGCCTAAAATCGGGCCAGCGGCGTTTGATCACTTCCGCTTGGCTGCGGCCATTGTTGTCACACAGCGGTCCAGCAAAACCGCCTTGATACAGATACAGGCCGCGATCGAACAACGCGCCTTGGCTGGTGTCGTTGTCGGTCCGTTCGGTGTGGTAGTTGCCGGGCATCAAATGAATGTCACTGGCTGACACATAGCGGGGCACCTCAACATCCGGATCAAGCGTCAGAGACCCGAGCTTGCTGTTGAGGCCGCGAACCTTTTCATTGAAGTCGGGTTGCGCGCGTTCGACGGCGGGCCGAACAGAATCCCACAACATTTCTTGGCAGGTGTGAATCATCGACGACCAGGTCTTGCCATAGGTGTCGTCGAGCATTGCTTTCATGGCTTCACGGCCATCTTTCGGGGCGCGGCCATTCGTCTTTTCAAAGGCCGGCGCAACCCGGTGGTCGTACACATCTTTCAGGCCGTCGCCGATGTTGGTCAGCACGTGCATTCGCAACGTTGAGGCGTAGGCTTGCCGATTGGCCTCATCGTGACTGCCGGTGATGAGAAAGTCGTGCTCGGTCTGCTGAGGCATGGCGCTGGTCTCCAGTTGATGACAGGAGCCATGCTAGCACGGCCAACCAGGGCGCCAAGCGGTGGTACCGGTGCGATCAAGGGGTAACCGGGATTTAGAGCCCTTTCAGGTAGGTCAAAACCTCGTCCATACCTTTGACTTCGGCATATTTGGCCTGCAGATCAAATAGGTTGGATTCGTGCGGCCGGACATCACGGTCGCCGACGGCTTCCCGCACCACAATGGGGATAAAGCCGGACTGACAGGCGTCTAGGGTTGATGCACGGACGCAGCCGGAGGTGCTCCATCCGGTGATCAGCAGGGTATCTACACCCTCTGCTGCCAGTGTTGAGGCTAAGTTGGTGCCGAAAAAGGCGCTGGCATATTGCTTGGTGATAACCACTTCATCGTCTTGGGGTTCAAGGCCATCGACGAATTCGGCCATTGGGCTGCCGCGGTCGAAGTTCTTGAGGGCGGGCACCTTGCGATAAAACACGCCGCCATCTGCACCCCCGGGGGTGAATTCAACACGGGTGTAGACAATCATGACGCCGGCTTCGCGAGCGGCCGCCAAAAGTTTGCGGGCTGCTTCTGCGGAGTCTTCGACCCCCGCGTAAAGGCCGCAATCTTTTGTGATGTAGGCCTTGGCAAAGTCGATCAGCAGAAGGGCAGGCTTTTTCCCAAAGTCCAAAGCGCCGCCAAACCCGGCTTTGTCGTAATCTTGATCGAGATTCTTATCGTCTGCCATTGTGGCGTTCCTTCTTTGCCCGCACCTCTTAGATGATGCCTTTTTCTTTGTAGTCGCCGATCTGTTTGTCGGTCAGTCCGAGGATGTCTTTATAGACTTCTTCGTTGTGCTCGCCGTGGTCTGGCCCCGTCCAGCGGACATTACCCGGTGTGCGCGAAAATTTCGGGAAGGTGTTTTGCATCTTCAGTGGGCCGATTGTCTTATCGGTCACTTCGATGATGGCTTCGCGCGCCTTGTAATGGGCGTTTTCAAGCATTTCAGGCGCCCGGAAAATAAGGCCCGATGGCACGCCTGCGCCATCCATCAATTCTTCGAGTTCCTTAACCGTCTTGGTTTGGGACCAGTCGTTGATCAGATTGTCTAGTTCGGTCTGGTTTTCTCCACGGGCATGGTGGGTGGCATAGCGCTCGTCTTCGGCCAGCTCGGGTTGCCCCATGGCTTCACACAAGCGTCCGAATACGCTGTCTTGGTTAGCGGCGATCAGGAAGTCGCCGTCTTTCGCTTTATAAATATTGGACGGCGCCACCTGCGGCAGGATCGACCCTGTGCGCTCACGGATGTAACCGGTTTTATCATATTCACTGACCAAGCTTTCCATCATCGCAAACACGGCTTCGTATATTGCGGAGTCGACTACCTGGCCTTTGCCGGTGACGTGCCGGTTGTGCAGGGCCATCAGCGCACCTAGGCAGCCGTAGGTTGCAGCCAGGGTGTCACCGATGGAAATACCGGCGCGGCTCGGCGGTGTTGAAGGATCGCCAATCACGTAGCGCAGACCGGCCATGGCTTCACCGACTGCGGCGTAGCCGGCTTTGGGGGCGTATGGCCCGGTTTGGCCGTAGCCGGAAACGCGAATCATGATCAGGGCTTCGTTGATGGCGGATAGCACATCGTAGCCCAGGTTCCAGCGCTCCAGTGTGCCGGGCCGGAAATTCTCCAGCAGGAAGTCGGATTTTTTCACCAGCTCTTTGATGATCTCCTGTCCCTCAGGCACGCGCGCGTTCAAGGTGATGCACTTCTTGTTACGGGCGAGAATTGGCCACCACAGAGACTTACCGTTGACCAGTTCACGACCCCACTGGCGCATCGGGTCACCCGCTGTCGGTTGCTCGATCTTGATGACTTCGGCGCCAAAGTCGCCCATCAGTTGGCCGCAGAAGGGTCCAGCCAAAAGCTGTCCCATTTCAATCATGCGCAGTCCGGTAAGCGGACCAGTGGCCTCTTGCGACATTGTGTACGTCCTTTCCCCTATATGACCGTTTATCTTTCGGCCATGTTTTCCCATGCCGTTGCCAGTTTGGGTGTTGTATTACGGCCTCTGTTCAACCACTGCCCCAGCAATTGTTCTAGGATCAAGGGGTGAACAGACCTGCCCCGTGTTTAGCGACCGGCACGCGACGATTCAAGCGCCCAGCCTTGCAAAGGCAAGTGTCCGGACTAATATCGCACTTAGAGGCGGAAACCTAGGTTCCTGCACGTTCACTATTCACTCTAACAAGAGAGACGCTGCCATGACGCGCTCAGTCACATTGGTCGAAGTTGGTCCCCGCGATGGTATCCAGGCCGAACCGACCATTTTGTCCACTGAAGACAAAATCGAATTCATTACCCGCTCAATTGATGCGGGCACCAAGCGAATTGAAGTCACCAGCTTCGTGAACCCTAAACGGGTGCCACAGATGGCCGATGCGGTCGAAGTTTTGGCTGGATTGCCTAAAGGCACTGGGTGTTCGTTTATTGGCCTGATCCTCAACATGAAGGGCTACGAGCGCGCACGGGACGCTGGCGTCGATGAGGTCGGCTACGCAGTGGTTGCCACTGATACCTTTGCCACCAAGAACCAAGGCATGACTTCGGCCGAAACGGTCGAAGCCTGGAACACGGTTGGCAAGCTGGCGAAGTCTGAAGGGGTTAAGGCTGGAGTGACCATTGGAGCTTCTTTTGGCTGCCCGTTTGAAGGTGAAGTGTCTCCTGATCATGTTGCTGATATGGCGAAACGCTGCGCCGAGTCAGAACCGGTTGAAATTGCCCTCGCCGATACCATCGGTTGCGCTGATCCGATCCGGGTCACTGATTTGATCGGTAAGGTCAAAGAGGCCGTACCGGGCATGCCGATCCGCGTTCATCTTCACAACACCCGAAATACCGGCCTGGCGAACGCCTATGCCGCCGTGGAAGCGGGCGTGGATTTCATGGATGCGTCGACCGGCGGTATCGGAGGCTGTCCATTCGCGCCACGCGCAACCGGCAATATTCCGTTGGAAGATTTGGTCTACATGCTCAACCGCATGGGTGTGGAGACGGGGATCGAAATCAACAAGATCATCGCCACGGCTGACTGGATCGGAGACCGACTCGGGGGCGCTGTTCCGGCGATGTTGGGCAAGGCTGGGGTGTTCCCAGACGTCGCAAAAGCGGCTTAAACGGGCGCTTAGGGCTAGTCATCGCCTTTATTTTGCGTTAGTTGGGCGCCGTGGTCTCGTGTTGCGACGTCTAGAGTCGATTTAGCCAGATTGCTGAGTTAGGTTGCGGGGCCGTTTCTCTTTCGGTTTCGTTGGGGTTGGGGCGGTTGTTCAGCGTTTAGAGTTGATGCAGCCACATTAGAATAATTCAAATAAAGGGACGTAACTGCACAATGTCGTACGTACTGGGATGTGATGTCGGGGGTACCTTCACGGACTTACTCCTGATCAACGAGAAAACTGGCGAAACTTACCGGGGCAAGACACCGTCCACGCCAGCTGACCAATCAATCGGTGTGATGAATGGCATCACCCGCATCTGTGAAGATGCGGGGATCAAGCCAACCGAAATTAGCGAACTGATGCACGGCACGACCGTGGCCACAAACGCTATACTTGAAGGCAAGGGCGCGAATGTTGGTTTGATCGTAACTGATGGTTATCGCCAAGTCCTGCAAATCGGCCGGTCGTACGTCCCTGGTGGTCTCGCTGGCTGGTTGATTTGGCCAAAGCCAACACCTTTGGCTTTGCTTGAAAATACTGTCGAGGTGAAAGAGCGCATGGGCGCCCGCGGCGACGTCGTCCGTAAGCTTGAGCCAGACTCAGTTGTCGCGGCCTGCAAAGCATTGAAGAGGCAGAAGGTCAAGGCCATCACGGTCTCCCTGATGAACTCCTTTGCTAATGGAGTTCATGAGAAGAAAATTCGTAAGATTGTTGAGAAAGAACTGCCAGGTGTGCCTGTCAGCCTCAGCCACGAAGTGCTTCCCGAGATGTACGAGTATGAGCGCACGCTGACGGCTGTTGCGAACTCGTACGTTCGCCCGACCGTTTCCAAATACCTCGGAAACCTTGAGAAAGCCCTCAAGAAAAAGACTGGCAAGTGCAAATATAAAGTGCTGCGTTCTGATGGCGGTTTGATGGCGTTTGATAACGCCTCTGATCGCCCAGTGTCTTTGATGATGTCGGGCCCTGCGGGCGGTGTTGCTGGCGCGCTCTGGGTGGCCAAGCAATCCGGTTTCAAGAACTTGCTGACCTTCGATATGGGCGGCACGTCGACTGATGTGGCTTTGATTGAAAACGGCGATCCACAGCTCCGTCGCGAGACTCGCGTAGGCGACGTTACTGTCCGCTCTTCGTCTCTCGATGTGCGTACTGTTGGTGCTGGCGGAGGCTCATTGGCCCGGGTTCCGGAACTCACTGGCGCGCTGCGTGTTGGTCCAGAAAGCGCTGGTGCTGATCCTGGCCCGGCTTGTTATGGCAAAGGTGGAGTTGAACCTGCTGTGACTGACGCCAACGTTGTGCTTGGTCACTTGCCGCCATCGCTTATCGGCGGTGAAATGAAACTGGATGTTAAGGCGTCCCGCGCAGCTATTAAGAAGGCTGTGGCCGATCCATTGAAAATTTCTATCGAAGCCGCCGCTGAAGGCGTCATGAAGATCGTGAATGAGAATATGTTTGGCGCCTTGCGACTGGTGTCAATCGAACAAGGCTACGATCCGCGTGACTTCTCGCTCATCGGATTTGGCGGTGCCGGTCCGCTGCATGCTAACGCGCTTGGCAAGCTGACAGGCTCTTGGCCTGTCATCATTCCACCGGGTCCAGGCGTGTTGTGTGCATACGGTGACGCCACGACACGTGTGCGGAACGAAGCATCTCAGACTTTTGTGCGTCGTTATTCTGAAACGAATAACAAGGAAGTGCTGAAGATCTTTAACAGCCTCACCAAGACAGCGGCTCAATCGCTTATCAAGGAAGGTATCCCCAAGAAAGAACACCAGATCGTTTGGGAAGTTGATCTTCGGTATACGGGCCAAGGCTTCTCCTTGACCGTGCCGTGCAAAGTCAGCGGCTTTGACAAAAACGGTCTTGCCCAAGCGGCCAAGTCCTTCGATGCCAGCCATACCCGCATGTTCACATTCGCGCTCGATGCAGAGCACGAAATTGTTAACTTGCGCGCTATTGTTATGGGCGATGCACCGAACGTTAAGGCGGTTAAAGCAGGCAAGGGCACGGCCAATGCCAGTGCAGCCGTTATCGACGACAAGCACACCGTTTGGTCCGATGGTAAAAGCCATAAGGCCAAGATTTATGACCGTTCAAAACTCAAGGCTGGAAACAAGATTCCTGGCCCAGCTGTGGTAACTGAGTTTGACTCAACTACAGTCATCTTGGCGGACTGCCAAGGTGAAGTGGATAAGGTCGGTTGTATTCTCATCACTCCCAAGGGTTGGAAGGGCAATAAGGCTAAGCCAAAAGCGAAAGCCAAGAAAAAAGCCGCATCCAAATCCAAGGCGAAGAAGTAGGGCAGAGGTTAGGAGTAAGAATTATGGCTAAAAGTAAAACAACAGCGCAGATTATCCAAACCAACAACAAGCCCTTTAAGAAGGTCAAGGTTGACGCCATTACACTCGACATCGTCGAGAGCGCGCTTAGAAACGCACGCTACGAAATGGACGCCACCGTGTTCCGGACTGCGATGTCCCCGGGCATTCGCGAACAGCACGATGCGTTCCCGCTGATTGCTGACCGCAACGGTAAGATGGTGGTTGGGCAGTTTGGATCTTTCATTTCAGGCTTCCTCGAAGGCTATGACGGCACCATTGAAGAAGGCGACGTCTTCTTCACCAACGATCCTTACAAGGTTCAGGGCGCTGTCAGTCACGCCAATGACTGGCTCATCGTGCTGCCGATCTTCTACACCGGTCGTCTGGTGGGATGGTCCTGTCACTTCGGTCACATGACCGACAACGGTGGTAAAGTGCCAGGCTCTATGCCCACGGATGCCACGACCATCTTTGAAGAAGGTCTCGTGACCCCGCCGACCAAGCTCTACAAAAAGGGAGTTCTGCAGGAAACCTTGCTTGAGCTCATGCTCAACCAGGTGCGCTTGCCGACCTGGAACCGATCTGACCTCAACGCCATTCTTGCCGCCTGTCGTGTGGCCGAGAAGCGCGTCAAGGAAATGTGTGATCGTTTCGGTGTGGATACTTACGTGTCAGCCACACAAGCGGCGCTTGATCGGAACTTGCGCGCTGTTGGTGGTCTGATTCAGCAGGCCATTGGTGAAGATCCTGTCAGCTTCGAAGATTACATCGATGACGACGGTCGCGGTTATGGTCCGTACAAGATCAAGTGCACCATGTGGCGTGAAGGCAAAAAGGTCATCCTCGATTGGGAGGGCACAGACCCACAAGCAGTTGGCTCGATCAACTTCTACCTCAACGAAAACATGCTCAAGATGTTCTGGGGCGTGTACATGATCATGGTCTTTGACCCGGAAATTCTGTTCAACGACGGGTTCTATGATCTGATTGATGTGCGTATTCCGCAGGGTACACTGCTCAAGCCAAACTTCCCGGCTGCGCTATCCTGCCGGACCCACGCTTTGGGCCGTATCTTTGATACCTTTGCGGCTTTGCTCGGCCAGAAGAACCCTGATTTCTTGGCCGCTGCTGGCTTCTCCTCTTCACCTCACTTTATGTACTCAGGTACAGACAGTCGTGGTGAGTGGTATCAGCTCTATCAAATTGGCTTCGGCGGCATCCCCGCTCGCCCACACGGCGACGGACCGGATGGTCACTCCATGTGGCCGAGCTTCACCAACGTGCCGCAGGAATACCTGGAAGCGTACTTCCCACTGCGTATCGAGAAGCATGAGACGGTCGCCGATACCGGTGGTGCTGGATTCTATCGCGGTGGTAATGCCTTGCGTGTGGACTACGGCTTCCTCGAAGACGGTGAGATCTCAATCCACGATGACCGCTGGTTGACATACCCTTGGGGTGTTACGGGCGGTGAGCCAGGCGAGCGGTCCATCAAGGTTATGTATCGCGGTGGTTACGATACAGGTATCGTCGAATATCACTTGTCCAAATGTGACAACGTCAAGGTGAAGGCTGGCGACATTCTAGCCTTTATCACTTGGGGTGGTGGCGGCGTCGGCAACCCGCTTGAGCGTCCTGCCGAAACAGTTGGCCTTGAGATTCGCCGTGGCTTGGTCACGCCGGACGGTGCGCTCCGCTACGGTGTAGTCGCCAATAAAGCTGGCAAGGTTGATGAGGCTGCAACCAAGAAGCTGCGCAAGCAGATGCAAGCCAAGCGTCCGAAGAAGACCCCGGTCTTTGATATGGGGCCTGACCTTAAGACTATTCTCGACAACTGTGAGGAAGAAACACATCTGGAAGCGCCACGGCCTCCGATCTTCCAACCAGAGAACGAGTTAAAGCAGGCTGCTGAATAGTCTTGCCGCTACAAAACAGATAAACGCGGGGCGGCCTTTTGGTCGCCCCGTTTTGTTTGGGGTAAAGCGATTATCAACCCAACTGCTGAAAAACTGTTCGACCAAGCGCATCCCTCGGCCCAACGCAACGTGGGGCCAATCGTCGAGGCGGTATCCCCGTTGTTACCGACATCGGGCCTGGTGCTTGAGGTGGCCTCTGGTGGTGGATATCACTCAGCCGTGTTGGCAGACGCAAACACAAATTTGACTTGGCAGCCAACGGACCCTGACCCCGATGCCCTAGGTCGTATTGCGAAATCGGTAGCTGATGCCGCGCTACCAAATCTCAAGACGCCTCTTGAGCTGAATGCTGAGACCGAAGATTGGTCCGTTGAAACTGCAGCGGCCATGCTCTGTTGCAACATGATCCACATTGCGCCCTGGTCGACAGCGGAAGGATTATTCGCCGGGGCTGGGCGCGTGTTGTCTGGCGGCGGTGTTTTGTTTCTGTACGGACCGTTCAAGGTGGATGGCCAACATACCGCGCCGTCAAACGAATCCTTTCATGAGTGGCTGCAGAATCAAGACCCGGCGTGGGGTGTGCGCGATGCAGAAGCGGTCGATGCTTTGGGCGCTAAGGTGGGTTTGGGGCTTGAACACACAATTGACATGCCTGCAAACAACATGCTGAGGGTGTATCGTCGGAGCGAGTAAGCCCCAAAGTTTGCGTGTCAATTTTCGGACAGGCGAAAGTTTACAATTTCATTTTTTGTTTGAATCCGCAGTATCAACCCACCCGTTATGTTTCTAATCTCCAAGGTGGGTAGTACGTTATGGCTAATGGCCCAACTAAAGAAGACCTCGTTGTTGCTGCGCGTGACCTGATCCCAACGCTGCGCGACCGTGCGGAGGAAGCAGAAGATTTACGCCGTCTGCCCGACGCCACAGTTTCTGACCTCAAAGCGGCAGGGCTGCACAAAGTGTATATGCCGCGCCGGTTCGGCGGTTGGGAAATGGATTGGGGCGCTCATATGGAGGTGTCCCGAGAAATTTCCCAAGCCTGTGGCTCGGCAGGGTGGATAACGGGTCTCGTGTTTTCCCACATTATGTGGGTGTCCCGTTTCGGGGCTGACGCGCAGGAAGAATTTTTTGCCGCCAATCCTGACCCAATTCTCGCCACCGGGTCTGCCGGAGGCGGCGGCCTTACAGAAACCGATGACGGATACGAATTGACTGGCCGGTGGGGATTCACCAGCGGTATAGATCATTCTGACGGGGCCATGGTCACGGCCAAGCTCGGCGATGGTCCTATGTTCACCCACTTTGTTTTGCTGCAACCCGATGACTGGGAGAATGAAGGCAATTGGACGGCAGAAGGGTTGCGTGGCACAGGAAGCCACCACATCAAAGTAAGCGGTGCTCGCATTCCTGCTCATCGGGTAATCACGATGCAGGACATGTTGTCTCCCAATCCACCAGGCTCAAAGTTGCACAACAGTTACATCTACAAAGTGCGACCAGCCGCCTATCAAAAGAGTTGGTTCGCGGGCATTCTCGTCGGTACCGCCATGGGCGCTCTGCAGGAATATGCGGCACTGAGCAAAACCCGCAAAGGTGCTTTATTTGGCGAGTCTATTGTTGATCAAGTGCCGGTTCAGGTGCGGGTTGGCGAGGCGGCTGCTGAAATACACGCCGCCAATTTAATCGTCGAGAATTTCTGCAAGCTCTTGCACGACCGTGGATCTAATGGCCAAGACATCATCGGCGAGGATTTGCTTTCGGCAAAGCGCGATATGACATTCGCGTCACGGCTTTGTGTCAAAGCGGCTGAACGTCTGTCGGGCATGATGGGTGTGTCCGCCCAGACCGGTCGTAACCCGGTGCAACGCCACTTCCGAGATTGCCGGACGGTGACCACTCATATCGAGCTGCAGTGGGACCATTCAATGGCCCCGACCGGCAAGTATTTGTTTGAGGTCCCAACCGGTGACCCGCTAATTGATGGTGCCGAAATGGCAACGGAAGACGGTAACCCCCGTCTAGGGACGCGCGTATAAAGGCGCCCGCTAGACCCGGCCTAACCAGTCCATCACGATCTCGTTGAACTGAATTTTCTGTTCTTTGCCCGCGACCACATGGGCAACTTCCAGCAAATCCATCCCTTCCGCGTTGGGGATACCCTCCTGGATGGGGCGGGTCATGCGCGGGCTCGTCACCGTATCCATGTGACTGTGAATCACCAGGCTCGGGCATTTAACCTTTGAAAGCTGATCCGTCACATTGTGGTTCAAGCAGGCGTTTATGAACCGCTCGTGAGCCGGAAGGCGCCCGTTCAGTTCGCGCCAGGGGCCATCTGGACCCAGAAGTCGTTTGTAATTCTCGTTATAGAAGTCAGGCCGGAACGACATCATGCAAACAAAGCGTTGAAAGGCTTCCCATCCCATTTCTTTGTGAACATCGAGAAACAGGCGAATCTGTTCATTGAACAGGGGGTCTGTCGCGTCGGACCACGCACCCATGTTCATCATGGAGCGCACGAGGTCCGGGCGTTTAATGGCCATCACTTGGGCGATGCAGGCGCCCATGCCGACCAGCCCAATCAGATGCGTGCCGCCGGTGTGACCCAGGTGTTCCAGAAGTTGGATGGCGTCATCGGCATACATATCGATGCTCGACCCTTGGGACAGGTCGTCATCGGAGTCATATAGGCCCCGATAATCGATGATGATGGATTGGTAGCCGTCGCCTAAACCGCGCGGCAAATGACCATGGGATCCGTGACAAAAAGAGCCCCAGCCCCCTTGGACCAGCACTGGTTCGCCCTCACCATGGGTTTCGTAATACATCGTATGGCCGTTAATATCTGCGGTGGGCACGGCGGCGCTCCTCATTTGGTCTGGACAAATATGCTCCTTGCTTAGACGCTCGCCCCGTTTCGCGCAACCTTCGATATAGGGTGCTAGAACTTCGCTACTGAAATCCAGATAACGATGGCCACCAGAGTCCAGATGCTTTTCACAAAGATCAGCATTTTAGAGCGGCGGCGCGTCAATTCTTCTTCCCGCTCTGGTGTTGAGCCGTTGGCAAAAATATCGGCAATCGCCTTTCGGGTATCCGGCAAATAAATCCTGATGCCGATGCCGCAGGATACGATGACTGCGAAGAGAACCAATTTCACCGCCAGCCAGTTGGCTACGATCGGGCCATCTCCAACCAACGACCATATCGCTGTTCCAGCAAGGATTGCCGTGATGAAAACCCGCATTGTGATGTCGATGCGCCGGAAATGCTGCTGGAACGCAATGTGCTTGTCAGGCCTTGTTTCGCCAAGGTTGGGGTGATCAACCCAAAACTGATGCCACAATCCGGCGAGCCAGACGGCGCCAACAACCGCTGCGGCCAGGGCTAGATCTGGACCATAGCCACCGGTGAATCCCCAGCCGCCGAGAGCTATCATGGTAATGCCCAACATCAATAGGATAACCACGGCAGAGCGCGGTCCCATGTCGAGAAAGCCGCCAAGTTTGCCCATGGCCGCTCGGGTTTCGATGGACAGCGTTGGATTGCTTAGCCGAGCTCCGGCGTTATACACACCCATATCCATGCCCAGCCAAAGGCCAGCCATGATGATGTGGAGAAACTTGAGAATCGTATAAGGGTCGAACATTAAATCCATAACACTACTACGCTGGCTATTTACTCGGCCTCAACGCGTCCTTTTGTTTTGTTGAGATAGTCCATGACTGAGGCTGCGTCCATGACATCGGCGTAGCGTCGTCCAACATCTCGTAAGTTGTCATCATGGGGTCCTTGATCCATATCGCCACAACAATCATGAGGCACAATGACGCGGTAGCCGTACGAGAACGCATCATTGATCGAGGCTCGCACACAGCCCGATGTGGTACAGCCGGTTACGATCACTGTATCTACGCAGTTCTTATTTAAAAAATTGGTCAGCGGTGTGCCGAAGAAGATAGACGGCGCATGTTTCCAGAAATTGAAGTCGTAGTCTGGATCGTAGACGCGCGGGTCCATTGCTGTTTGTGGGTCCTCGTAGAGCCAGCCTTTATATAGGCATCCGATTTTCCAGTACCCCATATCCCGGTGTGACCCCCAGCCCACCCGGCAGCTGGCCACCGGCACATTGTTTTCTCGGGCAACCGCCAGCAGTTTTGAAGTTTTTTCAACGGCGGCGTTAACATGAGCGGAGCCACCCAATGTGTATTTTGGATCGGTGAAGCCCAACTGAAAGTCGACCACGATCACAGCAGGACGCTCGCCAAACCCGATGCTCACTTCGCCATAACTAGCATCTGCGTATTTGGTGTCTGTCATTGAGTTCTCTCCTGTTGCTGGAGAGTAGCGCTGATCGTCGGACCTGTCCAAATAAGAACGGTGATTTAGCTCTAAACCAGGGGTGGTATGTGGAGCCTTCTTGCGGAGCCTTAACCGTTGTATTCGTGCTCACGGCGGACATCGTATCTCTAGTAAAGGATAATTTCCGTTCTATGTCGGTGTCACTTTGGGCGGGGTCGTGTTGGAACAGATGCAGCGCTTTAACTTTAACGGCAGTTGCAATCTCAACGACCCGGCCGACGGGAGGGTGTCCCCAGTGGGTCTTTTTGGGATACTCATCGTCAAAACAGGTGGGGTCGGTGATTAGAATTTTCAGCGCATTT
>JAQWQC010000013.1 GCA_029245025.1 Rhodospirillaceae bacterium
GCAGAAAGACCGGGATCGCTTTATCGACCTCACATATTCGCCGCTGCTGCGCGAAGGAGACCTTCCTGTCTCTGCTGCCTTCACACGCGAAAACAAGTAAGTTCCACGGCCAGAGTTAAGGAAAAATATTATGTTAGATCGTCGCTCCCTCTTCGCCGCAACAGCCGCTGTTGGATCGTTCGTCGGCGCTGCATTTGGGTCCAGCAAAGCCAATGCCGCAGCACACACCAGCGTTAACCTGGCCCCTAAAGGTGATATCGAGAAACGTGGCTCCAAAGGACGCCTAGAGCGCCTGCCTGAATTAGACCTTGAGAGCAAGCATGACTTTGTCACTGGCTTCCGGAGCTTTCATGGTCGGTTCAATCGCCCCGCAAGCAAGCGCATTGATAAAATACTCGAAGAGAACGGTCTGGACCCCAAGGCCAAATACTCAATGGAAGAAGTGAATAAACTGGTTGAGAATGATCCGCTTGTTCAAATGAGTGGTCGGACCTGGATAAGTAATCAGCAGATCACTTGGAAAATTCTGCAAGACCATTTTCATGAAAATGCTGACGCTTACATCGCTGAAATGGAATCAGCGGATAATGTTGGGCCTGGCACTTTAGAACTCAATCCAGGTATGGAGTTACCTAAATACACCAAGCACGAGATACATATTCAACCTGGCGGTTATGTTGGCGATGAATTTGCTGGCCACATTTATCACTATGGTACCAACAGTTTCTATGTCGGCGCCATTGGTGATAACGAGCAAGATCAAATACACATCGGCACCGCCAACCGCCTTCCTTTGCCAGAAGACGGTAAGGTCAACCGTATCCTTGACATGGGCTGCGGCACAGGTCAGCTGACCGTCGCACTTAAAGAGCGGTTCCCAGACGCAGAAGTTTGGGGCATCGATGCTGGTGGGCCAATGGTTCGCTACGCGCACATGCGTGCTCGTGACCTAGACGTTGATGTGAACTTTGCTCAACGGCTGGTCGAAGACACTAAGTTCGAAGACGGTTACTTCGATATCGTAACGTCTTACATCATCAACCATGAACTACCGCAGGTTAACAGTCGCGCGATGATCGCCGAAGCCCATCGGATCACCCGCAAAGGCGGTTACTTCTACCCGATCGACTTCCGCTCTGGTGGCGATAAAGGTCGCGCTTTTGGCCAATACCGCCGGTGGTGGGATCATCGTTGGAATACGGAAGTGTGGAGCCGCGAATACCACACGCTGGATTTCGAGGGTGAAATTGAGAAAGCAGGCTTTACCTTTAATAAAGAAACCAGACCGGCTCTTCCTGGGTTTGGAGCCCGCCATGCCGAGAAGAAAGCTTAAGTGTAAGGCACAAACATAGGTTTAGACGAATTGCCCCGCCCTGACGACTTAGGGCGGGGCCTTTTTTTGTAACTGGAGACGAGACAGTTACGATTTCCAGCGCATTAAGTGGTTCACAAAGGACCTCCGTCATGGCTGATACCCTCTCACAAAAAACTAAGAAGCCCACGACAGAAGACGCTACCGTCGCGCCGACGAAACCCTAACAGCTTTCGGAATCCCACTCACCAGTATCACAGGCATGCTAACCAACAGTTTTATAGCTGATCCCAGCGCTGGCTTTATTTTCGCAGACCACTAGGTATGAGTGAACGACATGGTCACCGTAATCGCCAAAATCTCAGAAATAAGTGGGTTGGTGAATTTGTGTTGCCGACGTTAGTGATGAAGGAAAAGGCGCACTTGAGAGGGGTTTCGGCGGCTTGACCACATATTAAACGCATAGGCAAAAACCTCGGTTTCAGCATCCTAAAAACTATCTCTGGTATGGGCTTCAGGCCCAATAAATGGCACACTTTAACCATAAGCATTACTAAGTCATGTGAACCATCACTTTAGGAGTCTCGCAATGCTCGACCGTCGTTCTCTCTTTGCCGCCACTGCAGCCGTTGGATCTTTCGTCAGCGCTGCATTTGGTGGCCGTAAAGCGCAAGCTGCCACCAGCTATACGTCAAGGAATTTATCGCCGCCTGGTGACGTGAACAAGCGCGGCACCAAGGGCCGTTTTGAGCGCGTTCCGGAACTAGACCTCGAAAGCAAGTGGGACTTCGTCACAGGCTTTAGGCAATTCCAGCAAAGATTCGGTCCAGTCACTCGGAAACGAATTGCTAAAATTATGGAGGACAAAGGCCTAGACCCTAAGGCAAGAGTATCCTTCGACGAAGCGCTGAAGTTAGTTGAAGACGACCTCCTCGTTCAAACAAGTGGCCGCACCTGGATCAGCAACCAGCAGGTCACCTGGAAAATCTTTCATGACTATTATCACGAGCACGCTGAAGAGTATCTGGCGGAGATGGAGACGGCTGACACCGCAGGACCCGGTACCTTGGAACTTAACCCCAACCTAGATATTCCAGACTATATTCGGCACGAAATTCATATACAGCCAGGTGGATATGTCGGTGACGAATTTGCGGGTCACATTTATCATCATGGAACCAACAGCTTCTCTGCAGGAATTCCATTTTTAGGTGATAACGAGCAAGACCAAATTCCAATTAGAACAGTTGAGCGGCTCCCCCTACCCGCTGATGGAAAGGTAAAACGCATTCTAGATATGGGCTGCGGAATTGGTCGGATGCCTGTTGCGCTAAAAGAACGCTTCCCAGAGGCAGAAGTGTGGGGCATTGACGCTGGCGGCCCCATGGTCCGTTACGCTCACATGCGCGCTAACGACCTTGGAGTTGATGTGAACTTTGCCCAACGTTTGGCTGAAGACACGAAGTTCGAAGATGGCTATTTCGATATCGTTGTCTCAAGCATTATCAATCACGAAATACCTTCAGAAGACAATAAGAAGGTCATCGCTGAAGCCTACCGTGTGACGCGCAAAGGCGGCTACTATTACCCGATAGATTTCCGCACAACTGGCGGAACAGGAACGGTTTACAGCCAATACCGGCGCTGGTGGGACCATCGCTGGAATTGCGAACCATGGTCCCCTGAGTTTGTTGCCTTCGATTTCGAAGATGAGATTGAAAAAGCAGGGTTTGTGATCAACAAAGAGACAAAACCTGCCCAGCCTGGCTTTGGCGCCCGTCACGCAGAGAAGTTGGCTTAGACAAGCCCAATACCAACCAACTTAAACCCCGCTCTCGGATAAACCGATGGGCGGGGTTTTTTATTTAAGAACCATATTCTCAGCAGCTCAAATAATTATTCAACAACAACGATCTCGGCGTGAAGGGGTTTACTCGCATCAAACCGTTGTTTTTGTTCTTCAGAAGCAGGTTCTTGGTGAATTTCTTTCCAATCGTTATAGGGGATACCGTACACGATCTCCCGCGCCTCATCATAATCTAACGGACTGCCATAATGCTCAGAGGCTGCTTTAACCCATTTGGCCAGGCAATTTCGACAGAAACCGGACAGTCCCATTAAATCTATATTCTGCACGTCGGTGCGCGCTTGTAGATGCTTAACCAAGCCGCGGAAAGCAGCCGCTTCGATTTTCGTTCGCGTTTCTTCGTCCATTTTGTCCTCGTAATTATATCGTTGCTTGTTAGTGATGCATGATCGACCGAAGCCTCAGGTCATCAATAAGAGGTGTTAGAACTGTTTCAAGTACACCTACCCACTGCATTACACCCGCCCGGTCGGTTAAAAGATCTTGGCGAATCTCAATCTGAACATTGGCCAAGCCTTGAGCGCCCGCATGAACTTTGAGCGTGTAACCATACTCAATGCCTGAATAGGGTTGATTGTCACCAATATTGTAATCACCGCATTTTCTTAGTCCGGCAATAACCGAATCGCCTAACCGCCTATCTGCAGCCGACATCACACCTATTTGCCAGGAGCGCTCTTCCTCTCCAAAGTCAGGGGTAAAGGAGTGTACTGAAACCAACAATGGCCCCTTATCTGCCGCACACAACCGCGCCATTTCATGACTCACAGCCACATGATAGGGCCAGTAAAATAGTTTTGCGCGTCGCAACCGTTCTTGGTCTGAAAGGTCTGCGTTAGCAGGAATAGTTATTCCATCGCTGACATTCGGCATCGAAGCTGGATCACCCAGAGATCGGTTTGGGTCGACGATCAAACGCGAGTACTGACTAAGAACGGCTGTCGCCCTTAACCGTGTCGCCAATTCTGTGGCAACCAAAGCAGCGCCGGGATCCCATGCAATGTGACGGACGAGGTCATCGCCCTCCAATCCTAATTGATTCATCGCCGCAGGTACCGCATTGCCCGCGTGGTCTGCAATGATAAGAACTCCGCGCGCGTCGCTAGGGTTATGAATCAGGACTGGATCCGGGTCCTCTGGCGACAGAGCGGTAGGACAATAGTATGCCTGCGCGGCGTTCATTCTCTTTATTGACATACAAATGCTATAAGCACGAACAGGCCGATAGTTTCAACCCGCAATACAAGGCAACCCCTGATGTCCCGTTTTGCCCTGCCTGCGGTATTGCTTGGCGCATTTATACTCTCATCCTCTGCAATCTTTGTGCGCCTTAGTGAAGTTGGTCCAATTGCGACGGGCATGTACCGCATGCTGCTTGCTCTGCCAATCTTTTGGATCTGGTTGATTGTCGACGATCATCGAGCGGACTCTCGCAATACACGCAACGGCCTCCCAAAAAGCGGACGTGACATCATGCTCGTAGTACTGGCGGGGCTATTTTATGCCGCTGATCTAGCCGTCTGGCACATCTCTGTAAATCTAACGACGGTTGCAAACTCCACAGCTTTGGGAAACACCGCACCAGTATTCGTAGCAATCGCTTCATTTGTCTTGTTTAACGAACGCATGACTCGCCTATTCGTCGCGGGGCTAATTCTTGCCATGACCGGGACCGGGGTTCTGGTCGCCCGCAGCTTTTCAATATCCTTGGACAATGTTCTCGGAGATGCGTTGGGACTTCTCACAGGGGTTTTTTATGCGGGGTACATCCTAACCGTCGCGCGAATTCGAAAACGAGTATCTACGCCAGCGGTACTAGCCATTAGTGGGCTAGTCTGCGGCGGCGTTCTTGGTCTCACAGCGTTTATTATTGACGAGCAATTTATTCCAATAACGTTGCTCGGTTGGGCATGGCTATTCGGCTTGGCTTACCTCTGCCAATTAGGCGGCCAAACGCTCATTATTGCAGCACTGCCATACTTACCGACGAGCTTTGGCGCCGTTGCGCTCTTAATCCAACCAATCGGCACGGCCATAATAGGCTGGCTCGTCTTATCGGAGGCTATAACCACAGACAAAGCAATCGGTATTGCCGCAATTCTGGGAGGCATTTGGCTTGCACGAAAAGGCACCTGGAGCGCTGACGCTAAAAAATGAAATCGAAATCTCTCCGCGCCCTCTAGCAGGAACCCGCGCAGCCGCGTAGTGTTGGGGCATGACAAGAGAACGTCGTGGAAAAATAATTGCTACTCTAGGTCCAGCTTCCAGCTCCGGTGATACAATCGCCGACTTGTATGAGGCTGGCGCCGATGTTTTCCGCCTTAATTTTAGTCATGGCAGCCATGAAGACCATGCCGCCCGTATCGCCAAAATCAGAGCTTTAGAAAAAAAGGTTGGGCATCCGATCGGTATTTTGATGGACCTGCAGGGCCCCAAACTTCGACTTGGCACATTTGCGAATGAAGAAGGTATCGTTCTTAAAGGCAACACTGCGTTCCGACTGGATATGGACGACACTCCAGGAGACGAAACTCGCGTCGGTCTCCCCCACCCTGAGATTTTTAAGGCCCTCAATCCTGGCGCCACTCTCCTAGTCAACGACGGGCACGTACGCTTTGAAGTACTGGATTGCGGAGAAGACTGGGCCAACACAAAAGTTATCGTCCCCGGCTCGCTAACAAATCGGAAGGGTGTCAACGTTCCAGACGTAACTCTGCCTTTGCCAGCGATGACAGATAAAGATATAGCCGACCTCAACTTTGGCCTCGATTTAGGAGTCGACTGGGTCGCTCTGTCTTTCGTTCAGAACCCGAAGGACGTTATTGAACTGAAGGCTCGCGTCAACGACCGGGCAACTGTCATTGCAAAGTTAGAAAAGCCCGCCGCGCTTAGGCACTTAGACGAGATCGTCCAAGAAGCTGACGGTGTCATGATTGCCCGCGGCGACTTAGGCGTCGAAGTACCCCTTGAACAAGTACCCGTGCTACAGAAAAGAATAATTCGAGCCTGTCGCTCCGTTGGTAAGCCATCGATCGTTGCAACACAGATGCTTGAGACAATGATCAAGTCTCCAATGCCGACGCGGGCAGAAGCTTCTGATGTCGCAACCGCAGTATACGACGGCGCCGACGCTGTAATGCTGTCGGCAGAAACCGCTGCCGGAGACTATCCAGTTCGGGCAGTAACAACGATGGATCGTATTATCTCTCAAGTTGAAAGCGACGAGCATTACCTCAACATGATGGCTGCGGGCCACAAAGCCCATGGCGATTCTGCGCCAGACTCCATTACAGCTGCTGCCCGGCAGGTTGCCGCCAACTTAAAAGCAAAAGCTATTGTCACTTACACGACGTCTGGCTCAACCACGCTAAGAGCAGCTAGAGAGCGACCGCCAGCACGTATTCTATGCTTGACGCCAAGCGAATCCGTTGCACGGCGTTTCGCCCTCGTTTGGGGGGTGCACAGCGTTGTTAAACTGGCCCACACTCCAGATGAACGTATCGGTGCTGTCGCAATCGAAACCGCTGCAAAAGAAGGCCTTGCAGAAGATGGAGACCTTCTCGTTGTGACTGCTGGAGTGCCTTTCGGCACAGTCGGATCCACTAATATGATCCGGGTCGTTCGGATGGGTGAACAGTACTAGGGTCCAAATTCCCACACCGAGTGGATTCGGATCACAAAAAAACCTAGTAAACTGCGGTTCCTTGCATCTATTTGAAGCAAAAAATGCTCCAAAGGTCACTGTCGGACTATCCTTGGCGGGCTTTAAAGCGCGGGTTCTTCTTGTTAATGACGTAAACGCGGCCTTTGCGGCGCACGACGACGCAATTTTTGTCCCGCTTCTTGGCGGATTTAAGTGAACAGCGCACTTTCATGGTGCTTTTCCTTGGTCAGCGATGGCCAGTAGTAGACCTGCCCTGTAGAAGTGGGGCTTATACCCAACCCCTTGCTGCAGTGCAAGGGGTCCAGCAAGAGGAACTAGGCGGTCTCAGCCGATTAGAACGCGCATTCAGCTAAGCCAAATAGCCCATCATAGCCGTTACGCCGTCAGGCTGATCTAACAGCGCTAAATGTTCATAATCCTTTGCAATCATGAGGCGAGTTCACGATGTTGCGCCAGCCATTTCCTGATGCAGATCTGGAGGCGTCAGCATGTCCCGCCGCCCGCAAACAAAAGCCTCGGAACTCAAATGGCATGAAGGTCACCTCGACCATCTTTGCGCCTCATTATTTATTGCGGCCTGTTGCCGAGCGAAAGCGCCTTGCATCACCCTTTCAGTCATTTCCAGCACAACGTCGCGAACCTCCGGTTTATTCATGCGGTCCTTGTGAACGAGATTAAGCATTAATAAGGAAGTTACCCCCCCCCTTAATTTTGCCCATGATCGCCAGCCTAATGAGGTCTTTAGGGGTCTTTACCTGCTCCGCGCTATCGGCACGCGCCTGGGTATCAACAAGAGCGAAACGCTCCACTCGCTCGGGCTCATGCCCTAGTAATCTCCTGGGCGACGTAGCCACGCATAGAAAGTCCGGCCAGCGGAAACGTGTCTGGAGCACCCTCAAGAATGCGCTCTACCATATCACTAACTCCATCGTCATGGACAGGTCACCGACCATGCTCTCCAATGTATCAGCCAAATGATGAACCTGATGACCCCATTAGGCGTGGTCACACATCAAGCCCGGCAACAGTACAATTTGACGTTTAGGCTCTGCCAACACCCTTACGAAACTGCCGCGACTTCAAGACGTTTGGTTGACTTTATAGCGATCGTGCATCATATAAAGCAGCGCGAAAGAGGGTAGCGGCGCAAGACAAACCGCATTTTTGAACCCCCGCAAGGACATTTCAATCTCCATGACTTTTGAAGAACTGGGCTTAGAGCCGAGCACGCTAAAAGCTGTTGCCGAATCCGGCTACACCGAGCCCACACCCATTCAGGCAAAAGCGATCCCAATCGCGCTGATGGGACGAGATGTAATGGGAATCGCTCAGACCGGGACGGGAAAGACAGCTAGCTTTACTCTTCCAATGATCGATATTTTAAGTTCAGGACGCTCAAAGGCCAGAATGCCTCGCGCCCTCATTCTCTGCCCAACACGAGAATTGGCGGCTCAAGCAGCAGATAATTTTACGAATTACTCAAAGTACTCTGGCTTATCCATGGCGCTCATAATCGGCGGAACATCTTTTACCGACCAAGAGAAGGCCCTAGATAAGACGTGTGATGTCTTGATTGCTACTCCCGGTCGTCTGATCGATCTGTTTGAGCGAGGCAAGATCCTTCTGAATGACGTGAGGTATTTCGTCATTGATGAAGCGGATCGCATGCTTGATATGGGTTTTATTCCCGACGTCGAGCGCATCGCCAAACTGGTGCCTCAACTCCGCCAGACTTTGTTTTTTTCCGCCACTATGGATAAACAAATTCGGAGACTATCAGAAGCCTTTCTGATGAACCCGAAAGAAGTGGCGGTCGATGCCCCTGCCACGACAGCGACCACGATTACTCAGGCACTTATCAAGACTACGGACTCTGACAAGCGAGATGCTCTACGAAAGCTTATTAAGGCAGAAAAAATAGATAACGGTTTCGTTTTCTGTAACCGTAAAAAAGACGTTGACATCTTATACAAGTCGCTCACGAGACACGGCTTCAAAGCTGTGGCATTGCATGGCGACATGGCGCAATCGAAAAGAATGGAAATGCTTGCTGCCTTTAAGACAGGTAACGCAGGACTACTTGTTTGCTCAGACGTCGCCGCTAGAGGCCTTGACGTATCCGCCGTTCCTTTTGTGGTAAATTTCGATGTTCCCAACAATGCTGAAGATTATGTTCACCGCATTGGACGCACCGGACGGGCTGGAAAGCAAGGTAAGGCATTTACTCTAGCGGTGCCTGCAGACAGCAAAATGCTGGCAGCAATTGAGAACCTCATTGGCGGACCTATTCCACCATTAGGGTCTTCACCTCCATCTAATAAACCCGCTGACGCCAAACAATCAGTCGAAGAAAAAGGCAGCGATCCCAAATCTGCATCTAATGAATCCAGCGCTCCAAGTAGTGAGCTAATAAATCAAGAACCTCAAATACCGCCTGCCGAAAAGAAAACTAATAAAACAGTTGAGACTTCAGCCAAGAAAAAACCATCAAAATCCAACACAAAAGAAGAGAGCCCCAAGCGTAAGCGCCGGGACCGGGGAAGGCATGATCCTGATGTTGGCGTTATGGATCACGGTGAAGACGTTCTGGCCTTTGGCGCGCATACGCCTAGTTTTCTAAAAGTCGAACCTTACGTTGCTGAACCAGCTGACCCGCCAACGAGCGAAACTTCAAGCGCCTCAAGCTAATTAAACGCCACCTCTGGTTCATCCGGGAGTTCTTCTGGATTAACATTGATTGGTCCGGCATGGTGATGAACCAGCCGCCAATTTTCTGACTGCCTGACAAATATATTAGTTGCACATAGAAAAGCCGAATCAAGCTCTTCTATGCAAACGACAGTCGCCATGTCCCCAAACACTGCCGCACGTGGCGCTCGGCAGCGCACATTGGGTGCATTATCTTCCCCCAAAATTGCGTCCCAACTGTCCATGACATCTTCCCGACCATACAATGGCGGCCATCCTGGGTGGACACAGGTGACTTTCTCCAAGCCCCAGAGTTGCTGCATTGCGTCGAAATCCTTACCAGAAAAAGCGGCATAAAACCGATCGTTGGAAAAAAGGACTGATTCTTCATCACCCATTTCAAAAATTCGCTCTTCATTTTGCCGTATGGTGCATCACAGTTCAGCATACTCTATCATGGGACTTAGAATTTTACGTAGCATGTTGGTCGGTATGTCTGAAGCTATTCGCCTTGAAGGCCCCAATCACCCACCTGCGTCTGGAGGACCGCCAAAGCAGGTAGTTGTTTTTCTGCATGGGTATGGCGCTGATGGGAATGATCTTATTGGTCTTTCGCCCTATTTCTCTGAAAGCCTTCCGGATGCTGCATTCTATAGCCCTCACGCCCCAGAGCCTGGTGAAATGGGTTACGGTCGGCAGTGGTTCACGCTACAGGGTTACGATCCAAATCTCATGAGGCGTGATCCCGCACGCATGGCCGACGCCTTCGCAGTTATGTATGCCGGAGCCAAGCGCTCAGCCATAGCACTCAACGAGTATTTAGATCGAATACTCGAAGAATTGGACCTGCCGGCACGTTCCATTGCCTTGATTGGGTTCTCTCAAGGCACAATGATGGCTATGCATATCGGCCTCCGGCGCAGCGCAGCGCTTGGCGCCATCATCGGATACTCTGGAGCGTTGCTCGGCAGCCAGCACCTAGGGGAAGAGTTACAGAACGCCCCTCCTCTATTGCTGGTGCATGGCTCGTCAGACGATGTTGTACCCGTAACGGCACTTTCGCACATGCAAGGCGCTCTAGACGCGCATGATATTGCATACACAGCCCATATCGTGCCTAACCATGGGCATGGCATTGAACAGATGGGAGTAACACTCGGGCGAACGTTCCTGAAGCAGCACCTCCTTACAGCGAGTTCCGACTAATCAAACTATAAGTATGGCGCAGGCAATTGCTTTGCTAGACTCTGGGAACTTTGAATTAGTCGGGCTAACGGGAGAGGATTAAGAGTATGTTGGGACCTATTCTTGCGGTAACGCTAGCTGTTCCAGACCTCGCCGCGGCTGAGCGTGCCTACGCTGAAACGCTAGGATATCAAGTCGTGTCTCGAGGTGAGATCAGCGCTGAAATTGCCAGTATTTGGGATGCGCCAGTAACAGCAGGACGCCCATTCTTGGTGATGCAGCCGGCCAGTGGAGCAGACATGGTATTTCGTTTTATCGAATCTCCTCCAGTTCCCAACTACAGACCCCTTAGAACATATGGCTGGAATGCCAATGAATTACTTGTCGAAGATGTAGATGCGATGCCGGATCGCCTTAAGGACTCCGAGTTCGAAATTATCGCAATGCCGCGCAATCTTTCTACAACAGATGAAATTAAAGCGATGCAGGCCTTCGGCCCCTCGAAAGAGCTGACTTATTTTACTACCGTAAAAAATACAGCCTTTGGTCTCGGACAGGCAGAATCTTTTGTCGATCGGGTCTTTATCGTGATTAACGGTGGCAGAACAATGGAAAGTCACCTCGAATTTTACGGAGACAAATTGGGTATCGAAGTTTCTAAGCCCCAAGCGGTCCGCATGTCAGCGTTGAATGCAATACTTGGTTTCGATTCCGAGCGAGAGCACCCTCTCTCTACCGCCAACATTGGTGGCCCTTTTATGATTGAATTGGATGAATACCCGCACGGCACGGAAGAGCGCCCAATTTTACCCGGTGATATTCCACCTGGAATTTCTATTGTCTCTTTTCTAGTAGATGACTTAGATGCCATACCTGCCGACTTCAGAGCCAACTCTCTTGCGCCATTGGGATTACCTTACAATGGCAATCGTGCCGGTGTCATTGTCGGCCCGAATGGTGAGTGGTTGGAATTAATTGAGCGACACTAACAGAAATTCAATTAGTATTGACCCACAGAACGAGCTATCCAGTTCTTTTATAAACGAGATGTCAGAAATCTCTCTTGAAAGACTCTTCGTCGTATTTGTCCCAAAAACTGCTTCGGCAAGGATAGCGAATAGTACATGAAATTCATTGATCTATTTGAGCCCGATTAGGGAAAAATACCGTAGAGTTAATTTTCTTGGAGAAATATTATTATGCTAGATGCGAGAGTAAATGCATCGCAGACCATGCAATAATTGAATTTTAAAGTATAGAGGCCGTCAAATAATGTCAGATATAGAGTTGTTCAGTTTTGAGGCCTGCCCTTTTGCACAACGTACACGAATGATGATGATCGAGAAGGGTATTGAATGCAACCTCACGGAGGTTGATCTTTACAACAAACCAGACTGGTGGAAGGAATTGTCTCCCCACGGCAAAGTCCCATTGATTAAGCACAATGGTGAGATTGTTTATGAGTCCCGCATCATTAACGAGTACCTTGAAGACGTCTTCCCGCACCCACCGTTATTACCGAGAGACCCGCTTCGCAAAGCGAATGCCCGAATTTGGATAGACTACTGCGACACATATTTTCTGCCCGCCCTTCACAAACTCATTGAGGACCGGCACGACGAAGACAAACAGAGAGAAAACCGCGCGGCGGTAGCTGATAAATTCCTTTTCATAGAGAACGAAGGACTAAAGAATCTCGGTAGCGCCCCCTTCTTTATGGGTAAAGAGATAACGCTGGTCGACCTACAATTCATGCCATTCATTGAGAGATTTCCTTGCTATGCAGAACTTTGGGGCGCGACCATACCAAAAGAATGCACTCGTCTTGGCGAATGGATCAAATCTATGGAGCAGCGGGAAAGCCACAAAAAAACCGTAAATACATTAGAGTTTCATATGCAGCGGTACCAGAAATACAACAAAGTCACTTAGCAATACGGACGGCCTCTTTATTCTGGGGGGTCTTCGGCACTCTAACCATGGGCAGATCATACACCAAGCCTTTGCGACATTACGCGGTATGCGTTCTCTAGGTGTTCTGTAAATGAAACTGGGTCACAAATTCTTGACTCAATAAATTTGCTACGACCCTCCGCTTTCAACGCCAATAGGCGTTGTCTATCAGCAGCCAGTTTAATAGCTATGTTCAGGTATTCGCGCTCAGTATGGGCACAGAGAAATTCCATGCCCATTCCTTTGAGAAAACCGTAGCTTGTCCTCTGTATCCATCTCTCACCGACCAAAGTGATGACGGGCACACCCATGGAAAGCGCATCAATTGTCGTTGTCGTTCCGCAATACGGAAAAGGATCAAGCGCGATATCAATATCATTGTAGGCGGCAAGGTGTTTGTCTCGCGGAAGCAGGCTTTTCAATATTAACCGCTCACCATCTATTCCTCTTGCCTCGAATTGCTGCCTTATGTGTTGCCGCAAAGATTTATTTGAGAACTTCCCCGACTTTAAAAAAAGTTGCGCGCCCTGCACGCGTTTCATAATTTCTGCCCAAACTCTGATAACATCCGTATTCAGTTTCATGTGATTATTGAAGCTTCCAAAAACTATATTTGGGGCGTCTTTTGGCGAAGAGGGAATAGGCGCGTCACGGATACATTCTGCGTCAAAGCAAAGGTAATGATCTGTTAGGCGTATAATTTCTTCTGAAAAATCAACCTCAGCACCGGGCGGGCAAACTTTGGCATCCGCGATTACGTAGTCCATCTCTGGCAAGCCGGACGTGCCCGAATAACCGATCCAAGATGCCTGAATTGGCGCTGGCCG
The DNA here is from genome assembly GCA_029245025.1 of Rhodospirillaceae bacterium. Taxonomy (GTDB): domain Bacteria; phylum Pseudomonadota; class Alphaproteobacteria; order Rhodospirillales; family Rhodospirillaceae; genus WLXB01. Next base: position 13,497 of record JAQWQC010000013.1, read on the forward strand.
ATAACGAAACACACTCAGCCGATTGCCTTCAAATTGGCCGGTCAGATCTACCAGCACGTCAACGCCATCACTATTTATTTTTCTGGCCAATTCTTCGTCTGATTGTTCCAATCCACAATGGTAAGAGTCACCAAGTTCTCGAACCTCCCGACCCGTAGAATCTGGATTTGGAGTCACGTCATACAAAGCAATGTCAAAGTTATTCCGATCATGCCGGGATAGAACAGGCTTTAAAAATTGTGAGACGGGATGGTCTCTAAAGTCTGCAGAGAAATAGCCAATTTTAAGTTTACGGCCAGGTCTCAGGTCAGCAGATCGGCTCGCCGTGCTGAGATGCACGTTTGAACCCGGTGCCGCTGCCCATACTGCCGACGTTCTTTCATACTCATCTCTTCGCGAAACAGACGGTGTGTACATGGAGAATCGCGCGCGAATGGTCGCAAAGCCATGGTCCTGCGGGTATTCATTAGCGAGGTCATCTGCGATTCTGCGCGCCGTTTCGTATTGCCCTTCCTCACCGTGCAGCAAGACCATATTGCCCAATACAACAGGCTTAAGAGCAGGGTTGATTCTAAGACCTTCGCTAAACGATTTTTTCGCTTCGGAGAAGCGATACAATGAAACGAGCGCTATGCCACGATTGATATGCGCTTGAGCCATCGACTTGTTTAATTGGATCGCTTGATCCGCCGCGCTTAACGCAGCGTCTGGGTTTTTACTGCGGTTGAGTATGTCGGATCGACCTGTCCAAATGATGGCGTCGTCTGGCTCCAGCTGTGTCGCGCGCAAAGATGCTAATTGTGCCTCTTCTCTGCGATTTTGCTGCATACGTACAGCAGCGAGAAGATTTAGAGTGTACGCATGATTCGGGTGAAGCCCAAGAATTGCAACACACAATCCCTCTGACTTCGCAGTATCGCCCTGACTATATGCGGCGACTGCCTCACTGAAGGTGTGTTGAAGCTTCTCTATCTCTTTTTTATTGAACTGTGACAACAACGGCATGCGTGAATGCCCCCCTCCGCGTTAGGTCAGGAATACCACCACTCAGCCAAGCTGCAAAGAAGTGGCCGAGTATCTATTCAAGCGCAGAACGAGAGGCGGATACTCAATTACAACAAAGCGGAGGCTGACGTTTCTCTTTAAGAGGCCCTACATCGTCACAAAAAACGATATGGCGAGCCTTCATTGATAGTGAATTACGACATTGCGAGAGCGGCGATGAGAAATGCGGATTTGTTAACAGCGACCACTGTTGGATTATCGATCCGCGGTTCTATTATGCGGGGTCATTCAGAGAGAGCTTGGCCCGTGTTGAGCTGGGTAATGAGTATTACAAAATTAACAAACAAGCCGAGGTTTTGCTCTACCCCACGTGTATCGCACGACCTTAAAAGTGGCGGAGGGACAGGGACTCGAACCCTGGAACCCCTACTTGGGGTCACGGATTAGCAATCCGCTGCATTACCACTCTGCCATCCCTCCGCAGGGTTGAGCGGGCGTGGAACATGTAAAGTTACGAAGCGATTGTCAAGCGCGCCTATCGCGCGTAAAAACGTTGCTAATAAAACTGATTAACTTAAACAAACCAGTCAGTTATCAGGGCGCTTCGCGACACAGACAACATCCTGAGGTATGAACCATTATCGGTAACGCGCTACTGAAGCACTGCAAATCACCCGAGCCATCCCTTCAAATTTCGACAGTCCCGCTGTTTGGCTTGGTTTTACTGTTCTCTCTGGCCGGTCTCGATCGAGAAAGCCACGCCGTTGACGGTGAGGAAGGGCTTTCCGGTGAGGTAAACATGGGCGGGTCTATTGCCACCGGCAATACTGACACCATACGCGTTGATGCAGAAATTAAAGCTCGTTTTAAGGCCGGCCGATTGGAAGACAATTACCGGCTCATGGGTGAATTCTCCGATGATAATGGGAGCACAACCGCTCAACGCATCTTAGGGTCAGTTGAATCCCGATATGATATGCGGGAAAACCTATTTGTTTTTGGATACCTAGAGTATGATGACGATCGGTTCTCTGGATTCAAATATGAAGTCGAAGCAGCTTTTGGAGCGGGTTACAAAGTTATAGATGACGCTACCATGCGCCTGCTGCTCCAAGCTGGCCCAGGCTATCGCTACGGTAAGTTCTCAACACCCGCGCGCCCGGCCCTTCCATTGGTGAACTCCTCGGAGAACGAATATCTTATCCGTGGAAGTAGTGATTTCGAGTACACCATTACTGACACAGCCAACCTAACCAATGTCTTTATCGTGACCTGGGACAGCAGCCGAACAAAGTTGGAGAATACCCTCGCGTTGACCAGTAAGTTAATTGGCGACCTATCAACACGCCTATCTGTCAATTTGCGCTACAACACTGACCCACCACTCCTAACCAGAAAAACAGATACACTGTCTAAAATTTCTCTAGTTTACAGATTCTAGGGCTGGCTTCGCATCTCTTCTTCTTCAAACACAATAGATGCTTTCCATCCGTTAGGAGTCAGAAAGGTATAGAGGTCGAAAACGGTATATTTCTCTTAATTACATTTTGTTTTTTGTGCATGCATCTGGGCCGAATGATACCTCAGGCCTGACCGCGAAGGTCTCTCCATCGCTATCTGCAATAAAAACTGCGCTTTCTCGGCTAAATCCATCAGCACGACCCAAAGCGGAAAGGTTCGCCCACATCGTGAAATAGTATCCTAATTCGACGACCTCGCCAGCGCGTTCAAACGCTATTAATTGATAACGAGGGTCACTTTCTAAGCGCGTATTTAACTCTACCACACTTTCGCCAACCCAGTTTAGTTTGGCGAGAGGCGATGGCACTGGCCCTCCGGAAGCGACGAAAAAAACCCTATCCCACTCAAAGGGCGTTAGGTTTGCCAAACAAATAAACGGGCTGTCGGGTTCAGGTCGTCCGCGCATTGTCGAAAAGGCAGTCTCTGCTGAACGATCAGAAATGATAGTCGCCCGCGCCGTCATCTCGAGACCAAAGTCTCTCATCCACTTCGGCGACACCATTGCGTCATAGGCCAACCATCCGGCCAGCCCTGTGACGATACTAACCACAGAAATCCAAATGCGACCTTGGCGCCAAATCGCTCCATCCGAATTGTCGGTCATGCTTTCACTTTCTATTAGAACTAGCGCCTATCTGTTGGGACCTAAGCGGCGCAGAAAACGCGCCTAAGGAGATAGTTTCTTGCGTAGCAGTTCGTTAAGCATTCCCGGATTGGCTTTGCCCCCAGTCTGCTTCATAACTTGGCCAACAAACCAGCCTAGGAGCTTGTCTTTGCCACCGCGGTACTCTTCCACCTTATCAGAATTATCCGCCATAACTTGCTCGATCGCCGCTTCGATTGAACCTGTGTCCCTGATTTGTTTTAACCCTCTCTCGTCGACGATGAATTCCGGGTCCTCGCCCTCTTCCACCATGACTTCGAACACATCCTTCGCGATCCGACCAGAAATCGTGTCATCGGAAATGAGGTCGATGAGCTTTCCAAGGTTGGCCGCAGACACGGGGCTATCAGTGATCGAAATACCTTTCTTATTCAGGGCGCCAAATAGATTAGTGATAACCCAATTTGCAGCGGCCTTTGGGTCGCGGCCTTTGGCAACATCCTCGTAATACGCTGACGTTTCCTTTTCTACGACAAGCACACCAGCATCATATGCTGTCAAATCGTAGTCAGACATAAACCGTTCTTTTTTTTCATCCGGCAGCTCGGGAAGCGTAGCCTTAATGCTCTCGACATAGTCATCATCAAAAACCAGAGGCAGCAAATCCGGATCAGGAAAATAACGATAATCATGTGCAAATTCTTTTGATCGCATCTGCCGCGTCTCACCTTTATTGGGATCGTAAAGGCGTGTTTCTTGTTGGATATCTCCGCCTGACTCATAAATATCGACATGACGCCGCGCTTCATGCTCGATGGCTTGCATGACGAATCGTACTGAATTGACGTTTTTTACTTCACATCGCGTACGCAGCTCTGTGGAGCCCACCGGCCGAACAGAAACGTTAGCGTCACACCGCATTGACCCCTCGTCCATATTGCCATCACAGGTACCTAAATACCGAACAATCGAACGCAACTTCCGCAGGTAAGCTCCAGCTTCATCTGGAGACCTCATATCCGGATTCGACACAATCTCCATCAAAGTGACACCCGAGCGGTTGAGATCGATGAATGACTTTGACGGGTGTAAGTCATGGATAGACTTACCAGCGTCTTGTTCCAAATGAAGGCGTTCAATACCAACTTCGCGACTGGTTCCGTCGGACATATCAAGAATGATGGTGCCCTCTCCCACGATGGGAAGCTCGAACTGACTAATTTGGTATCCCTGGGGTAAATCAGCATAAAAGTAGTTCTTACGCGCAAAAACACTGCGCTTATTAATTTGCGCTTTTAGACCCAGACCTGTGCGCACGGCCTGCTCGACGGCAACTTCGTTGATAACGGGCAACATACCCGGCATTCCTGCATCAACGAAAGAAACCTGGCTGTTTGGCTCTGCACCAAAGTCTGTGGGTGCACCCGAGAATAGCTTTGCGTTTGAGATGACTTGGGCGTGAACTTCTAGCCCAATGACCACTTCCCAAGTTTCTGTTTCTCCTTTGATAAGAAAGGTCATTCTCTAACCCTCCCCATCAAAAGGATGTCCAGAGAATCCCGCTGTTTCTTCCAGCACTCCTGCAACACGGAATAAAGTTTCCTCATCCCATCTTTTGGTCAAAATCTGGAGACCAAGTGGCAACCCGCCACTAGACAATCCGGCCGGAACTGAAATACCGGGAAGCCCCGCTAATGATGCAGGAACGGTAAACACGTCGTTCAAATACATTGCGACTGGATCGTCAGAATTTTCGCCGAGTGGAAAAGCGGGCTTCGGTGCAGTCGGAGTCAAAATCGCATCAACACCCTTAAATGCACTCACAAAATCTTGGTAGATAAGTTGGCGTACCTTTTGGGCCTTGAGGTAATAGGCGTCATAATAACCAGCCGACAACGCATATGTACCGATAAAAATTCTACGCTTCACCTCTTCTCCAAAACCGGCCGCACGTGTTTTGACATACATGTCGTCAAGGCTGTCACCTTCAACACGAAGACCAAAGCGAACTCCGTCATAGCGGGCCAAATTAGAAGACGCTTCTGCCGGAGCAACAATGTAGTACGTCGGCAAAGCATATTTTGTATGCGGTAGAGCTATATCAATAATTTCCGCGCCGGCATCTTTGAGCCAGGTGATTCCTTTCTCCCAAAGCGCCTTAACGTCGGCGTCTAGTTCATCCAACCTGTATTCGTCAGGAATCCCTATACGAAGGCCTTTTATATCCCCAGTAAGTGATGCTTCAAAATCGGGTACCGGCAAATCCGCAGACGTAGAATCTTTAGGATCGTGACCAGACATGACAGACAACAATATCGCTGAGTCACGGACGGTTCTGGTCATGGGACCAGCCTGATCGAGAGAACTTGAGAAAGCTACAATTCCCCATCGGGAACAGCGCCCATATGTTGGTTTCATGCCGACAATGCCGCAAAAAGATGCCGGCTGACGGATTGAGCCGCCCGTATCAGTGCCGGTCGCCGCCAAACACATGCGCGCTGAGACTGCGGCTGCTGACCCACCAGATGATCCACCAGGGACAAGATTCGAATTGTCGCCTGTTTTTTTCCAGGGATTTAGCGCAGCGCCATAGTAGCTGCTCTCATTGGACGACCCCATAGCGAATTCATCCAGGTTCGTCTTACCTAGATTTACCGCTCCAGCGGCTTTTAAGTTCGCCGTAACGGTGCTCTCATAGGGTGGCGTAAACCCATCAAGAATATAAGACGCAGCGGTAGTAAGAATGCCTTCTGTACAAAACAAGTCTTTAATACCTAGCGGAAGCCCTTCAAGAGCCCCTGCCCGACCCTGACCAATGTTGTAGTCAGCTTCTTTGGCCCGTTCGAGCGCTAGTTCAGGCACTTCAGTTATGTACGCATTGAGATCGCGATGTGTATCCATCGCACCAATGTGCGCCTGAGTTAACTCAACGGCGCTAAAATCTCCTTTGGCTAAACCATCACGGGCAGCTGAAAGGCTAAGCTGAGTAAGCTCTGTCATCACTCAACCACCTTCGGCACACCAAAAAAGCCTTCATGCGCTTCCGGGGCATTCGCAAGAACTTTGTCCGCGTGTCCTCCGTCAGAAACGGCATCTTTTCGCCAACTCAAGGTCATATCCGTTCCGCCCGACATGGGTTCAACCGCGTCCGTATCAACTTCCTGAAGTTGTTCGATCCAGCTCATAATCCCGCTGAGCTCTTTGGCTAGCGGCGCAAGATCTGCATCAGCTAAGTCAATACGAGCAAGGGTGGCTATTTTTCTGACTGTGGCGTCGTCGAGCGACATGGGCTATGGGTCTCACTTCAAGAGTTGATATGGCCACCCCCAACATGGAAAAGTGGCGGAAAGTAAGGGCTGCGATGATGTATCATTGGGTATGACGATCTGCAAGCCCACTGCCCTATTGGACGAACTAGGTGCTGGCCAATGCCTCTTGGGGCTTGATGTCGGGACCAAAACCGTCGGTGTAGCAATATCTGATAGTGCTCGGATCATTGCATCACCCCTAACCGTCATTCAACGCACCAAGTTCACCAAAGACGCAGAAGCGCTTTTTACCCTCATTGACAAAAACAATGCTGGGGCTCTGGTCGTTGGCCTGCCAGTTGAAATGGATGGGAATGAAGGGCGTCAGGCTCAGTATGTCAGGACTTTTGTAGACAATCTCTTGAATCTACGGGATGTTGCGGTGACTTTTTGGGACGAACGGCTGTCTACAGTTGCTGTTGAGCGAATGATGATTGAAAACGCTGACTTGAGCCGTAAAAAGCGAAGCAAAGTGGTCGACCGAGCCGCCGCAGCCTATATCTTACAGGGTGTCATTGATTTCTTGCCGAAAAATTGACCACAAAACAAAGTCATTTGTACGCTTGTCGAATGTAGAGACCTCCCATATAGTCCGGTTTTATGCGTGACCCTATATTCCCGCACTGTCACCTGCTCGGGATCGAAGGGCTTTCCCCCTTAGAAATCAATCGCCTATTGGATTTGTCAGATCCCTATGTGGCGCAGAATCGTGGGTCCGATAAGGCCTCTAAGAACCTTAAGGGGCGGACGGTTGTTAACCTATTTTTTGAGAACTCCACCAGGACACGCACATCTTTCGAGCTCGCAGCACTTCGCTTGGGTGCCAACGTCATCAATATGCAGATCGGCTCGAGCTCGGTCTCCAAGGGTGAGACCCTGATCGACACGGCAGTCACGCTGAACGCTATGCATCCCGACGTGTTGGTCGTTCGGCACCCCCAATCAGGGGCAGTCAAACTGCTATCAGAAAAAGTAAATTGCGCGGTGGTCAATGGTGGTGACGGTAGCCACGAGCATCCGACCCAAGCCTTACTAGATGCCCTAACCATCCGCCGGCGGCGCAATAAGATCGAGGGACTTAAAGTCGCAATCTGCGGAGATGTCGCCCACAGTCGCGTTGCCCGATCCAACTTTTATCTTCTACTTACTTTAGGTGCAGAGGTCCGGGTTATTGCTCCCCGCACACTCATACCCAGCGAACTCGACCGATTAGGCGTACAGACCTATACAGATATGCGCGAAGGTCTGAGGGACTGCGACATTGTCATGATGCTCAGGGTGCAGAATGAACGTATGACTGGCAGCTTCATCCCCTCTGTCAGGGAGTATTTTCGCTTCTTCGGCCTTGATCGCGAAAAACTTGCTTTGGCGAAACCAGATGCGCTGATTATGCACCCTGGACCAATGAATCGGGGAGTAGAAATTGACTCGGACGTTGCAGACGATTTCGAACGCAGTGTCATTCGGGAACAAGTCGAACTTGGAGTGGCCGTTCGCATGGCCATACTCGAACTTCTGGCAAACAACCTGTCGGCCAAGCGCGTTGACTCGGACGGTGAAGAATGAATGGGGACCAGCCAGTTAAAACTGCATACACAGGTGCACGTCTTCTTGATCCAACTAGCGGGTTAGATGCGATTGGCGACATTCTGACAGATGGCGAAAAGATCGTGGCCGTCGGCCCAAACCTATTTGATAGCAGCCCTCCTGCCGATGTCACCGTAGTAAATGTATCTGGCCTATGCGCCGCTCCTGGTCTGGTCGATATGCGGGTTCAAATTCGTGAACCAGGTGAGGAACACAAAGAATCATTACGCAGTGCCAGCCAAGCAGCCGTGGCTGGCGGAGTCACATCCATGGTGTGCCTGCCGAATACCGACCCTGTTTTGGATGATGAAGCAACACTCGAGTTTGTCGCCCGGCGAGCCAGATTACACGCTTTAACAAAAGTGTACGCGTACGGCGCAGCAACTAAAGGTCTAGAGGGCAAAGAACTAGCAGAGCTAGGTTTATTGGCTGAAGCGGGCGCCCTCGGCTTTACAGACGGTACCGTTGGCATAGCGGATGCGCAAGTAATGCGACGTTTACTCTCATACGCTGCTACATTTAATCTCATGGTTGTTCAACATCCTGAAGACCCCTCACTTGCCGGTAACGGTGTGATGAACGGCGGCGAAACAGCGACCCGATTAGGTCTCTCTGGAATTCCAAGAGAAGCCGAGATCATCATGCTAGAGCGGGACATGCGCTTAGTTGAAATGACGGGCGGGCGATATCACGCCGCTCATATCTCGACAGCCGAAAGCGTTGAGATTATTGCTCAAGCAAAACAAAAGGGGCTGCAAGTCACCTGTGACACAGCACCATTCTATTCGGCGCTTAACGAACTTTCGGTTGGGGATTATCGATCATTTGCAAAGCTGTCTCCGCCACTCCGCAGCGAAGAAGATCGACAAGCTATTGTTGAGGGCCTCAAATCAGGCGTCATTGATGTCATCGCCAGTGACCACTCTCCACAAGACCAGGATAGTAAGCGGCTACCTTTTGCACAAGCCGCCTATGGAGGTTCTGGCTTAGAAACCTTGCTCGCTGTTTCACTAGATCTAGTTCACAATGAAGACCTTTCACTACTCGGCCTACTCGCAAAATTAACGTCTATCCCTGCGAAACTTTTAAGGTTGGATGCGGGGCAGTTGCGCAAAGACGCTCCAGCAGACCTCCTTTTCTTTGACCCAGGCATCGGCTGGAAAGTCATTGGCGATAACTTCAAGTCCAAGTCGAAAAATACGCCATTTGATGGGCGCCCAGTTCAAGGAAAAGTTATAAAAACTGTAATTGATGGCCGCACCGTTTTTGATGCGATTACCAATGCTGATCCAGCTTGAACCTACATCATGGGCGTTCACCTTAATTGTTGTGGGCGGTTACTTGATCGGCTCCATCCCGTTCGGGCTTTTGTTGACCAAAACGGCGGGTGCCGGAGACATTCGAGATATTGGGTCTGGCAATATCGGCGCAACGAATGTCCTTCGCACCGGGCGGCGCGGCTTAGCTGCAGCCACACTCCTCTTAGACGGTGGTAAAGGCGCCCTAGCCGTATGGATCGGCACCATGATGGCGATCCCTCAAGCGGCGGAGGTCGGCGGATTGGTTGCGGGCGCTGGCGCGGTTCTTGGCCACAATTTTCCTAACTGGCTGCGCTTTCAAGGTGGTAAGGGCGTGGCTACGACACTCGGTATGATGCTGGGGGCCGCCCCTATTGTTGGTGCCATGGCGAGTGTCACGTGGATCGCGATGGTTATTATATTTCGGTACTCTTCGCTAGCGGCTTTAATTGCCCTCGCCGTCGCGCCCCTCTTCGCTATACTTCTCGGCATGACCAATCCCGCATTAATGTTCCTGGCTCTGGCCGTTCTTGGCTGGGTTCGGCACTGGGCAAATATAGGCCGTCTTCTTAAGGGCGAAGAACCCCAGATTGGCCATTCATAGATCAAAATTACATCCGTCATTCCAAAGGATGGTGAAATATTTGCGGTTCCAGGGTCACCCCTTGACCTGCGTGAACGTTTAACAAACGGACTGATTCGTGACGGTGTCATTCTTATACGCTCAGCAGAGGATGTTTTAGACGAATTGGCCAACACGACAAAAATTCTATTCACCGCAGCCTCCCAGCTACAGATAGACTCTCAACCCATTGTAATAGTTAATAAAAATGAGGCAAACGCAACACACTCACGAATCCTTTATGAAATTGGGCGCACCCCAGTGACAGTTGACGAACAGCGACGACAGTGCCAAGTGTCTGCCCCTGTTCTCGATGCCGTGCTTCTTAAGTTAGAACTCATGGACAAAATAGAACGGCTTCCGGGCGGCAAAATATGTGGTCTCGGGTGACATTAAGAAAAGGTTGAGCGATCTGAGAAATCATCAAATCGCCCAATAACTAGACAGGAACGCGAAACTAGATCGATGAATAGCATTGTCATCGTCGAATCTCCGGCTAAAGCGAAAACCATCAACAAGTATCTTGGCGATGGCTTTACCGTTATGGCCTCCTACGGACACGTCAGGGATCTCCCTCCGAAGAATGGATCGGTGAGACCGGATGAAGACTTCGCTATGGATTGGGAAGTTGCCGCCCAATCGAAAAAGCACCTCATGACCATCGTTAATGCCGCAAAAACTGCAGACGCTATATATCTCGCCACTGACCCCGATCGCGAAGGCGAAGCTATTTCCTGGCACGTTCTTGAAGAATTGAGAGACCGTAAACTCTTAAACGGTTCAGAAGTGAAACGCGTTACCTTTAACGCGATCACAAAAGCGGCTGTCTTAGAAGCCATGGAAAACCCACGAAAGCTAGATACCGAGCTCGTGGACGCTTACTTAGCGCGTCGGGCACTTGATTACTTAGTTGGATTTAATCTTTCCCCGGTACTCTGGCGTAAGCTCCCAGGCAGTCGCTCAGCAGGCAGAGTTCAGTCGGTTGCCCTACGATTAATATGCACGCGTGAGCTCGAAATCGAGAAATTCGTGCCCGAGGAATATTGGACGGTCGACACTAAGCTCACCAAAGGCAGTGACCAGTCCTTCACAATGCGGTTAACCCATCACAAGGGTGAGAAGCTCGGTAAGTTTGGGCTCCCCGATGAAAACAGCGCGAAAGCGGCACAAACTGTTATCGAGAATGCGTCATTTACCGTTGAATTGGTAGAGAAGAAACAGAAGCAACGGCGCCCCTACGCCCCCTTCACTACATCTACACTGCAGCAAGAAGCTTCAAGGCGTCTTTACTTCAGCGCTCGGCAAACAATGGATATCGCACAACGGCTCTATGAAGGAGCTGATATGGGCGGCGAAACCGTTGGCCTCATCACTTACATGCGTACAGATGGAGTTCAAATTGACAGCGCCGCGGTTAACACCATCCGTAATGTCGTTGGAGAAGACTTCGGTTCAGAATACGTTCCTGAAAAAACTAGGGCCTATTCCTCCAAAGCGAAAAATGCTCAGGAGGCTCACGAGGCAGTTAGACCGACGGACCCAGCTCGGCGCCCAAAGGATGTCGAGCCCTACCTGTCGAAAGATCAGCTTCGTCTTTATGAGCTTATTTGGAAGCGTACTGTTGCGAGCCAGATGGAGTCCGCCATCATGGATCAGGTGTCAGTTGTTTCAGCATCAGCTGACAAAGCTACTAAATTACGCGCCAGTGGATCCGTTATTCGTTTTCCGGGCTTCCTAAAGGTATACGAAGACGCTCCGAAATCGGGCTCCGACGAAAGTAAAGACAAGGAAGCCGACAGTATCCTCCCCCCCCTTGAAGAGGGAGAAGCTCTTAAGCAGGGCAACGTAAAGCCCGAACAGCACTTTACACAGCCGCCACCTCGCTTCTCAGAAGCTAGCCTCGTAAAGACGATGGAAGAGCTTGGCATTGGTAGACCATCCACCTACGCCTCAATCATCCAAGTATTGCAAGACCGTAATTATGTGCGGATGGATAACCGAAGGTTTATTCCAGAAGATCGCGGTCGCGTAGTAACAGCTTTTCTCGAAAGCTTTTTCGCCAAATATGTGGAGTACTCCTTCACAGCAGACCTTGAAAACAAATTGGATGAAATCTCCGGCGGACGCATGAGCTGGAAGACTGTCCTTTCTGATTTCTGGACCGACTTCATTTCTGCGATTGAAGGCGCAAGCGAGCTTCGCATCACCCAAGTCATCGATACGCTTGACGAGCTCCTAGAACCGCATCTTTTCCCGAAAAGTGAAGGTGGAACAGATCCAAGAAAATGCCCTTCATGCGACGACGGTCGACTATCTCTTAAGTTCGGTAAGTTTGGTGGTTTCATTGGCTGCACCAAATATCCTGACTGCCGCTACACGCGACAACTTTCAGTTAGCGGAAATGACCCCAATGCGGCCGCTGCGGACGGACCCAAAGAACTCGGCGAAGACCCTGAAACAGGCATGATGGTAACCCTGCGTGCTGGCCCCTACGGTATTTATGTCCAGTTGGGCGATGCTGAAGTCTTGGCCGCCCGTGCTGGTGCCGCGACCCCTCCTCCCGTCGAGGAGAAACCGGCCAAAGGTAAGAAACCGAAAAAACCAAAGAAACCAAAGGTCCCGAAACCAAAACGCTCTTCGGTACCAAAAGGCATGGACCCCTTGGCCATTGATCTTGAGCAAGGGCTAAAACTGCTATCCCTGCCGCGCGAAGTTGGTGTCGACCCAGAGAGCGGTGAAATGATTCTTGCGGGCATTGGTCGCTTCGGCCCCTACCTTAAATACGGCGACAAATATCAATCTCTCGGCGCTGATGACAATGTCCTTGAGATCGGCTTGAATCGTGCGGTCGTTGTTATTGCTGAAGGTAAACTAAAGAAGGGTAGACGTGGCGGCGGATCCGCCAAATCTCTCGGTGAACATCCAGATGATTCAAAAGAAGTCACGGTCCGCGATGGTCGTTTTGGACCCTACGTACAACACGGATCACTAAGAGCCACACTACCACGAGACAAAGATAAAGACGCCATTACACTTGAAGAAGCGATCGAACTGTTAGCAATTAAAGCGGCCAAAGCTGGAACTGCGAAAAAAGGGACAAAAAAGAAGGCTGCGCCGAAAAAGAAAACCAAGGCAAAGAAAAAGACAACGACCAAAAAGAAAGCTGCGAAGAAAAAAACCAATGCTAAAGAAGCTGCCCCAGACACAAGCGCAGATCAGGTAGATTAGTGTCCTTTGGCAACCCGTAAAAAAGACACAAGTATTTCTTCGCTGCCGACCAAGGCAGATATCCTCGCATTTATCGAAAAATCACCAAACCGGGTCGGAAAACGCGAGATCGCCCGGACATTCAACATCCGTGGCGCGGATCGCCCAGCTTTCAAAAAAATCCTAAAGGAACTTGAGGAAGAAGGCAGAATCGAGCGAGGTGGAAAAAGACACTTCGCGGAGTTAGGTCGCTTACCAGAAGTTGCCGTCCTTGACGCGGTCAAAATAGACACAGATGGCGATCTCATCGGACAGCCAGCTGGATGGGAACAGCGCGCCCCCCCGCCAGTGATCTTTATTGTACCTTCAAAGGAAATGCACGCCGCTGTCGGTGTCGGCGATCGCGTACTAGCGCGACTCAAGCTGGTGGGAGACGGTGCCTATGAAGCGCGTCCCATTCGAAAACTGTCTGGTGGTCCTCGTCAACTACTTGGAATTTGTGAAAAGACTGATAGCGGTGGACTGATTATTCGACCCATCAGTCGCAAAGAGCGGCAGACGATCACGGTTGAAAAAAAGCAAACTCAAGGAGCCCGTCACGGCGAGTTTGTTTTGGTTACCGTAGATAGCGGTGCACGGCGGGGGTTAGCAAAGGGACGCGTCGTCGAGCGCATTCATGACGCTGGCATTGTGAAGGCGCTGAGTCTTATCGCCATTTATAGTCATGGCATCCCGCACGAATGGTCCGCCGCAGCGATGGAAGAAGCAGAAGCCTGTGGCCCTGCCAAACTGGGTCAGCGAACAGATTTACGTCGATTGCCTCTTGTGACCATCGATGGCGAAGATGCTCGAGACTTTGACGATGCGGTTTGGGCCGAACCAGACACAAACGCTAGTCATGAAGGTGGCTGGCACCTTGTGGTAGCGATTGCAGATGTAGCTTGGTATGTGCAGGCAGAGTCAGCCTTGGACCGAGCGGCATTTGATCGAGGCAATTCAACCTACTTTCCTGACCGTGTCGTTCCGATGTTGCCAGAGGCCCTTTCTAACGGCTGGTGCTCGCTCCGGCCCAACGAAGACCGTCCATGCCTGGCAGTTCACATGTGGATCGACAAGCATGGAAAGATCGTCCGCCATAAATTTGTACGTGGTCTCATGCGGTCGCAAGCCCGCCTCACCTATGAGCAGGTTCAGGCGGCAATAGAAGGCACCACAGATTCGACAACTGAGCCATTACTTAAGACCGTCATTAAACCACTTTATGGCGCCTACGCATCCTTAGAGAAAGCTCGGAAGAAGCGTGGGGCCCTTGCTCTTGATCTGCCTGAGCGGAAAATACTGGTAAACGACGACGGTGAAATGACGGGTGTTCTCCCCCGTCCTCGATTTGCCAGCCATCAACTGATCGAGGAATTCATGGTGGCAGCGAATGTAGCGGCTGCGCAAACGCTCCAGAAAGCAAACGCTGCTGGCGTATACCGTGTCCATGAGCCACCAGACCCAGAACGGGTGAGCACGCTGCAAAGGGCGGTGCAAAGCATGGATCTTAAATTGGCACCATCCGGCAGCATTAAGGCCAAGGACTTTAATTATATTCTAAAGGCCTCCAAAGACGAACCTGCCGAGGCTTTGATCAATACGATGGTTCTTAGAACCCAATCACAAGCCAGATACGAGACCGAAAACTTGGGTCACTTTGGCCTAGCTTTGAGCCAATACACCCATTTCACCTCTCCTATTAGACGATACTCCGATTTGATTGTTCATCGCAGTTTGATTCGCGCCATGAATCTTGGTCAGGGCGGGCTAGATATCCCTGATCAAGATTTGGTCGCAGCGGTAGAGCACATATCAATGACCGAACGTCGTTCTGCCGGAGCCGAACGGGAAACTGTGGATCGGTTCACCGCTGCGTTTCTTGCTGACCGGGTCGGCACCACTTTTACAGGCCGAGTTAACGGCGCAAGCCGGTTTGGCTTGTTTGTGACCTTAGACGATACAGGAGCTGACGGCATATTGCCCATAAAGCGTCTTCCTTCAGACTACTATGAAGTGTTTGAAGATATTCATATGTTGGCTGGCCGCCATTCGGGCATGGCCTTTTCCGTCGGTGATCTCATTACGGTATCCCTGTCAGAAGCAGATGCCATGACAGGCGGCTTGGTATTTGACTATATCGAGCATGCGCCGCTACGCGAAAAAATGGATGCAAAAGCAGACCCTCGTCGAAATCGCCGCAAATCGTCAAAGGCTAAGCGTCCAAAGTCTGCCAAACGTTCTGGCGGAAAACCCACACGGAAAAAGGCTCATAAGTAGATCAAGGCACTTTTAGCGTGCGTGACCAGCCGGACCTCCGTATGATTTGTTCGATTGGTTGGCACGCCAAAATGGAACACGAGAGTGAACAGATTCACCTCCAAAATCTTGTCGAAAATCTTGTGGTCTGCGACCGCACTTATTCTTCTCGCTGCGTGTGCATCTAATGGCATAATCTCAAATATTAATTGGCCAAAAGAGCGAAATGTCGTTGAAGGGTTCGAGCTTGGTGAGTCCAAACGAGTTTTGTCTCACGGGCTCACACAAATATCGGTAAGAGCACTTGAGCAACCGCTGATAGGGCGGTTTGTCATTACTGGCATTACTGGCCTTGCTGATATCGACCCTTTGTTTTCGGTCATTGATATGGACGATCGCTTACAATCCTACGTAGGTAGCACGCTCGCTTCAGATCTCGCCAAACCTAACGACCAATCTGTTCGTGCTTGGTTGAATCTGTTTCATGGAACCTTAGTCGGCGCTCGTCGTAAATCAGATTTGATCGGTAACGCAGATTTAGAGCAAATCTACGCGGCCTTTTTCGACGCTGCGCTTGACGACCTTGACCCGTATTCAAGATATGCAGGTCGGCTCCAGGCACGAATTAACCGCGAAACACGGAATGGCTTTGGTGGTATCGGGCTTAGATATATCAGCACAGAACTCGGCCTGAAGATCCAGGGTTTGCAACCAGACGCTCCAGCTGAGAAAGCAGGTTTGCTTGTTGGAGATATTATTACTCATGTTGATGGCATCTCGCTCGCGTCCAACAGAAGTTGGACGATACGTCGGATTCTGAGAGGACCGATTGGATCAACTTCTATATTCGCCGTCATTAGAGATGGCGTCCTACCCGCACAACACATTCCTATTATCCGAAGCCTGATCGTTCCCCAAACTGTCGAGCTCACCGTCCGCGATAGGGTCGCTGTGATAGAGATTCACAGTTTTAATCAACAGACTAGCCAGACAGTTGAGTCACTCCTATCCAAAGCATTGAGCGAGGACCCCTCAATACCAGGCATTATTCTAGATCTGCGCGGCGATCCGGGAGGCTTATTGGACCAGGCAGTTACTGTCAGCGATTTATTTATGGAAAGTGGTCGCATCGTATCAACCCGCGGGCGACACCCAGAGTCAATCCAGCGCTACCAGGCTTTTGAAGGTGACATCTCCGAAGGGCGCCCGATTATCGTTCTTGTTGATAGTCGCTCCGCCTCTGCTGCGGAAATTGTCGCTGCCGCGATACAAGATTCGGGTCGCGGCTTGATCGTTGGAACGTCCTCATACGGTAAGGGGACAGTTCAGACTGTCGTCCGGCTCCCTAATGACGGAGAACTCACGTTGACCTGGTCACGGTTCCACGCGCCATTGGGCTACGCAATTGAAGACCTGGGCGTTCTGCCCCTGGTTTGCACCAGCGGGGTTGATGGGCCCATCGAAGATACCCTTGAGCGGTGGCAACAAACTGGCAGCCAATTTGTAGCGCGGAAGGCAGAATGGCGTACCGTTGCCCCTGAAGATGTTAGTGGCCGAGCAAGCCTGCGCGGCCACTGTCCAGCTGAAGTCAGAACGAAAGCCTCAATAGATTTCGAACTTGCTAGGCGATTGATTTTAATGGATTCTCTATACGCGCAAGCGATTGGGCTCACCGCTACAAGCGCTGCTGAACACCCCCCCTAACTCATCACCTAATATTCAGCTCAGACTTGACACTTGAGCCCGGCAGAGTATGTTGCCGCGCTTCACTCATAACGTTTTCCGCGAGACTGAACATGGCCAAACAGGCGACAATTCAAATTAAGCTCGAAAGCACTGCGGGCACTGGATACTTTTATACAACTCGTAAAAATCCTCGGACGCTTACGGAGAAAATGGAAGTTCGGAAGTATGACCCGAAAGTGCGGAAACACGTGGTATTTAAAGAAACAAAAATCAAATAGGCAGAGTTAAGCCTAGGCAGAAACCAAGTATTTGGAAATTGCTTGCAAGAATCTTGGACTAAAAATTGGCTTAGCGATATATCCATCGCAACCGCCATCCCGGATTTTCTCTTTATCAACCTTCATCGCGAATGCAGTTTCCGCGATAGGGAATATAATTTTCAAATCGTCATCCGCTTTCAACATCTTGGTAATTTCTAGACCTGATATTTCAGGCAGTTGAATATTCATTAAAATTAAGTCTGGTCTCTGTTTGGGGGCCAAATCAATGACTTCTCGACCATCCTTTGTTTGCGACGTTACGTATCCGTGCGCCTCAAGAAGATTATTGAACAGCTTCATGTGCAGATCATTGTCTTCAACGATTACAATGGTCTTGGACATGCCAGAACGACCCTCAAAAAGAATATAAAATAGTGTACAAGTGGACATAATTTTCAAGCGTAAAAAGGTTCCGACTTGAACCATTTACACGATTCTAACAATCAAAAAACAAGGGGTAGCGCATGGCGGACGCATCGAATCAACAGTTTGCCTGGCTCGCTAGAGGTTGTCTGCACGAGCGCCATGCCGCTATAAAAATACTATGACAACCGCTGATCCATCGCTTCTGCGCCTACTGGTGTTCGCCTCACTATTTGTTTTGGTCGCAACACTGGAGAGACTTTGGCCTCGCCGGGAACAAACATTGCAGCGCGCTGACCGTTGGCTCGGGAACTTAGGTGTTTTGGCAACCGGATCCATATTAGCCCGCGCGATTCTTCCAGTCGCACCCATCGGTGCAGCTATATGGGCTCAGCAGCAAGGCTTCGGTGTCTTTAATGCAATAAACCTGCCTATTATTGTGGCAAGCCTACTCGCGTTTCTTCTGCTCGATCTCTTGATATATGGACAACACCGGCTATTCCACGCCTTACCGGTCCTGTGGCGCTTGCATCGTATGCACCACACAGACATGGAGCTTGATGTCACCAGCGGTCTTCGGTTTCACCCGATTGAAATTATACTGTCGCTGATTCTTAAGATTGCGGCTGTCTGCGCGCTAGGTGCGCCGCCGGTTGCCGTGCTTTTCTTTGAGATCGTTCTGAACGCGACGTCCATGTTCAATCACTCAAATTTAGCCTTACCCCTCAAGTTGGATTCAGCGTTAAGATTGTTTCTCGTAACGCCGGACATGCATCGTGTACACCACTCGATCAGACCAATTGAAACGGATCGAAATTTTGGGTTCAACATTCCTTGGTGGGATCGTCTCTTTGGGACTTATTTAGCTGAACCATCCGAAGGGCATCGGTCAATGACCATAGGCCTGCCAATCTTTCGTGATAAGAGATCTACAAAAATAGTCCACTTGTTGACTCAGCCTTTCGCCGAAGACCCCAGCACAATCTTTAAAGAGGGTGGCGAAGAAACTCCGCCACCCTAATTGTGCATCTCACCGTAAGAGCTGAAATATTAGGACGGTGATATCAGCAGTGACATTGGCTCTTTGGTCTGGCCATCCAGCTCTTCAACTGCTTTTCGAACCTCAGCTTGCAGCTTCTCAAATGCCCTATTTTCAATCTGACGAACACGCTCACGGCTTATACCGTAACCAACGCCCAAGTCCTCAAGTGTGCGAGGCTCATCGGTTAGACGACGCTGTTCTATAATGTGACGCTCACGGTCATTCAAAGTAGCCAAAGCTTGTCGCAACAGCGATTGGCCAACCGTGCGCTCTTCTTCCTCAGCCAAGACCTTTTCCTGATCCGGCGTCTCAGACATCAGCAAGTCAATACGATCAAGGTCCCCATCTTCGCCAACAGGCACGTTAAGGGATGCATCTGATCTGGATAAGCGCCCATTCATACTGTGCACTTCTGCTCGGCTCACATCCAAACGCTCTGCGATATCGTCAGCAGCCTCTGTGCTGAGGTCGCCATCTTCATAGATGTTCAGCTTGGCCTTAAGTTTGCGCAGGTTGAAAAACAGCTTTTTCTGCGCTGCTACGGTACCGAGCTTGACCAGCGACCAGGAATTCAGGACGTGTTCATTTATAGCTGCCTTGATCCACCACATTGCGTATGTGGAAAGGCGAAAACCGCGATCCGGGTCAAACTTCTTAACAGCACGCATCAACCCGACATTACCCTCTGAAATGAGGTCGGAGACAGGCAGGCCATAGAACCGATAGCCCATGGCAATTTTGGCAACTAAACGCAGATGGCTGGTCACCAATTTGTGCGCGGCGTCGGTGTCATCGTGCTCGACCAATCGCTTAGCCAGCATAAACTCCTCTTCTTTCTCGAGGATTGGGAAGTGCTTGATTTGCTGCATATACGCAGACAGACCGCGATCTGACGCCAAAATAGGGAGAGTGGTGGTTGTCATTGGATGTTTCCTTTACGCATTCGATAAGCCCCCATTTCTTGAAAACAGGGACAAAAAAGGCAGAGCAAAACGTGCTAAAAAGCAGACGTAAGCGCAAAAATGGTTCGGAAACAGAGCCGGAATCTGAATATCATTGTCATATCCTCCTTAAGCAACATGACCAAATATTGGGGTCCACCCGAAGGTCGAACCGGAACGACGTCCTCAACAATGAGCAACGTCTTGTGTATCTTAATAGATCAATATAGGGATTCTGTAAACATATATTAGTTTTTACTAATATTGTTTTCGCCACCCTTATCAACAATATTTTCATGATTAATCAATGTAAAGCTGGCATCACACTTAATTTACATAACTGACTCCTAGAACTGTCATGGGCTCATAGTTTAGTTTTAGGGTCCCATCGGCTAGGGTGCGCCGTTCCAAGAATAGAAAAGAACTGGGGAAATTAATGTCTGTTGTCCCCTCAATAACGCCAGAGACCACACCTAACGCTTCCCGCAGTCAGATCTTGACCCGTTTGAAGGAAACGCGAGCGTTAACCGATATGCTTAGCGCGCCCCTCACCCCAGAAGATCAAACCATTCAATCGATGCCAGATGCTAGCCCTGTTAAGTGGCATAGAGCGCATACAACATGGTTCTTCGAGACATTCGTCCTAGCCCCACATGCCCAAGACTACGGCCTCTATGACACAACCTATGGGCACCTCTTCAATTCGTACTACGAGGCGATTGGAGCCCGGCACCCTCGTCCTGAGCGAGGTCTATTAGCCCGCCCCAGTTCAGAAGAAATTGGCAAATATCGATCCCATGTAAATGAGGTCACCTCAACACTCATTGAACATTGTAGTGAGGACCTATGGAGGACCATCAAACCCCTAATTATTCTCGGAATTAATCACGAACAGCAGCATCAAGAACTGTTGCTCATGGATGTTCTCCACGCTTTCTCTTGCAACCCAACCGAACCGGCTTACGCGCGAATAATTCCTCTTGCTGCCCAAAGCCCAAGACCAATGACTTGGACGGAACTTCCCGGTGGAGTCTTTGAAATAGGTTTCGACCCGCGCACAGAAAATGAATTCGCCTTCGACAACGAAGGGCCTCGGCATGAGATTCTTCTCAGACCCTTTCGAATAGCCAACCGCCTGGTCACCAATCAAGAATGGCTCAACTTCATCGATGATGGCGGCTACACAAGGCCAGAGTTCTGGCTAGCAGACGGATGGGCCCATTTGCAAAACAACGGCTGGTCAGCCCCTCTGTATTGGCGTAAGAGCGCAGGCAACGGCTGGTCCGCCTTTGGACTGCGTGGGCGACGGCCCATTAACCCTAACGCACCGGTCAACCACGTTAGCTATTATGAGGCGAACGCCTTCGCCGCTTGGTCAGGAAAACGCCTTCCGACAGAAGCAGAATGGGAAACAGCGGCGGAGACCGTCGCCATTGATGGTAACCTTTTACCAAGTGGTTCACTGCAGCCAATTCCGGCCTCTAGCAGTGAAAAATTATTCCAAATGATCGGCGATGTATGGGAGCATACTCAATCACCATATGTGCCCTACCCTGGTTTTAAAGCTGCAGCCGGCGCTGTGGGTGAATACAACGGTAAATTTATGTCGAATCAGATGGTATTACGCGGCGGGAGTTGTGCGACACCGGCTGGACACATACGTAAGAGTTACCGAAACTTCTATTATCCTCATCAGCGATGGATGTTCGCCGGTGTACGTTTGGCTGAGGATCTCTAATGTTAGAATCCAAAGACGATAGCGCTGATGATCAGTTTCTGACAGATGTGATTGAGGGCCTATCTCAAATACAAAAAACCTTGGCGCCAAAATACTTTTATGACGCTACCGGTTCAGCACTATTCGATAAAATATGCACCCTTGATGAATACTACCCAACGCGCGCAGAAGTAGGATTGCTATCGGATCGAGCTGGCGAAATTGCTCAGCTTGTAGATGGCCAACATCTGATCGAGTTTGGATCAGGGTCCAGCATCAAGATCCGGATTTTGTTGAATGCAGCTAAGGGATTGGCCAGCTACGTTCCCGTAGATATTTCTCGAGAACACCTGTTCGGTGCCGCCGAATCCATATCTAAAGATTACCCCAACCTTGACGTCATACCTGTGTGCGCTGATTTCACAAAGTCTTTTGATCTTCCTGACGTCGTCGATCAAGGGGCTAAGGCTGGCTTCTTTCCAGGGTCCACAATTGGCAACTTTTCAAGAAATGAAGCTCATGACTTCCTGGCTATGGCTGCAGGTATGCTTGGTGATGGCGGTGGCCTGGTCATTGGTGTGGACCTCAAGAAAGATCCAGAAATGTTGAAGGCAGCCTACAACGATCAACAGGGGGTAACAGCGGACTTTAATCTCAATTTGCTCGCACGGATCAATCGCGAGCTATCGGGAACGTTTGACCTGGACTCTTTTGCCCATGACGCACGTTATGTAGAGGACAAGGGCCGCGTTGAAATGCACTTGGTCAGCCTTAAAGAACAAGTCGTCTCAGTTGATGGGAAGCCTTTCGCGTTTCAGAAAGACGAAAGCATTCACACAGAAAATTCGCACAAGTACGATATTGATGAATTTCACCAAATCGGCCGCGAGACTGGCTTTGAGCCTGCCCGCACTTGGACAGACAAGAATAATCTATTCAGCGTGCACTACCTCAAAGTAGCCGCCTAAGCCCGGATTATTGGCCCCCGGCAGCGCATTCCACGCACAATGGCTCTGCTGGGTCTGACTTGAGACGTCCAACAGCGATATCTTCGTCACAGCTGGCACAATATCCATATTCAACCGTATCAAGACGCAACAAAGCCGCGTTAATACGAGCTAATTCCACATCACGCCTTCTCTGAGTCGCTAGTGCCATTTCACGTTGCTGTAACGCATCCATGCGCGAAAGACGCCCCTGCACGGTCTGATCCAACTCGACAGGCTTACGATCACGTGTAGTCATTGCGGCCGTATTTAGAAGCTCAGATCGCCGCTTTTCTAACTGTTTCCGGAACGCCTTCAAATCTAATTTCTGAGTATCAATCATGATGCGCTAGCATATGCCCAGTATCGCTCGTCAGCAAAGAAACTCTCTTTTTGACAAAAAGTACGCCTCTAATTTTTAAGAGCGAGGTACGCCATATGTGTTGTAGTCAAGTGATAGACCCGCGTACTCGGTCAATGCAGAAGCCAGAAAGACCGCCAGCAGTGGACCAACCACTAAGTCTTGCATGAGCAGAACGCCAAATACACTTCGGCCCATTCGAGTGGTCAACCGCCCTCGATCAGACAACAGAGTAAGAACAACCGCCGTCGACTAAAGAGATAAAGCGGCTCCAATCAACAGCGCTCTAGGTACTGGTGCACTTAACTAAAGGGCGACAAGAAAAATAAGCAGAGTCGAGATCGTTACCTAAACTAAGCCTAAGCCAGATATTGGTCCGCGCATCACTCAAATTCGCTCGTGAGGTAATTCCAGGCTTATAATGAATAAAAGTAATACGACGCCATACTCACCAAGAAAAGTAATAATCTCTTTTTCGGTGATTAGGCCAAAAGCGCAGGGGCCAATTAGGCTTCCGGCGATCAAATAGCCAAGAACGACGCCCAGTCCAAACCGCTGGAAAAGGGCTACTACAGAGGCTCCAGCTGCAAGAAGGATAATGACATCGGATAGAATATGCAAAGTACTATGCGGTTAGCCCATTTCTGCGCCGCTATAAGACTATAGTATGGATCAGCTTAACCCTAACGGCAGGCCACAATCGTAATTTCTACGAGAAATTCGGGCATAGCCAATTTGGCCCCTACTGTCGTCCGCGCAGGCGTAGCTCCAACAGGCACCCACTTTTTCCATACCTCGTTCATCTCCGAAAAAGTCGAAATATCGGCGAGGTAAATTGTTGCTGAAAGAACACGCGTTTTTTGCACCCCTAGACGGCTCAATAATGCATCAATTTTATCCAACACACCCTTCGTCTGTCCCGCGACGTCATTGGAATCAGAAGACACTTGCCCAGAAAGGTAAATCATATCACCGTGAAGAACCGCCTGGCTCATGATGTCGCCAGTATCTGTTCTTTCGATCTGCATCGCGTTCTCCTCGTGCCTAGCTAACGGCCTAGTTTATCTGCTCTTTCGTTTTTCGAAATTTAATTTTTGGCCAATCTTCTTCCGCTTTCCCGATATGCCAGGCGTTTCGCGCTAGAAATACGGGGGCTTCATCATGATCTTGACCAACACTTGCTTCATTCTTGTTGATGAATTGCTTAATCAATGTAGGGTCATCGGCCTCAATCCAGCGCGCCGTGTATAAGGCCGTCGCCTCAAAATGAACGGGGACGTCATATTCGGTACGTATACGGTCAGCCATCACTTCAAATTGCAATCCACCGACAACACCGACGATCCAATCAGACCCGATGCGCGGTCGAAAGACACTGGCAGCACCCTCTTCAGCAAGTTGCTGCAAAGCCCGCCCAAGATGTTTCGCTTTCATGGGATCTTCTGGACGCGCAGCCTGCAAGAGCTCAGGAGCAAAACTAGGAATTCCTGTAAAATGGAGAGCCTCACCTTCTGTTAAAGCATCGCCTATTCTCAGGTTTCCATGGTTAGGAATACCAATGATGTCACCAGGCCAGGCTTCTTCAGCAGTTTCCCTATCTTGAGCCAGAAATAGAACCGGATTGTGAATGGATAAGGTCTTTCCAGACCTAACGTGCAGGAGCTTCTGGCCTTTTTTGAAATGGCCTGAACTTAGGCGGAAAAAAGCAATTCTATCCCGGTGCTTAGGATCCATATTGGCTTGTATTTTGAATACAAACCCCGCCACCTTCTCTTCATAAGGTGTAATTGCACGTTCAACAGTTGGCTGAAGGCATGGTGAAGGCGCCAGTTTGGACAAGCCTTCAAGCAGTTCTTGCACTCCAAAATTATTGACAGCGCTACCAAACCAAACTGGTGTCAGAGTTCCCTCAAGATAGGCTTCGCAATCAAAAGATGGGCAAAGCCCACGCACCATCTCCACTTCTTCACGTAATTTAGAAACAGCGTCGGCAGGTAATAGTTCGTCAAGCTGAGGGTCATCAATTCCTTCACAAACCGTTCCCTGGTCGGGCCGTTCTCCCTTGGAGCGGGCAACCAATACCAGTCGGTCATTTAAAAGGTCATAGCATCCGAGGAAGTGCCGCCCCATTCCAATAGGCCAACTAGCCGGAGTGACGTCCAACGCCAGCCGTTGTTCAATCTCGTCAAGAAGGTCAAACGGGTCCTGCCCGTCGCGATCCATTTTGTTGATAAACGTTGCGATAGGCATGTCCCGGAGCCGGCAGACCTCGAACAGTTTGAGCGTTTGCGCTTCGATACCCTTGGCGCAATCCATTACCATCACCGCAGAATCGACAGCCGTTAGAGTGCGGTAGGTATCCTCGCTAAAATCTTCGTGGCCCGGCGTGTCCAGAAGATTAAACGTTTTGCCATCGTAATCGTAGGTCATGACGGACGAGGCCACTGAGATGCCCCGCTCCTTCTCCACCTTCATCCAATCAGATCGCGCACGCCGACGCTCACCCTTAGCCTTAACGGCGCCGGCCAATTGAATAGCGCCACCGAAAAGTAGCAATTTCTCAGTCAAGGTGGTCTTGCCAGCATCAGGGTGCGAAATAATCGCAAAAGTCCTGCGCCGCGCCACCTCATCTCTAAGGGAGGCCATTGTGAATCTCTTTAAATTCTTGGAACGAGCGGATCTTTCATGTGAGCGCGACGTGTACGCCATCACGGGCTTCAGTGCAATCTACCAGGCAAGCCTTCAATCACCCGCTCGACAGTGATGATACCGACCCGCGACTAATGGTCTCGCTTTAGTACACCGGTTACTGACCTAGTTTCTGCTGGATGTTGGAACTTGAAGTTGTGTGTTCGAACTTGAGTTTCTGGTCTGGTCGGGCGTAATGAAAACAAGCATGAGCCATCAGCGCAGACTCATGGAAGCCAGACAAGATCAGCTTTAATTTGCCCGGGTAAGTACACATATCGCCAATACAGAATATACCCGACTCTGATGTCTCGAATTTTTCCGTATCAACAGCAACCCGGTTGCTCTCCATATTGATACCCCACTCGGCGATAGGACCAAGCTTCATGGTCAATCCATAAAATGCGAGCATTGTGTCGCATTCAACATCGTATTCTTCGCCGCTTTCTTTACTCTTGAGAGTAACAGATTCAATTTGTCCGTCTGATCCATTGAGGCGAGGCACATCGGCAACGTGAACGGTAACTTTGCCGTCCGCTTCTAATTCCCGCATTTTATCTACCGTATCTTGCACGGCCCTAAATTCGGCCCGACGGTGAACAAGGTGCATGCTTTGAACGTGGTCGCTTAAAGCCACAACCCAATCCAACGCAGAGTCCCCACCACCAGCAATCAGTAAATTTTTTCCTTTGAACTGCTCCATCTTACGTACAGCATAAAAGAGAGACTTATTTTCAAACGGTTCGACACCTTCGATCTTTGGTTTCTTCGGCGTAAAACTGCCCCCGCCTCCAGCAATGCAAACAACTGGCGCTTCAATCACAATCCCCATATCAGTGGTCATGCGCCAATGCCCATTATCCTGCTTAACCAGGCTATCGGCCATCTGATTGAAATGCATGATCGGTGAGAACGGCTCAATCTGCTTCATCAGATCGTCCGTCAGTTCCTGTCCAGTCACTTTCAAGCGGCTTGGGATATCCAGAATGGGTTTCTCGGGATACAGCTCCGCACATTGACCGCCAGGGCGATCAAGGATGTCAATGACAGCACTTTGGAGCCCAAGCAGGCCAAGCTCAAATACAGCAAATAAGCCGACCGGTCCTGCCCCAATAATAATAACGTCAGTCTTGGTTGTGCCTTCACCGGCTTCAGCAGCATCGACCACAAATATTCTCCCCAAAAACAACCCGAGCCTAACATTCTCAAGGGCCCTCAAAAACAATCACAAACTTAGCTAAGAAGACTCTGATTCGCGAAATCTTTTCCATTCTTCTGGCGTATCCAAATCTGTCAGAATCGCAGTGTCGTCAAATTCCACTTCATAGACAAGGTCCGCGTTGGCTCCAATAAGGTGCCGCGCGCCGACATCTCCTGACACGTCTACCATGGTGTCAAAAAAACGTCTGGCCCACAAAATGGGGTTGCCCCGCTTACCCATATGAACTGGGACCCCAATAGACCTGTCGGCGCCTGGGTCAAACCGATCAATTAACGCATCAATATGATCAGACAGAACCCCAGGCATATCACCTAAGCACACTAATGCCCCTGCACAGATATTGGGTACGGCGTACAATCCGGAAACCAGAGATGTAGACAACCCTTCATCAAATTCTGGATTATGGACAAAAGTAATATTCAATCCAGAAAGGGCGGATTCAATCTTATCACACTCATAACCCGTTACCACAACAACGGAGCACACCTTTGAGGCCAACAACTGTTCGACAGTATGTCTAATTAAAACAATACCGTTCACTGGCTCTAGCAGTTTATTGACAACCCCCATCCGCCGAGATTGTCCAGCTGCGAGCACAACGGCGCCAATGTCGTGGTGCGATTTCTCGTCACCAGATTCTCTCACTGCTGCATCGCGCGGCATCGGCCGCATGGGGCTATCAACGAGTAACCCACCAACACCCAGGCTAGGAATTACACTTTTAGTGACCGGTAATCTTGCCGCTAATCGTTCGAGCACCCAATCAATACCATTTGGCTTAGGAGACCTTGCACAACCTGGTAGGATAAGAATTGGCGTCTTCCCGTGCTTAGCTAAGAGCATCAGGTTGCCGGGATCAACAGGCATGCCGAAATACTCGATTTCGCCTCCTGCCTTAACGATACCAGATGGCACGACATCTCTTCGGTCAACTGTGACAGATGCACCGACAATCATAATCAGGTCGGGGTTAATATCGGTTGCCCAGCAAACTGAGTCCGCTATATCTGATTCTTTGTGAGCGCATGAGATCACTTTATCAACAACAGCGCCAAGCCTCTGCAAACGACGTTCTGTAACTGCCGTTGTTTTGGCTACTACAGAGTCTTTTAGGGCTGGGAGTGTTGTGTTTATTAGAACGACCGAAAGTAATTGGAAGGCCTTGACAGAAACAGCAAACGCACCACCACCGACACATTGCATAACAGCCGACAAAACGCGCTCCTCAACTGCAAACGGAATAATTTTAACAGTGCCAACCGTCTGGCCTACGCCTACATTGGAATAGTCCGGTAGCGTCGCAATTGTAATAGACTCATCTACCGCATTGAGGCGATTAATAGTATCAGCGTTAACACGAAACACACCGTCAACATCAGAGATTAGATTGCATCGGCCTGTATGAGCTGCGGATAGCGATACACCAATACCCGAAACACCGCTGGCCACGGATAGTGCAGCACTATCCTCTCCAACGTCACCCTCTTCCAGAAGAGCTGCATATATCGTCTTAATTTTTGCCTCAGATAAAACCCCACAATCTTCCGCCGTAACGGGGTGACCTTTCTTTAGGGTCCAGCCATCTCCGCGAATTGTATGGGCGAGGACCGCGCCCTCAGCATCATCAACAGAAACTTTAGAGAAAATCATCAACGAACCTAAGTAACAGACCGCCGCCGCGTAGCAACAATCTCACCTAATATTGAGACAGCGATTTCAGAGGGCGTTTCCGCCTTTATGTCTAATCCAACCGGTCCATGGATTCTATCCAGATCACGCTCTGAAAAACCATCTTCCGTCAGGCGTGCTAACCGTTTCGCGTGAGTTCGATTGCTTCCCAACGATCCAATATAAAAAGCCTTTGAGCGCAAAGCCGCCGCCAGAGCTGGGTCATCTAGTTTTGGATCATGGGTCAATGTGACAACCGCAGTTCGAGAATCCGGTTGAAGCTTACGCATTCCTTCGTCGGGCCAATCTGTTAGCGCTTCCACTTCAGATAAACGACCAGCCCGGACAAATGCTTCTCTTGGGTCAATGACGGTGACTTTAAAGCCCGCCAGTTGCGCCATGGGCGCTAAGGCCTGCGCAATGTGCACTGCTCCAACAATAATGAGACGCAAAGATGGGCCATAAACGCGAACAAAGAGGCTCATCCCGTCAATCTGACCAGATACGTCCCCAACGATCAATTGATTGACCACAGAGAGCTGTTCTTCCTTAAGCGTTAAATCACCTATGCGTGTGTCTGCCCCGATAAAACTCTGACTACCCGTCTCAATATCCGTGACCACTGCACAGGCCTTGTGTGCCGCAATATTGAGCTTAAGAGCCTCAAACAGATCCGCCTTCATGAGATGCTCTCAACATAGACTTGCACTTTCCCTCCACACGCGATTCCGACTTCCCACGCCATATCGTTGGTGACGCCGAACTCCAGTTGCACCGGCTGACCAGATGCAATCGTTGCCAGCGCCGCCTCGATGACTGAGCCTTCGATGCAGCCCCCCGATACCGAACCTGCAAAATCGCCGTCCTCACTAACGGCTAGGTGGCTTCCAACGGGCCTCGGAGAAGAACCCCAAGTTTTTATGACGGTGGCAAGAGCCGTTTTTTTTCCTGCGGCGTGCCATTCAGCCAGTCGGTCTAACGGATCTGCGTCCACATTATGCATAGGACTCTCCCGCGTAATGACGCGGCCAAGCTCCCAAATCAGGGGCCTTGCCGAGCGCTTCCGCTAAGTCAGTTAAACTATCAAGACTATGCACTGGCCGGAAGTCGTCAACATACGGGAGCATCGCTTTGATGCCTGCGGATTTGGGACTGAACTCTTTATACCTTAGCAAGGGGTTCAACCATATGAGCCGCCGACAAGATTTTTGTAACCGTTCCATCTCTTCTGCTAGTCCAGTGCCTCCATCACGGTCGAGACCATCTGTAATAAGCAGCACCACCGCTCCTTGGCCTAGAACGCGACGCGACCACCGGCGATTGAAAGATGCAATGGACTCACCAATCCTTGTCCCCCCAGACCAATCCTGCACCGCTAGCCCCACGCGAGCGAGCGCGATATCGGGATCGGTGTGTCTTAAATGACGGGATACATTGGTTAAACGCGTTCCAAACAAAAACGTGTGCACACGGTCGTGATCATTGGTAATGGCATGCAGAAAGTGCAGCATCATGCGTGCATAGGCTTCCATGGACCCCGATATATCGCACAACACGACCAGTGGTGGATGACGGCGTACTAGCCTTTTCCGTTTTAGGTCGATAGCGCCCGCCGAACGGACGGTACTTTGCAAACTGGACCTCATATCTATCCGGCGCCCAGACGCATGAGGTTGAAAGCGTCGGCTTGGCAATTCAGGAATAGGTAAACGCAGATTTGCCATCATCCGCCGTGTCGCCGTGAGTTCCTCAATAGACATTGATTCAAAGTCTTTTGATTTAAGCCGCTCTTTTGCTGACCACTTATCACTGACTTCGATCTCTATGTTCCTTTCATTAATCGGTACCGCACTTGCCAACCCAGCCTTAACCATCGCGTCGGCGACCCGGCGGGGTAACGCAGGCCCTTGGTGAGATGAGGAACTACTTGTCTCTTTATCAATTAAAGAAGCGATTTCATGAGCACTCGGACGTGAGACCCAAAAGCGTTCGAACGCAACCGCAAAAAGTTCTGATTGAGAGTGTCTCTCAACAAATACGGCATGAAGCGCCCAATACATATCTTCTTTTCGGGTTAAATCTACAATCTTTAACGCTTCGATCGCTACCAGCAACTTACCTGGCCCGACGGGAAGCCCTGCCGTTCGCAACAGCCGCGCAAAATTCATAACATTTAGGCCCAACGCCCCAGATGTATACTGCGTGCTCATTTCGCAGATGAAGAAGCCGCAAGCGCGTCTTCCACCGCCCGCTCTCGCACATGGCTAATATCATCTTGATATTTCAGGATCACTCCTAGGGTATCCTCAAAGCCTTGCCGATCTAATTGCCTTTTATCGAGAGCCATTAGCGCTCTGGTCCAGTCAATTGTCTCTGCAATGCCAGGCGGCTTGAATAGGTCCTGAGCACGCAAATGTTGGACAGCCGCCACAACTTGACTGCTAAGACTTGCCGCCGCTTCAGGCACCTTACCTTGAAGTATCGCGAGCTCTCGTTCAGCGTCAGGATAGTCCACCCAATGATACAGGCAGCGCCGCTTCAACGCGTCATGGATTTCCCGTGTTCTGTTGGACGTAATGACTACGATAGGAGGCGTTCCTGCCCGCACGGGGCCAAGTTCAGGAATGGAAACCTGATACTCAGACAAAACTTCTAGAAGGTAAGCCTCAAACGGTTCGTCAGTTCGATCCAATTCATCGATCAACAAAACCGGAGGACCAGATGCATCAGGACGAAGTGCCGAAAGCAACGGACGTTCGAGGAGATACTCCTCGCCGTAAATATTCGACGACATAAATTCTTTGTCGTGCGCACCTCCTGCTTCGGCAAGCCGGATGGCCATCATCTGGCGGGGGTAATTCCACTCGTATACAGCAGATGCAATATCCAGACCTTCGTAACATTGCAGCCTAACTAGATTGCGTCCAAGCGATGCCGCCAATACTTTTGCAATTTCCGTTTTGCCGACGCCAGCCTCGCCCTCCAGAAACAAGGGACGCGTCAGTTTGAGGCTCAAAAACGCGGCCATGGTCAGCGACCTATCTGGAAGATACCCGCCACCGCGCAGCAGGGCGTCAGTCTCTTCGATTGTTGTGGGAAGGCTATTCGTCACGGCGCTGTCCACGTTATGGAATAAAGTTTGATGAAAGGTATTCTATGCCTATTCGAGGAAAAAAACGGGCGCGGTTTAATCCGCGCCCGCAAATTATTTTCGGCGTCACTGTTGTTATTTATTGGAGAGCGGCAGCTCTCTTGATTGCTTTACGGATGCGCGTATAGGTCCCGCATCTGCATATGTTTGTAATGTACGCGTTAATATCCTCATCGGTTGGCTCAGGGATCTCCTTAAGTAACGATGCAACCGACATAATCATGCCCGACTGGCAATACCCACACTGGGGTACATCTTCTTCAATCCAAGCCGCCTGAACCGGATGACTCCGATCTTCTGAAAGCCCCTCAATCGTTGTTATTTCTGACCCATCGGCAAATTCCACCGGCACTGAGCAGGACCGCTCGGCAACCCCGTCCACGTGCACAGTACAGGCTCCACAGGCTGCGATTCCGCATCCGTATTTGGTTCCCGTTAGGCCAATATTATCCCTCAAAACCCACAATAGCGGGGTTTCCGGATCCACGTCGACAACATGTTCTTGGCCGTTTACACGCAGCGTTATTGCCATCTGCACCTCCTTAATAACTATATAGGGGTGTAAGACCCGCCGGAGGTCTTTTCAACCGTTGTTCCATTCTACCCCTGAAGAAATCCGGCGCAAGCAGCACGATTCGCAAAAAACTGTCATATTTCCATCCCAAAGGCCTCATCTCGGGGAACCGCAACGGAGAAGGTTCCGGGCACTCTGCGATCAGATTCGTCCGAGGAAATTCAGGGGTTTCAGGCTCTTTGGCCCTACTATATATAGTGGGTCGGATATGCCAAAACCGCAAAAAATAGTGACTCCTGGGCCCACCTCTGGGATAATTAGGTGTATTTTGCGATGGGTTTTGGGGAGCCATAAAGCAATGCAACTCAGCACCGCGGCTAGTACCAAGACTATCCTGACCGGCCACTCTAAGGCTGAGATTTACTCCCCAGACCGCCGCCCATCGGCCACTCGATCATTACCAGATATTGGGTCTGAGCTTTCACAAAATTCGTGGGGCAGACGCCCCTCGATCTCCACCAAATGGAGACGAGGTAGCGCCTGAACCACGTTCAGAGGTGCGTCCCTGAAACTTGGGGCGGGGCTTTTGCCCCGCCCACTTTTTTTAGAGGTTAAGAAAACCACGGGAAACGATGGGGACCAAGCCTAAATGCTAGGTAGGAAATACACACTCTCGCGCTCAGCTTTGGCGTGAAGCTCTGACACACCCTCTGCCGCATAGGCGGGCTGGGTGCGCCAAGCCGTAAAAGTCTCAAAATTCGGCCACCGAATAACAGCCACGGCATGAGCCTCTTCCGGGCCGACAAATCGAAACGCCGGCTTAGAAAACCCTAAGACCTCTCCGCCGAAGTGAGATGGCTTAAGACTGTCGCCATCACTAATGGCTTGATAAGCCTCATAAGCTTTCTCATCGACGATATTGTGGGCAACAAAGACACTTAGAAACGGCCCGCATTTAACAAACTCAGGAACGTCTCTCATATCGTCAAATAAAGTGGGCACTGAACCCGTTACCACGCCACCGTATCGCCATTGAATCGTCGAAACGTTCCAGTATCATCCATGGTGAAGGTGTCGATGAGCCCCCTCATTCCAGACACGCTATCTGGTATTTCGACCGTTGCCCCGCCCACTCCCATTCGGGTCTTAACGTAGCCCGGACAAAAGGCCATGGCGATCACACCCTTGTCCCGCAGAACTTCAGAGATGAGTTGCACAGCTTTGGTCACCGCCGTTTTCGACGTGCAATAACAAAACGCTGCCGTTTTATCTTCTTGCAATGATCCCACAGTGCTCGAGAGCGTAATGATTTTCTTTTGCTCACTCGCCTCAACGTTCTCGACAAACGCTTCAGCCATTTTTACCGGAGCAAACGTGTTGGTTCGAATGACCGTATCCCATACATCGTAATCGATGGTGCCAAAGTGCTGGGCGTCAAGATGATCTTGAATCGGAACTGGCCCAATAATACCAGCGTTATTCAATAGAATATCAATCGGCTTCCCTTTGTACTGTGCAGCGACCGCGTCTATCGAACTGTGATCAAGCATATCCATTTTTTCCAGA
The DNA here is from genome assembly GCA_029245025.1 of Rhodospirillaceae bacterium. Taxonomy (GTDB): domain Bacteria; phylum Pseudomonadota; class Alphaproteobacteria; order Rhodospirillales; family Rhodospirillaceae; genus WLXB01. Next base: position 47,169 of record JAQWQC010000013.1, read on the forward strand.
TGAACACGACCATCTGCACCGTCAGCGATAGCTCGTAAATCCTCAGCGCTTTCTCCTTCAGGATCCCGACAGCAGGCGATTACGGTCCACCCGTCTTTTGCGTATTGCTTCGCAAATTCTAAACCGATGCCGCGGTTGGCACCGGTGATCAATACTGTCAGCATATGGCTCTCCTTACCTAGCCTGGCGCGGTACATCCGCACGACTCCCCCTCGAAGATCCACATCATCTGCCATCGTCGAAATAAGTCAAAACACCAATCGTAAAAGATCAGACTATTCTTGAACCGTTGCCTCATTCCATAAGCCGCCCTAATGTCGAAGCTATGCAAAAGAAAGTCGCCCGCACCCTACTCGCCATAGGGTTGATCATCCTCGCTGGACCAGCTCTCGCGGACCCTCTCAAGGGCAAGGTGGGTGTTTACTCCTTTCCCGACAGTGTCTGGTGGGACCAATGGATGGGATTTCAGTCTGAGGTTGAGGCCAACCCGGAGTTTGACTTTGAATGGTATCTGCTCGGAGAACTTGGGTCAGAGCAACAACTCATAACTGGCGCACGGCGCAATCGAATCCAGGTCATCAGTATTTCATCCCAAGGCATGACGTCATTGGTTCCAGAGATGGGAGTGATTCTAGCGCCCTACATATTTGACAGTCTAGAAGAGGCGGATTTTGTCCTGGACAACTACCTCGCCGAACCGATCACAAAAATGTTTGGCGAACTCGGACTCCAAGTCATTCAATTCACGGAAGTTGGGTGGGGTGTTCTTTACTCGGTAGGGAGGCCGGTCTTAGACCCCGCTGACCTCGACGGCATGACCTTGCGAATAGCACCCTCAATTATCCTCCAGTCTTTCGTGGAATCCGTCGGAGCGGACTATGCGATCCTGGAACTCGGCGAATTGATCCCCGGGTTGCAGACCGGCCTGGTTCAGGGTGGCCTAACAAACGTGGTGATGGTGCACAACGCTCTGAATTCCCAGGTCTGCTGCGTCTCACGTCTAAAAGGCATGTACGAAATGGGGGTCAATATGGCCAACGGCCGGTGGTTTGAATCAGCGACTGACGCTCAACAGGCTGCGCTGATTGATGCCTACGTCGATTTGAAGACCATGCGCAAAAACGTCCGGGCTTACGTAGAAGAGGTAGTTCAAGAGGGCGAAGCCGCCGGTCTCACCTATTTGGACCTAACCCCAGCACAGCGGGAGCGATGGAAAAATGCGTCTGCCAACGGTTTGCAGCGGATCTTGGACGACACTGGTAGCGAAGGCGCCCGTCTTTACGATTTGATACTTCAGGGAAAGGCTGCTTTCGCGCGGCAACAGGCCGCGGGGCAATAAATCATCCCTTAGCGCTTCCCTGAAAAGATTCATATTTTAAATGAGAAAAATCTCCTAACTGACTCTAATTTAGTCGTTTTTCGGCTTCGTGAATCTTATCATATTGGATGAAAAGACCTTCAGCCTCAAAGCCTTCTAACCCACCTCTTACGCCGTAGTAATCGACCCGTTCGAACAGATAGATCATGTACGCTTGGTCATGGTAACGGCGCATGATCTCTTGGGTTAATGCTCTGCGGCGCTCCAAATCCGGCGCCGCCAATGCCTCTGAGATCACTGCTTGGTCACCTTCGTCGCATAACCAGGGTGTTTTCCATAGGCAGCTATGAAGTCGCATACCGCGCAAAGCATCGAGTTGAGGAGCCGCCGGGAAATCCATCATAAACCCCTGCCCCTTAAAATCGCCGGTGTGTACGGCATTGAAGTACTGGGGTAACGGAAAGGTCTTAAGCTCCAGGTTTATGCCAACCGCTCGGAGGTCTTCCGCAACTTTCTGATAAATGGCCACACCATTGGGTATGGAAGTCCCGGGGACGATTTCGAACACCAGGTCAAACCCATCGGGGTATCCCGCTTCTGCCAAAAGGGCGCGAGACTGATCAGGATCATAAGGATAGGGCTCAAGATCGGGGTTAAAGCCAAAAACTGTGGATGGCACCGGCTGAGACGGTGCTCTAGATGTATTACTGAGCAGCAAGTCAATATAAGCCTGCCGGTCGATCGCATAGTTGATGGCCCGCCGCACTCGGACGTCAGTCAAAGGCTCATTTTTGGGTCCGAAAGCCGGATGATCCGGATTTAGAATCATCGAAAACGTATAAATGCCGGCACCTGGAATACTGACCCACTGATGTCCTGCGGCCTCCAGCTCTGCCATCTGATCAGGAATCGTGCCAAGCACCACGTCCAGTCGATCACTGATAATCCCTTGAATACGCTGCGGTCCTTCTGGAACGGCAAATATGTCTAGCTTCTTAAAGTGAGGGCGTCTCCAGGACTCTTCGAACGCCTCCATGCGCACCACCGCAGGTTCCCAAGCCGTGACCCGGAACGGACCGGTGCCATGGGGCTCTTGCGCAAATCCTTCTCGCCCTAGTCGGCGCCAATGGTCTGGAGCCACGATCCGCAGGCTGGCGGCCTCTCGCGGAAACAGCACGTTCGGCGCGGACAATGTAATTTCGACCGTATGCTCATCCAGGGCTCGCGCGCCGGTCATGGAACTCAGCATTTGGGCTACGACTTCGGTAAGAGCCTCTGGGCTCGTCAGGTATTCGACAGCATTAACCACTGCGTCGGCAGTGAATGGCTCTCCGTTAGAGAAGGTGACCCCTTCCCGCAGCTTGAAGACCCACGTGGTCGGGCTTGTTGCCTCCCATGACGTGGCCAACCAAGGCTGAACCAGCCCATCATTCCCGACGTACGTCAGACTGTCGAAAATCGCGGACCAGGTGAAAATTGTGGGCGCATTGAGGGAAGCGTATGGGTTGCCAAGCATCGCCGGAAGCCCCATCACGCCAACACGCAAGGTGTCCGACGCTGACGTATTTGGGTCAGCCCCCCCGCCTTCTTCACCACAGGCGCTGAGAAAAAGCCCAGCGCAGACAACGGCAACAAAGTGGAAATGAGTTATCACACTTTTCATGACACCTAGCATTGGCATCAGCGACGGAAAGGCAAGCCCCTTCCCTTGCTTCAGCGGGCGCCATACCATCTTTCTCTTTTAAAAACCCCTAAGAGAGACGCCATGAAAATATGGGCAATCATAGCTTCGCTGGCTTTGGCATCTTTGCCAGTCCGCGCGGAAACGGTCCTCATTACAGGTTCTAATCGCGGCCTCGGACTGGAACTGGCCACCCAATACGCGGCAGACGGCTGGAACGTTATCGCGACAGCAAGGTCTCCGGCCGATGATGCGGCACTTCAAGACCTCGCCGCCAAATACGAGACAGTGCGTATTGAAACCCTCGACGTGACGGATCATGGCCAGGTCGATGCCCTTGCCACTCAACTGCGCGGAACACCAATCGATGTCCTAATCAATAATGCCGGCGTTTTAGGTAACCCCAACATCCAAAGACTGGGCAATCTTGATTTCTCGATCGCTCACCAGTTGTTCGAAACCAATACCCTGGGTCCGCTCAAAATCTCCGACGCTTTTCTTGAGCATGTGGCCTCCAGCAAAACCAAAAAGATTATGAACATTTCCAGCATCGTCGGCTCTATCACACTGACGGGAGGCAATATTTATTTCTACCGCGCCAGTAAAACCGCTCTGAACATGGTGATGCGCAATTTTGCCAAAGACACAGCAAACCGTGACATCATTGTCGGCATGATTCATCCTGGCGTCGTTGACACGGACATGTCCGCACCATTCGACATTCCCAAAGTATCCGTACAAGAAAGTGCAACTGGCGTGCGCAATGTGATTGATTGGTATTCACGTGAAACGTCGGGCTCCTTTATGCAGTACACAGGCGAGCCAATGGCCTGGTAAGACTGTGATCAGAGCAAAGGATTATCTTTGATGCTTAGAATATTAGTGTTGTCTCTGGCCTTGTGTTGGTCGCACGGTGCCGCAGCTGAAACAGTTTTAGTCACAGGGTCTAATCGGGGCCTTGGCCTAGAGTTCGTCAAGCAATACGCAGACCTGGGCTGGAACGTCATCGCCACCAGCCGCTCTCCTGAAGACGATACGGAATTGCAGACGCTAGCGGCTGCGAACGAAAACATCACGATCGAAAAACTCGACGTCGCGGACCTTGATGAGATTGCCGCGCTGGCTGGCAAATATCGAGGCACAGCAATAGACGTATTGATGAACAACGCCGGTGTATTTGGGGACAGACCTCGTCAGACCTGGGGGACATTAGACCGCGATCTCTTTCGCCAAGTCATGGACATAAACGTTTTTGGCCCACTGAAAATTTCTGAGGCCTTTGCTGACCATGTTGCCGCAAGTGAAACGAAAAAAATTGCCGTTATTTCAAGCACCGCTGGGTCATTGGCATCAATTCGCAATCCACCCGGCGCACCCTATTACGCGATCAGCAAAGCGGCAGTGAACATGGCGATGCGCGGTACGGCGATGCGTTTAAAAGAACGTGGGATAGCTGTTGCTATTTTTATGCCCGGGGCTGTTGATACCCGCATGCTACGAGAAGCTGTCGGCCTCTCCCAGGAAGAAGCGGAAGCAGCAACAGACTATGACTACAAACGCTTCAAACCTCTCACGACACAGGAAAGCATCTCACAAATGATATCTACACTGGACGCTCTAACGATTGAGCGGTCAGGTGATTTCTTGAATTACGACGGCAAAACGATTCCATGGTAACAACCGAGGAACAAAGGACAGTTCTGGTCACCGGCGCGAACCGTGGCGTCGGGTTAGAGTTTGTCACCCAATACGCGGCCATGGGTTGGACTGTAATTGCTGGCTGCCGAGACAATAAGAAAGCGCAAGAGCTGAGTGATCTTGCGGCGTCAAACTCAAAAATCGCCGTTGAGACTCTCGATGTAACGAATGCTCGTCATGTCGGTGCCCTCGCGGGTAAATATGCAGACACCGCCATTGACGTGGTGATCAATAACGCGGGGCAATACGGCGACTTGGATCGTCAGAGTTGGGGATCACTAGACCCTGTTCTGTTTCACGAAATTATGGACGTCAACGTATTGGGTCCCATGAAGGTGTGTGAAGCGTTCACGCCGCACCTCTGCCGAGGGCAAGACAAAAAAATTGTGTCGATCACCAGCTTTCTAGGGTCCATCGCATCTGTCAGCAAACCACCCAGCACGCCATTTTATGCTGCCAGTAAAGCCGCACTAAATATGGCCATACGAGGGATTGGAAAACGTCTAGAAAACCAAGGAATTGCTGTGATTGTTTTTATGCCTGGGCTGGTCGAAACTCGAATGTTGCGGCAAACATTTGGACTCCCTTTAGAGGAAGCAGAAACGGCAGAAAACTTTGACTATCGAGACTTACCAACAATTACAGCCACTCAAAGCGTATCTGGCATGATACCGCTGATAGACGGATTGAGCTTGGAGACTTCAGGTCGCTTCCTGAATTATGATGGCAATGAGATTCCTTGGTAAGGTTCGCTATTTCATAAAAGGAAAATGAAAATGCTGCGCACACTTACACTTTTGACGGCCATTCTATTCTGGGGCACGGCAGAAGCCGCCACCGTCATGATTACCGGCGCGAGCCGCGGGATTGGGCTAGAATTTACTAAGCGATATGCAGAACAGGGCTGGGATGTCATCGCAACCGCAAGATCTCCGGGAGACGATGAGAAACTCCAAGCACTCGCTGCAGACCACCGCAATATACGCATCGAAACGCTCGACGTGACCGACCACGCTGGCATTGATGCGCTTGCAGACAAGTTAAATGGCACAGCGATAGACGTTCTCATCAATAACGCCGGTATTTCAGGCGGTCGAAACACACAAGAATTCGGCAATATCGATTTTTCTGTGTTCAATGATGTCATGAACATCAATGTGTTGGGTCCATTGAAGATTACAGAGGCATTTCTCGAGCACGTCGGCACCAGTGATCAGAAAAAGATAATCAACATTTCGTCCTCTGAAGGCCGCCTATCTCTTGTTCGGGGCGCCCGCCAGCCCTTTTACCGGGCGAGCAAATCAGCCTTGAATATGGTGATGAAAAACTTGTCCATCCATCCGCTGGTCCAGGAGCAAGGGATAATCATCGGAATACTGACACCTGGATTTGTTGATACGGATTTCACTGCCGGCTTACCTAAACAACTGATGATCGACGTAGAAACCAGCGTTTCCAGATCTATGGCAATGATCGAGAAATACGATCTTGAGATGTCTGGCAAGTACTTCGCCAACACGGGCGAAGAAATGACGTGGTAGCCTGACGCACCATCCAATCTGGGGGAGAATGACTTATGGATTAAACAACAAAAGACAATTTTCTCAGTAAAGCCATGATCGCATTTGGCGCCATATTTTTATTGGTATACCCAATCGGAATCGTGTGGCCATCAGGATGAGTTTGGCACGGCGGAGAAGGTCAGTACTACCTTCAAATGATTTGCGGTGTTTATGCGGTGCTGGGCATTTTTCTCATCCGAGCGGCAAAGAATCCGACCGAGCACGGCAGCCTTATCTCATTTACGATTTGGTCAAGTGTCGTGCACGCGGGAATCATGGCCGTCCAAGCATTAATGGATGAGCATGAAACAGGTCATTTGATTGGGGACGTGCCTGCACTTTTATTAGTGGCTGCTTTTCTTTGGTTTCTATCTCCGAAGGCCTCTCAATAACCTGGCAGTAGACACCTCCGCCCTGCGGACATAACACCTAGCAGAGCCTGCGAAAGTGAAACCGGCGCTATGATTGCCGTTAACAAATAATCCGACTAAGGGACAAATCATGCGCCTCACTATCATCATTGCGGTATTCGCGGCACTTGCTGCCACATCCGCCAACGCCGCGACTGTGCTGATTACGGGATCAAACCGCGGTATCGGACTGGAGTTTGCCCGCCAATACGCAGAACTTGGCTGGGATGTCATCGCAACCAGCAGAACCCCGGGTGACGATGATGAACTTCAAGCATTGGCATCTAAGTACAGCAATCTGCGTCTTGAAACGCTTGATGTCAGCGATCACGCCCAGATCGATAATCTAGCGGCGAAACTAGCTGGCACCCCGATTGATGTTCTGCTCAACAACGCCGGTATTCTTGGCGGGGAACCTGACGTCCAAACCATTGGTTCTATCGACTTTGACTCGATGGCGCAGGTCTATAAGACCAACGCAATCGGTCCAATGAAAATGGCCGAGGCGTTTCTCCCCCACGTAGAAGCCAGTGATCAGAAAAAGATCACCGTGATTACGTCAGGCACCGCCTCCCTCACGAACGTCCGATCGTCGCCGTTTTACAAGGCACTTTATCTTTATCGCATGTCCAAAACCGCCATCAACATGGGGTATAGGGCTCTGTCCCTTGAGCTCGCGCCCAAGGGCGTCTCTGTAGGTATTCTGGCACCTGGTGTCGTTGAAACACGCTTGCTGCAGCAAGCCGGATATGGCGGCATGGGCATGACAACCGAGCAAAGTGTTACGGATGTAATCCGCAACATAGAAAACCTGAGTGTCAAAAATTCAGGTCAATACATTCTTCATAGTGGTGAAATTGTGCCTTGGTAGTGCTTACCAAGGCTTTCAACAGGGAAAAGTACTAATGCATAAACTCATACGCACACTCACAGTCGGATTGGCCGTTTTACTGCCGTCCATCGCGAGCGCTGAAACCATTCTCATCACTGGATCAAATCGCGGTATCGGACTAGGTCTAGCTGAAGCATACGCAGAGCAAGGATGGCGCGTTATTGCAACTGCTCGCAATCCTGGACGGGCTGACGAACTGAACGCGCTAGCCGCCAAGCACGAGAACCTGACTGTCGACGAACTAGACGTCACTGATGACGCAGAAATTGCCGCGTTGGCGAAGAAGTACGCGGGCACGGCAATTGATGTCTTGCTCAACAATGCTGGTGTGCTCGGCGATATCGAGAAGCAGAACGCCCAGAACATCGACTATGACGAAATCAAATTCATCATAGACGTAAATGTCTACGGTCCTATGAAAATGGCCAAGGCATTCCTTGATCATGTGGGTGCCAGTGAACAGAAAAAAATTCTGACGATGACATCTGGCCTGGGATCAATGACTCTGACTCAAAGGCTTGGTCGGTTTTATGGCTACCGTATGTCAAAAGCTGCGGTGAACATGGCTATGCGAGCAATGCACGCCGACCTTAAGGGTGAAGGCTATGTCATTGGCCTTATCGCCCCTGGCCAAGTTCAAACCGAGCTCTTGTTTGCATCCGGCTTCCGAGGACCAGGCTCTATCACTGTTGACGAAAGCGTCTCTGGTCTTTTGGGCGTCATTGACAGCGTTAATTCTGAAACTGTGGGACTGCCCATAAACTATGATGGCCAAGCCATCCCCTGGTAGTCGCTACAAGGGACTCAAGGTTATGAATCGGCTCATCGGCTATGTCGGCTTAGCATTCATTTTCTTCAGCGCAACCGTAGACGCAGCAACTGTCATGGTGACAGGAGCCAACCGCGGTATCGGTCTCGAATTTGCACGGCAATATGCGGACAAAGGCTCGACGGTAATTGCAACTCACCGTCGCACAAGTATTCCGGAGAGTTTAGCGTCACTAAAATCCCAATATCCTGAGCTTGTTCGCATTGAAACACTGGATATCAAAGACCACCTTGGCATAGATGCACTAGCGAAGACGCTAGAAGGCGTGCCGATTGACCTCATCATTCACAACGCCGGTATTTCTGGCGGGGGCTCTTCGACTCAGCAGTTTGGTAGGCTGGACTATTCAACGTTTCAAGACGTTATGGATATCAACGTTGCTGGACCTTTGAAGATTTCAGAAGCGTTTCTAGATCACGTTGCGGCCAGCGAAGGCAAGATGATCTTCACTGTAACATCAAGCCAAGGGTCAATCGGATCAGTTAACCGCCCAGGGCTGTTTTACTATCGTGCATCCAAGTCAGCGGTGAACATGGTGATGCGCAACCTCGCCCAACATCCGAAAGTCACTGAGAACGGAATTCTAATCGGACTTGTCGCTCCAGGGGCAACTGATACTGACTTCATGGCTGAGGTTCGGGGCCGTATGCCGCTAGGTGATCCGAAAGAGCGTGTTGCCGGCATGATTGCGCAAATTGAAAGCTACCCGCGCGACGGCTCTACGCCATTATTCGAATGGGACGGGGAAGAAATTCCCTGGTAACGAATTGCCTGCGTGTTGTGCCTACTGAAAGACGCCATTCAAAATGCGCAGCACGTGGCTTTGGGCAAGATGATCTAGGGTCACACCCGTCGCCGCAAAATAGACGTTCAGATTATTTTGCGCGTCTTCTTTCTGATTTGCGATATCAACCGGCGCACCCTCATCTTGATCCCCTGCACTAACCAAGCCATATAGCTCGAGGATTTGAAGAGCCTCTAGATCTAGCTCATTAGCTTTTAGCCTTTCTCGAAGTGCTATCGCCGCCTCGCGGTTACGGCCAATGAGGTCAGGACCTTCAATGATAACCTTGAGGTTCTCGCGGCACCTCCGCATCGGCCCCACCAGATCACGCTGCCACTCGCGGGACACCTTTAGTGCACTTGCCAAACACTGTGCTAGATCGTTGCCGTTAGGCCCCCGGCACGCCAGCCACACACAAAACAACACCATGTTGATATCAACGCCCATACGATTTTGCAGAGACAACATGGCTTTATCGACGCCGGGCTGACTATAGCCCCAGGTAGCAAATTCCCAGAATGCATTGCCTTTGGCGATTTCGTTGCCAGCGGGATCGTTCATTGTGTTTTTAATCCTTTTTTAGTCGCGGATCACCTCGCTTCGCTGCTCTGCCAGATCCTCCCGGCTCACCCCATCGCTTTACGAGCCCGGCATCAATATCAAACATGTCGAGCACCCGGCCAACGGTATGATTCACGATATCGTCAACGGACTCAGGATTTGAGTAAAAGGCCGGTACGGGGGGAGCGATCATGGCTCCGATTTCAGATAGATGGGTTAGCGTGCGGAGGTGCCCCGTATGCAGCGGGGTTTCTCGAACCATAAGAATAAGGCGACGTCTCTCTTTAAGGATAACATCCGCAGCTCGCGTCAGGAGTGTCGAGGTCACACCCGTTGCTATTTCCGAAGCCGATCGAATTGAACAAGGCGCGATAACCATACCAGCGGTGGCAAAAGATCCGGACGAAATTGCGGCTCCAATATCTCCATTCGCATAGACCACGTCGGCAAGTGATTTCACGTCAGCGGCCTTAAGCTTAGACTCATATGCCAGCGTTACTTCCGCCGATTGAGACATCACCAAATGGGTTTCAAAGGGCGTGTCCCTCAAGACATCTAGAAGACGTATTCCGAAAATGATTCCGGAAGCGCCGCTGATGCCAACAATAAGCCGGTTCTTCTGTGTCATTCCTAAATCCCTATCTTGCGGGCTAGACCCTAGTCCGTAGCGGATTTCCAAACCCCAATCGAGCGCACGGTAAACGTGCCCGTCGCGGACCGCTAAACCATTGTATTCACTATGGTTAAACGCGCCAAAAAAATTCCTCTTGAGTATAAAGTCATACTTTTATACCTTTTAGCATCTTGAGGGGGTCGGCGCCATTTTAGATTTAAGAACATTCTTGGAAGCAGAGAAGGCATCGGTCTTTCGGCCAGACGGCTCGCTATCTGTCGCCCATGAGATCACCGCTCTCCAATATGCCCTCGAAAAGGCCGGTCGTCGCCCTATTCTCGTTGTAGACAAGCCAACCATGGCCGACGGCGAAACGAGCGATATTCCTGTGGTCTCAAATCTGACTGCCAGCCGGGCCATTGTCGCGAGATCCCTCGGCATCAATGATCATCAGATTGCGGCCCCGATCTATGCGCAACGCACAGGCAGCTATATCGCACCAGAGATTATCGATGGAAGTTCGGCGCCGGTTCAGGAGATCATCATTGAGGGCGAAGATGTCGATCTCACGCGCCTCCCCGCTTTAACCCAACATGTGACGGATCCGGGCCCCTATCTTACTGCGGCTCACGCAACCACCTATGACCCGGCAACGAAGACAGACAATACGGCGATTCAGCGTTGCTGGGTAAAGTCGGAAAAACGCATGTCGTACTTTCCGTATCCGGCATCTCACAACAATCGCAACATGAGAAAGTTTTGGGCCAAGGGCGAAGACTGCCCTGTCGTGTTTTGGATTGGTCATCACCCGGCCGTGCTTATGGGCACTCAAGCCAAACTGAATTATCCGGAAAGTCATTGGGGCGCATGCGGGGGGCTGCTCGGAGAACCTTTGCGCGTGACCCCAAGTCGTACGTTCGGCGATGCCATCATGATCCCGGCCGACGCTGAAATTGTTATCGAGGGTTATGCCCCGCGTGACGTGTTGGAAGCGGACGGTCCCTTCGGTGAGTACACGGGGTATTCGGGACCTCAAGTGGCTGCACCCGTTGTCGATGTTTCATGCATCACCATGCGCAAAGGCGCGCTTTATCATGACTACGGATCTGGTCTGACGGACATGTTGGTCCCCGACAACATGGCGATGGAAGGCAAAGTGTATGGCCTGTGCAAACAAGTCGCCCCAAGCGTAACCAACGTCCACGTTCCGGCCCAGGGACGACGATTCCATGGCTACATACAGGTCGAGAACCCTGGACCAGGTGAGGTGCGCGACGCACTGATGGCCGCCCTCTCCTACCGACGATTGAAAATGGCCATCGCAGTTGATCATGACATCGACCTTTTCGACGATTCAGAAATGATGTTTGCCTTAGCGACACGCGTACAGTGGAGCCGAGACAGTTTCACGGTCGATGGTCTTTCAGGATCGCTGCTTGATCCATCGACACCGGCGGGTTCAAAAACCCTTTCCAAGATGGGCATTGATGCCAGCCTACCATTGCCTGGGAGACCTGGTGCGCCGTCTCCCGTACCGCCACGCTCAAAAGTACCAAGTGAGCCAATGGAGCGCGCGGCGAAGCTTCTTGCCGGCACCGATATGTCGGATTGGCCAACGCTATGACCGAGTCATCTAAAAACAATCGCGAGACCGTTCGGCTCGGGGCGTCATGGGAAAAAACAGGCAACACATCGTGGACCCAATGCCCAAAATGCGACGATTGGTTTCATGTCGGTCCCGGCCTTTTGGATAGACCAGACGTCAAAATGCATTGTCCGAGTTGTCATCATGAATTCACCCAAGACGCCGCCAAACGGTTGGTAACATCAGGATAAGATGATGGATGCCTCCGCCACAGCAGATCTTGATTTTACCCGCCTTGGCCCACCAGAAGGCGCACGTGTTGCAATCGTCGGCGGATGTGGTGGGATTGGGCGCGCGCTGGTCAACGCCAGTCTAGAGATTGGATTGAAAGTTGCGGTGCTGGACCTGCCCCCATCTCTCCAACGCCATGCACCGCCAAACGGGTGTCTTCAGCACGCTGTTGATGCGACGGACGAGGAATCAGTCGCCGCTGCTTTTGATGCAATTGATCAATCTTGGGACGGCCTTGATGTGTTGGTTAATCTTTGCGGGTTCACCAACGAGTTTGAACCCGTCGCAAAGATGACCACTGAAACATGGGATGAGATCACAGACGGCAATCTTCGCTCAGCATTTTTGTGCGCCCGCGCTGCTTTACCTTTGCTCAAAAAGCCTGGTGACGGAGCGATCATCAATACGGCGTCTGGCCTTGCGTACAAAGGCCTACCTGGCACATCGCCCTACGGCGCCGCCAAAGCCGGTGTTATTGCTCTGTCAAAATCTTTGGCCAACGAAAACGCACCAGATATTCGCGTAAATGTGATCTCACCAGGAGCCGTAGACACTGCATTCCTAAGGGGTGGCACTAGCCGAACCGGTGAAGACGAAAGCAGCCCAGCTCATATCGATACCGAGCGCTACGCAGACGCAACGCCTTTGAAACGTCTCGCCGTTGCAGATGATGTTGTGGCACCCATTCTTTTTCTCAGTGGAGATGCCGCACGTTTCATCACAGGGCAAGTTATTCACATTAACGGCGGTGGCTTCATGCCATGACCGTTGGGACAACAATAAAAGCACATCTTCAACACGCGAATTCAGGGAGCGCACGATGAACGCAGTCACGCAAGACATGATGAAGAAGTTCAGCGTCAATCAGCACGTCACCAGTTTTATTGATGGAAATTCTGTCAGCCCCTCGGGGTCTGGGGAAGACATTCCAGTGATCAGCCCGATCACCGAGGGGCAGATATCCCTGTTGCGTGAAGCATCCATCGACGAGGTCGACCACGCCGTCCGTAACGCCCGGGACGCATTTGAGAATGGTCCCTGGCGACATATGTCTGTCGATGAACGTAAAGCTATCATGCTGCAGATCAGAGATGTGATCGCAGCCAATGCCGATGAATTGGCCTATCTGGAAAGCCTAAATGCCGGCCTGACCCTAAACTACGTCAAAGGGTTTCACGTAAAACGAGCCGGATGGAACTTCGAGTTCTTTGCTGAAGTTGCGAGCCAGGCTTCGGGAGAAGCTTACACCCAAACACAGCCTTATCTCTCAGTCGTAACAAGAGAGCCTATTGGTGTTGGGGCGCTTATCGGTCCTTGGAACGCTCCCCTCGCCTTGTGTTCCATGAAAGTTGCCTCATGCATCGCTTTTGGTAACACATGCGTTCTGAAGCCAAGCGAATTCACACCGTTATCACTTCGCCGTGTCGTTGAATTAATCCACGAAACCGATATCCCCAAGGGGGTCGTCAACCTGGTCAATGGCCGGGGACACGTGACCGGCGACGCGCTTGTGTCTCACCCTGAAGTCGACGTGGTTTCATTCACCGGTGGCACAAAAACAGGCGCAATGATTGCAGCTCGTGCCGGCGAAGGTCTCAAACCAGTTGGTCTCGAACTCGGTGGTAAATCAGCCAATATTATTACCGCAACTGCGGACATGGACCGCGCACTCGATGGCGCCATTCTCGGTATTTACTCGAACAATGGACAACAGTGTCTTGCCGGATCTCGCATCCTTGTCGAACGGTCGATCGCCGATGAACTCATTGAAAAGTTTGTCGCGCGTTCAAAAAAGATCAAGGTTGGCGATCCGATGGATGGTGCGACTGAGATCGGACCAGTCTGTTATAGAGCTCACATGGATCGCGTTTTGAGTTTCGTTGATATTGCGAAGAATGACGGTGGCGAACTTCTAACGGGCGGCTCACGCGACAGTCGGCATGAAACCGGTCTGTACCTTGAGCCCACTGCTGTTATGGCAAAGTCGAACGACGCCCAAGTTTGCCAAGAAGAAATCTTTGGTCCGTTCGCAACGTTCCTTACATACGATGATATTGATGAAGCCTTGGCTATTGCTAATGCGTCCGAGTTTGGTCTGGTGGGGTACATCTGGTCAGACCACTTGCCGACCGTCATGAAAGCTTCCCAGGAAATGCGCGCAGGAACAATCTGGGTCAACACACCCATGACACGTGAACTACGTGCGCCCTTTGGCGGCTACAAAAAGTCAGGCATCGGCCGGGATAGCGCCAAAGACTGCCTACAATTTTTTACAGAAGAAAAAACAACGACAATTCCTATGAGCACGTTCCCGTTGGCCAAATGGGGCGCCAGCGACTGACTTTTTAAGATCCCTCTATCAAGCATTGAAGACCATTAGGAGAAGACCATGTCTACACTCATGAACCAGCCAGACTTTTACAAAGCGCTTGAAGGTGCGCGTACCACCGTACACTCGGGCGGCCACCCTTTCAGCGTTGCCTGGGCCAATGAAGAACTGAGCCTCAAACAGATCGGCGAATGGGCTGTTCAACACTTTTATTACATCGACGCGATTCCTCAACAGTTTGCCCAGTTCTTCTGTCGTTTGGATGATCTCGAAGCTCGTCAGCACATGCTTGAAAACTTGCTGGGCGAAGAAATGCCTGACACACCTGAAAAGCGTCACCCAAACCTTTTGGTCAAGTTTGGTATCGCGTGCGGCATGAAAGAAGAAGACTTCACCAATGCGGAGCACAACGGCAAAGTCTTGGCGTCGACCCGCGCCATGCGCTCATGGATTTGGGAACTGGTCAACGTCCGTCATCTTGCCGAAGGGGCCGCCGGGATTATGGTTGCGCTTGAAGGACAATTGCCCACGCTGTACCCGAAATACGTAGACGCCATGCGTAAAATGGGTCTAACCGACGATGACATGGAGTTTTTCCATGTGCACATCGAAGGAGATACCGAGCACGCACATGTTGGCTTGGAAATTACCACGCAATACTCGACCACGCCAGAACTGCAACAAAAGGCAATTTCTGCTGTTCGTGCATCTACCGAGATGCGCTGGCGCATGCTCGATGGCATTAACGAAGCCTTTGTTCAAGGCGTCGCCCAGGCTGCCGAGTGAGCGACACAACTTCTCCTGCCTTGCTTGATGCCTCCGGTCGCGTCGCGTTTGTTACCGGCGCGACGGGAGGTATAGGCCAGGCAGTTGCTCGCATGATGCTCGATGCCGGTGCGCAAGTTACTGCGACCGGTCGGCGCGCAGTGCCTTTTGATGACGATCGCGTGCTTCCTCTTACCCTTGAGGTGACAGACGAAGAGGCGGTGGCCTCAGCAATTAAGAGCTGCGTCGATCAGTTTGGGCGTCTGGACTACATTATTCATATGGCAGGAATGGTCGGCAAAGGGCGGCTTGATGAAATGCCATTGGAAGATTGGAATACAGTCGTCAACACCAACCTGACCTCCTCATTCCTACTACTAAAACACGCGTACGAACACATTACAAAACCTGGTGGCGTGGCCGTGTTGTGTGGCTCATCTAATGGCTACAATGGGGGCAGCTACCTCTCGGGTGCAGCTTACGCGTCATCTAAGGCTGCTTTGGTCAATCTAACGCGCTATTGCGCGAAAGAGTGGGCGCCGGACGGCATTCGCGTTCACCTTATATCGCCTGGTCCTGTCGATACTCCGATGCTGGATCGACTCTCTGACGATCAGCACAAGGGACTAAAAGATGCCCTCCCTCTTGGGAGATATTCGACAGCAGAAGAATGCGCTGGTGCCGTTCTATTTTTGTGCTCAGCTCATGCTGCATCCATGACCGGCACCAACACCAATATATCTGCAGGATTGGTCTTAGATTCGTGAACGAAATCTCGGCTATTCGCCACCCCGTTGACGAAACCCTAGCGATTCCGCTGTATCACCAAGTGTACCTGATACTGAAAGAAGGCATTCGGTCGGGCACCTATAGCGCAGGGTCTGCCCTCCCAATTGAGTCTACCTTGTGCACTGAATTTGGTGTGTCGCGGATAACAGTAAAACGCGCCATGCGAGAACTGGTGGCAGATGGACTTGTGGTGCGTCAGCGAGGCAAAGGCACCTTCGTTGCCGATGATGCGCCGGGTCCAGCAAAAAACGCACTAGACGACCTTTTGCAAAGCGTTCAAGCCATCGGGGCCGCTACCGATGTTCAACATTTAGCGTCTGAAGTTCTAACGCCTTTGACCGATGTCAGATCAATGCTCGAACTTAAAGGTGACGCAAAAGTTCTGCGGTCAAATCAACTTCGTCTTTCCGCTGGGGAGCCATTGGCTGTAATCATCGCTTATGTTCCCGAAAACATTGCATCTCAACTCGATCCGAAAACAGAAAACCTGCCCATGCTCGTCAGACTCAATATGGCTGGCGTGCCGGTAGCAAGAGCCGACCAAGAAGTTACGGCTACTTTGGCCGATCCAACTGTTGCGGCACCGCTAGGTCTGGAAGTCGGCGCACCCCTATTAAAATTGACACGCCTTGTATTCGACGATTCTGATCAGCCAGTTGAGTGGTTAACGTCCTTTTATCGCGGCGATCGCTATGCGATGCGGACCTCCCTCACCCACGAAATCGTGGGACGCCACAGTTCCTGGAAAAGTGCGGCTGAATAAGAGGTTGAGCAAGAATTTACCTACCGGGTGTCTGGCCAACCCTCTTGAATCCATCTAAAATTCTCCTACGTATAATCACAGGGAGCACGCCGCTATGAGTTCACAGGAAATCACGATCAAAGGCCCCAACGGAGACTTCATGGGCTATATGTCCGCACCTGATGGCGGTGGACCGGGAGTCATCGTCATTCAGGAAATTTTTGGCGTAAATGATTGGCTTCGTGGCGTGTGCGATATGTTGGCAGACCAAGGGTACATGGCCCTCGCGCCTGATCTATTCTGGCCGATTGAACCAGGTGTGCAACTCGACGCAACGGTAGAATCAGACTTCAATAAGGGCCTCGAAATCTACGGTAAGTTTAATGTGGACAAGGGCGTTGAAGATATTCAAGCGTCCATAAATGAACTTCGGGGTCGCGAAGGATGTAATGGAAAGGTCGGCACGACAGGTTTTTGTCTCGGCGGCGTTCTTACTTACCTTTCGGCCACCCGCACAGATGCTGATGCCAACGCTGGTTATTATGGCGTTGGCATTGAAGGGTTAGTGGGCGAAGCTGAAAAAATTTCCAAGCCGACAATCCTCCACATCGCTGATGAAGACTCATTTGTCCCAAAAGAAGCTTCTGACCAAGTGCGGCAGGCCCTCCAGGGTCACGAAATGGTAACAATACATACGTATGAGGGATGTGATCACGGATTCGCCCGGGACACCGATACAAATCACTATGATAAAGAAGCTACTGAACTAGCCCATGGACGCACATTCGACTTGTTCAAGAGTGCGCTTAGCTAAGGTTCTACGTTAAAGCCTCTAACCACAAGGCAATCGCCCGACCAATAGCGTCGGGCGATGTGTCGGGTGTGCAATGCCCGCCATCAATTTCTGCCGTCGTCTACTGGGAAAAAATTCAGCTAATTCCTGTGGCTCGCCTGTCAAGATGCTCGCAGTATCCGGCACCAACCAGAGTTTTGGAATGTCGTTGTTCAACATTCAATCCATCAACTCAGTTAAGCTGGCATGAACATCTGCCGGTTCACCATCAACTGGTATTTCGTAAAGCCAATCAATGGTGGGGCGACGGTCAGGACCGGCATTGAGATAGGGACGCTCATAAACGTGCCTGTCTTCATCCGACGGGATCTCGTCGATATAGCGAAAGAAGTAGTGTTCTAGGTCCAAATTGTTTTGGAGCACATCGTGCTCGTAGCTGCAAGTCCTGCGCCACCGAGCAGCGCATTACGGCGAGAGAGTGAAAGTTTGGTCATCGTGGCGTCCTATTTGCTGAATAGCGTCTACTTACTGTCTCATAATCAGACGGTAAGACCTCAATCACAAGCGCGTGCGGGTCGACGGCAAGGGCTTTGAGTGGCAGAATTCGAGCATGCGGATAAACGAGCTCTTCAAACCTGAGACCTGGCCAATCTTGTACGCCGATTTTCTGGTCTGGTTTCAACAGCAGATTCTGGCTTTGGATTTCCTGATTCAATTAGGAATTCTGCTGCTGACACTCTTGATTGCTTACTTCATTCAAAAGCCAATCCGACCACGGCTGGCTACTGGTATCTCAAACCTGCGCCTGTTGTCCCCTCTCCGACGCGTACTATCCGCCGTATCCCATGAACTGACGGCTATTGTCTTCCTTTTTGTGCTTTGGTTGGCGACGGGTATTGCCAGCCAAATTGAAGGTGGCACCGATAGTGGGGTGTTGGAGATCATAGCCAGCTTGATGACTGCCTGGATACTGATCCGCCTCACATCAGCCCTGATCGCAAATGCCTTCCTATCTCGCCTTGTCGCCACACTGGCCTGGACCATCGCCGCCCTGAATATTGTGGGGCTACTTGACCCAGCAATAGATACACTTGAATCGTTCAGCATTCCACTTGGACAAACCCGCGTCACAGTTCTAACAATCATCAACGGAGCGATACTGCTTGCCGCTCTTATGTGGGCTGCACTGGCTGTCAGCAAGCTGATCGATAACCGTCTTTCTCAAGTGTCTGATATAACACCAGGCGCACGCGTTCTTATCGGCAAAACCATTCGCCTAATCATGGTGGTGGCCGCTGTGATGGTCGCGCTTTCATCGGTAGGCATAAATTTTGCGGCGCTTGCAGTATTCACTGGTGCTGTCGGCGTCGGCATTGGTATAGGTCTTCAAAAGCAGGTTTCTAACCTAATCAGCGGTGTCATCCTCCTGCTCGATAAGTCCATTAAGCCTGGAGACGTTATTGAAGTGGGTCAGACCTTTGGCTGGGTGAATACTTTGAGTGCACGCTACGTTGGCGTCACCACACGAGACAACAAAGAACTTCTCATCCCTAATGATGACTTCGTAACCAACCAGGTCATTAATTGGTCTCACAGCGACAACGATGTCCGCATGGAAGTGAAATTTGGTACCAGTTACGACAGCGACCCACACACCGTGCGCAAACTAGCCGTGGAGGCGGCGTCAAAGCCAGGGCGGTCCGTCGATTATCGCCCTCCAGTTTGTCACCTTGTTGAGTTTGGAGACAGTTCCATAAATTTTGTACTTCGCTTTTGGATCAAAGATCCTGCAAAGGGGGTCACAAACGTCAAGGGCGAGGTTCTTCTCGAGCTCTGGGATGCTCTAAAAGAACACGGCATAGACATTCCATATCCACAACGTGTGGTGCATATGGCACAGACCGAACAAACCGAACCCAGCCTTAAAGACTAGGACGCCACAGCGGCTTCAGAATCCCGGTCTCGTTGAAACTCTTCTGTCGTATTAGTTTTTGGAAAAGGACCTTCGGGAACAGGTACGCCTAGGCCTTCACACAACGGCTCCCACCCACTGCCGACTTCATAAACGATCAGCCGGTCAGCGGGCACAGTTTCTTTGACTAACGCTGCATGTCGGTCAAACACAGCTTCACAATGTGCGCGATCTTCTGGCCGGTTGTCGAACGTGTCCTCAAGGACGATTTTATCGACCATCTCTTTCCACATCTCACGGAAGCCATCTTCTGGCTGTTTACTGGCAAGATGACTGAAAATAGTGTTGGTCATGCTGGTGTACCACTGATCAGCTGGCCGCACGGTCAACAATACTTTCGCCTCGGGATACCTTTCAGACAGGGGCTGCCAAAAATGCGAGAGTGGCCAATCTACACCTGACGGGTAATCGCCGAGTAGATCATCCCAATCGATGTCGTGGCCGAATGCCAGCTTATGCCATAGAGGAATACCCTCCGGTTTAGCGAACACTTCGAACATGTGGTAGCAGGGCCCAAATCCAAGTTGCTCCAAAGCAAGTTTCATCGATTTCGTGCCGGTTCGCCCAAATCCCGCACCGATTATTTTCATCGTTAGAAGCCCTCTTCGTATTCGACAAGATCGAAGTGAGCGTTCATATAGCCGCCCACCGTTATTTTGACGAAAAGAAATCCATCAGTGGTGCACCATACGTCTTCGGTCGGATGATGATCGAGGTTAAAGCGATAGTGATCGGTTTCAAACGTTCCTGCCGGCACCGTGATCTCTTCTCGACCGAGATACTCTAGGCCAAATCGCGTGGTGCAAAGGCTGGGACCCGAACAGCCATCGTGTTCAGGCGATGACATCAAAACCCCCTCGCATGGCTGAATCTTTTGACCTGCACTGTGGTCAAACCGCGCGCAGTGCAACACATCGCAGGAAACAGGATGCGCACCGAATGACAGTGGCGGAACATCCAGGTCCATACGCTGGCTCATGCGCCCAGACGTCACGTTAACGGCTTCACACTCTGCCCATCCATCAGTGAACCGAAACCAACCGCTGCCCAGAAATTTGCCACTCTCATGCAGCCGGACAAAACAGTCCAACGGACGATAGTCAACGTCCGTCGTGTAAACCGTCTCCCGCAGTACAGAACGATCCGCAACAACACCAGGCTCTATTTCACAGTGGGCGCGCAGAGTCCGCTGACCATCCTCATGAAACGTGACCGACCACCACTCGCGGCCGAAATCCCGCCGTTCACCATCAGGATCAAAGATATACGCGATTTTACCGCGAATATTCCGGTGATTCATGGCCACCTCCTAGAATTCCGTCTCGTACTCTACTAATTCGTAACGGGAATTTTTGAGGAAGCCGTCAACGGTTACTTTGACGAAGGTATAGTCCTCCGGAATGCACCAGACATCTTCACGACGGGGTGTACCATCGGGCTGCGGTTTCAAAACAAAGTGGTAGTGATCGACTTCAAAGGTTCCGGCTGGCACGGTGATCTCTTCACGGCCGTCATACATCACAGTTACTTTGCCGACACTCAGAAATGGTCCGCTGCCCCCGTTGGGCAACGGTGATGTCGAAAGAACGTTATTCAAAGTCTGCGGGTTCTCAGACTTGGTATGATCATATCCAGCACAGTGAAAAACGTCGCACGTCAGCGGGTGAACGGTCAAACTCTGTGCGGGTCCGTCCATGCTAACGGTTTGGGAGACACGGCCGATAGTGGTGTTGAGCACTTCGCATTCGGCCTCGTTTCCAAAAGCCCTCACCCACCCCGTACCAAGAAACTTACGTTCCACATGAAGTCGGTTGAAGCAGTCCAACGGCCGCCAGTTTTCGTCCATGGTATAAACGGTTTCCCGCAAGACCTCCGTATCGTCGATTTCACAGTGGGCGCGAAGGGTGCGCTGGCCGTCTTCGTGGAAAGTCATGGAAAACCACTCCCGTCCCCGCTCCTCATCGTTACCGCCGATGTAAAGAATTTTTCCCCTGATATTGCGATGGTCCATCGGTTCCCTCCTGGAGTATGATAATTTAGAAAACCATGAAATACGCGCCATTAATAGCCCTAAGCAATGGCAAAACGGCCTGTACCGCCGCCAGATAATCGACGCGTGATTTTTGATGTGGTTCCGATATGATACATGCCGTTCTCGGCCATCACGGCTTGAAGGCTGTTTAGACACAAATTTTTAAATTGAGGATGCACACACCATGAAAGTTTATGGCGCCATTTTATCGCCCTTTGTCTGCCGAGCTTTGCTCGCCCTTCGCCACAAAGGGATCAAACACGAAGTGGTCATGCCCAAGGACGGCATGAAGACACCGGAATACCTAGCCATGAACCCCATGGGTCAAATGCCAACAATGAAGGACGGCGCAACAGTTCTGCCGGAATCCTCGGTTATCGTCGAATACATTAACGCGAAGTACCCGAAGAAATCGATTGTCCCCGCCTCAGCGAAGGCCGCAGGTATGGCGCGCCTAATCGCGACGGTATCTGACCTCTACGTGCAAGGTGTCGTCACCGGCTTGTTTGGTCAACGTGATCCAAAAAAGCGTGATAAAAATTTGGTAAAAGAAAAACTGGCTGAAACTCAAAAAGGCCTAGCTATTCTTGACGGTTACCTCACCCCAGGGGGGCCATGGGCTATGGGCAAGAAGTTCACCATCGCGGATTGCTATGCACTTCCTGCCTTGTTCTTCGTTCACCTAATTGCTCCAAGTTTCGGTGTCAAAGATCCTTTCGCGGGTCATAAGAACGTTAAGAAATACTGGGCATCATTGAAGCGCGAGCCAATGACAAAGCAAGCCATCAAAGAGATGACGGCTATGGCGAAGCAATTCTTCGGCAGTTAACCCTTAGGCAAATTGGAGCATAGACAATGCACATTTATGGCAGTCCACTCTCCCCCTTTGTGGCTCGGGTCATCCTAGCCTGTGAACACAAAGGACTGGCCTACACCATCTCAATGCCGGAAGGCGGTCTAAAGACACGGGAGTATCTGGCTCTCAACCCCTTCGGCAAGATTCCAACGGTCAAGGACGGGTCCAACGTTGTCTATGAGTCCAGCGTCATCGTTCCTTACCTGGATGATAAGTACCCGAAGAAAAAGAAGGTCATTCCAGCCTCTCCAGCCGCAGCTGGTAAAGCGAACTTGATCGCCAAAGTCTGCGACCTCTACGTTCAGGAGCCCGCCCTTGATTTATTCCGGCAAGTTGTGGGACGGGCGCCAAAGGACAAGGCTACAGCTGACAAGGCAAAAGCGAAAATGGAAGCCGCGCTGGACATTCTTAATGGCTACATCAGCCCTGGACCGTGTGCGACAGGCAAGAGCTTCACCGTCGCGGATTGCTATGCCATTCCGGCATTGCTATTTGCGACATCGGTTGGGCCACTCTTCGGTCTTAAGGACCCACTCAAAGGTCGACCGGATGTGAAGAAGTACTATGCAGCAATCAAAAAACATCCTGCTGCAAAGGCGCACATTGCTGAGACACAAAAGATCATGAAGGATCGGTTAGGCAACCTTTAGCCTGATATCTGAATATCAAAAATTAACGGCGGTTCTTCACAGAGCCGCCGTTTTTATTGCCAGTTCTATGACGCATTCTACCAGGTCTCGGACATGCTCTACCACGTCTCCGACCAGGGCCGGATATCAAGCTCATGGGTCCAATTGGTTTTCGACTGCTTGTGTAGGCCATAGTAGGTCTCCGCAATGTCTGCGGGATCAAGCTTAGAGCCGTCATCGGACTCGCCGATCATGCCGTCGATATTCACGTGCGCAACATGGATGCCCTCGGGACCCAACTCACGCGCCATGGATTGACCTAATGCTCGCAGAGCAAACTTGCCTGAAGCAAAAGCTCCAAACCCTTTACCGCCGCGCAACGACGCCGTCGCCCCCGTAAACAAAATGGTCCCATGTCCCCGCGTTTTCATGCGTTGGGCCGCCGTTCGGCCACACAGGAATCCACCGAAGGCTGTGAATTCCCACACAGTCCGGAATCGCTCAGCAGACTCTTCAACAATATGCGTCCGCCCGAAGCCCCCACCCGGGTTGTAGACCAGTACCTCGACCGATCCGTGTTCTGCTTCTATATCAGCAAACATCTTTTCAACGGCCGCTTCGTCGGTCGCGTCACAGGGATAGGCAACCGCGCGGTCGATGCCAGAAGCTAAGTCCGCAAGACGCTCCGCGTTGCGCGAAACAAGTACAGCTGTCATGCCTGCCGCGGCAAATCGGCGCGCAGCGGCAGCACCGAGACCAGGGCCAGCTCCGACGATGACGGCGACGTTTTTGGTGTCGCTCATGGCGCGATCCTTCCTATCCCTAATCTAAGGCGTAAAGATTGTTACGATTCTCAGCGATGGTTTTGTCGACAGCTGCACCGTCATAACCAGCTACTTGATCTTGCAGCATCTGCCCCATCGTCGGCAGGTCAGATCGATCGATATGCTTGTCCTCATTCCACAGGTCTGCCCGCCACACGGCGCGAGCACAGTGCAGATAAGCTTCTTCGACAGTGATCACGATAACTGAGATTGGGCTCTTGCCGCCGATGGCAAGGCTCTCCAGTAAGGCAGAATCAGTCGACAACACTGCCCGGCCGTTGATGCGCAAAGTCTCGTCCATGCCAGGTACCAGCAGCATAAGGCCGACCTTGGGATTCTCAAGAATATTCTCCAGGCTATCGAGGCGGTTGTTGCCAGGCCAGTCGGGCAGCAGCACTGTAAAGGTATCTCGAACGGTTAAAAATCCTGGGTCTCCGCCCTTGGGTGACGCATCTAAGCTCCCGTCCGCAGCTGAGGTCGACAACACACAGAAGGGACAACAGGCGATGAAGGCGATGCAGTGCTTATCAAGCTGAGGCAGAACCTTCTTCACAGCCCCTTCCCCTGGCTGCTTGTAGACGGTTCTTAGCTGCTCTCGGCTGGTGATGTGATGCTCTGACATAGGGCTCGATCCTCTTGAACAGTACCGCAGTGTGGCAAGACGCCAGCCTGGGTGCAACGCACACGGTTGTGATCGGCCCGCATACTGACAAAAAAGTTTTCTCAATGTACCGAAGCACGAGCCCATGCACGTATGATCGCGCAAACGACCCCATGCACGACTCAAATACAAACGAGCCAATTCACTATAATAAGCAGCGCGACAGATAGTTGCGCCGACGCTTATCCCTCAATCGCGCCCTCGATATCGGCAAGGACCTCCGGGTACTGATCGGCCATGAAGCCCAGCCAGGCTGACGGCATGCCTTCCAACGACCGGCTTTTGCGGCCAAAGCCGCGTGATACGGAATTGGCTGTGACCCCCCGCATACCGATCCGTGGATGATTGAAGGTATTGATATCGTTGAACGTGTGGGTGGCGGAGGCGCTCAAAACGTCCGTATCGGAGACCTCTGAAATCGAGCCATGGTAGGTCGAGCAGTCATTGACGTCGATGGTCAAGTCGAGATCATTAGGCTTTTCAGCCTTCACAACCAAATCGCCGTTGCACCAAACATCATCATTGATCACCCAAGCTGGGCCTATCTCGTCTCTGCGAGTCACAGCACCCGATCCCGCGCGGGCGCGGGCCTCTGAAACAACACACGTCAAACCGTGCGTGCACTTAATCCGCGCCAAGGTGGGCTGCCTCACTGGGCGCTTCTGGCCGGTGTAGGGATTGTGGAAAGTCTCTTACAGTTTTCCCGTCTCCAAATCGGAATAGAAAATCGTGCTCATGAACGACGACTCGTACAGTCGTTCACCCACATCTTTGACTCTTGAAACCATCCCCACATGCATTTTCCAGAAGGGCGTGAACTCGCAGTCCCTCAAACCAAACCGGGTTGCTTCGATAAACCAAAACACCGGTTTTTCATCGAAGCTGAAGTTAAGTTTGCGGTGGATGCTGTACAAGTCTTCGGGCTTGGTTGGGTCTAGCAAACCAGCCGCACCCGCAGACTTAGACCCAATGATGGTTGGAAAACCTGCGCCGCCGACAGCGGCCCCCAAAACCCCAAGCGCTTCTCTACGTTCCATCGTCTCTCTCCCGTGTTGAAGCTCTGCACAGGTTACATCACCCGGCCAGGAACGTTAGGATGATGTGAGACATGGAGGGGCAAAGATATGCGCAAGATATTCATGGCAGCCGGATTTGTGCTCGGCTTGGCGGCGTGCTCGGATGCCGCCCCAGAACCCAAAATAGCAATTACTGGCGTTACCGTGCTGGACGCCACCCAACAATCCGCAAACTCTACAGTTCTGATATCCGGCAATACCATCTTATCGGTCGGCCAGGATAGAGATGTACCCTATGGCGCGACGGTGATTGACGGAACAGGGAAATTTTTAATCCCTGGTTTGTGGGATGCCCATGTCCACCTGTCCTATTACCCCGACCTTGGTGTTGAAACATCGTATCCGCTGTACATCGCCAACGGAATCACGAGTGTGCGCGACACCGGTGGACTGACGGACCTTGTGCTGCCGATGCGGGATGCGGCTCAGGCTGAAGGCGCGATCGCACCACGGGTGCACATTGCCGGACCCTTAGTGGATGGCACGCAACGCGTCTATGCAGGATTGAACGGTCGGCCGAACATTTCAGTTGGTGTCAGCACACCCGACGAAGCCCGCGCTGAAATCGACCGGCTCCACGACACGGGGGTCGACCTCATAAAACTTTATGAAATGAACACCCCAGAAACCTTTTCTGCCGCAGCCGCTCGTGCCAACGAACTCAACCTGCCCATCACAGCCCATGTGCCCCTGAGCATGGACGCCGTTGACGCGGCAGAAGCCGGAATCGACGGAATGGAGCATTTGCGCAATCTGGAAATGTCATGCGCCGCTGACTATCAAAGACTGCGGGCAGAGCGGACTCAAATCCTGGCCGACAGCTTGGAGGAAGATGGCGGCACGCTACGCAGTTCCCTCCATCTCTTGCAACGCAGTGCGGCGATTGCTGCCCAAGACTCTGTCCGCTGTAATGACGTCATCGCTGCTTTGGCCCGAGAAGAGGTTTTTCAAACGCCAACGCTCACCGTCAACACCATCGCTACTGAACGGTTGTTCAACCGTTTGCGGTGGAAAAAGACGTTTGCGTACCTCCCCCCTATCGTTCAGGAGCAATGGGCTGCCGGAGCCAAGCGCCTGGGTGAAACCATGCGGCCAAGCACAGATGCGGCAGCATTTGCAGCCTGGAGCCTCGCCATGATTACAAAGCTTAGGGATGGTGGCGTGAAAATTATGGCGGGCACAGATAACCCGATTGGTTTTCTCACCCCAGGCTTTGCTCTTCATGAAGAGTTGGCCTTCCTCGTTCAAGGTGGCCTCACACCGATGGATGCGTTGACGGCGGCAACTCTACATCCGGCGCAGTTTATGCGTATGGATGACCACATGGGCACAGTGGAAGCCGGTAAACTGGCCGACCTTGTTCTTCTAGAGGATGATCCCCGCGAAGACATACGCAACACCCTTTCGATCAATACTGTGATTAAGGATGGAAGAGTATTCGACCGGACGACGCTTGACGGCATGCTAACTGATTTAAAGGTGAAGGGTCATCGCCGGGCGTCGAGATCAGCATCCAATACAACGACAGGACAGACCAGAAGTGTCCTGGTTCTTGGCGGCACTGGCCAGTTAGGATCGGAGATCGTAAAAGACCTTGTGGACGCGGGTGAAAAAGTGACCGTATTGGCACGACCGACATCGAACAGAGAGCGATTGCAAGGTCTCGACGTCTCTTACGTCGTCGGAGACATGTTGAATATGGAAGACATGACTCAGGTCTTTACCGGCAACACCTATCAGATTGTTATCGACGCCTCCGGGCTGCCAAGTGCAAGAGGTGATCATTCATTCTACGTCAACTCGCAGAAAATCATCTCAAAGCTGGCCCACGACACAGGCGTTGAGCAGGTCATCTTGCACGGCGCTATCGGAGCGGGTGACAGCGCGGAAATGTTTCTGGCGGAGAACTTGCCGGAGTTTCAGCGCGTCTCGATCGCAGCCAAATCAGAAGCGGAGGTCGTGCTTAAGAACAGCGGCGTGCCCTTCACCATTATCCGTCATATGACGTTGCTGCCGATAGAAACCAACGAGTCAGGCAGCGCCCAACTGACCGATGATCGCACTGCCATCGGGGCCATATCCCGAGACGGACTGGCTAGGTTGACGATGGAATGTCTTGGTGCGCCGAAGTGTATCAACGCCACGCTGCACGCCATTGATCTGGATGTGGAACTGACAGGGCGGTACTCAGGCATGTGGGACAGATATAAAACAGTACTGAAACCGGAGTTTTATAAACGGCCAGAGTGACCGGCCAGTTTAACAGCTGTGCGACCATACAAATATTGGTAAGCTTAACACGATTGAGATACGAAATTCGAATCCACTAGCCATCTATTGAGTGAGCTTTCATTCGGAAGGACAAAAATAAAATACCAGAGTGTCGTAAGTGGACTGTTTTTGATTATAGGCTTTGCTTTCGTTCTCCCAACTTCCTTGGCTGCGCAAGACGTGTGCAACTGTCTTGGAAGCACTGAGATGGGTGGACCCTGTTATGCCGGGGTCGGTGGTCCGGCATACGCTGGCGTCGGCGCCCCCTGCCACCCAGACCAACTTAATCAGGTAGGCATTCTTCGTCCCGAGAAAAAATCACGAGGCTTGTTTGGGCTCGGCCCCTTGTTCGGTGGACGGCAGAATGGTGCCCAAGCACCAAACAATTATGATATCGGCGGCCCATGTTACGCCGATGTTGGAGGCCCTTGTTTTAAAGGCCATGGTGAAACCGCCAACACTTGTAAGGGTTTCTGCTAGTCAAAGGCCGGTTTACAGCCCGTCCCCTACACCACCGCACAAACCGTTTTGGTTTCAAGATAGTTCCCCACCGCTTGCATGCCTGAGTCGCGGCTCCAGCCGGATTCCTTAAAGCCGCCAATGGGTAAGCTGGCATCAAACATCAGATGACAATTGATCCACACGGTCCCCGCTTTGATCGCCGAGGCGAGCCGCGTCGCTTTAGAGATATCCTGGGTCCACACACTTGCCGCCAACCCGTACTTGCTGTCATTGGCCATGGCCGGAACATCATCCATGGAGTCAATGGGCGCTGCGACCACCACTGGGCCAAAAATTTCTTCCTGCACTACGGCCATATCCTGGCTGGTATTGGCGATGACGGTTGGTGAAATGAATGTTCCGGTATCGCCAAGCTGCTCGCCGCCGACGACCACTTCTGCTCCGGCCGATACTCCACCATCGATGAAGCCTTTTACGCGATCCGCCTGAACCTTGCTGACCATCGGGCCAATTTGCGTCGATTGCTCAAGGCCGTGCCCCATCTGCATGCCCTTGGCGATGTCGGCAATGCCAGAGACCACGTTATCGAAGGCTTTCTTTTCCACGTACAAGCGTGAACCAGCGACACAGACCTGACCGCCGTTAAAGAAGATGGCATTGGCCGCACCCGGGATGGCCATATCCATTTCTGCATCGGCCATGACGATGGAGGGCGATTTGCCACCCAGCTCCAACGCCACCTTTTTCATGTTGCCCTTGGCGGCGTCGATAATTTTACGACCCGTTGGGGTTGAACCAGTAAAGGCAATTTTGTCGACGTCCATATGCTCAGCCAATGCCTGCCCTGCTTCCAGCCCGAGCCCCGTGATAATGTTGAACACACCCGGCGGCACACCAGCCTCCATGATCAACTCGCCCAGGCGAATGGCCGTGAGGGATGTGTCTTCCGCAGGCTTGAGCACCATCGAGCAGCCAGCCGCCAAACAGGGTGCGATCTTCATCGCTTCCAAAACCAAGGGACTGTTCCATGGTGTGATGGCTCCGACCACGCCAATGGCTTCCTTTTGGGTGTAGGCAAACATCTTTTTGCCTTCGGGCTGATAGTTGATCGACGGCGTAATCGTCTCACCTTGGATCTTGGTCGTCATGCCCGAGAAATACCGGAACTGCTGTGCCGCCCCTGGGATTTCAGCCCAACGCCCGACAAACAACGGCTTGCCTTGATCAAGGGTTTCCAGTTCCGCCAACTCATCAATATTGGCTTCCATCAGCTCGCCGATTTTCCACAAGATGCGGCTGCGGTCGTCGGGTGTCATATCCCGCCACACCCCGCTTTCGAAACTGTCACGCGCCGCTTTAACGGCTGCATCGACATCTGCGGCAGCGCCTCTGGGAATCGTGCCGATGACAGCGCCCGTAGCTGGATCCTTCGAGCCCAGACGCTCACCTGAAGCGGCATCAACCCACTCCCCGTTGATAAGCATTTTCTTGGCGGCGGATGCGAGGAAAGATTGGGCGCCAGCGGTTTGCGGCTCTACATCGTTGACGATGACATTCATGACGGTGCTCCCTGAGGCAGACTGATGTGCGTTGTTGTTGAGGCAACTCTAGGACAGAGGTGCGATGCTGGCGCGGGGCATAGATCGGGTCGCCACAGAGTGGACTCTCCAGGGACGTCCCAATTTATGCCGTGGGCCGCCACACCACCAGAACGGACTCATCATCATCTGCGGCAACACCATCGTGGTAAGCCGAAACGGCCTCAACTGTGGCTTCACACAGGCCTGCGCCATCATCGGCCGGGAGAGCTTTGACCAACTCTAGGTGACGGCTAAGGACCGACTTCCAACTTGGTCAAACGATACTCGCGACCATTGGCCGTAGCCACATACCGCACCAGAATCTGATCCTCGCTCCACAACCAGATGTCATAGCGCCCAAAGTAGAAGGAGTAGTGGTCGGCCTCAAAGGTGCCCGCGGGAACGGTCACGGTCTCGCGCCCATGATAGATGATTTCATTATCAACCATTTGGCCAATGCCACGGATGCCCTCTCCGCTGGTGGTTACCATGTTATAGAGCGCGTGCGTCTGTCCACCCGGCTCTCTTTTATCATGAGACTGAACCTGCCAGCCTTCGGTGATGACAGGGTGTAGTCGCAGAGAAAACTTTTCGGGGACTAATTCACTGAGCGTTGCGGTTCCCCTGGGACCAACGATATTGCCGTGGAGAATGTCGTCTAATGGTGCGGTCAGCGGCTCCATCCAAAATCGCGCTGACCCCCCGTAAGCCCCAAAGCGCCAAAAGTTGGCGTAGGCGTCGAGTGGCCGGAATTTCTCGTCGACACGCAAGATAACATTGCTCTGGTGGCCCTGCTCACGCAGATCGACAAACGCCTCGACTGTACGCGACCCATCTGGATGGGCCGTGACGATCCAATCCTCATGGCCGCGAATGACAGCCGACTCTAAGAAGCCGTAGTCGTAGGTACCCTTGATCCATTTAGTATTGGCTTGAGGTGTGTTGGATTGCGGCTCGTCTTCAGCCAATGAACCCGCAGAAACGGCAAACGCGACAGCGAACGCGAGAAGGGTTTTGGTTATGTCCCTACCCGTCGCCATCTTATTTGATGTGCCCTTCGTTGTTATTCATGTACCACTCGGCGATTCCTTCGCGGGTGGCGAACCAAACACCTTCGAGGCCTTTGGCAAACTCCAAGAATTCAGCAACAGCGCGCGCACGATACGCCCGGCCCGTGACGTGCGGATGGAGACCCACATTCATCATGCGTCCCGACCCCTGCTCGGTCGCTTCCTGATGCAACACAGACAGTTCTTCAATCAAAATGTCTCGCATCTCAGACGTGGTATGGCCACGCCGGGTGAGAATTGTGAAGTCGTTGATTTCGTTTGAGTACGGCGTGGAGACAATCGGGCCCGCGTCTGTTTGCAGCATGTAGGGCTGATCATCATTGAGCAAATCGCAGAAGAAGATGCAGCCGTTCTCCGCCAAAATTTCGGGCGTGTTGGGTGTGCCGCGCAAAGACGACGACAACCAGCCCTTAGCCGGCTTGCCGTAAAATTTTTCGTATTCTTGCAAAGTTGCTTCAACGATCTTGCGCTCGGCGGCAAGATCACCCTTGAGACCTGTGAGCAACTCACCCTGTTCATAGTTATGGGCGACCACTTCCCAGCCTTCATCTTTCGGCACTTGGGCAATTTCAGGACGCTCAAGCAAGGTCTTGGCGTTGACGGTGCAACCGGGAGCCACACCCGCTTTGCGGAAGACATCGAACAACCGCCATATGCCAACCCGTTGACCATACTCACGCCAGGTGAAATTTGGGAAATCGGGAATCCGACCCGGCAACACGTCTGGCAAAATTGGTGGGCCACCTGCGTAGTAGGCTTCGTCGGTGTCCTTGGTCATATCCCAATGCTCAAGGTTGAGCGTGAGAATAAGGGCGACTTTTTTATCGTCAGGCCACTTCAAGGGACCGCGTTGGGCGATGCCCGAAAAAGGATAACTCATGACCACGGGAACATACTCCTAAGGGTTGGAAAGAATCGGCTTACCAGTCTTCAAGAAGACGTCCACAGCCTTGAATTTTATCGTCGAAACCGTTGCGGCGCAGCGAGTGCCAATAGGTTGCTGCGTTGATCGCAATAACCGGTTTGTTGAGCCAGCGCTCGGCTTCGGCGGCGACGGCCATACACGCGAGATTAGTGCCGACCTGAATGATGCAATCGACATCAGCCTGATTGAGTTCAATGATCGCTTCGCGCAGCCTTTCAGGGGGCTCATGGGCAATTAGCATTGGGCTCGGACTTTTCAAGCCGATCAGCGCCGTCACTTCGTAATCATTATCGGTGAAGAACTTGCGCACCATGGCATCACCCGCTGGCATGTATGGTGTTAGAACGCCCAATTTCTTGATAGGTTTTTCTTCGGCGTACGCCTTTAGGGCGTGTTCGCAGGCATGAGACCCGAGTGACACACCGACGCCCGCGCGTGCTTCCATTTTTTTATGAAGTTCATCTGCCCCTTCGGCCCCGTCCCAAAAAGTTTCAGCCGACATACCCATAATGACGAAGCCGGGTGAACAAGTCATTACACGGTCCATGGCCACTTCCGTAGCGCCGCGAATATTCACTAACAGTTGTTCAAACTCTTCGTCTGAACGCACCGGATCATCAGGTATTTCAATGCGGCAGAAGTGGTTGGTGATGCCTTTGGGCTGCATCAACGCGTATTCAGGCTCGACACTGGTGTTGGTCGACGGAGCAATCACGCCGAACTTCATGCGATAACCTAATGAATCAACCATGGGTCCCTCCGCTTCGCCTTGTCGGCGCTCTCTTAAGGAGCTGCCGTGTCTCGTCTTATTTGATTTCGTATGAATCCCGCACGCTATCAATCATTGATGTGCGCCTCAGGAATGGCAGAGCCAGTTCAGGGTCAGCCGCTGCTTCCATATACTTTGCCTGCTGTTTTTTGTGCGCTTCAGGATCCTGCGCTTCGATCGCCTTCTTGTTGGCAATGCTCTGGCTTTGAACAAAGTCCTTACAAATGATGCGGCGCTGCCGGTCATACAGATCAAGTATTTCGTCTTCGGCCTCACCGCGATCAATCATCATCAATTTCTCAGCAAGATTAATGGCGTCGTGAATGCCACCGTTCATGCCCATGCCTCCGAGCGGATTGTTGACGTGGGCTGAGTCACCCCCAAGCAAAATCCGGCCAATGCGATAATTCTTCGCGACACGCTGATGAACGTTGTAAAGCGTGCGGTGTTTAACTTCGAAATCACCCTCGATCTCAGCCAGGAAATGTAGTCGTTCTTGAATGTAGTCATCGGACAGCAGCTGCTCATTCGTGTACTCAGGAGGCGTTGGAAACAAGACACGCCAGAGATTGTTACAGCGCAGCAGCACACACCATTCATCGGGATCGGCGATGTAATTCACCCATGCCAAGCCAGGGAAGTGCTCTTCGAGCGGATACGGTGTCGATGCGACAAGGAATTTCTCAGGGTAGGTAAACCCTTCAAATTCAATTGAGGCCTTGCGACGGATGGCGCTGTTGGCGCCATCTCCGGCAAATACGATAGACCCACGAAGGTCCTCAGAGCCCTCTGGTGTATCTACGGTCACCGTCACTGAATCTGCATCTTGAGATACGTTTGTCACCGTGTGGCTGAAGCGCACCTCTGCGTTATCAATTCCCTCTAATATTCGACAAACAATACGAGTCAGGCGGAACTGCTCTGTCTGTAGGCGATAGGGGTGACGTGTGGCGTCGCCAAGATCAGCCATCTTGAAGTCCGCACACTCGCCCGTACGACGATCCCGGTATTGATAATTCGGAACAATGAGACCCGTACTTATCAGTTCTTCGGTAATCTCTAGTTTATCAAGCATATCCAGGGTTGGCGGATGCCAAGTCGAAGCGCGCAAATCCTCAGGGAGCTCTGAATCGGCCTCCAGCATGAGAGTGGGGATGCCCTCTCTCGCAAGGTACAATGCCAAGGTGCAGCCAACCGGCCCTGCACCTGCAATGATAACGGGGTCTTTTCCCCTAAAATTTATCGACATACCCTGAACGCCCTCATTCTTTTGTTCTACCGCTGGTGAGCTGGGTCAATTCA
Organism: Rhodospirillaceae bacterium; assembly: GCA_029245025.1. Taxonomy (GTDB): domain Bacteria; phylum Pseudomonadota; class Alphaproteobacteria; order Rhodospirillales; family Rhodospirillaceae; genus WLXB01. The sequence goes on from JAQWQC010000013.1 coordinate 81,240, forward strand.
ACGGACTTATTGTCTTAGTTTTTATCACCAGCAAAACCGCGAACAAGGCGGCCTGGAGGACTGTCCACAAAGTGATCAGTATTTAGAGGGAGTAGCCACAACGGCGCTAAATCTTTCTGCGTTATCGACCGGGTAGCGAATGAAATACTCCTCCGTGGAACAGCAGCGGCGCCTTCCGTAAATTGAAGACCCGATGAACTCGTCCAATAATGATGTCGTGGTCGCCGCCCCGGTGACGGGCGTCCACTTCACACTCAAGGTGAGCGACGCATCCTTCAATAATAGGAATACCCTTTAAGCCCGCTTGAACCTGGACACCACTGAACTTGTCTGATCCTGATTGTGCAAACTTCCTAGCCAGAGACTCCTGGTCGGCGGCCAAAACATTAACCACAAACGAATCATCGACCTGGAAGCACTCAAAGCTGGGAGTGCCGTTTGCAATGCTCCACAAGATTAGGGGTGGGTCGAGAGACAAGGAGTTAAAAGAACTGGCTGTGATTCCAACATGTTCACCATCCGGGGCAATGGTGGTCATTGTTGTCACACCCGTGCAGAACTGACCCAGAGCATCCCGAAAGGCCAGGCGGGCTTCATCGTCGACAGATGGATCCAAGCCAACTTCTCCGCCAACAGTAAAGTCAGGCTTCGTATGGAGGACATAATTATTCATGGTGGTTATTTGTAAGGCTCACAAACATCTTTTGTCTATTGTAACCGCCCATCTAACGGCCCGGTTCCTACTTTTCAGACTATGGGTTTAAGGCCGGTCCTGTTCCAGCCACCAAAATTTGTGTCCACCTGACGGACGGATAGATATGGTGGGGGTGATGATGGCCGCTATTGAGGGTCATATGCCTCCACGCAGCGGTCAATGCCCTACACTCCAGGCGGCGCATGTGGGCAAAAAAAACGTCACACAGGACACATAGCAATGCCAAGCAAGAAGCAGAGCGTAGACTCAGTTCGTCCGATCCGTGCGTTGATGCGGGGTTTAGACGCTCTCCAACAACTCAACCGACACAATGGCGCGACGGTGACGGATATCGCCAAGGCTGTCGGTTTGCCTCGAACCACGGCTTACCGCGTTCTCGAGACACTGTGCGTATCCGATTATGCCATCCGTGATCTCAGTGACGATCGCTATCGTCTAACGACAAAAGTTCGCTCGTTGTCAGACGGATACGATGATGAATCGTGGGTGCAAGAAATTGCAAAGCCCCTGCTGAACAAACTGGCAGACGACGTGGTTTGGCCTCTAGCGATCTCCACTCTGAGCGGCATGTCCATGCTAGTCCGCGAAACTACGGATCGCGACAGCCCCCTCGCCCTCGAGCGCTATTCTCCCGGGCTTCGCGTGCCGGTTCTGGGCTCATCATCCGGACGCGCCTACCTAGCTTTCTGTAGCGCAGAACAAAGAGAAGTTTTACTCGACGTGCTCCAGAAATCTGATCGTGTAGAAGATAAGATCGCTCGTGATCGTCAGATGGTGGACCGGATACTGTCAGAGGTGCGCCGCAACGGTTATGCTGTGTTCGACAATCCATCGATGGCAGAAATGAGTATGGCAGTTCCGTTGTTCGTAAAGGGTAATGTCATTGGTGGTGTTGTCGTGCGGTTTATTCGCTCCGCCATCACAGCTGATCAGGCCATTGATAAACACATCGCGTACATGAAAAATACTGCTGACGAAATCGGCAAGGCCTTTGACGAAGCCCATACGCCCGAAACTTAAGCAAAGAACTACCGTGACCATTACCCGACACGTCGCAACGGTTAACACGCTCGATGATGTCTCCCGGCAGGTGCACTATCGGCGCGCTGGGTCTGGGCCACCGGTCGTACTTTTACATATGAGCCCGCGTTCATCGGCTGAACTCGAGCCATTAATGCGTGCCTGGTCAGACACATTCACGCTTATCGCACCCGATACACCTGGTTATGGCGCATCAGATCCGTTGCCGGAAAAAGAAAACGGCGCGTTATTTGATTTGTCTGATTTTGCAGACGCACTATTGACCTTTGCCGACACCCTTGGCCTGGACCGCTTCGGTCTATACGGCCACCATACAGGAGCAATGATCGCCGCTGAATGCGCGCGGCTTTATCCAGATAGACTCACCATAACCGTTGCGAACGGTTATCTCGTTGTCACTAAAGAAGAGCGTGAAGAAATTCTTGAGAACTACTTTTCTGACTACACACCTGAGACAGATGGACGCCATCTCGCCCATGTTTGGCAACGGATTAGGGATCAATTCCTTTACTTTCCATGGTCTGTTCATACGGAGGCAGCACGGGCAGTAATGCGTGATAAGTTCGCGGTTCCTGCTCCTGAGGTGCTGCAGGAAGACGTGCTTGACCTGCTTCGGACCGGATCCCATGAGGCCGACGGCTATGGCGCTGCTTTTCGCTGTGACGGTATCGAAATCTTGCGCGGAATTACAGGCAAGTGCGTGGTCACGGCCCAGGTGCAAGACCTATTGTATGAGCACTTGGACCGCCTGCCATCAGATCTCCCCGATGCTGTTACTGTTCAAAAATACGGCGACTTGGATATACTCAATGATGCGGCCAAAACCCTTCTATTGGATCACACGGAAGGTGATACCCCGCCCGTAACAGCGACCGGTACCATCGCTGGGCGCGCTTGGACGTCCTACGCGGAAACAAAAACCGGTCAACTCTATATGCGTCGCAATCATGCAGGCAGTGGCTTACCTGTGGTCATGATTCATAATTTGGGATCGTCGTGCCAAAGGTGGCAACCGGTGATGACCACGTTGATGGGTAAGCGCCCATTTATTGCTTTTGATCTACCGGGCCACGGAGAGACCGGAAATGCGTGGGGAGATGGGCCGATAACACTCGATGCCTGCGCGCAAGCGGTTGACGAAGCTCTGCAATATCTCGGGATCGAGAGCGCCCACGTATTTGCCTATGGTGGCGGTGGGTTGGTTGCACTCAAACTAATTGAACGCACCTCATTGCACATCAGCTCACTCACCGCAGTTGATTTCTGGTTGTTCGACAATGCGGATAAAGAAAAACTGAATGGTCGTTTCGCGCCAACTCTTACACCCCAAACCTGCGGGCAGCATATGGCCGAAGCCTGGTACATGATCAGGGATAGCGAGCTATTCTGGCCCTGGTTTGAGACCAATCCAGAGAACGCTATTGAGCAACCGCCAGAAGTGAAACCTGCCCGACTCCATTCACGCGTCGTCGACTTACTCAAAGCGTCACCCGCCTATCATCATGTGACTCAGGATGCACTTTCCTTCGACTGCGAGACCGTATTGAAACAAGTCGAAATACCCGCGACATTTGGGCCTCGTTCGGGCAGCCCATACACTGCACGCTGCGTGCGGGCCGCTTCATTAACGCCCAATGGCAAAACCATCACATTATCAAATGATAGTTCTCGTCGCGCTGCGGCATTGATTGCACTGATCAAAGATTAACTCTAATGCGAGAAAGAGCACGCCATGTCTGAAGCACTCGACCTATCTACCGGGTCCCACTCTGCCTTGATCGACACGCTGACCAAGTTACTCGGCGAGGAAAATGTCATCACTGAGGAAAGCGAGCGCGCATACTATTCACAAGACGTCTACGGCCAAGGCCCTACAGTTCTCGCTGTCATTCAACCGGATAGCAAAGAGAAACTGGCGAAGTCGATGGCCGCAATCACAGCAGCGGGTGTCGCACTATTTCCGCGTGGCGGCGGGTTTTCTTACACGGATGGCTATATACCAACGACAAGCAATGGGGTCACTGTCGACACAAGTGAAATGAACCGCATTGTCGAGATTAATACCGAAGACATGTACGTCACAGTCGAGACCGGTTGTACATGGGCAGCGTTAGAAGACGCGCTGAAAGACAAAGGTGTTCGGCCGGTGTTCTGGGGGCCTTTCTCTGGACTAAATGCGACGGTCGGTGGCTCGCTGTCTCAAGGCAGCGTGACCTACGGATCATCCAAACATGGACCGTCCGGCGTTGCGGCAGAAGGCATGGAAGTGGTGTTAGCTGACGGCACGATCGTGACAACCGGTTCGGCTGGACAGCCCAACCATTCCCCCTTCTTCCGCCACTATGGACCGGACCTAACAGGACTATTTTGCAATGATGCCGGCGCGCTGGGAATCAAAGCGACAATAACTTTGAGACTTCAGCCCCGCTTACCGGTGGTAATGGGCTTGTCTTATGGATTTGAAACCTTCGACGGTATGCAACGCGGCATGGCTGCAGCAGCACGCGAAGGTTTGCCAACAGAGGCGTTCGGCTTTGATGCGACCGTGATGAAAGTTTTTACTGGCGGTCAGGGTTTGGCGCAGGACCTCAAAACCCTTTGGGCCGTCGGCATGGCTGGGCGGAACATTTTCGCTGGGCTTTGGCAGGTCTTGAAAATCGCCATGGCCGGAAAACGGTTCATCGATAAAGCGCAATATACGGCCCATTTCATATGCGAAGCGCGGGATACGCGGGATATGAAAAGTCAGCTCGCTGCGTTGCGCAACGCTGTGGGACCTCACGGTAACGAAATCGTCAATACCGTGCCCGCTGTGGTCCGCGCCTATCCGTTTCCGCCGTTTTCTCTTATGGGCACGTCGGGTGAACGTTGGTTGGCTATGCACGGTATTCTGCCCTTCTCCAAAGTCGAGGAATTCAAGACAAAGATTGACGCCCTTTACGACCGCTACAGCGACAAGATGGCTCAACACAACATCGTCAAAGCGTCGATGTTCACGACCATCGCTACCAACGCCTTTCTATTTGAGCCCGTCTTCTACTGGGACGATTCACGCGCTGCGTTTATTAATCGCCACACAGACCCAGAAGTTCTAAAGGCCATCAAAAATTTCGAACCGAATATTGAAGGCCGCAAAGTCGTGAGCGAAATGAAACAGAGCATTATTGATTGCATTTATGAGTGCGGAGGTACCCACATGCAAATCGGCAAGGCGTATCCGTACACCCGTGAACGGGATGAAGGGGCTTTGAATATGGTAAAATCGCTCAAGGCCCACGTTGATCCAAAAGGACTGATGAACCCTGGCGCGTTAGGACTTTGAAGATGAGATGTATTGTCGCAACGGTTTTACTCACTTTTCTAGCAATGCCCGTCGCGGCGCAGACCGAAGTTGAGCGGGATTTTGACACCTTTGTGCGTTGGTTCTCAGGCCATTGGGATAACGAAATCCAAACGTTCAATGAGAGCATCCGGCAACTGCCCGATGAACTGCGCCACAATCGCATTCATATGAAGTTTGAGGCGGTGGATAATAAAAATTTTCCCGGCGTTCTGTTTGTCATCGAGAACTATGGAAAAAAGGGCCTGCAAGGCGAGCTCAACTATGTGTCGGTGTACCACTTTTTTATCGACATTGAGCGCCAAGCCATCACCCATGAGTTGTGGCTCAAGAACGACGGCGATTGGTCCTACCTAGCCGGAAATGCACAGGCCGCGGCTGACCTAGGACCAGGCGATTACCGCTTCAACCCGCAATGCACGATGTATTGGAAACGGGAAGGCATTCAGTTCAAAGGCAAAACAGATCCAGACGCCTGTGTTGGCGGTGTCGATGGCAAGGAAACCACCGTCGATGCAACCGGTATTCTCAGTCGAACAGACCTATGGCGCAGCGACCTGGTTTACGACATGGAAGGCAACCGCATTCGCGGATTAGATATGCCTGAACGATTCCGCAAAGCGCGATTCTATTCTTGCCATGGACGGCATCAGGACGAGAATAACGGTTGGATCAATTTCAGGGACGTAAAGGTTCACAATCAAGGTGACTTTGTTTGGCTCGGCGGTGACACCTTGGGAATTCAATTGCGACAAATTGTTTGGACGTCAGGTTTTTTCAATAACGCCCTCGCCCTACAAGCCTATCAGAACGGCAGCACCAAACCGACGGTGAACGGTCATGCCGCTTTGAGCGCCAGTTTCATCGGACTAGATCATCCTGAGTTTGTAGTGAATTGTGACCGCGGTGGGCGTTCCCGGTAAGCGCCGAACGACGCCCTTCACCACCCGGCAACGCCTCGTCCCAAGGCCGCCGGCGATTTTTTACCTCACCAAGCCCTAACAAATTCCTCGATAGCATCGAGGCAGGTCTCCATCTCTTGATCTGTCCCAATCGTGACACGCAAGTGTTTTGGCAAACGAAATCCGGCCATCGAGCGGGTGATAATGTTGCTCTTACGCAGAAAGGCGTCGGTATCCTTAGCCCGTTTCCCCTCTTCATCTGGAAAACCAACACACACGAAGTTACCTTCAGTCCCTGTAATCTCCAGACCCAAGCCGGTGAGTCTTTGCGTGGCAACTTGATGCCACTTCGCGGTATGAGCAATCACTGCGCCTTCATGGTCTCTATCTTCAAGGGCTGCGATTCCAGCCGCCTGCCCCGCGCTGGATACATTGAACGGCGAACGGATTCGCCCAACCAAAGACACAATTTCTGAATGCGCATAACACCAACCGATCCGTAAAGATGCCATACCATGCACTTTCGAAAACGTGCGGGTCATGACCGTGTTATCTGTCGCGTTGACCAACGCAATGCCAGCATCGTAGTCGGTCTTGGAAACATATTCGGCATAGGCCGCATCGATGATCAAAAGTATGTCATCGCGCAACCCAGCCCTGAGCCGCTCCATATCGTCACTGGATAGATAAGTGCCCGTCGGATTGTTGGGGTTTGCTACAATGACGACTTTAGTGCACTCCGTAACCGCTGCCAGGAGCGCATCCACATCTGCACGGTAATCGGTATCCGGCGCCTGGACGACGTCTGCCCCAGTGGATAACGCGTAAATCCGATACATAGGAAAAGTTGCCGTAGGATACAGCACTTCGTCACCAGCTGCGGCATAGGTCCTCACGAGGGCGCTAAGCAGCTCGTCAGACCCAATCCCCATCAGAATATTTTCGATCTTTAGACCGTACCTGTCGGCAAGCGCTTGGCGAATACCAACCGCATTGGCGTCAGGATAACGTTCGATGACGCCACCGGCATCGGCATAGGCCGCCATAGCTTTCGGACTAGGGCCGAGGGCGGACTCATTCGCCGAGAGCTTAATACCTGGGCCACCACCTCCGATTGGCTTTTGTCCTGGCTGGTACGGCTGAATGCGGTCTAAGCCGGGGCGGGCAACAAGTGGCATTCATAGTCTCCGAGGCTGATCAGTTGCTGAAGGTTTCATGCACGCTATCCGCCCAGCACCGATGGGATCAAGCGGCATCATTAACGCGTGGACTTGAATACCCCGATAGCCCAAGTGAATCACCGTTCTTGTCATCGCTTGTGGTATACTGCCCTGTGCCCGTTCTGTTCATCACCATATTCGCCGCTGTAATCCCGGCGAGCATCATCTTACCGATGCTGCCTTTTATCGGGCAGAAGTACGGTGCCACGTCGTTCGAAATATCTCTTCTATTCACGTTGATGCCGGCACTGATTATCGTGTTCGCGCCCATGTGGGGACGTCTCTCCGACAAGTTCGGTCGCAAGCCTGTGTTTATGGTCTCACTTGCCGCCAGCTCAATAAACTTCATCATTTTTGGTTTAGTCGACAGTCTTGAGGCGATGTTCGTCGTTCGAGCAATGCAGGGGGTGACCGGCGGCAATGTCTCCATCGCATTCGCCATGGTCGCCGACACCTCAGACCATGAAAACCGCGCCAGGTATCTTGGCTACGCGACCGGCGCAACGGCCTTGGCTTTCTCTGTTGGGCCAGTCCTCGGTGGCTTTCTTATGGGTAGTGACCTCGCGACCTTCACCCACGCAACTCCGTCTTTCTTGGCGGCAGGTCTCGCCGCGGTTGCCACTGTTATTGGAGTTGTGTTCCTTAAGGAAACGCGAGTCGGAACCAGCCGCAAGGGCGACCCCACTATCCCCAGAAATACAAGCGTGGACGAAACATCCGTATCTGCCAGCGTGCCAATCGGTCGTATCGGTTTAGCATTGCTGATTGGACAGTTTCTGGTCGCCGGGTATGTAGGGGGGTCTGACCAGTTCGCCTTCGCTTTTTGGGCACAGGGGCTGCATAACTGGGGACCGGATGATGTAAGCTTCGGCATGGCCGCCATGGGTTTGGGCTACATGATTGGCACACTCGGTCTTGTCGGCCCCTTGTCGACGCGCTTAGGTGACCTAGGTGCTTATCTGGTCGGTGGCGTATTGGATGTACTGGGCCTAGCGATTTTACTACTCGGAACTAACGTCTGGGTCTCAGCAGCTGGCTTATGGATTGCAGTCATCGGCGTAGGTATTTGGAGCACCGTCCTCTCAAGCGTCCTTACCAAAGTGAGCCCTGAGGATAAAGTCGGCTATATGCTGGGGCTGTCAAATGGCTCATCTATGATTGGGCGAGTTTGCGGCCCAATGATAGCGGGTAGCTTCTTTCTCGAGATCAATCTCAACCTGCCCTTTGTCATAAGTCTTGTTTTGGTGTTGGTAGTCGTTGCCAATGCAACCCGGCTACTGGTAATTCAACAGAGGGTCGCGTCCACATGACGTTGACCGCTCGCATGAATGACCAGGAGCGCAAATGTCTTCGTTAGTAGAAACCCTGAGATCTGGACACCAGCGCTATCGCGAAACACGGCTGCCAGAATATCAGCCTTTATTCAAAGAGTTAGCTGATCGCGGCCAAAGCCCAAAAGCTCTGGTTATCGCCTGCAGTGATTCGCGTGTCGATCCGACCCTGATGTTCAATCAGAACCCCGGTGAACTATTTGTGATTCGTAATGTTGCCAACGTCGTACCGCCCTATGACCCAGGCCCAGGCTATCACGGCACCAGCGCGGCGCTAGAGTTCGCTATTACAGGCCTCGAACTAACAGATATTATTGTCATGGGACATGCCCAGTGTGGTGGCGTGAATGCGCTCATTCAGATGGCTGATGGCGCCCCCACTGCGGGAGAGTTCATTGGTCCATGGATGTCCATCGCCATGCCAGCCGTTCAGGCCGCTAGCGAGGGTGGAGATGGTCACGTCGATACGGACCGCGGCATCAAAACAGAATTGGCTATCGTGAGATTATCGATCCAAAACCTTCAAACCTTTCCCTGGGTCGCGAGCCGTGTTGCCGACGGCACCCTAAACATTCACGGCTTTTACTTTGATATTCGCAACGGGTTTCTTCATTGGCTAAATCCAGAGAAAGACCGCTTTGAGGACTTTTCCTGACCGTCCTCCCATCACCTACACGCTAACCAGGGCAAGGTGTTCGCCATCCGGCGATACTAAGAGCTCAGCAACTAAGACACGACTGGAGATCATCACTATGGCTGTTACCATTTATCACAATCCCCGTTGCTCAAAATCGCGGGAAACCTTGGCACTTATCGAAGAAAATGGAATTAAGCCGATTATTGTAAGCTACCTTGAAACACCACCCAGCCAATCCACACTGAAAGATATTTTAGGTATGCTCAGTGCTGCACCTAGTGACATTGTCCGCAAGAAAGAAGCTAAAGAGGCGGGATTGGATATTTCGTCGATGAGTGAAGCGGCCATTGTAAAAGCGATGACAGAACACCCAGCTATTATTGAACGTCCAATTGTTGTCTCCGGCAAAAAAGCAGCAATAGGCCGCCCCCCCGAGAGTATTCTGGAAATTCTTTGACGTTCTCGCAAAAACAAAAGCAGATCGGCTTAGGCGCTTTCGCCGCACTGATCATCATTGGTGTTTGGCTCTTCTACAATCGGTGGACTCGTGAAGATGCGGCCAATGCCCAGCATTACCGAGTCGCCATGCTCGAAGTCCGGGAGGCCATCTTCTACGCAAACGATAAGGGTGGCTTAATAAACCCTAATGATGTGCAATATCTGCTAGACCGGTATAGCATAGCGGTTCAGGAAGCAGAGTTAGTAAGAGACGATGTTCTCAGCAAACTTCATTCCAAACTCCCCGACGCATGGCACGATCTGTTTGTACCCAGCACACAGATCTATGTTCGCGCTCTTCGGGACCAAGACCGAGACTTGGCACGACAGGCCGGCCTCCTCCAGGATGATTGGGTACGGTGGTTGCGGCTAAATGGGCATCAAATCAAAGTGCCCCCCGCACCCACATGCAATGACGGATAGTAGCGCAATATCATGAGACCCATAAAAACCAGCGTCACCCACCCACTACCCCTTGCTGTAGTTAGCGCGCCAAAAGCTCCCGGCCGGATTTACTTCACCATGTGCCCCGGGAAAAAACAGCCGAACGCTGACACCGGGCCATGGGACCGCGACCTCGACACGGACTTAGATGCGATTACAGACGCTGAGGTCACCACGATGGTAACTTTGATGGAAAGCCACGAAATCGCGGCTTGCGCTCTGTCATCCGAGACGCTTACTGAAGCCTGCCAGTCGCGTGGTATCGCCTGGCATCACTGCCCCATTGTTGATCTTGAAACACCTAGTGAAGACTGGGAGAAAACATGGGATAAACTTGGCGAGTCTTTCCGGCAGATGCTTCAAAACGGTGAAAACATTCTACTCCACTGTCGCGGTGGCCGAGGCCGGGCGGGCATGATTGCCGCACGTCTGCTGGTAGAATTAGGCATGTCCCCGGATACTGCGATATCCAATGTTAGAATACAAAGACCGGAAGCAATAGAAACCGCAGTTCAAGAAGAATATGTCAGCACAACGAGCGTGGTCGCAGACCGCTAGCAGATCATAAGTCCGTGAATAGGAATAGACCGCATTGATCTGCGCGTCGTTTAGATTTAAGGGGTTAAACGAGAGTTTTTAGAAATACGGCAGGGTCTGCGCATATAAACTAACGCCCCGCCATAGGAGTTTGTCGATTGCGGCACATTGCGATTTTAGCGTTAACCGCAGGACTGATTGGACTGACTCTTTCAAACTGGGCCCAAGCGCAACCAACACCGCTTCCTGAACAATCTGATGATGGTGTCACGGTATATGGCCCAAAATTCTTTGAGCCCTATCGCCCCACTCACGCAAAGGACATGCTTGAGCGTGTACCCGGGGCGGCTGGTGCACTCAATAACAGTGCAGGTACTGCATCCGGCAATGAAGATCGCCGCGGTCTGCGGTCGCAGACAACACAGGTACTAATCAACGGCAAGCGGCTGACGACCAAAGGTAATACCATTCAAGACTACTTTGAACGCATCCCCGCGAGCCAAGTCGAACGCATCGAAGTCATCACAGGTAACGTTCGGGAGATCGATGCTGATGTCGGTCAACGTGTGATCAATGTTGTTCTCGCGGATACCGGCGGCATTGGAGGCACCTGGAGCATAGGTGATGTGTCGTTCACCGATGGTCAACACATGCCAACCTTATCCGGGTCGATTAGCGGTGAGCCTGGCAAATGGAGCTACACCCTTTCAGGCGAAACACGTCCGCGACAACTCCCTCGCGTTCAAAAAGAATTATTTTCTAATTCCAATGGCCTTCCGATCGTCGACCGGGAAGAACAAAGGCGCATGAACAGCCGTCGATATGTCGGTCGAGGTCGCGTTGCCTACAATTTCGACACTGACCATCAAGCGCAGCTAAGTGGATTCATTGAAGACAGACCGATTACCAATCAGAGAGACGTTCTGTTTGCCTTCGACCTTGATGGCGATGGCAACCGCATCGCTAACGGAGGCAGTGTCCAACAACTGTCGGGTAGAGACCTCAAATATGAAGTCAGCGGGGACTACACCGTTCCCCTGACGAAAACACTTAATTTTAAAGGACTATTTGTTTACGCCGTTAATCAACAAGATAGAGAAAATGAAGATTTCAGTTTCGTCGTCGATCCCGACGCGCCAACTCCGTTTTCCGGTGATACCCGAGACGAAAAAGCGACAGAAATAATTCTGCGCGGAACTTTAGATTGGGCCTTTGCAAACTCCCAGAGTATAGAGGTGGGTGTAGAGGGCGCGATCAATAGCCTGGACAAAACACAGCTCTTCTTTGACGTCACAAATGGAATCCAGACAGTCCGAGACGTTTTTAACGCAGACCAAATCGTCTCAGAAGACCGGGTAGAAACATTCGTTAATCACACTTGGCGGCCAACTCAAAATTTGGAGGTTGAGACGGGAATTGCCGCAGAGTTTTCCTGGCTAGATCAGGTCGGCTCTGACGTAGACACTAGCCGCAAGTTTAAATTCGCGAAGCCAAGCCTCGACGTGTATTACACAGCATCTGATAGTACACGATTCTTCTCGTCGGTACGCCGCGACGTCGGACAACTTGAATTTAGTGATTTTGTGGCTGATCTCGATCGGGATGATGGTGAAATCGACGCAGGCAATCCTAACCTCGCGCCCGAAAAATCGTGGGACTTTGAAATTGGAACAGAGCACCGGCTGGCCAATCAAGCCGGGGTAGTAAACTTGCGAGCGTTTTATCGGGATGTCAGCGACGTCAACGACATTGTTCCGTTCGGCGCTGTAGATTCCGCACCAGGTAACCTGGGTGAAGGCTCGCACTATGGGGCCGAGATCGAAACCAGCTTGCAACTTCGGCAACTTGGCCTAATCGACGCAGTTATATCGTCGAAATTTTTATGGCAAGATTCCCAAGTCGAAGATCCATTCACCGGCTTGAGTCGCAGGTTCTCAAATCAAAATCACTACGAGTTAACCGTCGACGCACGGCACGATGTGCAAGCCTGGGCTATTTCTTATGGAACTGCAATCGGATGGAATGGACCCAAAATAAGGAGTGACTTTAGTACAGTCGAGCGTGAAATCACAGGCCCTGACGTTCGAATCTTCTTCGAAAAACGTTTCGTAAACAGCATTGTGGGTCGACTGTTTTGGGGCAACGTGCTGCGTCCAAAAACAAAAAGGACGCGCATCGTATTTGTTACGTCGCAGGCTGATGGCGAAATACTCCGCACCGAGTTCCGTACACAAAAACAGGGCGGGTACTACGGGTTTAGCTTCCGTGGTACTTTTTAAACGAAGAACAGCGGAGCTAATCAGTGCTGAAATCCCCGGCCGTCGCAATACTCTTTTTTTTATAGCAAAGCTTGTCATAGCCGCTGATAACGCCCCATTTTTGATGGATGAAATTGGGTAACAAGACCTGATAGGTTTATCTGAAGACGGCGTCTCATTCTTATTCGGGTGGCTGGACGGTTACTTAAACCAGATGCACGGTACCGCAAACCTAAATGATGTGGCGATAGGGGCGCTAGGTAGCATGATCCATGAAGAGTGCGGAAAGTCAAAAACAGGTCCCATTTTGGATATGCTGAATGAACGCATCCGACATGATGCCTGGCGCCAACGCCCCTCACCCATCGGCGGCCCTGGAATACTCGTCACCGTCGGCAAAATTAAATAGGTAAAAATAAACCCGTCGAAGACGGGGATACTGTCGCGGCCCAGCTATACACAGAGACCCTGAAAGCATACCGATACGATGTGGTTAGCGCCCCCAAGGTATGCATTTGAATCAGCGAAAAGTGCATATTCCACTTCCCTTTACTGACAGACTTGCTATCCACTTATGGACTGTAATGGAGGCACCTAAAGAGCAGCCATAGTAATGGCCAATTTTTCAACATTGTGTCCTATTCAATCGGCACCCAATGACACAGATCTAACTTAGGAAATGCAAATGGGACATCCCAAGAAGTGTAGAGAGGCGGTGACCTTTGCGATGTGCGTTGTTCTGATGACGACGTCCGCCTTGGCCCAAGACCTGCGGGTGTTTCGGCGTGGCGGAAGTGGCGATCCAGAAAGCCTCGACCCGCACAAACTTCTCAGCGCTTTCGAATCCACGATTATGACAGACATGTTTGTCGCCCTGGCAACGACTTCGCCAGAGGACGACCCTATCCCAGGCTCAGCAGAATCCTGGGCAATCAGTGACGACGGTCTGACATATACTTTTGACATGCGTGATGGACTGCTGTGGTCCGATGGAACACCAATCGACGCGTATGATTTCCTATACACTTTTCGTCGCCAACTTGATCCCGCCACAGCGTCCCGTACTGCAGAATATTTTACGCCAATTATAAATGCAGAGGCCGTTCTACGCGGAGACTTACCCGTGGAGGGTCTTGGTGTCGAAGCAATTGATTCAGACACGCTGGTTATCAGGCTCGCATACCCGGCACCCTATCTGATGGACATTCTCGCCATTGACGCTCGCCCAGCGCCCAAACACGTTGTCGAGAAATACGGCGCTGAATGGACCCGCCCGGAGAACATGGTCGTAAACGGCCCATTCAAATTAGCCGAGTGGTTGCCAGGGTCGCATGTCAAACTGGTAAAGAATGAGTACTTTTACGATGCAAAGAATGTTCAATTAGATGTGGTTTACCATGTCCCGTCTGAAGACATGAACACCGCCTTCCGACGGTTTCAATCAGGAGAGCTGAACGCCCTCGTATTCTTCCCACCCAATCAACTCAGTATGATTCAAGAATCAATGCCAGAGACTCTTCGAGTCACACCCGGGCTGACGACAGAACTCTACCTATTTAATACGAAACACCCTCCCTTTGACGATGTCAGGGTTAGGCGTGCTTTATCGATGGCGGTGGATCGGGAAACCTTGGTGAATCGTGTCCTGCGTACAGGCGAAATTCCCGCCTACAGCTATATCCCTCCTACAGTGCGCAACTACGAAAAACGCCCAAAAGCTGACTTCGCTAGCCTGCCCATGAAAGAACGACGCGTTGAGGCGAAAAGACTGCTGACAGAAGCTGGCTTTGGCCCAGGCAACCCGTTGGTAGTTCCACTACGCTACAACACCCAAGACTTACAGGCGCGTCAGGCGGCCGCGATCGGTGCCATGTGGCAGCAGGTTGGTGTCCGGACGGAGTTGTTCAACACCGAACGTAAGATGCTGGCATCGGATCGCATGAATAATAATTTCAGCGTGGCCCGTTATCTTCACGTCGCAGGAAATTACGAACCAGCCTCGTTTATTCAGTTCTTACAATCCGACCTTAGTTCCCGAAACTTTACCCAATATGACAGCGCGGCCTTCAACGCCCTATTCTTGAAGGCCTGGCGCGTAAACGATCCGGAAGAACGTGCAAAATTAACCTATGAAGCGGAGCGACAGGCCTTGGCCGACCAGCCCATGATACCCCTGTATTTCTATTCTGGGAGGCGCTTAGTACGTCCCAATATCAGCGGCTGGGTTGATAATGCGCGCGGGGTATATCCGTCTCGCTGGCTAGCATTCAAGGAGTAGACCTATTTCCCAAATAAATCCAATTACTTAGGGGGTTTCTGGCGAAGCAGTCGGTTGGGTCCGGCCAATGACCGCCGTAATAACGACAATTGCACCGCTCGGAAGAGCACACTATCCTAGAGGCTTTCAGGCAGCTGCCTTACCGTAAGAGAGAGGGAACCATGGCCACAAGCAAACTCAAGACAGATCGTCCGACCTACGCCTCTGACTTTATTCCGTCAGATGTTGAGCGGGCCGTATTCCTGGGCAATCCGGTTCTCGACAACATGATGACCAGTCTCATCGCCCTTGGCGCAGAAGTGTGGTCGAACCGCCGCCGCATGAAGGTTGTGGAAGCACTTTTGGCTGAAAAAGGTGTCACCGATGAAATGATCGAAACCTATATGCCAACAGCTGAACAGGAAGCTGAGTGGCAGAAAGACCGGGATCGCTTTATCGACCTCACATATTCGCCGCTGCTGCGCGAAGGAGACCTTCCTGTCTCTGCTGCCTTCACACGCGAAAATAAGTAAGTTTCAGACTGGAAAGAGGAGGTCAGAGCATGATTGACCGTCGTACACTTTTTGGCGCATCCGCTGCTGTGATGTCAGCTGTCAGTGCGTTGTTCGGTTCGAAGTCCGCGTCTGCGGCATCTGCGCCGGTGTCAAAGTTCAAAGGGGACTACGAGCCCCGAGGCACCAATAAGCGATTGGAACGGTTGCCGCTGCTGGACCTGGAAAGCTATGACAATTTTCTCACTGGCTTGCGGGTTTGGTCAAGCAGCGCGTCAGGCAGGACGGCCCGCCGTCGTTTCAACGACTCCTTGAAAAATGCCGGGCTCGATCCACGCGAAGATCTGCCTCTGGAAAAGATTTTCCCGCATGTGGAAAACGACACCTATCTTGGTACAGCCGCACGTTTGCGTACCAGTGGTCAACAGCTGATGTGGACGGCATTGCAAAAGCATTATCATGAGAATGCTGATACTTACCTTGATGAGCTGGAAGCAACGGACAATGTTGGCCCCGGTAAACTAGAGCTAAATCCGGACATGCATATTCCGGAGTACACCAAGTACGAAATTCATATTCAGCCCGGTGGTTATGTCGGTGACGCGTTCGCCGGATATATCTATCAGTACGGCACGTATAATTTTTACCGTGGTGAAAATTATCAAGATGAAATTCATCGTAACATGGCGTCTCAAATGGCCACCCCGAAGGACGGGAAGGTTATGCGTATTCTCGATATGGGATGTAGCACTGGGCAGTTGACCGCCGCACTTAAAGAGCGTTTTCCCGATGCGGAAGTATGGGGCATTGATGTCGGAGGACCGATGGTTCGCTACGCCCATATGCGGTGTGTGGATTTAGATATCGGTGCTAATTTCCGACAGGCGTTGGCGGAAGATACCAAGTTTGAGGATGGTTATTTTGATATCGTGACCTCTTACATCATGCATCACGAAGTTACAGCGGAGAAATCCAAGGAAATTATCAACGAGGCTTATCGCGTGCTGAGGCCCGGCGGTGTTTATTTCCCGATCGATTTTGAGACGGGGGCAGGCCGTGGCCGAGGCAAAAACGCCTACAGCCGGTTTAGCTCATGGCGCGATCACCGCTGGAACGAAGAAGTATGGCGGCCGGATTATTCTTCCGTCGACTTCAACGGCGAAATGCGTAAGGCTGGCTTTGATGTTGTCGATGAAGGTCCGCCAGCGTGGCGTAGCCGATATAACGTGCTTGGCACCAAGCCCGCTTAAAAATACGTTGAATTTAAATTTAGAAACGGCGCGGCCTGATTACTCGGTTCGCGCCGTTTCTTATTGGGCTTTAGATTTGGACGTCTTCTGCGAGAAGCTCATCCATCAGCTTGTAAAAGTCGCTCTTGAATTCTTCATGGTGTTCACCGGTGGCAGGTCCAGGGAATCCTGTATGGATGTGCCGTACCTCGTCTCTGCGGTCGATGCTTATCAGGGTGGGGTAGACCAGTACGGCATTGATCATCGGTAGAGTTTTGGCAGCGGCTTCCTTGTCCATGACCCCGGCAATAAGCATCGGATACTGAATGTCGTAACGGTTGGCATACCGACGGCAGGCGCGAGCGGCTTCGTTGAATTCTGTCGAGTGCTCATACATCAAACCAATGGCCTCCAGGCCGCGATCTTTGTTCTCGTTAAAGTAGGGTGAGAAGAAAGCAGATTCATCGTGACAAGTTGGGCACCAGTTACCACCGATGGTGACAACCACAACCTTGTTGGCAAATCGTTTGTCAGACAACGAGACCATGTTCCTATCGAGGTCGGGAAACGAAAACTCTAGGCCGTCATATCCCTCTTTAATCAGCGGGTCCCAGGTTCGAGCCCTGGTGCGCCAGCTTTTCGATTAAGTCGGTCATAAAGCGGGTACCAAGCTCGACCTGCTCTAAGGTGATGAATTCGTTGGGTTGGTGAGCCTGGGCAATGGATCCAGGGCCGCAAATCACCGTCGACAGCCCGGCCTCCTGAAATTGCCCTGCCTCTGCGGCAAAGCTCACAGCCCGGACGGTGTTGTCTCCAGTCAACTGACGGCACAGCTGTTCCGCTTCCGAGTCGGTTTCGAATTGGAGGGCAGGGGTGCCAGCCCTGACTTGGATCTCGATATCGCTGTTGGGTCCTGTCTTACGCATGTCCGGCACGATGACCTCACGGCAAAAGGTCTCGAAGCGGTCGATGTATGCTTGCGGGCCGTCACCAGGAAGGGATCGGATATCCCATGTGAGTTGGCAATGGCCCGCCATAATGTTGAGAGCTGTTCCCCCTTGAATGACGTTTACTGTCATTGTTGTGTGGTCGGGCTCAAAGTTGTGGTCTTTGTTTGAGCCGCTCGCGTTTTCCGCCGTCATGTCTGCCACAAACTGAATCAGTCGTCCGGCGGCCATCACAGCGCTGTGGCCCAACTGGGTTTGTGACGAGTGTGCTTCATGCCCGGTGATAAGTGCATTCACCGCAGTGACACCTTTGTGGGCGGTCACCACTTTCATGTCCGTTGGTTCACCAACGATAACAGCCTTTGGTAAAGGTAGCTCTTTGCGGATGAGTTTGATTAAAGACGGCACACCGGCGCAGCCCACTTCTTCGTCGTAAGAAAAGGCGAAGTGGATCGGCACCGGTAAATTGGCCGCTACCATATCCGGCAAGGCTGCCAGGCTGGTGGCAAGAAAACACTTCATATCACAGGTGCCGCGCCCAAAAAGTTTGTTGTCTTTTTCGGTTAGAGCAAAAGGATCGGTTCGCCAATCCTGGTCGTCGATGGGGACGACATCGGTGTGACCAGAGAGAACCACGCCTCCTTCAACCATGGGACCGATGGTCGCAAGCAAGTTGGCCTTTGTGTTGTCTTCGTTGTGCACCAGCCGTGCCTCAATGCCGTATTCCTTTAGGCGTTCTTGAATGTAGGCAATGAGGTGCAGATTAGAATCCCGCGACACTGTGGGAAACGCCACGAGACGAGCCAGTTCAGCGCGAACATCTGCAACAGCGACCAATGCTCAACCGCCTCGTCGCCATTTGGTGCCGTCCGGGCCGTCTTCCAAGGTAATACCGCGCGCAAGGAGGCTGTCGCGTATGCGGTCAGACTCTGCGAAGTCCTTATTGGCACGGGCCGCGGTGCGTGCATGGATCAGAGTATCAATCTCCGCGTCTTCGTCGTTTCTGCCACCTTTGAGCCAGGTCTCTGGGTCTTGCTGCAGCAGGCCGAGGAGGTTGCCGCTTTTCAGCAACAGCCCCTTGAGTGAGGCGCGCTCCACATCTTTGTTGGAGGTATTTGCTGATTTGCACAGTGACGAAAGTTCCGCCAGTGCTCTCGGTGTATTTAAGTCATCGGATAGGGCGGAGAGTACATTAGGGCAGGGCGTTGCATCTTGTGCAATATCAATATCATTCAGTTTGTCGAGTGTGCCGTATAGTCGGTCGAGGGTGCTTTTCGCCTGGGCAAGCAGATCTTGGGTCCAGTCCAGCGGTTGACGGTATTGGGCAGACAAAAGCGCGAAGCGAATGCTTTCACCGTTGTGTCCAGCTGCAAGCAATTGATCGACCGTCACGATGTTGCCCAAGGACTTGGACATTTTGTCGGCGTTAACTGACAAAAAGCCGTTGTGCAGCCAGTGTCGTGCTAATGGTGCACCACCATGGGCGCAGGTGCTTTGTGCCACTTCGTTTTCATGGTGCGGAAAAATTAAATCGTGTCCGCCGCCGTGAATGTCGATGGTTTCGCCCAGGTGTCTTTCGATCATCGCTGAGCATTCGACATGCCACCCGGGTCGTCCGCGTCCCCAGGGGCTGTCCCACCCGGGCAGTTTGTCGGTTGAGGGTTTCCATAAAACAAAGTCGCCCGGATTCTTTTTATAGGGCGCGACTTCCACTCGTGCTCCGGCCATCATGTCTTCTCGGTCGCGGTTGGAGAATTTGCCATAGGCGTCGAAAGACGTGACGTCAAACAGCACGTGCCCTTCAGCTGCATAGGCATGCCCTGCGGTGATTAGGGATTCCATCATCGCGATCATTTCGCCGACGTGCTGGGTCGCAAAAGGTTCGATTGTTGGCGGCAGAACACCAATCGCACTTGTGTCGTTGTGGTAGTGCTGTGTGGTGACCGACGTGATTTCGGAAATCGGTTTGCCCGTTTCCTTTGCGGCTTCATTGATTCGATCATCGATGTCTGTGATGTTGCGGGCGTAGATAACATGATCCGCGCCGTAGACATGACGAAGCAGCCGGAACAACACGTCAAACACCACAGCTGGACGGGCATTGCCGATATGGGCGCGGCTATACACTGTCGGGCCACACACATACATCGTCACCCGAGACGGGTCGACGGGAGCAAACGGCTCCTTCTTGCGTGTCAGAGTATTGTGTAGCGTTAAGGTCATCATGGACCGGGGTTTAGCCGAAAACCGGCTCGGGCTCTAGCCCCGGTCTCAATTGCTTGCATTCCAGGTCTTGAGAATCATGTCGGTTCGGCCTAAATGGACCCCAGATATCCATGGAGAAGGTCGAATGACCCAAGAGAATTCCCCGTTTGCCAGCCGCCAGACCATCGAACAGGTCGAAGAAGGAGCGGAATTGGCCCCAAAATTCGACGCCAATGGCCTGATTGCCGTCGTGACCACCGATTCAGAGACGGGCGAACTGCTCATGCATGGCTACATGAATGAAGAGGCCCTGACCAAAACTATAGAAAGTGGCGAAGCTCATTATTGGAGCCGCAGCCGCCAGGCTTTATGGCACAAGGGCGCGACGTCAGGGCTGACCCAAGAAATCATTGAGATGAGAATTGATGACGACCAAGACGCCGTTTGGTTGCGTGTTAAAGTGGCTGGCTCCGGTGCCAGCTGCCACGTTGGATATCGTTCGTGCTTTTATCGCGCGATCCCGACTGGAATCCCCGTCGAGGATGCTTCAAAGCTGCTTGAGTTCAAAGAAGACGATAAAACCTTCGACCCAAAAGCTGTCTACGGTGACGCGCCAAACCCGACTCAACTGTAATTACCAGCCAATTCCATAGTATGTCAGCATTCGTCTGGCGTTGTCTTCAACCCGGCTGCTGTATCCTCTCAGGTGTTTGAACTCGGGCACACAGATTGTCTTGTGCAACTCAAACGGATCCTCGCCAGATGCCACGGCGGTCTGTGTCGCTTCCATCAGCGCTTCAAGATATTCGCGCCGTTCCGTATCAGGCCACATAACGACCATGCAATCGCTATGGTTGGGGCCGAATTACATGAGTTCCATCGAGCGTCCGCCGACTTCTAACGTGTAGTCATCGGAGAACGTCACATCGGGCATCACGATGTTGGGGTTAGGGCGGTCATAAAAATGCCGTACGCAGTTTTCGTGAGCGATGAAGGTTGCGCCTTCATCTTTGAAAATCTGACCACCTTGCACATGATCCCAATGCTCGTGGCTGCAAACCACTTGGGTTACCGGTTGATCGGTTACCTCCGCGATCGCCTCGCGCATCAGTTTGGCGTGCGTTTTGTTCACCGGATCGGTCGCAATCACCCTGTCGTTGGTCACCATAAAAATGCTACGCGTGCCTATGTTGCGAAAGGCATAAACACTATCGGCCAGTTTGGTAGTGCTGTGACCGGCCAGGGCAAATCCGTTCTATGCCCTATTCGGCGCAGGTTTTATAGGTTCGTAGAGGCTTGGACCTTCTTCCCAGGCAAGCACCTGCGATGCGGCCAATGCGGTCGCCAAGGCCATGCTCGTGATGCTGTGCTTCATGGTCACCAACCCATTGTGTAGTAGTGATAAATGCGCTCGGCGGCACGGCGTATATGGGTGTTGTAGCCGCGCATTTCGCGAAATTCTTCCGGCAGTTCGATATTGTCGTAGAGCGCTTCCAGGCGCTGGCCATTGGCTATGCCGTCCCGCACCGCTTTCATAAGCGCTTCCATATAGCGCCGGCGCTGCACCATGGCTTCTTTGGGGGCGACCGGAATGCCGTGGCCGCCAACAAATTCAGTCCAATCGTCTCTGGCTTCAAGTTCGTGCAAAGTGCGGACCCATTCGCCCGGGTCATAGTCGGGCATAAACCCAAGGCCGACAGAGTAAGGGGTAACTAGGTCGTTGATGTAAAGAACATCTGTGCCGTCGACCTGCATCACGAGCATGCAATCGCCGTGGTTATGACCGAAATACATGAGCTTCAGAGTCTTGTCGCCTAACGTGAGGTCGTGATCACCAGTTACAGTTTGGTCTGGCATGACCAAGTCGTCATTGGGGTGGCCGACAAAATGCGGAATGCATTTGTCGTGGCTGATAAAGGTTGCGCCTTCGTCTTTAAAGAGTTGCCCGCCGAGCACATGATCCCAATGCTGATGGCTGTAGACCACATACTTCACAGGTTGGTCTGTGACTTCGGCAATCGCTGCGCGCATATCCACCGCATTCTTGCTGCCCACAGGGTCGGTCGTGATAACGCCGTCACTGGTTACCACAAACAGGCTGCGGGCAGTGAAGGCACCGTAGGAGTAAACCCCTGGGGCAACTTCCGTTGTGGTCTTGGTAAAAAGATCGAGTGGCTGCGCCCCTGCTGGGCTTATGGCGGCATAGCAAATCGCAGAAACAATGAGAAAGAGGCGCATTGAAGTGCTCCTGTTCTAAGGTGAAACGCCCGCTATCCGTTTTTGGCGAATACATGGGAACGTCGGCATTTGCAGCCAGACCAAGCTGTCGTCGGCCTGCTGGCGTCGAGCGTAGCAGGTCCATATTCCCGTTTGATCAATGATTAGTTCGTAATCGACCCATGTCTCGAGAACATCGCAGGCTTGGTATCTCATGCGGGAGACAAGAGTGTCATCGTGACGGGTGACGTCAAGCATGCAGCCACCTCGATCTACTTTGATATCTCTCATCGTTAAACGTTCGGCGCGGGCGAGGTCAGCGTGTGCTCCTTGTAATGATTCGATATCTGTTGGATTGAGCAGCAGTAGACGAACGCCGCCGTCCTCAGGCCAGAATGAGTAGATGCGAATTCGTGTAATGGCAGCAGGATCGTTGTCTTTGAACTCTTCCAGGTAATACAACGTTTCGCCAAGTGTTGGGTTAGAGATAGGCTTGATGATTGTCGTGAGTGCGAATGCATCCGACACACCATCAATTGAAGCCAACTGCGCTTCATTTGTGTAGGTGCCCGGTAGGAGGCGCGCGATATCGCCGAGGATGGAATTTTCCGAATCCGCGGCTGTTGTGCTGGACGCAGTTACCAGAATAAAAAAGAGTGCCACAAAGCGTGTTACTTGAAACATTTTTACCAGCCTATCGTGTCATCGATGAGAACGCGTTTTGCGTTTGCCGCCAGTTGTGTCGGACGGTCGAGTCTTCAATAATAGGGATCATAATAGGCTTGCAGAGAGCCGGGTCAAAAAAGGGACATTTCAATGGCAAAGAGCGGCTATGCAGGGGCGATGCGGATGGCGACTGTTGGGGTGACCGACCTTGACAGAGCCCTGACCCTGTTTCGCAATATTATGGAGCTCAAGGTGGAGCGAGAAGGCCATTTATCGGGGTCTTTGCTTGCTGCTTGGGGCTTAGATCAGGGGATTTCAGCTCGTTTCGCGGAGTTGTCTTGCAAGGGGTATCCGCTGGGTTGGCTGCGTTTGGTTCAATATCAGCCTCTAGCCACCGAAAAAGTCCGACTCGACTTTGGCGAAGAAAACGCCGACTCCGGTACTGATGTGGGGGTCAAAGCGATCGACTTTTATGTCTCTAACCCCATCGCGCCTTTCGTCGAAAAAATCGAGCACGCCGGCTACACATTTCGGTCGCCGCCGGTCAAACATCAGATTGGAAGTACAGTCAGTGAAGAGTGCCTGTTCTCCGGTCCAGATGGTGTGCCTATTTTGATTATGGTGGGGCACGTTCATGCGGAAACGTCCATGCGCCCTGGTTCGCCCGACGGACCCTTCTCTGAAATTCCAACGATATCCGTTGTCGCTGGCGATCTCGATGAAACACGGCGGTTTTATAAAGACGGTCTGGGTCTTGTTGCCGTTGCCGATGATGAAACCGGCGATGAGTACCGAGATAAAGTCGACGATCTAACTGGCGTGCCTCACGGCACACGGGTTCACTTTTTGCTGTGGGCTGACGAAGGCGAAGCCAGCGGCAAAATACTCTGCGTTCATTTCTTTGACCGCACGGGCAAACGTCTGATTGATCGCATGAAGCCCGGTAAACTTGGTTTCTCTTTATTGACCCATGATACGGATGAACTTGATGCTTTGCATGAACGCCTAAGCACCATGGGATACAAAATTGTTCAACCACCGGCCGATATCCATGGTGATGGGGACCCTTACCGCATGATGTTGGTTCTCGGTCCGAACGAAGAAATGTTTGAATTTACCCAGCGCTGATGAGATTCTGCGCCTATGGAAATACGGCACGCTGAAGAAACAGGCATTTTTGCCTTGGTTGGCTTGTTTGGGACCTCGGTCGAGGTGCAGGGCGAAGAACATTATTCAAACGAGCAGGTCCATGCTTGGGCAAGTCGTGCAGCGGAAGAAACCTTCGACGACTTGATCCTTGGTCCGACCACGTTTGTGGCGGTGGATGACTCAGGACCCATGGAGTTTTGTGGTTACGCCCGCGACTGCCATATTACGTAATTATACACCCACCCGGATAGTGCGGGGCAGGGGGTATCGGCAGAGCGCTGCTCACCCACGTCCTTGAAGACGCTAGGGCGCACGGCATCACAGATTCTTATGTGGAGGCCAGTGAAATGGCGACCCACTTCTTTGAAAAGATTGGGTTCGTAAAATCGGGCTCTATGATATCAGCATCGGTGACGTCAAATTCAAACGCCAATTTCTAAAACTCAAGGGCTGAGTCCCACTAGAACATCAGCGCATCTACGCCGGCAATCACGGTGGCATATCGGGCCCCTTTGCCGATGACGACGAGAACTAGAAAAATATCAAATCGAATCCGCAACAGACCGGCGATCACTGTTAACGCATCGCCGCCTAGAGGTAGCCACGACATCAACAAAGACCAAACGCCATATCGATTAAACCAGGCTTCCGCTTTGTCCATTTGGGTGGGTGATGCGGGAAACCACGATCTGTCGCGGAACTGGGAGGCATAACGCCCCAGTCCCCAATTTATCGCCGCGCCGAGAGTGTTGCCGGTGGTTGCAGCCATCCAAAGAGGAAGGCGAGGGATGCTTTCGTCGGCTAGCGCGGCGGCGACCACCACCTCTGACGAGAGGGGCAGGATGGTTGCGGCGAGAAACGCTGTTCCGAAAACAGCCGTGAGGATGACAAACATAGGAGCGGGCTATCAGCCCTCTCGAGTGAGATCAAGTCCGGTGGTCTTTGCTGGGTCGTCCCAAGGATTATGACGAGGGAAAGAACGGGTTGAGAGGCGACGGTCCACCCAAATCGTTCGAAGGACCAGCCAAGCTGAGGACCAGCACGAGCGTCACCAGAAGCATGGTGAATCTGTGTGTCATATAGCACCAACGCATCAACCACAGGTTTGGTTGCGTCGTTAAGGGCAGGCGCCAATCAGTTAGGTTATTAGTTAACGATGCGCCTGACCCCATCTCGTTGCATGCAGGCAATGCCGTAGGCGGTTTCGCTCTGACCCCCCTCTAAGAAGAATGGTAGTCTGACCATCGGGGCTTCTAATCTCTATTTCAGACTGATCAGTCATCCGGGGCCCTTGATAAATACTGGTTACACAGATGTTAGAGTTTTGCGTTTTGCGATTGAACCGTCTCTATTGGCAATGTTTGTGTCATAGAATCTAGCTGACTCCCAGCCTTGGCTTGTCTGCCGTGCGGCCCTAAGCTCCGGCGACAGGGAGAAACAAAAATGATCACATACCGCGCCTGTGCGCTTCAATTTGCTTGCTACCCTATCAATGATTGCCCAGACAAGGAATCAGCCCGTGCGATGATCATGGATGCCATCACCCGGGTCGGGCGCTTGGTGCCCGGCGCCAAGCACATGGGTGGCGCAGATATGAAACTGATCGTTTTGCCAGAATATGTGCTGACCAATTTCTCCATGGGGATTGTGCCTGATCAGTGGCGTGATTGGGCGGCACTGGATACCGATGGTCCGGAGTATGAAGCGCTGGCGAAGGTTGCTCAGGACAATGACATATACCTTTGCACCAACGCTTATGAGCGCGATGAAAAATTCCCCGACACTTATTTCCAAGCCTGTGTGATCTTTGATCCATCTGGGAACGTTGCGCTGCGTTACCGACGGCTGAACTCTATCTACACACCTACACCGCATGACTACTGGGATCGCTATCTCGATCTGTATGGCCTAGATGCGGTGTTTCCTGTCGCCAAAACACCCATTGGTAATTTGTGCTCTGTGGCGTCGGAGGAAATGCAGTATCCCGAACTAATACGCACCTTTGCTCTGCGGGGCGCTGAAGTGTTGTGTCACCCATGTGCAGATCCGTTGAATTTAGCGCACAACCCGAAGAATGTGATGAAGCAGGCGCGGGCGATTGAAAACTTGATGTATGTGGTCTCAGCAAACCTCTCGACCCATAAACCGTTTCCAATGGGGGAGCACACCTGCGATGGCGGTTCACGCATAGTTGATTTCACGGGGCGCGTACTGGCGGAGGCGGGGCAAGGCGAAAGTATGACGGCGACCGCGGATATCAATCTCTCTGCATTGCGCTACTACCGCAATCGGCCCGAGATCAATAACTTCCTGACGCGCCAGCGCACAGATTTATATCGCGACACATACGCCCAGGAAATTTGGCCGCCTAACAGCTTGGCTGACCGTCCACCGTCGCGGGATCACATGTCGGGTGTGCAGCGTGACGTTATGGAGCGCCTAAAAGCCGCTGGCATTATTGAGACAGAAGGAACCTAATGCCGAAAGTCTTTCTAACTGGTGCCAATCGCGGCATAGGATTAGGTTTCGCCAAGGTCTACCTCGAGGCGGGGTGGCGGGTCATTGCGGCGGTGCGCAATCCTGACGCTTGGGGTGAGCAAGCAAAGAAGCGGGACGACGGGGAGAGTTAATCACTCCACGCGTTTGGTCGTCCACGCCACAATGTCCTCCGTGGTGCGTTGTTCCCAACCGATCAAAGAATGTGGTGCGCCATCGTCGTACCAGTGATACTCAGCTTTCCCACCTGCGGCGCGGGCAAATTCTTTCAGATACGGCAGGTCAACGAACGGATCCAAGTTTCCGGCGATGGCCAATACGGGCACTTTAATGTTGCGCATTTCTTTTGTGTGCACAGTGTTGGCATTTGGTCCCCAGTGAGACAGGAAGCTGGCGGCCACTTGTGGTCGTGGTCGGGCCGGTCCTTGAGGCGCAGGGGGTGGGCTGCGGAAAGACGTATTCACCAAAACCCGATTGCCGTCACCGGCCGCAACCGCCGCCTCGGCTTGCGCCACTAATTCATTATAAGCGTCCTTGCCGAATCCTTCCTCTGCCCAGGTCGGGGCGTTAGCGGTAGGGGCCAAGTAGATCATGCCTTTGACGCGTGAATCTTTTGATGTGTTTAGGTACCGCGTGATGCGAATGCCGCCCCAGCTATGTCCAGCCATGACGATCTTGTCGTAGCCCTCGCTCTCAAGCCAATCGGCCCAGGCTGCAAAGTCAGGCATTTCTGACTCCAGCGTGGCGCGGATGATGTTCGGACCGCTGCCACTGGTTTGTCCGGCCAAACAGGCATGACCGGCTTGAGCCAGGCGGACGCACAGCCAATGGTTCGAGCTCCACATGATGTCACCGCCATAGCCGTAGACCACCATGAACGCCGTCTTACCCAGACCCATGCCGATAGTCGGTGCGTAAAGCACACCCGAGCGTTCGCGGCCTGTAGCCGTTTGCGTATCGACAAAGCGTGTGGTGATCGCGGGTCGAGGTCCGAGTCCGATGTCAATCAACCAATCGCTGGTGTCTTTTGAGGCGGTCGCACGCGCGCCTTGGAACAAATGTCCGACGCCGCCCTCGTACCATCGCAAATCAACGAGAGGGGCATTCACGGCTGCCGCTTTGAGTTCTTCCAAATACGGCATGGTAACGAAAGTGTCTTCATCACCCGATAACAGAAGCAGCGGCACTTTGATATCGGCCTGCCACACCGTGTTTCGTGTTTGCGCAGCCGGTCCCCACCAGTTGAGCCAATTGCGTGCTGTTTGCAGGGAGGCGCTCTCACCCCCTGGCGGCGCTGGGTAGGACGGCTCGTACACTTCGTAAATGATCTGGTCGCCACGTCCTTCGGACACCAATTTTGAATGGCGGTCCACGACATCGAGGTATCGGTCTCGGCCCATATTGGCCTGCATCCATTCGGGCAGATCACGGGTCGGCGCATAGTGGACCATGGCTTTGACCCGGTTGTCCTGGGTGTCGATCATGTAACGGGTAATCCGGATTGAACCCAGGCTATGCCCGGCGAGGATGATGTCCTGGGCTCCAATTTGGGCGAGGAAATCAACAGCAGCTTTGATATCAAGTGTCGCCGTTTCGAAGGGTTCGCTGCGATAGGTGCCTGCACTGCGCCCAGATGAATGTCTTGAAAGAGGGCTCACCACCGTATAGCCGAGGCGCGCGAGGTGTTCGCCAGCCCATCGTGGCGCACAGCAGCCTCGGGCGGGATGTCCTCCTGGACCGCCATGGTGAATCACGACGCCGGGGTTGTGCGTGTTCATTCCCGATGACGGATGCATCAGCATCGCAGGAACCTGCGCATCGTCGTCGGTCAGCAGTGTAATTACATTTGAGGTGATATCTTGCCCGAGCGCCGGAGTGGCAACGAGCAAGAAAAGACCCGCGATCAAGCGGCGGCAGAGTGCGGTCATAGTGGTCCCTCCTGTTCTGGTAATCAGTCTACCCTCCGCTGACCCAGAGTCACAGTTTCACGACTTTATAAGTCTCGTGCTTGACCCTCTGCGCTCACCCCCTTAAGCACGGCAGACCACCGAAAACACCTGGGACATTGCCATGACTGCCACCGACCGCATCGGCGCTATTGATATCGTCGTTAACATCCGCACCCCGCGGGAATTTGAAGAAGGCCGAATTTCTTCGGATTCTTCTTTTCAAGAGAAGGTCCGCCAAGATGGCTCAATCCGCCAAGGGGTTGAGATAGAGGACTACATCAAGCTGATGGATGAGGCGGGCATCGACCGGTCCTTTCTAATTGCAGTGCGCTGCGGCGATCTCAACGTCAAAGGGTCCACCGAGATTACCTATGAGCGCGTCGCCGAAGTGGTGCAAAAATATCCCGATCGTTTTTCCGGTTTGGCTGGCATTGATCCGACCAAAGGAATGACCCAGCTGCGTGAGCTCGAGGTTGCCGTGAACGACTACGGATTTGTCGGCGCTCATTGGTATCCACATTGGTTCGCTATGGCGCCGGACGAAGCGCAAATCTACCCGACCTATGCTAAGTGTTGCGAACTTGATATCCCGATCATGATGCAGGTCGGTCAGAATTTAATTTATTCAAAGGATCGCCGCCTGCCATCCGTCGGTCGCCCGGTTACACTTGATCAAGTGGCCATCGATTTTCCCGAACTCAAGATTATCGGTATTCATCTTGGCACACCGTGGGCTGATGAAATGATCGCCATGTGTTGGAAGCACGAAAACATTTACATGGCTGGGGATGCCTATGCGCCGAAGTATTGGCCGCCGGCTGTTGTTCACTACGCCAACACCTATGGTCAGGATAAATTTTTGTTTGGCACGGACTTTCCGGTAGTTGATCCCCGCCGGGCTATCACAGAAGTCGATGGCCACGAATTTCGGGATGCCCCAAAAAAGAAAATCCTTCGTGACAACGCCATACGGATCTTTAATTTGCCTGATAGGCCAGTCTTAGCAGACGAGAAATAGGGTGTCAGAGTCGTCGGTTGGTTCGTCGCTATCGTCTTGAGACGTAGATGGCGTCTGTACCGTATTGCCAATTTGTCGGATGATATGACGGCGATAAATCTTTTGTTGGATGTCCCGCTGCATAACCCGAAGAGCCGAAACATCTTCGCCATTCTTAACGGACTGGTGTTTTGGATCTGCTGAGGGTTTGGGGTCTGTCTCTGTCACGACGGATCCTGGCCACATTGGAAGCACGATCGAGGCATACGAGGAAAATTGTTATTTTAGCAAGGATGACACTGTTACCTGTGAACCAGCGTTTCACACGGTTACTTCCCGTGTTTCACACGATGACCAGAGGTTCTTCTTCTGAATGCATGACCTCATACCCGTCTTCGGTGATCAGCAGCAGGTCTTCATTGTGTCCGGCGCCGAATCCCACCTCGATGAAGGGCAGGTCGATGGTGATCACCATGCCCTTTTTCAGAACCAAGTCTTCGTTGCCCCGCCAGGGGTTTTTGTCGCTATAGGGCTGGTCTGTGTGTTGCAGGCCAAGAGAGTGCGGGTTGACGATTAGGGTATCCGGGTTGCCGCCCGCTTTTTTGTAGGCGGCCAAACCGGCGGCATGAATTTCTGAGTACTTTGTTCCTGGTTTGGTGATCGCAAAGGTTGCCTCGCGCGCTGCGCGCTGTGCCTCGGCGCGTTGTTGCACCGCCTTGCTTGGTTCGTCGAGCACGATCGTGCGCGCAAAGTCACCGTGGTATTCGCGAAAGTTCGACACGGCATCAATCAGGAAAGGTTTTCCGGGCACCACCTCTGCATCGGGTAGCAAACCCAGGGTCACGCCAGCCAGAATGAAGGTGATGGTGCTGCCGCGCAGCGCACATTCCGCTCCGAAGCGGCGTTCTATGTAATCATAACTCATGCCCTTTTGGATCGACCGGGCCGTTGCCAATGCCGCTTCTGCGTTCTTTGCTCCGGCCAGACGCATCAACTCAATTTCTGGGGCCGACTTCACATAGCGAATGCGACGGAAAAGGTTGTCTCCATCAATAAACTCGATGTTGTCAGCCATCCCAATGCGCTGCAGAAGATGGGCGATGCGCATATCGTCGACCGCAACTCTTCCTTTGGTGATGCCGGACTCTTTCATGGCCCGGGCCAATGCCCATTCCGGTGTGGCTGACAGTTGATAATTCTTACCACTGTCAATCCAGCGCTGTTCTCGAGGTGTTAGGGTCAGCGGCTCATCAACAACCCGTTGACGGTTCGCGGCCTTCGGTTCGACATTCAAAGGTAAGGCGTCGTCGCCCAAGTAGTCGGCGCCATTGAGCGGACCCGAATAGGGAATAACGTCTGGCACCCAGCGGTCGCCGTTGACGATGTCCCACAACATACCGGCAGTGACGACGAGGAACGTCGGTTGATCCGCATCCCGCGGTAATGTGGCAAAGGACGGGTATTGCCAGCGCATCTTAGTGCCAATAGCAGTTGTGTTTGTCAGGTAGTAGACGTTGACCGGATTGAGAGCGAGCATCCCGGCCAGGTCGTACTCTTCCATCACGGCTTGAGCCTGCGCCGTATTGATCAATGGTTGCTTCAACGCGTCGAGTTCGTTGCCCACGGGAGCAATGTGGGCGCCGATGTCTGCGGCCATGACAGGCTTTGAGCCTGCGGTGAGGGCGGCGCCTGCTGCTGCGCCCATACCCTTTAGGGCTGTTCTGCGTTCCATGGGAGGCTTCCTTGATGTAATGTTCTATCCTCAGCCCAATCCCGCCATTGCGCAAGCTTCGTATCCACTATCATCTTTGCCTCTAGAGTGTTGCCCTGTGACTTCATTTACCGCGCATAACATTCGCTTTCCCGATGGGTCTTTGACCATTCCGGAGCATACGCACGTCCTTTCTGACGTGCCGCACTGTCAGGGGGCAAAGCGAGTTCTCTCTATGTTGTACGGCCAGAATTGTGAGGGAAAGAGGATCGTCGACCTCGGTTGTCTTGAAGGCGGCTATGCCCTGGAGTTTGCCCGAATGGGGCTCGAATCCCTTGGGATCGAGGTTCGCACGTAGAGCTTCGAGAATTGCCAAAAGTTAGAGCGCCGGGCCGGGTTGCCTAACCTAGATTTTTCTCAGGACGACGTTTGGAATTTGGCGAAGTACGGTCCCTTTGATGTGATCTTTTGCTGCGGTCTGCTCTATCAACTCGACCGTCCGCGAGAATTTATTCAATTGATGGGGCAGCAAGCGCGGGATACAATCTTCATCAACACCTACTTTGCGCCTCGAGGATGGCGACCAAAATCCGTGTTTAAATTTTCTGGCCGACTAAAGAAGGCATTCTTCACGAGATGAATGAAGCGGGTTTTGATTTGGCGTTTGAGCAGTTCGATCCCTTTGGGAACATCTTGCACAACAGCTAGACCAAAGAGACCAAACTCAATCATCGCGGTGTTTTCTTAGGTATCGGCACCGGCATCTAAGCCAGGCGGTCAGGGCACGGTCATGCTCCAGCCACGGCTTGATCGCAATCGCTTAAGGGTATGAAATCTAGGTCGAGGCTCACTTGCAGGAGACGCCCAATGACTCGCCCAGAAATCGACAGACGCACTGCGCTTGGTGGGGTCGCTGCGGCGATGACCGCTGTAACTGTTCCGGCTGCCGCCAAAGCAGCAGATAAACCAGAGGGCTATGCGGTGCCCAAGCCAGAGATTGATGGCAAGGCGCTGGTCAACCGACCTCGCGCGAATGAGGTTCTAGAGCGGTTTGGTTTGGCGGGCATGATCGCGTTGAGTACGATCAACGTGTACTACCTGACCAACGTTAGAACCATCGGTTCGAAATTTATCAACGAATATCCGGGGTTTGCCACCTACGCCGCTGATCCGCAGGCGCCAATTTACCTTGTCTCTACATCGTCTCCTGCATGGGATATTGCCAATGGCGATCGAGAAACAGCGGAGCTGATGCCCTATGGCTTTGGTGCAGGGGAAATCGAGCGGGATGATAATGGTCTGCCCACAGAACCAAACAATGGTGTCACCCGCCGCTATCATGTGCGCGATGGTGTTGAGCTAACACCGCGTGAAAAACGCTGGGCCGTAGCCCAGGAAAAGTCTTCGGACATTGCGGCTAACGCGGCATGGGGATTGGCCCGGGCTTTAAAAGCCCAGGGCATCACAAAAGGTAAAGTTGCAGTCGACGATATGCGTATCGCCGCGATTTTGGCCCAGACTGACCTGGTGGATGTCGAGTGCGTACCCGGCTATGGCATTTTTCAGCTTATTCGAATGGTCAAAACGGAACAGGAATTGGCGTATCAACGCATCGGCAGCAACAACAACGGTGATGCTTGTCTCGCGACCATCCGGGCTATTGAAGCTGGCATGACCCATGACGATGTGGCGCAAATCTTCCGGTTCGAATGTGGAAAGCGCGGCAATGATGTTGACAGTTTCATCGCTGGTTTCCCTGGAGGCAATTTCCCAGACGGGGTCATGGTTGCAGGAAAGCCGTTCTTGGTGGATGCAGTTAGCAACTTCAAAGGTTACATGGGTGATATAGCCCGCACTTTCATTCTCGGAGATCCCTCGAAAGAGGTTGAAATGCGACGCAGGGCTAACCAGTTGGCGCGAGAAGCAGTATTTGATGCCATCAAACCCGGCGTGAAGTATTCCACGCTGCGTAAGATTGGTCTCGAGACCATGATTAAGAGCGGTATGCCAGATTACGCGGTCTTCGTTACGCCGCATTCAGTCGGTCTGCAGCATGATGATAATCCATTTCATCTTAAAGAATTCGGCATCGACTCATTCGATCACGTGTTGGAAGAGAACATGGTTCTGACCGTCGATCTGCCTTACCTCGAGGTTGGTTACGGTTGTGGTCACAATGAAGACCTTTTCCGCGTGACCAAGACCGGATACGAGCCGATGAATACTGAAGAAGAGCCTTTTATTATTCTGTAGGTGATAACCCTTGAGAAGGAGTATCCCCATGATCAATCGTCGCACAGTTCTTGGAACGCTAGCGGCCAGTGGTGCAGGTGCATTGGTCGCTCCATCCTTCGGGTTTGCAGCGCCAGCTATGTCTCTGATGCGAAGTGTACCGCCACCTATTTTCGGCCCACGGATGAACTTTGAGCAGGCCGACAAAATCATGGCTGAGCTAGGTCTTGATGCCATCGTTGTTGGCTCCGGTACCAACCTCTATCACGCCACCGGTCTTGATCTGACCGCGACCAAGATGGGTCATACACCAGGTGTGTATGCTGTTATTACGCGTCGGGAAGACCAGCGTTTGTCACTCGTCGCGCCCGCTTTTCTATACTACTACACAATTGCCATGGATCACCGGCATTTTGACTACCCGGCCTATCTTTACCGGGGGCCGGGCGAGATGGTTGATGATGCGGAATTAGGCATGGAGGATCTCCCGCTGTATCCGGATTTGCAGCAGGCTCCTCTCGACGATATCGAATCCATTAGGCTGAGCATTGTCGAACGGGCGGTGCAGGCAGAGGCCGCGCGACCCAGTCTCACGTTCGCACTGCGCAATGCCCTCAAAGTTACGGGTGTTCTAAAGGGACGTATCGCGGCGGATGTAGAGCCTGTGATGCGATCGGTGCTGGACGCGACAGAAGAAGCCACGGTGGTTTCAGCCGACGATGCCCTACGTCGTATTCGTCCGGTTAAATCTGAGGCTGAGATCGCTCTGATGCGATATGCCGCGCAAGCAAATGCAGATGGTGCGTTACAAGCGGCTCATGCTGTTCGGGCAGGGGCAGACGTCCGCGAATTACGTGCTGCGTATTTCGCGGCCGTTGCGGCCCGTGGTATGCGCGGAGTCTTCATGGTCATTGATCGTGTTAGCTCGCCCACCTATGAAGCGACGTTGCGAGATGGACAATGCTTCTCTATCGATTGCGTTAGCGAGTACATGGGGTATCACGGTGATTACGCCCGTGCGGTCCATATTGGGGAAACGTCTAAAGCGATGCTTCAGGTCAGTGAATTGACTGGCAAGGCGTGGGATCATATTCGGGAACGGATCAAGCCCGGGGCTAAGTTTTCGGAGGTGCGGCGCATGGGTAAAGAAGTGCTGAGCAAGATGGGTGCAGACTTCACTATTTCATTTACTCCACACAGCGTAGGCCTTTATCACGCCGACCATGTTGGTAATGCTGGATCGCCGCCGCGGGAAGACATCGTGCTCGAAAAAAACATGGTGCTCAGTGTCGATTGCCCGATGGGGGCAACAGGGATGGGTGGGTCATCTCATCTAGAGGATCTTATGTTGATCACGGACGACGGCGCACAGCCGATCAACGACACCGGCAGTCAGACGGTCATGGTCTAACCATTTGGGATTAACGTATTGACCCCGGACTATAGTAACGGGACAAGTAGTCGAGAATAAGTGTGCGTTCGTTTGCTTCAAGTTCAGCCATGCCGAAGTCTAACGTCATGCGCGTGATCGCATCTCGCCAGCCACGACGACTGTATCTTTTCTGCAAAACGTGCTGCATGGCATGGCAGTCCGAGCAGACCAAGTAAGCAAAGTCTTTGCCATCACCGTCAATCATCGCAAGGTAAGCAGTGTCATCCTCAGCCAAGACTGGTGATGTGACGACTACAATCGGGAGAACGATGAGCGCTGCTGAGAATTGACGTGAGAGCTTAAAGAATCTGTTGAGTATCATAATACGCGCACACTAAAGCGTTGTGTTTATCTCGGCCACAGGTAACAAAGCCACAGATACACTTTGTTGCTGGACATCTGTGCGTCAGTCGGTGGTGCTAGTCTACTGCGGATGCCAAAATGTATGTCACTTAGTCAAAAAAGCGCGAGCCCATGCATGTCAAGATTTCTGAGCGCAAGACTTTTCGGTTTCATGATGACTCATACAGCTGATGCACAGCAGAATCGAGGTGGTCCGCCTCAATCTGGCACCGTCACTCCCGGTGATGGTTCGCGGCGGCTGGGAAATGCCGTCAATGACCAGAAGCGCCAATTTAAGATGCGCAAAGACTGTGAGCTAGATCTGCCTGAATGTATCCTGGAAATTGATGAAATCATTGAGCAAGAAGATTGCTGACAAATTCGCCAAACCATTGAAGAATTCCGCCAAATTCATGTTTCTCTTCCATTGTGTACGTCTCGCTGTTTTTACATCAGACCCATGGCTTTCGGCAGCCATAGAGTCAGAACCGGGAATAGGGTGAGGATGAGCAAGCGAACGACATCTGAAATGAGAAAAGGCCAAATCCCTGCGTAGACAGTGCTCAAGGGAATGTCTTTTGACATGCCGTGCATAACAAACACGTTCAGCCCAATCGGCGGTGTGATCATGCCCATTTCCATCACGACTACGTTGATCACGCCCCACCAAATAGGGTCGTATCCCATGCCTGTAATAAGCGGGAACACAAAGGGCAGGGTGATGACCATGGCAGCGACGGTGTCAAAGATCGAGCCCAACACAATGTACATGGCTTCGAGCAAGAGGATAACCATCAGTGGCTCTAGGCCGAGGTCCTCTATTGAGCTGACGATGATGTCAGGTAGGTGAGACAAAGTGATGGCGTAAGAGAAAATTGAGGCACCAATAATGATGAGGTAGATGAGCGCTGTGCTTGCAGCTGTCTCTTTTAAATTTTCAAAGAAAATATTTCTGCTTAAGCGCCCCCTCATCGCCGTGAAAGCAATTGCAACGGCAGCCCCAACCGCAGCTGCCTCGTTCACTGTAAAGATGCCCGAGTAAATACCGCCGGAAACAACAATAGCTAAGGCCATGACCCCCCAGCTTTTCTTGAGCACCTGCCGGCGTTCTGCCCAGGGAACACGCTCCGCAGCTGGTCCAGCATTGGGTGCAACAGTCACGTAAGCCATAACAGAAAACATGTAGAGTACGACGGCAATAAGTGCGGGACCCAATGCTGCAACAAAGAGGGCGGTGACAAATTGCTCGGTGAGAATGGCATACAGAACCAACAGCACCGAAGGGGGTACGATAACGCCCAAAGTAGATCCGGCAGCGATTGACCCTGTCGATAATCGCCTGGAGTAACCACGTTGCTCCATCTCCGGGAGGGCAATGCGGGTCATTGTTGCGGTTGTGGCGAGCGAAGATCCACATACAGCTCCAAACCCGGCACAGGTCGCGACTGTTGCCATCGCGAGCCCACCCTTGCGATGCCCGAGAAATGCTTGCGCAAGACGATAAAGGTCGCCAGATAGACCAGCTGCGGCGGCAAAATTCCCCATCAACAGAAACAGCGCAATGATCGCCAACTCCTGGCTGGCTATTGCCGCGGAAGGTTCAATACCAAATAGAGCGATCGCGGGTTCAAATCCAATGATCATGCCCGTGCCGACCAGTCCGGCAATGGCCATGGCCACCCCGATGGGTACATGAATCGCGATCAAGACAAACATACCGGCGACGACCAAGCCACCTATGACGGGAGGTTCCATTATTTCGTCATGCCCTAAAGAGATTCCGTTTCGTGTTCGATTGGTCCCCCAGTTTTGGCGGCATCAAGGGCGCTGCGTAAGACACTAGCCTGGACGCCTACGCAAGACATTATAATGAGGCTCACAATGATCCAAACTGGTGCAACGGGCCATTCCAGTGTTGATGTGGTGCGGCCAGCAGCTATGTAGTCGATGGTGAATGAAACGAACTGCCAGGCAACCAAACTGAAGAACAGCAACATAAAAACCGCGCCAATAACATCCAGGTAGCTGTGCGCTTTGGGTCCAAGAATTTTACCAAGCACGCGCACAGTTACGGCGTTACCCTTCTTAAGCCCAGCAGGGAAGCAACTTGCTATGACGATGGCGAAAGCCACTTCCTCCACATCATTCAATCCTGGAATGCGCGAGGCACCCAAATAGCGAAGGCAAACATCAACAACAGTCATGAAGGCGATGATTACCAATCCGGTGAAACCGATGACGGCCATTGTGCTGACGGCGCGGTCGAGGATGGGCGTTGATCGTGCTTGGAGTGAAGGATTCATGGATCTATGACTGCCGCTCACGACGGCGCAGGTCAACTAGAATATTTTGAATCGCCCTGTAGGTTTCTTCGCCACCGGGAGTCCGCTCCATCCAAGTTTCCGCAATGGGCTGAATGTACGTTTGCATTTCCTCAAGTTCAGATGGATCTGCGTCGACAAAAATCAAATGCTTCTCTTCTCTAAGGCGAGCTGAGATTTCTGCCTGTCGTTTGTCGTAGGCACGGCCCCCGAACAGCGCAATAACAGGACCGCTGTTGTCATCAATAATTTGTTGTAAATCAGCCGGAATCTTTTCCCACTTTTCTCTGTTCATCATGATTCCGAATGTCACTGTACCTAGCGGTGCGGTAATCACATGGCTGGTCTCGCGATAGGTTTGAAACGTGTTTATCGCGATCCAACCCTGAATGGCACCGTCTATGGTGCCGCGCCTCAACGCTTCAACGGCATCCGCTGGGTGTAAGGCTTCGGGCACAGCGTTCAAACGATTCAAGAAGTCACCTTCCAATCGGCCAACAGAGCGAATTTTTAATGCTGAAATGTCTTCGTATTTCTCGACAGGCTCGCGTGTGTAAAGGTTACTGGGCTCCGCGGTCCACAAGCCAAGCAGCTTCACATCGTCAAAACCTGAAAGAAGCCCGCGTTCAAACAGGCGCCACGCCACCAAACTCGCCTCTGTAGAGGAGCGCATCATGAAAGGTAGTTCAAACGCCTGCATCTGCGGAAATTGACCAGGTGTGTAGCTGGGTTGGACCAGGCCAACATCGGTAATCCCAGCTTTGACAAGATCAAATTGTTTGTAGGGATTACGGCCTAGCCCGCCACCCCAGTAGGTTTCAAATTTGATGCGACCATTAGAGGCCTCAGAGAGTCGATCCATCCAAGGCGCATAGATATTTTGCACGCTGTGGCTTAACGGAGACAGATAAGCCGATACCCTGAGTGTAACTGTCGATTCCTGCGCGCCCGCGCTAAGGCTGCAGAAAAATATCAAAAACGAAGAAAGGGCTGTCCGGACGTTAAATGTCATAATTTGATTTTATATATCGACGGCATTACCTGCACTACGCCCTTCATAATTCTCGGCCAATTCTGTGATGCCGGATGTCTTTTGCGATCTGAAATATTTCAGGGTTGGTATCATCCGGCACAGTGAGGGGGTTTGGGGACCGTTCGCGCATCGTGTTCAAAAGTTCTTCGGTCCGAGTGAAGCTGCGTGCACGATGTAGGCCTTCCGGGCGCAGTATTGCATGCTTGCCTTCGCGGACCTGCTCGTTCGGCTCGCCGAGATAGATATCGATTTCAGCGAGTTTGTCTCTATCGACCTTTTTCATACACCGCTTTTGCAAGGGCAATGTAGTGCCCCGGTTCTCTCCTCCCGTGATCTATTAAGCAAATCCGTCCACAACGCTGGGCAGCATAGTCACACAAGTCTGAAGATAACAGGCGCCAAGTAAAAAATAATAATAATGAGTAAAATGAATCCGTATCAAAAGCAACTTATGCGCGTATTTGAGTCTATGCTTTCGGCCTCGGAACGCCGAAAACGAGTTGAATTCGATCTCTTGGCAATTCTGCCTAATGCAAGCTTTAAGGGGCCGTTTTTGCTGGCTGGAGGTCGTGATAATTCACGATCAGGTTAACGGGCGCGTATCCCTCGATTTGGTTGCTCAAACCGTCAAACATGATGGTTTCGTGCATATAAAGCATTGGCGGGTCGTCATGATAGGCCTTGAGGAGGTCACGCACCAAAGCTAAGCGCTCTTCGGGGTTCCAGGCCGCTTGAGCTTGCCGGGTTTTCTCCGCCAGGCTATCGCGGCAATGCCAGAGCTTGCGCGTGAGGCAACTGACAAATGGGCGCAGAGCATCCAGGCTAGGTTTAATATTAAAGTCCATATTAAAGCCGTCACCTTCCCATCCGCCAAAATTAAATTTGGTAATCATGTCAGGTATGGTCATTGATCTTACTTCAAACCCAACGCCTATGTTGGCCAGATCTTGGCCAATGATCTGATGAATAGCAGCGTCCGCTGCCGCCCCACCAGCTGCAAGCTCAATAACAATGTTAAATCCGTCGCCGTATCCGGCTTCAGTCAGGAGGGCTTTTGCCTTCTCAGGGTCGTAAGGCCAGCCGGGCAAATTTGGATCCCATCCTATCGCGTTGGATGGGGTCGCCTGTGTTGCAGCTCTGGTTCCGTTATTGAGCAATGCAGCGATATAGGCTTCTCGGTTGATGGCATAGTTGAGCGCGCGCCGTACGCGTGGATCCGCGACCGGCCCTTCATCGGTTTGAATCCAGGCAATACCCATGGCTCCAACACCCTGGCTTACATGGTGGTTGTGGCCGGATACCTCGAGTGTTTGAACATCGTCAGGTCCGATAACCAGTGCGAGATCAACTGCGCCCGCCAGAATGCTTTGTGTGCGAGTTGTTGGATCATTCAGCTGAATAATCTCCATACGGTCAAAGCCAGGTGTAATCCAGCCGTCTTCGAAAGCGGAAAGTTCAATCTTTGCCGGTCCCCATCGATCCACTTTATAGGACGCCGTTCCAACCGGATGAAGTGCAAATGCTTCGGGGCTGACCTCCTGCCAATATTTCGGTGCAACAACGCGTATGATTCCTAGCTCCGCAGGTAGCATCAGGTTGGGGTAGTGAGTGGTAATTTCTACTGTATACGCATCAAGCGCTCGGACTCCCGATACGGAATTCAAGAGTCGTGATAGGGCTTCTCGTTTGCCAGCCTCAGAAGTCAGATAGGAAACCGTGTTGATAACGGCATCGGCGTTGAAGGGCTCTCCGTTGTGGAACATTACATCTTGGCGCAGGTTCAAGTGCCAGGTGGTCGGGTTAATCGCCTCCCATTCTTTAAGCAGCCATGGTTGTACTGCGCCATCGGACCCCACAAAAGTGAGCGGGTCAAACATGGCCGCCCAGGTGTAAAGTTCGGAAGAGCTTGTGGATCGATGGACGTTCCCGAGAGCCGCTGGCAATGTTTGTATGGCAACGCGAAGTGTGGGTTCCGCGGATGAGACTGTGGGCTGTCCCGTCACAAGTGCCGCATAGGCGAAACCAATCACGGCGTTGCTTATTCGCTTGGTCAGAGTAGGATTGTCCATAACCAATACAGTAGCTGAGGTGCGAAGTTCATGCACGAAATCATGACAGACTTTGAACGTCCAGATGTAGCTCTCATTGACAAGGTGGCAAAACAGCACGTCGGCGTAGCCGGTTTTGAAGCGGGGCCGCGCCAAGTGATGCATCCAGATATAAAACCATTAGACCCCAAGTGGCGGATCTGTGGTCCCGCGTTCACCGTCAGGCCTGAGTATTGGGACGACCGCCTCATGGGAGAGTTGGCGCCAAAATATGCCAAACCCGGCGATGTTCTGGTCGTTGACGCCGGCGGGCATACAGAAATCGCGGCGTGGGGTATGTCGATGACCATTGCGTCAGCGCACGCCGGTGTTGCTGGTATTATTATTGATGGCAGTTGTATGAACTCAGCATTGCTCGCGCGCGAGCGGCCGCAGATTCCATTGTTTGTTCGCGGTGTATCGGCTACAGCTAAAGGGTCCGAGCACCCAGGCTCACTCAATGTTCCTGTTATTTGTGGCGGTGTGATCGTAAATCCCGGCGATATTATCCTTGCAGACTCAGATGGTGCTGTGGTGCTGAAGTCAGCCATGGCAGAGAAAATTGTGGCTGCGGCAGAGGCCCACGATGATCGCTCGCGTAAAGCGAACACAAAAAAAGTGCCCTATTACGAGCAGAGGGGCAGCGAGGAAAAAATACGCGCGTTTTCAGATGTTAAATGGCGTTGAGACGTACATCAAACTTCTTGTCTTGCGAAAAACCCTGTGAAGCGATAAACGCAGCGCCATGGTTGCGCCCCCGCTTCTTACCCTGCAAGGCATTCACCTGACCTTTGGTGGCGATCCCGTCCTTCAAGGTTCCGAACTTATGGTTCTGCCTGAAGAGACAGTATGTATGATTGGCCGCAACGGTTCAGGCAAATCGACATTTCTAAAAATTGCGGCTGGCCTGATCGAACATGAAGACGGCGACCGCTTTGTCAGGCCAGGTACGACAATTCGCTACCTTCCGCAGGAGCCAGACCTGACCGGTTATGACGACACACTTTCTTACGTTCAAGACGGATTGGAGGACGGCGACGACCCATATCGAGCCGTTCACCTCCTCGAGCAACTAGGTTTAACCGGCGAAGAGGACCCTACGCATTTATCAGGTGGTGAAAACCGACGCGCTGCTTTGGCCCGCATCCTCGCGCCTAGACCCGATGTGCTATTGCTTGACGAGCCGACCAATCATCTCGATCTCCCGACGATTGAATGGCTTGAACAGGAACTGAAAAGTTTGCGTCGGGCTCTTGTCATCATCAGTCATGACAGACGTTTTTTGGAGAAGTTGTCTCAGGCGACAATCTGGTTGGACCGCGGTCAGACCCGCCGTCTAAATAAAGGTTTCGCGCATTTTGAGTCTTGGCGCGACAATATTATTGATCAAGAAGACCGTACCCAACACAAAATTGATCGTAAGATTGTCCGAGAAGAACACTGGCTGCGGTATGGCGTGAGTGGTCGTCGTAAGCGGAATGTTCGCCGCCTCGAGATGCTTCATGGCCTCCGAAAAGACAAACGTGAGCATCGGAAAAGAGCGGGGAACGTTAATCTTCAGGCTGGCGAGAGTGACGCATCTAGTAAGCTCGTGATCGAAGCAAAAGATATAACCAAGTCATTTGATGATCTTGCTGTGGTTCAGGATTTCTCGGTCCGGATTCAGCGCGGAGATCGCATAGGCATTGTGGGTCCCAACGGTGCGGGAAAGACCACGTTGCTCAATATGCTTACGGGCGGAATCAAACCCGATAAAGGGCGGGTCCGCATGGGTACGTTTCTTGAGATTGCGACGATGGATCAAAACCGCGAGACCCTTGATCCAAAGTGGACGGTCGGTCAGGCCCTCACCGGTGATACGGGTGACCAAGTTGATGTGCAAGGGACGCCGCGACACGTCATCGGATACATGAAGGACTTTTTATTTACGCCAGATATGGTCAACACACCGATTACCGTCTTGTCCGGCGGAGAGCGAGGTCGCCTTATGCTCGCGCGCGCCTTAGCAAAAACGTCGAATATGCTGGTGCTTGACGAGCCGACCAACGATCTCGATTTGGAAACCCTGGATTTGTTGCAAGAGATGCTCAGTGACTATGCAGGTACGGTGCTGCTCGTGAGCCACGATAGAGATTTCCTTGATCGTGTTGTCACGTCGGTCATCGCATCTGATAAGCCTGGCCGGTGGCTTGACTATGCGGGCGGCTACTCTGACATGCTCGCTCAACGGGGAACTGGCGTTGAAGATATGGCCAGCGCCCGTGAACAATCGATAGAGAAGAAGATAAAGCCGCGAAAGCTGTATTCTAAATCTGGTTCTAAAGCGCCCAACAGCGGAAACAATAAACTGTCGTTTAAAGACAAGTTCGCATTAGAAAATCTGCCGAAAGAAATTGACGCTCTAACCGGCAAAATCGCAGACCTTCAGAACGCGTTAACTGATTCGGATTTTTATTCGCGTGATCCAGCTGGGTTTGGCAAGGCGACTGCTGACCTTGAGACGGCTGAGTCTCGACTTGCGGCAGCTGAAGAAGGTTGGCTCGCTTTGGAACTGCTCCGCGAAGAGGTGGAGGGGTTATAAGAGAGCCCAGCACACAGGGAAAACTGTGGCGAGGAAAAGTTTGTGGGGAGAGGGGTTGTTGCTTTTTTTCTCGGGGCGACGAAGGGCTAAGGCGCTCTGTTGATTAGGAAGGGGTTGAAGATCATAGTCATTCCACGTCAAGTTGATGAGCTTCGAGGCTAATGATGAAATACGTTCTTGCAGTATTTATAGGGTTCGCGCCTGGCCTCGCGGCCGCACAAGAAGCGCTGCCCATGGATGCCAACGCACGGGATAT
Source organism: Rhodospirillaceae bacterium (assembly GCA_029245025.1). Lineage (GTDB taxonomy): Bacteria > Pseudomonadota > Alphaproteobacteria > Rhodospirillales > Rhodospirillaceae > WLXB01. Next base: position 124,782 of record JAQWQC010000013.1, read on the forward strand.
ATTGATCCTCACCGATTGGTTCGAAGGTGAATTCGACAATGAAGAGCAGCGCTGGTTTTACACGCGAAACGGCGGCGAGGGTGAGCCACTGCATCTGCGCATGCATGCCATACACAAGCGCCTAGATTTGCCTCATATCGGCGAGTATGTATTTCATATCCAACATTATCTCGAAAACGACCCGGACAACGTCATGCGGCAACGCATTGGTGTCTTTGTTTCGGAGCCTGAGATGAATGCCATTCGTATGAAGCAGGGGTTCTATAAGGATAATGATAAAACCCGTGATGCGCACCTTGATCCATCTAAAGTGGCAGACTTAACGACAGACGATATCTTCTTTATTGAAGGATGCGATGTCTTCTGGCGCCGAGACGCTGATCAATACGTTGCCAACATGGGGCCGAAATCCTGTGTGTTCGGTGAGGGTGAGTTGCGTCGCTATTCTGTCCATCGCTGGACGCTATCAGAGACTAAGCTATGGCTGGTTGATTCGTCCTTTCTTATTTCTGATGACAGTCTTCATGTCGGTCATCCTGATGATCAGCCATTCCGCATGCGCCGCTCAAAAATATTCGAATGTGAGGTCACGTTTCGTGATGAGGAACGAGTTCCTACAAGGGCGATCAAAAACATTCGCATGCACAGCCAGGGTGGCTTGGTGTGGTTTGACCCAGACGAGAATGGCGACGTCTACGGCATCCGCATGCGAGACAAAGAGTATCCGTTCTACAGTGAACGCCCAGACTTCTTGCTGCTCTCGCTACAAAAGCAGGGCCAGGCTAGTATGGTCGGGTATGCCTTAACCGATGTGGATGCGCGACGGGTTGGCTTTAATCTGGGCTGGGTTTTGGGTCATTGTCATCGCGAGGGCTACGAGTTCCGTGAGTTGCTTGAGAATTTAGATTAGGCAGCGTGACGCTGGCAGACTTCATACATACTTAAAAGCTCCGCGATATCGTCTTTGGCGATCACCGCTCTGCCCAGCAATGTTGTGTGGGCCACAAGCAGGACGGTCTCTACCATCGCCTAGTACTTTACATCCATGTCGTGGAAATTAATGAACGCATGGCGCGGGTTATAATTTAAGACACGCTCCGCGACGCCATCTACACCCGGCATTTCCCAAAGATACAAACTGGTGGGCTCATCGTGGTACAGCTGCACCAACTCTTGGGTTTTTCGTCGGCGTTCCTCTATGTCAAACTCCTGTTCTGCGTCTTCAATCAATGGCACCCATTCGGGCTGGCAATGCCACGGTGCCGCCCACAAGCAAGAGTGAATGCGCAGCGGCCACAACACATCCAAAGAAGGAAGGTTGTTGAAGTCCATGCCGAAAGCGATGCCTTTCCAGCCACCTTGGCGAATTTTTCGTATATGCATGGTGAACGGATAAGCCTGATAGGTCACATTGACGCCGATCTTGGCAAGGTCATTGGCGATTTGCAGGTACCAGGCTCCGTCTCCAGCCATGGCACCGGGAGTCATATCAGCGGGTAGGTCAAAGCCGTCTGGATACCCTGCGTCAGCTAGCAACGCTCGCGCCTTGTCAGGGTCGTAGGGGTAAGCTTTGACGTCGGGATTGTAGCCAAAAGATGCCTTTACGGCTGCTTGCCCAGAAGGCTCCGTGGCGCCGGCCAAAAGCACGTCGATTATCTGCTGTTTATTGACAGCGTAATTTAACGCCTGGCGCACGCGCACGTCAGCCAGTGGCGAGTCACCGATGGACATAAATGTCAGTAATTGAATACGCCCGGATGGACGTATGTTTATTCGTGCGCCCGCTGGTTCAAGAATGAATCCATCATCGGGTCCAATATCCAAGGCAATATCTAGAGCGCCCGTGATCAGACCTTGCACTCGGGTCGTAATTTCCGGAACAGCTTTGACCTCAATGCGATCAACTCTCGGGGCTCGCCATGAATTGGGATTAGAAACCAAATCAACTTGCGTGGTGTCCCATCGCGTTGCGATAAACGGACCGGAACCAACAGGAGCTTGTGAAAAGCCGCGCCGTCCTAACTCAGTCCACGGGCCGGGAGCAGGTATACGAATTCCAGACACGCGACGTGGCAATAGAATGTTTGGGGCTTTGGTCTTAATTTCTAAGACTAGTGGTTCAACGGCTTGAGCGCTGGCGATATCTATGACCGATTGTGCGACCACTTCGATCAATCCGTCACCTGACGCAAAGTAGTTAAACGCGTTGGCGGCGGCGGCGGCATCAAATGGCTCGCCATTTGAAAAGGTGACGCCGGGTTTCAATGTGAAGTACCAGGTCAAGGGATCAGTCGAATCCCAGCTTTCAGCAATCCAAGGCTGCACGATTCCAGCCTCGTCAATGACAGTGAGGGAGTCAAAAACCGCCAATCCCGGCGCAACCGTGGGAATGGTGTAAGAGCTGAACGGGTTGCCCAAGTCCTGGGGCAGACTGACAAGCCCAAAGCGAAGGACTTTCTCAGCTGACGCGCTAAGGGGCGTTGCTAGAACAAAAACCAGAATCGCGAGCCGTGCAACGATCTTCATGAGCAAACCAATCCTACAAACTGCTGTGCCTTGAAATGATTTTGCGGGGTTCCAGCCAACAACGCAATCGCGGTGGTTGTGTCACCCTGGTTATGGGCTAACCTAACTGAAGGATAAGAGTGGTGAGATGAATGAATTTGGGGAGGGGTGCATGCGCCGACGCAAATCCAGTTTTCGTAGGCAAAAGCACAGGTAGAGGAAAGCCAAATGACCTCAGTTAACGCACTTTCAGGACAGACCGCTGTGGTGGTGGGTGGTTCAAGCGGTATCGGCTTGGCAACGGCTCAGGCTTTACTAGCTCAGGGTGCTACGGTCACGATTGTTAGTCGGTCCAGTGAACGTCTTGCCAAAGCGGGAGAGGTTTTAGGATCTAGAGTGTCTAGGGCGCCGGTAGATTGCGCAGATGAAGTTGCCGCAGCTGCTTTTTTTGAGGGGTTTCCGAACTTAGACCATCTCGTGATTTCTCTTGCGGGCGGTGCTGCGCTCGGGCCGTTTACAGAGACCCCCGTTCAGGGAGTGAGGGAGACCTTCGACGGCAAGTTCTGGCCCTATCTTATTGCTATGCATCACGGTGCTAAACGGTTGTCTGATCATGGGACTATGACTCTCGTGACCGGTGCATCGGCGATCGCGGCCGTGCCGACGGCGACAGCTCTAGGTGCTGTCAACGGTGCATTGGAAGGGGTGATCAAGACTCTGTCGGTGGAGCTGGCGCCCCGGCGAGTCAATGCCGTCTCACCGGGCTTGACCGATACCGAAGCGTGGAGCCGTATTCCAGACGACATCCGAGAAGGTATGTATGCGCAGTCGGCGGCCGATACGCCGGTCGGCCGCATTGGTCAGCCGGAAGACGTCGCTGATGCGGTGTTGGCGTGTATTCAGAACGGTTTTCTTACCGGCCTGGTTTTGCCTTGTGACGGCGGTAAACGGCTTGTTTAGGAGACGACAATTAGAATCGCCCGGACGTCTGACCAAAATACAAACCCTATTCAGAGGAATATGACGTAAAGGGCATTGAGCGCGCCGACCTTTGGCGTGACGGTGAAAATGTTTCCTTTGGTCTATTCCGCATCAAACGGTCTATTCCCCACCAAAAAGGGTGCTGACTGCGCTGAGCATACCCACGACAGTTGGGAGATTAGGTTTTTGGTGTCGGGCAAAATTAATCTATCCGGAGAAATTCTCGGGCCTGGAGATTTTTTTCACCGAGCCCGGTGAGAGCCGTGTTGCCGGAAACCTGCAAGATACGGTCGTTTTGCTTGGGTTCGGCAAGCACTACGACTAAGTCACCGGACCAAATCAATGCGCTGTATGCTCAAGCCCAACTGGTCGACACCATACTGCTCGGTGGTCGATATCTATATCGTTCCTCCGCCGTCTATCCGCAATTGAGCGCCGGTCATAAACTGACTTTCATCTGACGCAAGGAAGACAACGCCGTTTGCAATCTCGTCTGCTGTACCCATTCGGCCGAGGGGATAGCGCGCGTTGACGCCTTTCATGAAGTCCTCGTCTGACTCCTCTGCGGTCTGATTCTTGTAGATCATCTGAGTGTCAACCGCACCCGGCATCATAACGTTACAGCGAATATTATAGTTGTTGTCGGCGCAATGGGTCGCGACTGTTTTAGTCAAATTCACAATTGCGGCTTTTGAAGCGGAGTAGGCCAGGGTTGAGGGTCGCGGACGCACCGCGGCTTGCGATGCCATGTTCACAATCACGCCGCCTCCTGTCTGCTTCATGGTGCGCACTGCTGCTTGGCACCCAAGAAAGATGCTGGTCGCGTTGATGCTCTGAATGCTTTGCCACAAAGCGAGGTCGGTATCTTCAATTGTCCCTGTTTCTAGCGTGCCGGCATTATTGATCAGAATGTCTAATCGGTTATGGCGGGAGAGTACGGATTCGACGGTTACACCCCACTCGTCTTCTTTTGTCACATCAAGTGGTGTGAAAAACGCTGGTGCGCCAAGTTTTTCAGCTAAGGCTTTACCGCCTGCCTGATCAATATCGGCTAAACAAACGATCGCCCCTTCGTTTGCAAATCGACTTGCAATTGCCGCGCCAATATCCCCAGCCGCACCAGTAATGAGCGCGGTCTTACCTGCAAGAGCTAGCATGTCTCTATACCGTCTCTCTTGTTCACTAGGTCAGGATGCGAGGCCAAACTTTTTGGCATTTTGGCTATGACCAGGTGTTTGGCCGATGCCACCACCGTCCACATTGAATTCGATCCCAGTGATGTAGCGCGCTGCATCGGACGCTAAAAATACACAGGCGTCGGCTATATGTTCAGATTTGCCCCATTCCCCCATCCAGATTTTATTGGCGAGGGGCTCTTTGTAGCGTTCAGTGTCAGTGCCTAGAGAGTCCAGGACCCCATCGGTAAAAGTCAGCCCCGGCAGGATCGAGATTGCGCGTATGCCGACTTCTGCGCCTTCCAAGGCCATGACCCGGGTCAGAGCATTCTGTGTGGCTTTGGACGGGCCGTAGAGAGTTCCCCCAGGGCCGGGCTGTTGGGCGGTGAGGGAGGACATATTGAGAATGACTCCGTGACGGCTCTTTGCCAAATGAGGCCAACAGGTTTTGGCCCCAAGAAACGGCGCCTCAACATTTACGCCAAGTAAAAAGTGAAAGTCATCGATTGTTAATGTTTCTATCGGCCCGCCTTTAGATTCGCCAGCGTTGTTGATAAGAATATCAATTCGCCCATATTTCTTGATGCAGGTGTTTACGACAGCCGTCCAGTCACTCTCTTCTCGCACATCATGGCGCACAAAAAGGGCGTCGCCGCCACGCTCGATGATCTGGCGTTCGGTTTCTTGCCCACCCGCTACAGTGCGGCCTGTCACGATAACCTTTGCGCCGGCGTCAGACATGGCGATGGCGCAGGCTCTGCCAATGCTAGCCGCCGTGGTGCCGGTGACAATCGCGACTCTCCCCTCTAAAACGCCCATCTATGTATCCTCCGGCGACCCAATGAGGTCATTCAGCGCGCGTTCCCATTCATCTACATCGTCTATGTCAAAAGGGCCGACTGAAGACTTGTGGGTGATCATTCCATTGGCGGCGATGGCATACAACCGTTCAGGCGTGCCCGCATACAGAGTAAGCAATTCATTCTCCATGGTGTCTAAGGCCATGGGAATCGTAAAGCCTTCTTTGCTGCGGCATAGGCTTGCAATTCTGGCGCGTTCATCAAGGTCCTTCGGTGCTGGAATGCAGATTTCGTTGTCCCAATTATGGGGCACGCGCCATCCGTCTTCCGGGTGGGCTTCGATAATGTATATGCAAAGAAAGTTAATGCGGTCTTTGAACGTCTGGTGAATGTGTTCGTACCGACGCAGCTGGTCTCGAAAGATGGGACACGTGTAGCTGCCGAACAACAGGCCAACCGGTTTATCCAGCAAGTCGGACAGCGTCACTGTTTCAACACTTCTTGTGCCGTCTGTAGATAGTCGCTCGGCCGAAAATTCAGGTGCCTGATCGCCGACCTTTGGCGCGTTGGAATCAAGCCGTTCCTTTTCAACATGTCGGTTGTCTAGAAACTCTCGCGTGACGTTCATGGCCTTGACCATGTCGTCACTCACCGAGTCCATACCGCCGCGCATTTTTGCCATTTGATGTTCCCGCAAGGAAAGTGTGGCGCGCATTTAGGGTATCACACCAGTCAGGACGCGGTGACCACTGCTTTAGGCTTCTTTAGCCACTATCCATATGGCAAACGCCGCCGCCGAGACTCCAGCCAAGGCTATGGAGGCCCGGTTGGATGCAGCCCAGGCGAAAAAGTCAGCTAGCGCCGGCACCCCCGTCGATATTGAATTCGACGCCGGTGATGTATTTGGCGGCGTCTGAACACAGATAAACCACGGGATCGCCCACGTGGCGGGATTCTCCCGCCTCGCCCCAGGGGATCATGGCCGCCATCTTGGGCTTCAACTTTTCTGCGTCCGGACCCAAGACGTCAGGAACCCCGGCAGTCCAAATCATTCCTGGGTGAACTGAATTGACGCGGATGTTGACAGCGGCGCCTTCTATCGCGCCAGCACGCGTGAGGCCCAACTGTGCCCCCTTGATGGCACCGTAGGCTGTTCCCTTAGGGTTTCCTTTTTGTCCAACAATGGAACTCATATTCAGAATCACCCCGCCGCCTGCGGCAACCATATGTGGCCATGTGTACTTCATGCCCAAGAACGGCCCGTCTAAATCAACAAGACGCAGGAAAACAAGGTCGTCGCGGGTGAGTTCTTCTATGGGTTTAACAATCGCCTCGCCCGCGTTGTTAACCAAGAAGTCAATGCGTCCATATGTGTCGATGGTCGTCTGAACAACCCGCTTCCAGTCATCTTCGACCGTCACGTCTTGGCGCACAAAAAGTGCGTCACCACCGGCGTCGCGGATAAGTTTTTCGGTCTCTTCTCCGCCAGCCACAGTTCGACCTGTGACCACCACTTTTGCACCCGCCATGGCAAATCCCATGGCGCACGCTCGTCCAATGCTGGCGGCGGTACAGCCGGTGACAATGGCAACTTTGCCTTCAAGAGTGCTCATAGAATGATCCATAAATTATTCTCGTACGCTCTTAACACCATGACACTTACATACCAAAGCCTAAGTCTGCCATGCTGCTCTGGTCACTGGTCGGGCAGGGGTGTGTGAATACATCGGTTGGGGCACTATGATTGATAGACGTGAATAGTCACAACAACAGGGGATGTCTTATGGTCAGTCGACGAAATGCTTTATCAGCTGCCGCTGGAGCGACAGGAGCGTTGTTGGGAGGCCAGTCCGCCCAATCACAAACTCTAACCTCGCTCAGTCCACCGACCAGTCAGGTTACATCAGAGTTTATTTATTTTGACGACCCGGCGGACGAATTTAGGGCTCAGTTCCGCATGGGACGTGACCTGGTTGAAGATCAGGGATCGACGCTGACTTGGTATCATTGGATGGTCTTTGTCATTCCTGGTGGCCGTCGGCCTGAACCCCTAATGCGCTACGAAGGTATTGAATACAGTTACTTCCGTCACTTGGGCGACGATAACTATCGTATTCACGCTCACAACGTTTCCTTCGCGCGGGACCTCAAGACCAACAAGTTTACTGACCGCGTCACCAACCCGATTACGGGTGAACAGGTGGATGTACCCGTTTCGTTATTGCTTCACGATCCGGGTACGGTGGGTAATCCCATCGGGTTTCGCAATCTCAGCGGAGATGGCAGCTATCAAAAGGTCTATCGGCAGTTCCGCGTCGAAGACAATTTGATAAAACTGGATAGCGTGCGTAGCGCGCCACCAGATTGGCCAGCAACCCACATCGAGAATGCATGCAGTTGGGTGGATATGAGTTTGTTCGCCAACGAAACGATCACGTCACTGCCGGTCAAATTCTGTGGGCACTATGCTTTTGAATATTACCCATGGCTAAATATGCCTGAGCAATACAAACACGGTCATTTGTCCGGGTTCTGGGATGGCAAAAAAGTAAACGGGCCGTCTGAGTTGCCAAGAGAAATGTTGGATCGAATGGAGCGGGAGTATCCCGAATTGCTTGAACCACGTTGGGGTGAATTTGACAGACCGGCCCCATTTGAAATTTGAGAAAATCAAAGGAATAGAGTCATGGTGAGTAGGCGGAACGTTCTGTCGTCGGCGGCGGGAGTAACGGGCACGCTGTTTGGTAGCAAGGCTGCGTTGGCTGAGTCCGAGAAGAAGTTTGAGCGGTCGGGGGGGCAAACTTATCGCGCTTATGAAATTGGGGAGCAAAAAGGGCCACAGACACTGCGTCTAACCGAGCGCCCTATGGACCCGCCTAACCCTGGGCAAGTTATGATCCAGGTGACGGCTACATCAATTAATGCCCGCGACCACGGCCTGATCTCCAATCGCTTTCCCATACCGCGCGGTCGGCGTCCTGACACACGCATCCCTATTAGCGAAGGGGCGGGTAATGTCCTAGAGGTTGGTGCCGGTGTCACCAAGGTGCAGCCCGGTGACCGAGTTACTGCGGCGCATTTCTCCTCGTGGGTCAAAGGCCCATGGGACCCTGATCAGTCCTACATTGGTGACGTTGGAAATAATATTGATGGCTGGCTGACTGAGGTCGCCTATCTTCCTGAATACGCCTTGGTCAAACTACCCGATGGTGTGTCTGAAGAAACAGCCGCCACGTTTGTGTCATCGGGAGTAACAGCCTGGCATGCATTGTATGAAGTTGCCCGCGTCAAACCCGGCGACGTGGTGCTGTCGCTCGGTACCGGCGGCGTATCGTCCTTTGGTGTGCAGTTGGCAAAGGCCAGCGGGGCGAAAGTTGTCGTGACCTCGTCCAGCGATAAAAAGCTCCAAGACATGACTAAACATGGCGCTGACATCGGCATTAACTACCGCACCAATCCCGAGTGGGGGCAGGCGGTGGTGGATGCTACCGATGGGCACGGCGCGGATATCGTATTGGAAAATGTCGGCCGCCGTACGTTAGATCAGTCTCTGATTGGCACAGCTGTGAATGGTTATGTTGTGATGATCGGCACCGATAGATTGCCCGAGCAGTTGCCTAAGATGCCCGGATTTTACATGAAAAATATCACCATGAAGGCAATCAGCAACGCCAGCGTGGAGATGCTCAATGATATGGTGCAGGCATACGGTGTGAACGGTTTGACGCCTCCGATCGCCAGACGATTCAAATTTGAAGACGCTGCAGATGCATTCCGGTATCAGTGGGAACATGATGAAATTGGCAAAGTCATCATTCAACACAGCTAATTTCAGCACGGACCGAAGGACAAATTTATGCTCGACATAATGAAGCGCGCGTTTGCCGGTGACGCGAGCAGTGGGTTTACACGCCGCCAGGCTTTGGCCGGAACTGCGGCTGGCACGGCGGTGGCGGCCCTTGGCGCGACGTCAGGCATGGGAGCCGATCATGTCGCCGCAACCTATATGCCGCCTGCGAATGGCCGTGTTGTTTCTGAGCAGTTCTCCTTTGATGACCCACTGGTAAAAATGAAGGCTGAGTTTCGTCTCGGGCGCGCCTGGGAAGATGAGGCGGATGTTTTGCTGTGGTACTTCTTCACCATGTTCATCGTCGCCGAAGGTGAAACGGTTCGGCCCGTGGTACGTTATGAAGGAATTGAGTTTTCACACCACAGAAAAATTGGTGAGAACCTGTTCGAAGTTCACGGTCACAACACGTCATACCCGCGAGACGTAAACACCGGTGAGTTTATTGAGGAGTTACTCAATCCGGTTACCGGAAAAACACATGGAGTCACTCCAACCATTCTCACCGAAGACCCCGGCATGATTTATGGTCCCGGTGGTAAACGGCCACTGGATCGCGAAGGGGCGGAATTTACGCGAACCTATTCTCTGTTTCGTATTGAAGATAACCTTGTGAAGCAGGAAGAGATCCGTGTGCCTCCTGATAACTGGTTTACACCTTTTATAGAGACTTCCCACAATTGGGCACCGCGAGAGATGTTCGAAGACGAGTCCATTACGCGCCTGCCTATGGGCACAAGTGGGGGTTATGTCTTTCCCTATCCCGCTTGGCTGGAGATGGAAGATAACCCCGGTCATATGTTCGCAATCTGGAGCGGCAAAAAGCTCGACGGCGTGCATCAACTTCCACAGAGTTACTTCGAAAAAATCGAGCGCGACAATCCAGAATTGCTTGTCGTCGATAAATCAAAGTTCAGAGGATAACGCTCGTGTTGCGCAGTCTTGCTTATGGAATTGGCGGCTTTGCCATTTGCTTTGTCATCGCCGCCAGCATCGAATATTTGTCCGACCCTATTTTTTGGCAACGGTATCTCAACCCGCCGGCCGATCCTATGGAGCCGGGTCCTGATTTTTATCAGCCGCAATTCGCAATGGATGAACCGCCAGGACCATTTTTCGAGTCCGTTAGCGAAGGGGCGGAGTCTATAGATCTAGCAGCCCTTGAAGCCGCTGCGGCGTGGACAGGACAAACCGGCGGGACCGCGTTCATTGTGTTGCACAGAGGTAAAATACAGATTGAGCGGTATTGGCAAGAAGGTGGCGCCGACGAGTTGATGACCGGGCGTGCTATGACCAAAACACTTAATGCGCTACTCGCTGGAGTTGCCGTTGGTGAGGGTAAAATCGCCCTTGATGACCGCATTGGTGACTACATCGATGAATGGCGGGATACGCCCCAGGGTGACATCACCCTGCGCAACCTTCTGCACCATGCCAGCGGCCTCGAGAACCCACCGCTTGGTCCTGGGGCCTGGAACCGATTCACCCGGTCCGCCTGGACCGGCGATGTCGTGATGGTGGCTTTGGATCATGGCATGGAATTTGAGCCCGGTACGTTGTTCGATATTGGCAACGTCCCGTCGCAACTTGTCGCTATCGTGACAGAACGTGCTGTGGGCGAGCAGATTGAAGACTACTTTGTTAAAAAAATATGGCAGCCCATCGGAGCGAATCGTGGCAGCTTCTTCATGGATCGCGCAGATGGCATGATTCACATAGATTGTTGTTTCCGCACTACGCCGCACAACTGGTTACGACTTGGTGCGCTCATGCTCAACGACGGTATGGCCAATGGAACGCGCGTGTTGCCGGAGGGGTGGGTTAAGACCATGACCACACCGTCACCGCGCAATCCAAACTATGGCATGCATATTTGGCTGGGAAATGAGTTTGTCACCAACCGGCCCTACTCGGAGCGTCGCGCGGTCGGCGTTCCTCACACCGAGCCATTCATCTCTGACGATGTCTACTTCTTTGAGGGTGGTGGCTACCGGACGATGTACATCATTCCCTCAGAGGACATGGCGATCTTGCGTATCGGCAAGAGTCATCCCGACTGGGATTCTTCGTATCTCCCAAACCGACTGGTAGAGGGAATATTGCGTGAATCTATCGCGCGTTAAGCGGCGAGAAGACCACCATCGACGGGCAGTACGTAGCCAGTGATGTAGTAGGCTTCATCGGAGGCCAAGAAGGCAACGGCTTCCGCGATGTCGTCAACAGTTCCAGCCCGACCCAACGGAATATGCGCATCCGCCATGACATCACCATCCGGCGTACCGTCTATGCGCCCCGCTTGCACACAGTTTACGCGAATACGGTCCTTTGCCTCGCAACAGGACAACGCCGCGCCGCGAGTCATCATGCGAATACCATTTGCCGATGCACAAAAGGCCGCTTGACCGGCAACACCCACGGTCGCCGTGGCAGGGGCAACATTAATGATCGATCCGCCCTTACCAAATTCACGCATTTTTACAACGCCATAGCGGTTACCTAGAAACGCCGCTTCAATGTTGTCGCGGTTGACCCTACGGAATTCTTCCAAGGTGGTTTCAGCAATGGGCTTCGGGCTGTCGTATTTGGCTTCCGAGACGGTGACCAGAATATCCAGTCGGCCGTGTTTGTCGCCAATGACAGCAAGACCAGACCCCCAGCCCTCAACAGAGGTGACGTCAAAGTCCGCGGAGACCACTGTCGCGCCGTCTTTTTCCAACTGGGAGCAAATGGCCTGTCCGGTTGTGCCACCGGTGTTGGTGACCAACGCAATTCTGCCGTCAAACTTCCCCATGGGTGTTTTGTCCTAATTGATCAAATGTTGAGGCAGAGTACACGTCAAAGCGGGATGAAGGCCAATCCCAAGATCACACCTCTGTTCGCTAATTGGATACCGATGCGTTTTACCCCCGTCCTCGGTAACCCGCCACACCTTGATCCGGAATCCACAATCCCTCAGGTGGGGCACCTGTTTGCCAAAACACGTCGATGGGAATGCCGCCGCGTGGATACCAATACCCACCAATGCGCAGCCACTTGGCGCCGGTGGCTTCGACAACGCGTTTGCCGATCAACACGGTGCAGTCCTCATGAAAAGCGCCGTGGTTGCGGAAGGACCCCAGGAAGAGCTTGAGAGATTTGGACTCAACAATCTTGTCGGTTGGTACGTAATCAAGCACCAAATGGGCAAAGTCCGGCTGACCGGTAACAGGGCACAGGCTGGTGAACTCCGGGCACGCGAAACGAATGAGATAGTCCATACCTCCTTGCGGGTTAGATACCGTTTCCAATATGGCGTCGCTCGGTGAGGCGGGTACATCGGCCATGCCACCCAGCTGGGTCAAGGTTTCTGAATTGTCGGTCACCATTTCGCTCCTGCGCTTTGTGGTCGCTGGCACTCGTTCTTGCCATAGGGGTTCTAGCACGATAGGGGTCGGGGTATGAGCGATACATCAAACCCTGAGCCAAATTCCAATTCCGACGATTTACCGGCCTCGCCGTGCGTCGGTGTCTGTACCGTCGATAGGGAAACCAAAATGTGCATCGGCTGCTTACGGACGCTCGAGGAAATTGGAGGCTGGCGTACCATGACCCTGGATCAGAAGCGGGATGTCGTAGCGGCGTGCAAGCGGCGTGCAGAAGATGCTCAAACCGGGCCTGGTTCCGACTCAAATTAGACCAACTGTCACCACAGTTACTGGCCATTGTTTTAGATCATAGCGACGCCTTCGATTCGGCGCTTACCGTTAGAACGGGCGTAATTGGCGAGACCGCGACTCGCCAGAAAGGTTAACAAATTGCCCGAGATGTTGTGTCTAGGGGCGGATCACATACAATAGGTTGAGGTTTTTGAGGAAAAGTCGACGATGGATCAGGTAAGAATCATACCCGCGAACGAAGACGGACTTTCGTCGGTTGCAGCGGTTGAGCCAGTGCCGGTCACCATCGCCGTTGACGATGTACATGGCATCATCACCCGTGTTGTTGCTGTGGCCCGAGCCGCGGGGCGGGATTACGTCGAGCAATGCCGTTCGGCGGCGGAAGCGGTTGTCGCTGTGCGCCACGACCTGTCTTTTACGGAAGCTTTGAACGCCGTTTATCGCGTGCGTGAGCGCGACGCCGCTTAGCGCTTTCGCGCTAACACAAATATTCGTTTCATCAAGAATAGCGTTTTGCCGTCGGCCTGTTTGGGGTACGCGGCGGCAACCCGTTTGCTGTAATCGGCAATGAAATCTTGCTGGTCTGTTTCGTTGAGCACGGAGAGATAAGGCGTAAGCCCAGTGCCGACTATCCAGTCAAACACTGGATTGTCGCCCCCCAGGACGTGGTGATAGTCAGTGACCCAGATATCAATTGGGTCACATGCCGGTGCCAAGAGGTCGTAGAAATCTTCGGGCTCCATGGGGTCTTTATACATCCAGACATCGGCCAGCTGGTCAGCCCAACGGCCGGACGTTACCGTGGCCCGGATGCACTTTTGGTAAGCCGATTGTTCCGTTACGGGAATCTGAAAGGCCAACCATCCACCTGGCACAATCATATCCGCCAATCTTGGTACAACAGCCGCGTGATCGGTGACCCAGTGCAGAACAGCATTTGAGAACACCAGAGCCTGTGGAGAATCAGCCTGCCAAATGGTGATGTCACCCTTCTGCCATTTGATACCAGACTCACTGAATTCGTTGCGCGCCTTGTTCAGCATGTCAGGGGACAGATCAACGCCCATGACGTCGCGGTCTGGCCATTGGTCTTTTAAGGCCTTGGTGACATTGCCCGGACCGCACCCGAGGTCAACAATCGGGCCGTCCACGTCCAATGGAATTTGGGCTATGAGATCAAGTGCCGGGCGCGCTCGATAGGCCTCGTAGCGCAGGTAAACGTCCGGGTTCCAGGTGTTATTCATTTAGGTCACATAACATGATGGCGCATCTTGCTGCCGGTCTTACCACGGGAGTGTTGTGCCATCCCACTTATGAAAGGTGCCGATATCGTCGAGGGTAAGGCCGTCAATCAGATCGATCATCTTGCCGATGGCATGGCGTGGGGCGTAAGCATTGGCCGCGACCATGCGTTGATCCCGTTCTGACAATGTCGCGGGGTCTTCGATAGCCATGTAGTTTTCTGTATCGATGGTGCCAGGGGCAATCACAGCGACAATAACCCCGCGACCCTTGACTGCCTCGCCATAGGTGCGCATCAGCATATTTAATCCGGCCTTACTGGCGCGGTAAGACGGCGCCATAGAACTGCGGAGGTTGGTGATTGACCCACCGACCGCGCTCATCACCGCGATGGTTTTTTGTTCGCTAGCTGCCACATGCTCTAAGAAAGCCTCTGCAACATAAAGTTGTCCTGTAATGTTGGTTCGAAGTACTTGTTCCATCAAGGCGTAGTCGGTTTCACCATGGATGTTGCGCCCCACACGAAAAGTGTTGATGGCACCATTAAGATTGAGCACGTCGATGGGGGTGTTCGCATACTTTTGAGCCAGGGCGTCAACCTCGGCAAAGTCTGTGACGTCTAATTCTTCCACGGCTACGTTTGGGAATTTATCAGCGAGCGCGTTCAGTCGATCTGCTGTGGCCGGAGTGCGTGTGGTTGCGATAACCGTCCACCCGCGTTCTGCATAGTCATTGATGAAGGCTAGGCCATGCCCTTGGGATGACCCAGTTACCAATACTCTGCGGGCTGTAGCAATTTCGGGCACGATCATCGTCAGTCCTATTAGGACCAATATAAGACGCAAGACGCTCATAGCTCATCTCCTAGAAAAACGGGTGGCACCAAAACGTGATTTTTTGTCGCGACCAGGACGTCCGCAGCTGGATGTCAGCGGTGGGAGGGGCGCTACGCCCCCACTCTTGTCAGTCTCTAGAATGGTTTGACTTTGCCTAAAAAAGCGATCACCGCGACAACGGTCCAAAGAACCATAGCCGCGACTTTTGAGCGGTCGAGCGCTGCCTCAATAATGTCATTGCCCGTGGTGGCTTCATCACCACCTGCACGGACCATGCCAAACCCAACAACCCAGTTCTTAATTTCGCTGCGAAGGTAAACACCTAGCACAACCGCAAAACCAAACAGGAATAGTTTGGCGGCCAGCCATTTGTCCGCAATCGGTGCGGCGGTTATCAAAGACATCAGACCAAGGCCGCCCATTCCTAGAATGACGGCATAACGGGTATATATGTCGACGCCGCGCAGTTTTGGGGTCATGGCGTGCTGGTCATTGAAGAACATCCACCAGTTAGCGGCCAACCAGATCATGCAGAACACCCAGATGGTGATCAAAGGTGCGCCGCCGATGGGAGAAAGTCCCTGCATCCAGGCCATTTGAAAGCCCAAAGGAATAAGTCCGATGAGCGCGGTGCGGGGTCCCATGTCGCATTGCATGAGAACTTGCATAAAACGAAAACGTTCATCTAAGGAAAGATTACGATCTGCAACGAAGCGAGAGGAGAGGTAGACACCTAGGTCACCCCCCAGCCAATACACGAACAGCACTGTGTGGAGGTATATCAAAATATCGTATGTCGTGATGTACATGGCTGCCCCGTTAGGCCCCCTGTTTGATCGATCCTAGATATGGCATCATAGAGTAACATACGCTGTGCGCCAGTGCAGGTTACTCTCGGGAGGAGAGCGTCATGGCTCCAAGGCTAAGATTGGATCTTATTTGTACTTCAGTGATGGTTTTATCTTCAACCATCTGGGCTGATGAACGGTGCAGCAGAGATGACTCCGCCGATTTCGCAATAGGTCAGACGTAATTTCATGGCGCGTATTCTATATGTCTTGGGCGTCTTGCTCGTTGTCCTCGCCTGCGCAGAGATTGTCCCGCTATTATCTGACCTGCTCTCCGGTAATCCGGATTGGATGGTGTTTGCCGTTTCAGGCGTGCTCACCCTATTCCTGGGCATTGCTATGGTGTTGGCCAATGCCAACCATCCAGAACGCCTAACTATTCGGGAGGCATATCTCTTAACTGCCCTCGCTTGGTTCATCCTGCCGGTCTTCGGGGCAGCGCCGTTTTTCTTTAGTAGGGAGGGGATCGGCATCACCGATGCGGTGTTTGAAAGTGTGTCTGGATTGACTACCACGGGCTCAACGGTGTTAACAGGTCTCGACACATTTCCACCGGGCTTATTGCTGTGGCGGTCGATGCTGCAGTGGAGTGGTGGAATCGGAATCATCGTCATGGGGATTGCGATCCTGCCACTGTTGCGGGTCGGTGGTATGCAATTGATGAAGACCGAAGCGTCTGATACGTCCGACAAAGTGTTGCCACGAGCAAAAGAAATCGCTACCGGAATCGGTTCTGCTTACGCGGCGCTTACCTTTGTCTGCGCACTGGCGTACGGCTTTGCTGGCATGGGATCATTTGACGCCATCAACCATGCTATGACGACGATGGCGACAGGTGGTTTCTCAACCCACGACGACTCATTCGGTTATTTCAACGAACCAATACTACCGTGGGTTGCCATGATCTTTATGATTTTGGGCGCACTGCCATTTGTTCTTTATTTGAAAGCGGTGAGCCGAGGCCCAATGCGATTGCTCAACAACGCACAGGTTCGTTTCTTTCTTCTCTTTTGTGTGGCGGTCATTGCGGTTTTGACATTGTGGGTCTGGCGCACAATGCCGTTGTCTTTGTTTGAGGCGTTTTCGCAGTCTGCTTTTAACGCGATCTCGATTGTCACGACGACTGGGTATACCAATGCCGATTACACACTATGGGGAAGTGCGTCAGTAGTCTTCCTGATCATTACGTTTGCCGGTGGGTGTTCCGGATCCACAGCCGGGTCGGTCAAAATTTTCCGATACCAACTCATGTTGTCGTTCTTGAAGTCCCAGGCTAACCGATTGATTCATCCGCACGGTGTCTTTCCGGTGACCTATGACAAGCGCGAAGTGCCATCCGAGATTGTTTTATCTGTTACTGCTTTTCTGGCGCTATACCTAGTCAGTTGGTTCGGTTTGTCTGTTGCGCTGGCGTTCACAGGGCTAGGGTTTCAAACCAGTGTCTCGGCGGCCGCCGCCGCTTTAACAAATGTTGGTCCTGGGCTTGGTCCAATCGTTGGGCCGGGTGGAAACTTCAGCTCCCTTTCAGATGTTGCAAAATGGATGCTTGCTGGGGGCATGCTGCTCGGGCGCCTAGAACTTTTTGTTCTTTTCGTGATGGTGACGCCGCGCTTCTGGCGTGAACTTTAGCCCGGGTCTGGCGTGACTGTGGCGGGATCGTCTTGCGGTTCATCATCGAGCACACGTTTTGGCGGTGTCGCATAGACTGCTCTTTTACGGCTTTGCTCTATCGCGTCTTTCAGATCTTGTTCTGCACCTTTGAGGAGATCGTTTTCGGTCTGATTTCCTCCACACATTTCGGTGACGCCCACAGAATCGGCAGTTCTCATTGATAGCAAATGTATCGGCAAATGTTTGCTGCGGAGTTAATCAATTGCGGAAGATTCATCTTAAAATCGACCAGATTAAGGCAGGGGCGGGTCGTGTGATTGAGATGACAGGCCTGTGATATCACCTGGATGTGAGGCTAGCCCTGGTCTTTATTGTGTCATGTTAGATTTCAGTGATCGTTAAACCCGCCCGATTCGTAACAGACATGTCATACATTGACCGTTCCGAGCGATAGATCTAGCGGCGACTGAATAAGGAATTTCCATGCTGATTCGAATGGCCAGTAAATCCACCCCCAAATCCAGCGAAATCACGCCAAAGGATGCCTATCTGAATCGGCGTAAATTTATAGCCAGCACGGGGCTTATTGCTGGGTCTGCGGCGCTCGGAATTAGAAGTGGACCGGTGTCAGCCGCAGAGGAGCTGCCAGGTGTCAATCCCGCTCTGTCATCTATCATCAACGGTTATTCCAAGTTGGGTGACGATGACCCGCTTACGCCTTATGCGGACGTAACCTCCTACAACAATTTTTACGAATTCGGCACGGCCAAAGGCGACCCCGTCGAGAATGCCGGACCGTTCAATCCTAAGCCCTGGGAAATTACGGTGGATGGGATGTGTGTCAATCCCGGAACACTAGGATTAGAAGATTTTCTCAAGCCTCATGATCTAGAAGAACGAATTTATCGCCTCCGCTGTGTCGAAGCTTGGTCGATGGTTGTGCCTTGGGTCGGTATTTCCCTGGCTGATGTGGTGAAGCGTTTCGAGCCAAATGGCTCCGCCAAATATGTGAAGTTTGAAACCATCGTTCGACCGGAAGAAATGGTGGGTCAACGGTCCCGACGTATTTTGCCGTGGCCCTATGTCGAAGGCTTGCGTCTAGATGAAGCGATGAACCCTCTGGCAATCCTTGCTGTCGGTTTGTACGGTGAGGAATTGCCGAATCAGAACGGTGCACCGATCCGGTTAATGACGCCCTGGAAGTATGGTTTTAAGGCCATTAAGTCCATCGTCAAAATAACTTTTACCAATAAGAAGCCGCGTAATACTTGGAATGTCATGGCGGCCAACGAGTATGGCTTTTATGCCAATGTGAACCCGAATGTTGACCATCCAAGGTGGTCGCAGGCCCGGGAACGGCGCATCGGAGACTTTCTACGTCGCGAGACTCTGATGTTTAACGGCTATGAAGAGGAAGTCGGTGAACTCTACGCAGGGATGAACTTGCGCAAGGAGTATTAGTGCAGCATAGCATCCTCGGCTAAAGTCACGGTATGCATTTCTTAGGTTCCATTTTTGCAAGTGTCCTGCTTGTCGTGAGTATGGCACAGCATTCTATTGGTCATGCTATGACGGTGCCGCGATCCAGCCTGTTTGAGTTGGTGGCGGGTGATCGTCTTGTAGATGCAGGGGTGTTCAAGGTGGCGACTGGGATGTCGGCGCGCACTGAAGCCTTTGAAATTGTCCGCCAGATTGATGGTGGGCGCATCGTGACCAGCATCACCACTCGTGCCGCTGCGGGTGGCAGTAGTATCTCTGCCGAAGGTCGGTGGACGTACGACGCCAATGAAAGGGCTGTGAACGCAGTTGGTAAAACGCGGTACGGCGACACGCAGACCGAAATCGAGATTATTGCAGCGCCACCACTCGCGAGCATTACCGTTGAGGCTGGCGCTGTGAAACGCACTATCTCTGCGCCTTGTGATCCCGACTGTTTGATTGATTTTTCACCAAGCGCTCTGCCGATGTTTACCATGACCCGGCAGTACGACCCCGACCGTGGCGGAATTCAAACTTTCAACATGGTCGGGCAGGGGTTATTCAGCGACAGTCCCTTGCTGGGGTCTTCGCTGCAGATTGAAGTGCTGGAGCGCGGCACGATAACCACCCCGGAGGGCGGTGAACTGGACGTGTTTCAGTATGTTGTTGCGCCAAACCTTTCCAGGCGCCCTGTCCGTGGGTTTGGGTTCAATCTTTGGGTTGATGCTGATCACCGCCCCCTGGCCTTTGATATGCCCGGCGAAACTCGGGGCGTCCGCGATGGCTTTGCGTTTGTTGTTGATGCCATGCCGTCTGAGTTCGATTAAAGGGCGTTTGAAACAAGACCGCTTCATTATGCTCATACATACTTGTCCCCGCGTCCGATGCGTCTGCGTCGCGTGCAGCATTGGCGGGATCAGCGGACCTCGACGCGCGGGTTGCTGTTGCCACTGCGGCAAAGACCTCTAGAGTCTCTTCCTTTGATATGCCGTGGGTGGCTCTCGATGATGAGGCAGGCTTTGAAAGGCATCTCGCCCAGGCGTGTGAGCTTGGATTCACAGGGTGCTGTGCCATGAATGAGGCACAGGCGCAGCGCATTAACACGGTCTTTTCTGCCACGCGCTAACCCAATGACACTTAAACTAAATCCCAGGTGACCAGCGTCGTGCATGGGCTTGTTTGGTTTGATCATTAAGGCGTTGAGATTATTGGGCAGAAGAACGAAAAACGAACCGTGCATTGGCTCGCTCCTCGCTCATTCTTGAATATTTTTTTGGTCGTCATTCCGAGGGTTACACCCCAGCGTTGGAAACACCAAAGACCGAACCCTTGCCACCTAGGCCGCCACGCCCTTCTTTTCGCCTCTTATCGATGATCTTTTTGGCGTAGGACCAAGTGTTTTCATTCTCCGCAAGGCCTTGCCATTCTCGCGGCGCTTCCAAGTATTTTGGATAGTGCTTTTCGGTGTAGTCGAGAATGTGTTTCGGGAGTTCAGCGGCCCCGTTCATCAACTTGAATGACTGGGAGTGATAGACCATGTGGCCTGGCCGATTACCCATTTCCATAAACGGTAGCCACATGCCATTCCTTGCCCAAGCCGTGTGATTAGAAGCTGTAGTGACGTCAGGATTTGCCACTTCAGACAGGCTACTCGAAATCGCCCACAATTCACATGATTGATAAACATCGGTTTGTGAGTGAAGCGGATATTTTTTGCGACTGATGGGATTCTCCTTGGTGCGGAAAACATCAATCTGGAAGACGATACGATCGCCAACAATTTGGTGATCAAAGGGGGGCGATCTAAAGCCACCATTGACCCGTGAAATACGGTTCACAGGATCATTGAGAATATGCATCACCTCAACCGTGCGGCCGGTCACGGGGTTGGTCCAGGTATCGAGAATTTCGCCTGTCTTCGGATCCATGTAGTAGAGCACTTCACGGTGATGGAAGTTCCACACACCGTCGCCCTGATAATCGAGGCGGGTTGCACCGATGCCGTATGTTTGAAAGGCAAGGTAGTTCGCTTCGCCGGGAACCCACATCCAGGCCTTACCGCCAAACCCGCTAAGAATGTCATCACCAGAGAGATCACCCTGGATCTTCAAAAGTGTTCTGAGGTTTGTTTCAGGATCCATGGTGTCAAAACCGTCGGGAACGGCAGCCGACGCTGACGCGGGCATCATCGATGCGGCTGCGGCACCGGCAGCGCCCATACCCGCTCCACCCAGCATGCACCGTCGGCTTATGGCATTGGGGTGGAAGGTGTCAGACATCAACGGGGGAAGGGCATCAGTAGTATCTGTCATCATCAAATCCTCTCGCGGCGTGAAAAGTTGTGAGATCAGTCATATCAAGCATTCTTCATTGCATAGGGTAGCCCAGCGTCGAGTGTCCGACTGGTGGGCGAGTTAACTGGCCTGTCTCGTTAAATCCTTTGCAATTCTAGTCCTGAGATTCGTACTCTCACGGAGAAAGAGGAAAAGGAGATATCCACTATGCGACAGAGCCATCTTTCAGTCTGGGTACTGCCAGCCGTTCTCATAATTTTTCTATCCGGATCAGCAGGCGCTCAATCCCTATCTCTATCCCCTGGGGCTAGTTTCAGAGACTGTGCAGATTGTCCTGAAATGGTGGTTATTAGGGATGGCATATTCCAAATGGGTTCTGATCGAAAAGAGCAGATGCGCGACAACGAACTTCGTCCTGAAGGACCAATTCGAACTGTCACGCTTGCTAAGCTGTTTGCCGCTGGACGTTTTGAAGTGACCAACGCTCAGTATGCCGCTTTTGTTGAGGCGACCGGCTATAGCGCTACGAACGGGTGTGTGACCTCGGGTGGGCGATATGCTGTCAACGGAGTCACTTGGCGTAATCCGGGGATCGGCTCGACCGTGGCCAATGATGAACCAGTGGTTTGTGTCGATTGGCATGATGCTAAGGCGTACACCCTGTGGCTGGCTGGGCACACAGGGCTCCCCTATCGCATGCTCACGGAAGCGGAATGGGAGTACGCAGCTAAAGCTGGGGCGACGACGGTCTGGCCGTGGGGCGATGACGAAACAGAGATCTGCGAGCATGGCAATGTCTTTGATGAGTCTGGTTTAAAAGACCCGCGAGCAAAAATTGGTACGAATGCAGCGGCAACTGCGGCAGAGTGCGATGACGGATTTCAAACAATAGCGCCTGTCGGGCAATTTCAACCGAATGCGTTTGGCCTTTATGACACCATCGGCAATGTCTGGGAGTGGAATGAAGATTGCTCTTTGATGCTCTACACAGATGACCCGGTGGATGGATCAGCCTATCAAGCGGGGGGTGTCTGTGAGAAAAGGGCGGTTCGCAGTGGCAGTTGGCGGACACGTGTGTCGCGTCATAGACCTACATTTCGTGGCCGTGATCCAACGGACCTGGCGTACTTTATGTTCGGTTTTCGATTAGCGCGAGATTTAAACTAGCCCAATAAAGCAAGCTGAATGACCGGAATGCTATAGAATTTCCGTCGTAGGCTCTGCGCGCTTATCGCTTTTGAGGATTTAGAATCTAAACCGGACAGTCACAGCGCCCGTGTGAGCAGTGTACCCGCTGCCCTTTTCTCCATCGTAGTCGAACGATACGGTTGCGTGTTCGTTTTTATAAAAGACGCCCAGGCCAAGTGAAAACAAACCTTGCGTATTACCGACGCGTTGCAGGACGAACGGTGTTCCTCCAGCAGAGAACGAGAGTTCTAGATCCTGCGTCCCGGTCATAAATTCACGGGTGTAGTTAGAGCGGAGCTCAAATTCGAGGGTTGCGTCGCTTTCCTGGATAAACCTCTTGCGCCCAGCTAACCCAATACTCCCGCGTAAGGAGTCTGTGTTGTTACTCATGACGTTCAGGTTCAAGCCGTTGCCGCCGCCGTCTTCAATGTATGACCCTTGATGTAGGTATAGATATTGAATACGGGCTGTCGGAATAAAGCTCAGTGTGTCTCGTTGCACACCTAGGGCGAGTTGCCAGGCAGTACTAAAGTGATAGCCATTCCAATCGCCTACGGATGTTCTATCGATGGCATCGAATTGGACCTTACGTTCACTATTTAATGAGTCATATCCGAAGGTCACACTGCCTTGTAGGTTCCGGATTTCGTCACCCATGCGGATGTATCCGTTGAGCTGCGAACTACTAAACTCTGTTGGCTTGTCGATAGACGTTAGTTCATCGGGGAAGCTCCACAACTGCGTGTATGCAATGCCCGCGCGCGCGAGTCTTCCAACCTGGCGATCAACGCCAATAGCAACACCACCAGACCAGGTCGTGTACCCCAGTTGCTCCCCGTCAGGCTTGCGCTTGGCATAATGGACCATGCCTTGGACCCAGGCTGACGGCTTGTCGCGGTAAAAGCCGACGGCTGGGACCCGATCCAGGCGACGATTGATAGCGCCGAGTGCCATGTTCTGTTGGTCGATTGCAGCTTGCATCACTGCGCTACTGGTGTCGGGAAGCAGCTGAACCAGTGCATCCTCAAATTCCGCTTGGGTGGCTATGCCTGCGAGACCCGTAAACAGATCAGTATCTCCGCTGAAGGCTGCTGAGGCGCCTTCGTAGAGTGTGCCCATGTTACTCGATAATCCAAGGTCTGCCGATGTGCGACGTGTCACTTGAAGGAGAATGGCATTAGGGTTCGTATCATCGCTGATGACTTGAATATTGTGCATGTAAGAGGTGTCAGCTGGCACTGCGGCAGTGGCAACCAATGACGTGTTGAGTTGCCCTGCTTCAACCAGCGTGAAGGTCTGTTGGTCTGTAATGAAGTTACGAAGAATAGGGATAATCGTCGTATCTGCTGCCAGGTTGGCCACACCCGTAGCACTGAGTGTGCCAGCGCGATTGTTGACCCCATCAACTTCAATACGAAGTGTTGTGCCGCCTTGAATATCCAGTGTGCGCAGCGGGGCGCCTGCATCAGCAAGAATGGTCCAATCACTGTTCGACACAGTCAGATCAATTTCTGATCCCGTGTGAGCGAAGCCCGCAGATAGCGTTGTATTCACTAACGATACCGTCTTGGTGCCTGTGGTGAATTGGAAATTACCTGAAACTGTCGCGTCCGTTAGAGAGATTACGTCATTGCCGCCTCCTAGAGCATTAATTGACGCGGCAACTGATCCGCCGTTTACAGTGTAGGTGGTGTTGCCGTTTCCGTTCCCTAAGTAAATATCGCCTTCCATCGTCCCTGAGTTAAAGAACGTAAAGTCCTTGTTTGACGTTCGAACATCCAAAGCCGTCGTCGTTCCGGTTGAGCCGTCACGTATTTGAGCAAGAACATCACCAGTGTTGGCAAAGCTGGTAAGTGTTCCGGCCCGGTCGACGATGGCAAACGCGCTTGAACCTGAGCCGGCTGCGTTGGCACGAATGATTCCGGTGTTGGTCAAGCTGGACAGAGACCCATTTTGCTCGACAAGAATCGCCGTGGCATTTCCACCTAGAGTACCGATGGTGCCAACGTTTATATCCTCTTCTGAGTCGGAAGTGATCGCGAGAATATCACCCGTGTTATTAAGCGTAGGTACGGTCGCATAATCGCCAATCTTTATCGCCAGCGCTGTGGAGTCGAGAGAGCCGGCGCGTATGTCGCCTCCGTCATTTTTTAAGCCACCGATCAGTGTGGTTTGATAAATAGTGCCGCCAGAGATCATGCCCTCAATGACGATGCCTTCAACCGCAGTTCCTTCTTCAGCGCTACCTGTCGTAATTAAACCTTGGTTAAGAATGGAAAATGCGCTGTCCCCTGTTCCTACAGCGCCCAGTGATATATCGCTCAATATCCCACTGGCACCTCCAGGACTTACGCGCACTGCAGGGCCAGACCCGGTAGCGCTGATATTTGCATCGTTGATTGATACAGCCGGATCGTCGGCTTCTAATTCAGATTCAAGGGCTTCTGTGACCTGATTACCGTTATTAAAAATGCCGCCGCTGACTGAATTCGCTATCCAGAGAGAGGCTTGTCCAGAAGCTTCTGGAACGATCTCGAAGTCGATGTCGCGGGTTTCAGTCGCTCCTGCATTAATTGTGCCGTTATTGGTTATTGCTCCTGCGATAGCGCCGCCAACATAGACAGAGATTCCACCCTCCCCTGCGGCATTAATAGTGCTCGAATTCGTGATGTCTCCTTTAACAGCGCCGTTCAAGTTGATTGATGTAGAGTTGTCACCAATTGTCGTGATGCGGCCTTGATTATCGATTGATCCGTTTAGAGTTGTGTCGACAAAAATGCCAAAAGACTCGTTTCCGCCAACTTCAATCGCGCTGCCAACGCCATTAACTATCGATCCCGTTAGCATGCCAGGGCCATTCACGCGGATGCCGTAATTGTCGGCTACTGAGTCGACCAAATTGCTGTCTGTCTCTGGGCCTGGAACTGATATGATGCTGTTGTTTATTACACTGCCGGTTAAGTTGCCTAACGACCCGTCGACCAAAACGCCAGTTGCATTGGTCTCTGATGTCAGCTGAATCTGCCCGCCATTAGTAATGCTATTGTCGCTATTCAGAATGATAGCTGGCCCGGTTGAAAGCTCGACCACACCATTACCTTCGATAATGATGTCACCAGACCCATTGCCGTCACCAGTTGCAGTATTGGCTGCCGTCGTCCGATTGTCGGGAATTGTGAGGTCACCGGCCAGAACAGGGTTAGCCGAAAGCACGGCAACTGATAGCACTAAGACTGCTGGTGTTTGGTAAGTCAGTCTGGATTTGGAGAAACTCATTCGAACCGTCACTCTATTTTTGTCTCAATTTACCTGCAGCAATACGGGGCAAGTCCCTACTTATAATTATAGGGCCAATGTAGACACGCCTTGAGGCGGTCAAGTCAATCCATGCTTGCTTATCCCGGCCATCAATATTGTCAAAATGTGGCAGGAATTCATCGGAAAACCCTAGCCAGCCAGGGTGGGGCCATCTGAAGCCCCGGTTTCTCCCGGCATACGACCGGGGGAATTCCAACGCACAAGCACTGCGCAAAGGAAGATAAAGGCATTAATGCTGCCCACCATGAGGAACACCGAGCCCGGCGACACATTATCGAACAGCCACCCCCCAAGGACGGAACAGAACAAAATTCCAACTGCGCCAGAAATATTGAAACCGCCAATGACAGCACCACGCTCAGCTTTTGGCGCTTCCTGACCAACCAGTGCCTGAGAGCCAAAGAATGCAGAGATTTGTCCGATGCCGAGAAGAATGACAAAGGGGAGTGCATCAGATGCCGTTGGATCTTCGACCAGCCCCATGCCTAAGTACCCAAGTGCAGCAAGTGCCATGCAAAAAGCTAAGAATCCGGTTCGGTTAAATCGATCAATAAAGAAGATAATAACAAAGGTCCAAAGCAGAGCGGCGGACTGGGCGGCAACGAAAGCTAGAGCCGCGTTCCTCGTGGCCTCTGATGTCGGTAAACCCTGACTGGTCCCTGCGATTGTGCCCCATAGAGTCAGGAACGTGCCCAGAATAACCAAATCGCCGCGAGCGATGAACGCAGCGCCATAGGATAAAGCAATGCGTGGGTTTTTTATGCCTTGCTTAATTACGCTTATAGCGAGCTCTTTGATGGCCGGTTTTTCTTCATCCTTGGCTGGTGTTCCATCTTTGAGGCCAAACCAAAGAACTAAGGTTGAAATGATGCATAGTCCAGCAACGAGCCAATGCACCATCTCACCCGCCTCGACACCGTCCATGCCACTGGACGTGAAACGTTCTGGTAACGAGCCAAAAACTCGGTTGATGAAAACCACACCAAGGCCATTCATGGCGCCGACGATGCCAACGAGTTTGCCGCGTGACGCCTCCTGCGGATAGTCGGTGACGATCGTCGCCAACATTCCGGTCGAGGTCGCAATCCCGATAGCGTAAATCACTCGATAAAGTGTAAGTTCGGTGACTGTGTCGGCTGTGGGATACAGCGCGTATCCCAGACCCATTGTCAGAAAGCCAAAGAGGTAGACAGATTTGCGGCCGATGCGGTCAGCGGCGATGCCTACCGGGCCAAACAAAAGAAGTGAGACGATCTCAGTCCAAAAGACTAAGTTGCCACTGATCGTCCCTTGCTCACCATTCGGGACTTGCAGGATTTCTGTGAGAATGTATGGCGTGCCAATGCCGATAAAGGTCAGGAGACCTATCGTAAAGAACGCCGCATACATCAGTGTCCAGGTGTTTCCTTTGCTCACACCAGGGGCTAGCCAAACAGGGCCGAACTTGTTGCAGCTAGTAGCGATGGACATGCGTGTCTTTCCTCACAAACTCGTGTCTCACGCCGATGTGTGAGATCAAAACCTTCCCCTTTGCGACTGGTTAGAGTACACGGCTGGTGCTATGTCCGATACTACGGAAAATGTTGGGGCAACCGAGCCCCGATCAAAGATCAAAAGAGTATCCTGGCAAAAACCAGCGATCTTCTGCCTGTGTCTTGTCCCGCTCGCATGGTTGATAGTGTGGGCGGTAGCGGGTGATCTCGGCGCGAATCCCATTGAGGCTATAACTCGCTACCTCGGGGATTGGGCGTTAAGGTTTATTTTGATCGCATTGGCCGTGACACCAATACGCGTGTTAACCGGCTGGACTGCAGTTGGGCGATTTCGTCGGATGCTCGGTCTGTTTGCGTTCTTCTACCTGCTTTTGCATTTGTCGAGTTATGTTGGGCTCGACCAGTTCTTCTATTGGTCTGGTATCTGGCAGGACATCGTAAAGCGTATCTACATTACGCTGGGTGTGGCAGCGGCAGTATTGCTGGCGCTACTAGCGGCAACATCGACTGACAAAATGGTCAATCGTTTAGGGGGTAAGCGTTGGCGCGAGCTGCACCGCCTGGTTTATCTGGCGGCCGTTCTAGGCGTGATCCATTTTTTTATGATGCTCAAGGCTGACTACACTGAGCCGACGATTTACGCGGTCGTTCTTGCTGGCCTTTTTGGAGTCCGCGTATATAAAAAATGGGTCTGAACTGCATAGCAAAGCCGGGACCTTTGCTTGGCGGACACAGCCAGTTGGCGCACTAACGAGGTGGGGTTGGTTCTCTTCACTATAATTTTAAGTACATTGAGGGCCGAATCACCGCATCGAACGGCATCTCCATGTACCCAGACCAGGCTGAAGACGATAAGCAGCGTCTACATAAAGCCGAGCTCGCAATTTCCCCGCAAAGTCCCAGGGCAAGGCGAATTACCAGATTTTACCGCGATGGGCTGGTAATCGATGGTGTGCCATAGCGCAATGCTGGCTTGTGGGGTCTTGTCGGGCCTTGCAATCCATGGCCTGGTCGGCCAAAACCCCTTAATGTTCTAACCCAAAATTTTTTCTGTTTATCTCGATCTAGGCCCCCATGAAAGAATCATCTCCTCCCGTGAGCCACGCCGAGATGGCAAATGCCATCCGGTTTCTGTCTGCCGACGCTGTTCAAAAAGCGAATTCCGGCCACCCAGGCATGCCCATGGGTATGGCTGATGTGGCGACTGTTTTGTTTTCTAGGTTCCTGAAATTTGATGTCGCTGATCCGCGCTGGCCTGACCGAGATCGATTTATTCTGTCTGCCGGTCATGGCTCCATGCTGCTGTACAGTCTGATGTATCTGACTGGGTCTAAAGACATGACCATTGAGCAGATTCGTAACTTCCGGCAACTCGGCAGTATTACCGCGGGTCATCCTGAATACGGTCACGCGTCTGCTGCCGAGACAACCACTGGACCTCTAGGGCAAGGATTGGCCAATTCAGTTGGCATGGCATTGTCAGAGCGTATGTTGTCGGCACGATTTGGATCAGGCGTCGTTGACCACTTTACGTATGTGATCGCCGGTGATGGCTGCCTGATGGAGGGCATTAGCCATGAGGCGATCTCTCTCGCCGGGCATCTTAAACTCGGGAAACTGATTGTTCTCTTTGATGACAACAAAATCAGTATCGATGGACCTACTGATCTCACTGTCTCCGATGATCAACGCGCGCGTTTTGAGGCGTCTGGCTGGCACACCCTAGCGGTTGATGGCCACGACCCAGACGCCGTCGCCAACGCTATTGAGCAGGCGCGCGAGTCAGATAAACCCTCGTTGATCGCCTGTCGCACGACAATTGGCTATGGCGCCCCGACGCTTGCAGGAACATCGAAAACACATGGTGCCCCACTGGGGGATGATGAGATTTCCGGTGCGAGAGCAGCGCTGGGTTGGTCAGCAGAGCCGTTCGAAGTTCCGGACTCAGTTCTCACATGTTGGCGCAGTGTCGGCAGCCGAGGCGGCAAGTCGCGAACTGAATGGCAAAGCGCCCTCGGCAAATTGCCTGCGGAACGCAAAGCAGATTTTGAACGCACCATGAGTGGTGCTCTTCCTGAGGGTTGGGAATCTGCGATCGCCGCGGTGAAATCAAAGGCCGTAAAAGACGCACCGAAAATGGCGACCCGCAAAGCATCTGAAGAAGTGCTGAAAGAGCTGACCAAGGTCATTCCTGAAATGGTTGGAGGGTCTGCAGACCTAACCGGATCGAACAACACGAAGGTTGATGCGCTTCAACCAATCTCATCTGATGATTTTTCGGGCGGGTATGTTTATTGGGGTGTGCGCGAACACGGCATGGCGTCGGCAATGAATGGTATAGCGCTGCACGGCGGATTTATTCCGTTCGCCGGTACATTCTTAGTCTTTACGGACTATTGTCGCCCGGCCATTCGCTTGTCTGCTTTGATGCAGCAACGGGTCATTTATGTGATGACCCACGATTCCATTGGTTTGGGCGAAGATGGCCCGACCCACCAACCGATCGAGCACTTGGCGAGTTTGCGGGCCATGCCGAACGTGTTGGTTATGCGTCCAGCTGACCTGGTCGAAACGGCTGAGTGCTGGGGCATTGCCGTTGCTCAACCAGACCGCCCGTCTGTCCTGGCGTTGAGCCGCCAGGGTCTACCGGCCGTTCGTCTTACCGATACGGATGAAAACTTAAGTGCCAGGGGTGCTTATGTCCTTGCGGAGTCTGACGGACCCCGGCAGGCCACGATTATCGCAACCGGATCGGAAGTCTCATTGGCTCTCGAGGCTCAGGCTGCTCTGAAGACAGACGGGGTCAACGCTGCGGTGGTTTCGATGCCCTGCAGTGACTTGTTTGACGAGCAAGATGAGGCTTATCGTGTATCTTTGCTAGGATCAGCGCCGAGGGTGGCCGTGGAAGCGGGTATTTGTTACGGCTGGGAGCGGTATGTTGGGGATGACGGCCACATCGTCGGAATGTCCTCCTTTGGCGCTTCGGCTCCTGCCTCGGACCTGTATACTCACTTTGGTATTACCGCTGAGGCCGTTGTCGATGCGGTCAAAGCTCGAGTTTGAATAGGAGAGGGAGCAGTTTGCTATGTCTGTGAAGATCGCTCCTTCAATTCTGTCTGCTGATTTCGCGAAATTAGGCGAAGAAGTAAGAGCCATCGACATAGCCGGTGCCGACTATATCCATGTTGATGTCATGGATGGGCACTTTGTACCGAACATCACCATTGGTCCTGCCGTGGTAAAATCACTTAAGCCACATACGAGCAAGCCCTTTGATGTGCATTTGATGATTGATCCGGTTGACCCTTACGTCGAGGCATTTGCAGACGCCGGATCTGATATCATTACCGTCCATGCTGAGGCGGGAAAGCACTTAGACCGAACATTGCAATACATCAAAAGTCTAGGCGTTAAAGCTGGTGTCTCGTTGAATCCGGCAACACCGCCAGATGTGGTGAGCTATGTACTTGATAAGGTCGATCTCATTTTAGTGATGTCGGTCAACCCCGGTTTCGGTGGCCAAACTTTTATTGAATCTCAGTTGGATAAAATTAGTAGCCTCAAAGAAATGGTTGGCTCTAGAGCGATCGAGATAGAGGTCGACGGTGGAGTTAATCCTGAGACGTCAAAACAATGTATCGCAGCTGGGGCTGATGTTTTGGTGGCGGGCAGTGCAGTGTTTGGATCAGACGATTACACCGACAACATTTCCGCCCTGCGAGGTTAAGCGCTCGGCAATTTATTCGCCGTCGTAAGCTGTAAGCGCATGGCAGGGAATATCGAATTTATTACGCCCATTCAAGAATGTGAGTTCGATCAAACACGCTGCTGCAGGAACAGTAGCGCTCGACCCTTTTAGCAATGAGATCGCTGCAGCCATTGTGCCCCCTGTAGCCAAGAGATCATCAACCAGAACGACGATATCGCCGGGCTTAACGGCATCGTGCTGTATTTCTATGGCGTCGGTTCCGTACTCGAGTTCATAGGCGTGCGACACGGTTTCGCCGGGGAGCTTGCCTGGCTTTCGGAGCATCAAGATGCCGCAGCCAAGAGCGATACCCAGCGGCGCAGCCACAAGAAAACCTCGCGCATCAATGCCGGCAACATAGTCTGGCTTGTACCCCTTTAGTGCATCAGCAAGTTGGTCTATGGCTGACGACCAGGCTGCGGGATGGCCGATGAGGGTCGATATATCGAAGAAATTGATTCCTGGTTTCGGAAAATCGGGAATTTGTCGAATGTGGTCTTTGAGGTTCATAGAAAATCGCCCTGGCCAGCTGAATCTGCCAGAGAACACTATCCATGCCGTGTGCGTCCGGCCACATAAGAAACCACGGCTGAAAGCCAAACCGCCACAAACTCGCAA
The DNA here is from genome assembly GCA_029245025.1 of Rhodospirillaceae bacterium. Classification (GTDB taxonomy): domain Bacteria; phylum Pseudomonadota; class Alphaproteobacteria; order Rhodospirillales; family Rhodospirillaceae; genus WLXB01. The sequence continues at coordinate 156,421 of JAQWQC010000013.1, forward strand.
CCCTGCAGGGCTTTCACGCGTGCATTCTTAGAGCAGATAGACCTCGGAAAACTCGTATTAGGCGATATTTCGTTTTCCAAGCCTCAAGAAAGCGCTCAGTAAATTGATTTTACCAGTCGGCAAATAAAGTAAAATGCGGGAAACGGTGGTTTATAAATACAACCAAACCACGAATTTGGCGAGCCAACCATGATTGCCCGGTTGCTCGCAGACATGACAAGGAGTCTGACTGTGGAGGAAGACCGTCTCACAGTTGGCGACGTTGAGTTTGAAAGCGATGACCTTGAGTACATACTGACCAAGCTTGGTCAAATGCCTTTGGCTGGAGAACACGTCCACTAACTGTGCGGCGGTCTCACCACTCTCCAATATTTTCCATAGAGGCCCAGGGTTCCTGGACAGGAAGGGCGTCGTCTTTTTGTAAGAGCTCAATCGAAATTTGATCCGGTGAGCGAATAAAGGCCATCCGGCCCTCGCGGGGCGGGCGATTGATGGTAACACCTGCATCCATCAGCCGTTGGCAGGTCTCATAGATATCATCGACCTCATAGGCGAGGTGTCCAAAGTTACGGCCGCCGGGGTACTCTTCCGGATCCCAGTTGTAGGTTAACTCTACGGCCGCTTCTTCATCGCCGGGAGCAGCCAGAAAAACGAGCGTAAAGCGACCACCTTCATGGTCCCATCGGCGGAGCTCTTTTAAGCCCAGTTTGTTGCAGTAAAAATCCAAAGACTCATCGAGGTCGGTCACGCGGACCATGGTGTGGAGGTATTTCATTGTTTATTCGTTGCTTTGGTATTTGGTTTGGGGTGCAGATGCGGTTTGTACTTGGTTCCGCAGCATCTCAACTTCATCCAGAGTGCGCGGTGGCTCCATCCAGAGCGGGGCTTCTTTGCGCACAATCTTGGTTATGCGTTCCGGCATGTCGTCGAAGGAGGTGTGCCGCCAAGCCACAGCGTTCGACATGATTGGTCCCACACCATAGGACACCCAACTGTGCTGATATTTTTCCCGGTCGCTCAGGTCATCACCGGGAATGATGTAGAAGTCTGAGTTCTCAAACTTTCCAGACCCACGTTGAATGAATACCGCGTAGTTGAACCAAAGTGTGCCATCGACCTTTTTAACGGAATAGTTTTGCGTCGGCGCCACATGAGAGATGCGTTTGCCGGCGCGGGACTCAACGCCATAGACAATCTCATCACCCTCAAGTTCATACGTTTTAACCTGGTACTCGTATGAAATCGCGTCGCGGTCTAAGCGCTCACCGGTCTCCGGATCAAACCAGTAGAATATTTTACGGGACAGCTGTGTGGCTTTGGTGGGGTCAGCCGGGTCACGGATCACCGTGCTGGTGTCAAAGCCAACCATCTCGGCAATCACATCGCCTTCAGGGAAGGATTTAAGCAGGCCCTCTGAATACCAATAGACATCGGTGTCACCGCCGCCGGTGCGCATATCGATCCAGGTATCGAATAGCTCCGGCGTAAAGCCGCCAGCGTGGGCGGGGCTTATGCTCAAAAGTGCGGCGCAGAATAAGGCGTTGAACGCGTGTTTCATGTGGTTTCCTATTCTTAGTGGAGAGCCATTTTACACCGATTCACATCGGTGGGGAGTCAGCTGAATTATTGTCGGTGCTAATCTATTCATTCCGGCAATACTCCCGTAGGTCCAAGCGTTGCAATATAATATGCATGAAAAGCTCACAGGAGATATGTGCCCGCTATGTTCAGATCGGAACTCTCTGCTTTTTGGCATGACGACAGTGGCGTCGCAGGTTTTGTGATCGCTACCTTGTTCGCCTTAGCCGCAGTTGTGGTTGCGGTAATGCTTCTGGGCTCTGGACCGGAGCGAGATTTGGGGAGCACCCGCGCGACTGCGGCCAGCCTGTCACAAATCGAAGACGCTGTTGCCGTCCATGTGACCCAGGATGCGTCTCAGTTTTTGCCTTGCCCTGCAGACGGAAGCATCTCGGGTGGCGCTCGAGGGTTTGCTCCGGCCCCGGTGGGAGACGCGTGCACGATCAATGCGGGCATTGTTCCGTTTCGGTCATTTGGCTTGGCTGAATCTGACGTAACCTATGCATACGGCACTATGGTGACATTGGTCGTCGATGATCTATCCCTCGATGTGTGCAACAGCACGGTTGGCCGCACAGGTAACCTCACTCTCTTTGGGGGCAGCCAGCCCAATGCCCTTTATGCCCTGATATCTCATGGGGAGAATCGACGCGGCGGTTACAATAGAAACAGTGTTCAATTGGCTGTCGTGGCTACAGCTGTTGAAGCAGACAATTGTGCTGATGGAAGTGCCTGCACGGATCCAGATACGGTGTCCGTGACAGTCGGGCCGCATAATGATGCCGGCAATGAAGATTTGCATTTCGATGACCGAGTGTTGCCTGCGGATTCCTCAGATTTTGATGGTCTGTGCCTAAGCGTTCACGGCCCCTAAAACGAACCCCGCTCTTTGAGCGTGCGCGTGGCCTGTTCAAACAGGTCGTCATTGCAACATACGTCGTCGATTGTTTGGTCCCGATAGGACGAGCATAGATTGACTGCGCCGAGCGGAGTCTTAGTTTCGCTGCGCAGGCGGGTGAGGGCCGGTCCGTCTACGGCCGCTAGATCACGCAGCGCCAGTGGGCTGACCATACCGACAGAGTCTATAACCGAGAAGCCAACGATATTGTGAAGCGCGGTGAGGAGCTTGGGTCCTAGGAATTGCGGCGCAGCGAGTCCGTCGTGTCGCCCAGCCAATGTCAGAACGGTTTGAATCAAAAAGTCGAGCACCGGAGTTGATCGATTGATCACCAGGATTGCGTTGTGTACCTGCCTGTAGGTGCGAAATTCATCACCGGTGCCGGATTGAATCCATATTTGGCGACCGACGGCAAAGTCCACTTCTGGGTCTATGTGAATGACCTCGGGCGCAAACACGAAGACATCTGCATCCAGCCAAATGACTCGCTCCACTGTTGTGTCATTGTCCAGCACGTTACGGGCCCACAGCAGGCGGGCGATATCGATTTGTAGTGGGATCTGGGTAGAGAATTTTTCTCTTAAGTCCAGTGGAACAAGATCAAATATATCGTCGCCGCGAAAACTGTAATCCCAATTGTTTGTTGCGGCCCAGGTTTCTGTACTGCTTAGGCAAGCTGACATCCAGGTCGGCTGATCATCGGTTCGATAAGATTGTATGACAGTTGTTTTCATAAAAAGTGATCGATGAGGTTGTGGATTCGCAAGTTCAGTCGATAATCTAGGCATGCTAAAGTTCTCACATGAACAAAGCGATACTGATCTTTAGTTTGTCGATGGCTCTGTGCTTTTCGTCGGCGGCTGCGCAGGAAGATGTGGCGCAAGAGGTTTTAGTGGCCGGTATTACCTTCCCGGACACCATAACCGACGACCAATGGAAGGTGTTCACCGCAAACGTGGCCGCTGGTGCAAATCCACCCTTAAGGCTGAAGATGATGATCCGCGGTGAGGCGGGCTCGGAAGAAACAATGATCCAGGCTGCGCGGCGTGGACGGTTGCAATTGGCAGCGCCCTCCTTGGCCGGTGCAACGTCATTGGTTCCCGAACTTGCGGTCTTGCAACTTCCTTTCCTGTTTGAGTCCGCTGCGCAAATGGATTGGATTTATGACGAAATTCTTCCTCAGCATTTCTCCGACGCTTTTGCGGACAGTGGGCTGGTCTTTCTTCACTGGATTGATAGCGGTTGGCTCGGGTTCTACGGTCCAATATCCTTTGCTGATCCGAGCGGGGTGGCTGGCATAAAGCTGCGAACTGCACCTACGGACGCTGCGAGGCTCACGGCCCGACAACTTATGGCCGATGCGATTTATGTCCCCTATACCGAAATTATTCCCGCCCTTCAGACCGGTCTGATCGAAGGGGGTATGACCAGTGATTATGGTTTTGTCACGGGTGGTATGGCAGCCGAGGTGAAGGTGTTCACTTTGACGCGTCATTCCTATGATACAGGAATGATGCTGGCGAATGCTGTGTGGTACGAAAATTTGAGTGAAACCAATAAATCACTGTTTCTAAATGCCTATGGCGATACATCAGAATTCCGAACCCGCAGCCGGGCCTATACGCTAGCTGAACTGGATCGCCTGCCACAAACAGCCGGTACGCGCGTTGTTACTTTGACTCCTCAACAGAGAGAGGTTTGGGCGGCGGCGACCCGCCCTGTTCACCAGGCTCTTTTTGATCGTATTGGTGCTCCGGCGGAATCGCTTTATGCGGTTATTCAAGACGCGAAGGTCCGTTTCAGCTATGGTGCTGACTAAAGTAGCCTAAATGGTTTTATTGGTTGAAATATCGCAAAAGGTCCAGGGATAGAAATGAGAAATTTTAGGCATGAGTAAGGCTGAAGGCGGCATCCGGACCAACCGTTCGCTGGTTCGGGGTCTAAAAGTGCTAACAGAGATCAGCGCGCACGGCCCTATGAGAGCTTCTGAAGTGGCGCGCCGGGTCAGCCTACCGCGTGCGACAGTTGTGCGCCTTATTGAGACCTTGATAGAGGCGGGCATGATCCGTCGTCATGAAGGGTCAAAAACCTATGAAGTAACGGAGCAAGTCACGCGCTTATCTCACGGCTACGATCGCTGGAGCGCCCTGACAGAATCCGCTATCGCGACAATCACTGATGCAGCAGATGATCTGACTTGGCCGTTGGTTTTGACCACCCCCTCGGGTTTAGACATGGTGGTGCGCTACAATACAGATCACACTAGCCCACTCGCGTTACAGCGATACAATCTCGGATTTCGCATCCCGGTGTTTGATACCGCAAGCGGCATGATATTTCTTGCGTATTGTTCTGATCAGGAACGCGAGACCTATCTTCGTTTGCTAGAAACAGAACAAGGCACATTAGATGTCAGTCGTGTGAAGCGTCGAATTAATGAAACCCGGCAGGACGGTTATTGCATTCATCATCGTGCTGGCAGTTTAGAAAAAGCACTCGCAGTTCCGATCATTAGGGATGACGTGTTCCAGGGCGCGCTGACGATGCGGTACATTCCGTCTGCAGTTAAATATGCCGAGCTAAAGAACCGGTACGTGTCTCCGCTTATAGAGCTGGGACAGTCGATCGGCGTCCAACTGTTAGTATAGATTGGTTCTTGAGAGGGGGAGGGCGTGGATGAGGATGTTGGATTAGGTGCCTTGCCAGAGGTGCGACTGATCCAGGCTGTTGCCCCAATCGCCCTCTTAATCTTGATGCTGGCAGGGTCCGTTTCTACTTTTGGCGACGAGACAACTAGCGGGCCAGCACAGATCGCACTAATTATCAGTGGAATGGTCGCAGCTGCGATTGGTGTGCGCAAAGGGCTGGCATGGGACACGCTTGAAAAGGCAGTGGTGGAGTCTGTGAGTCGATCTGCTATCGCCATACTCATCCTGTTGGCCGTCGGCGCCTTGATGGGGGTGTGGATTGCGGCGGGTGTTATTCCAACAATCATTTATTATGGGTCGTTGGTTCTTTCTCCCGGCAACTTCTATGTTGCGACGCTGCTTGTCTGCGCTATCGTGTCGGTGGTGATTGGGAGCTCATGGACAACAGCAGGCACAATTGGAATCGCGCTAATCAGTATTGCCAGCGCTATGGGATTATCAGTTGAGGTAACGGCTGGCGCTATTATTTCCGGCGCATACTTCGGCGATAAATTATCGCCGTTTTCAGATACAACAAATTTAGCGTCCGGGCTGTCGGGGACGGACATCTTTAAGCACATTACGTTTCTGCTGTGGACTACTACGCCTTCATTTGTAGTCGCATTCATTTTCTTTGCGGGTGCCACTGTGATGGTAGGCGACGTGATGCCCGATGCTCAAATTGAGGCTCTCCGCGACACAATTGCAAGTATCTTTGTGCTTAACCCCGTCTTGTTTCTGCCCTTGCTCGCAATGTTCGGTATGGGCATCAGCCGCGTCCCCGCATTTGTTGCGATTTTTGTGTCAACTCTGATCGGTGGCCTGCTTGGAAGTGTTTTCCAGGACTCGGCTGAGGGCGCGGGCGGTATCATCGGGATGCTGGAATATATCAAAGCTTACTGGTTGGCCGCCGCCAACGGATATGCGGCGGGTAGTGGTGAACCAATTCTAGATGATTTGTTATCCGGTGGTGGTATGGCCAGCATGCTTACGACGATCTGGCTCATCGTAAGTGCGATGTTTTTTAGCGGCATGATGGAACGTACAGGTATGTTGAAGCGTATTCTAGTGTCTTTGCTTTTGCTTCTGAAAAGAGATGGTTCTTTAGTGGCTGGGGCGGGAATGACAGCTTTGACCACCAATACAATCGCGTCCGATCAATATCTTTCTATCGTTTTGACCAGTCGTGTGTATGCGGGCGAGTTTAAAAAACGGGGACTTGATCCCGCTAATCTCTCTCGCACAGTGGAGGACTCTGGCACGGTTACGTCTCCGCTCGTACCTTGGAACACATGCGGTGCATTTATGGCGGGGACGCTGGGCGTTCCGACACTCGCCTATTTACCTTATTGCATTTTCAATTTGACCAGCCCGGTGATCTCTTTGCTTTACGCAGCTACCGGATTCAAAATCATGAAACTAAAAGGGGCCGGCTCATCTCATCAAAATGAGCATGCGTCAGTAGCATAGTGTCGCGGGTGGCTCACACTTCTGTCAGCGTGGGGAGCGGTGATGATGATATCTTCAAAAATTTTCTTAAGCCTAAGCTTGTTGGCATTGGTGTTGTTCATGGGAGGGGCCTCGATACCTGCACAGGCTGTCGACCTGTCTGAGCGGCGCGGGCTGCAAGAGATGGTTGTTAGCGTTAAATTTCTCGATCGTGCAATCGAAATGTATAAAGCCATTGCAGGCTGGGAAGTCGCTTATCGTGGTGCTGCGCCTACAGACCAAGCGATTCATTGGGGCGTTCCAGCTGATACTCTGATTGAACAGGCTGTTTTGAGGGTTCCCGGGTCGGAAAAAGGTTACCTTCGACTGGTTAAGTTTTTAGGGACAGAGCAGGTTCGCATTCGGTCCAGTGCACGTCCTTTTGATACCGGTGCAATTTTCAATTTCAACACGTTAGTGAAAGACCTAGAGGGCGTGTTTGAGGACATGCGAGATCATGGCTTTTCTGGGTTCGCTGATCCAACCTACTACACCATATTTGGAAAATCCTACGGTGGGGCTATGCTGCGCGGTCACGATGGTGTGGTGATTAATTTGTTGTATCGCGTTGACGATCCTTATGCAGACGTTCCGCCTTTTACAAAGATGAGCCATGTGGTCAACGCGACTCAGATGGTCGACGACTATGCAGTGAGCCTGGATTTCTTTCAGAACAAGATGGGTTGGCACGTCCGCTGGGAAGCATCTCCCACGTGGCCAGAGGATGGGTCTAGTAATATGAGCATTCCGAATAACCTTCTGTTGGAAGGTAAGGTCACTGAGATGGCCGCGAGTTTTATTTTTGACCCTGACGCTGATGGCGGAAGCATTGAGATATTCAATTTTACAGGTGTGTCAGGTGCTGATTTTTCCCACCGGGCACATCCACCCAATCTCGGGGTGTTGATGTATCGTGTACACGTACCTGACTTGGAAACGTATGTGGAAGAAATTGCTGAAAACGGAGTGAAGTTTGCGCGGCCAATGAAGACATTACCCGTCGCGCTTTATGGGCAGGTCAAGTCGGCTATTGTCAAAGCACCAAGCGGGGCATGGATAGAACTATTTGAACAGCAGAGTGCGCCCCTTTGACACGGTCCCGCCCCTTGTACGGCATCAGATGGGCAGATCTGAATAAAAGACAAAGAAAGCAATAACATAATGAATCGAGACGTCGTTCTAACATGCGCGCTAACAGGAGCAGGCGACACCGCAGGCAAGAGTGAGCATGTTCCGGTCACGCCTGAACAAATAGCAACGGCGGCTATCGAGGCGGCGGTGGCCGGAGCCTCAGCTGTTCACGTACATGTACGAGATGTAGAAACCGGTAAAGGGGGGCGGGATCCCGCTCACTTTAAAGAAGTGGTTGAGCAGGTTCGTGAGTCTGGAACCGATGTCGTGCTCAATTTAACGGTCGGCATGGGCGGCCAGTTGCAACTGGCCGAACAAGACCCGCGCGTTACAGGTACTGATACAGACCTAGTGCCAGCGGAAGAACGATTCCAGCATATCGAAGAACTCAAGCCAGAAATCTGCACTCTTGATTGTGGCTCTATGAACTTTGGCGAAGATACAGTGGTGATCAACCGCCTCATGGATCTTCGTTGGATGGCGAAACGGGCTCGGGAATTGGGTGTTAAGCCCGAGTTGGAAGTTTTCGACATGGGGCAAATGCAGCACGCGCTCGCACTCATCAAAGAGGGTTTGATTGAACATCCGCCGCTCTTTCAGTTCTGCCTAGATATCGCTAGCGGTGCTCCGGCCACGGCGGAAGCTATGATAGCCATGCGGTCCATGTTACCGATTGGCGCCAATTGGGCGGCCTTCGGCATATCTCGGGCCCAGATGCCAATGGTAGCTCAGGCTGTGTTGCTTGGTGGTAACTGTAGGGTCGGGCTGGAAGATAGCCTTTACCTGTCCAAAGGTGTTCTTGCGACCAACGGGCAATTGGTTGCCAAGGCGAAACACATTATTGAGGAGTTGGGTGGGCAGGTCCTGAGTCCTCAAGCGGCGAGAGATAAGTTCAAGCTGAAGAAGCAGTGGTAGAAAAAGGGCAATAGAAATGGCAGAGCCAGCGGTAAACGTTGAAGTGCGCACTCTAACGCCAGTGAAAGCAACGCAAGAATCCTTAGCGGGGTACGGTTACCTGATTGGCGAGCCCGATGACTCAGTGCTTGATAAAATCGACTTCTACGGTTCTGACGTAGTCGTTTCTCAACCTGCAAATTTCCACGGCAACGATGATCTGTGTCTCAATCTCGTGTCGTTCAATCCTCGAGACCTTCAGGTCAAATGGATGGAATACCATACCAATCATACCCAGACGTTTATTCCCTTGTCGGGCAAGCCTTTCTACATGGTGTTGGGAAAACCGACTGCCCGAAAAGCTGATGGGTCTTGGGATGACGGCGAGTCAAACTTGCCAGACTTAGACAACATTCAGGCATTCGAGTTTGATGGAACAGGTGGACTCGTAATGGATGTGGGGACTTGGCACGAAGTGCCGTTTCCCATATCTGAACCAACCCATTTTGTGTGCATATGTACCAATGAGACGAATGAAAATTTGGAACTGGGTGACGACAAAGGAGAATGTGAGGGTGGCGATTTGTCTAAGCGTCACATCGAGACTCAGTTCGGCGTAGTGCTACAGATAGAACCGTAGCGATTACGTCATGATAGACTTTTACACATGGTCTACTCCCAACACGCGCAAAATCTCGATCGCTCTAGAGGAGATGGCTCTGTCCTATGAGATCAAGCTGATCGTTCTTAAGGAACAACAGCAAAAACAGCCCGCGTTCTTAAAGATCAATCCCAATGGACGGGTTCCCGCGATTATTGATCGCGATAACGACGACTTCGCTGTGTTTGAATCGGGTGCAATTCTAATTTATCTGGCAGAAAAAGCTGGCATGTTTCTGCCGCAAGGTGCCAAAGGACGATCCCTCGTTCTTCAGTGGTTGATATGGCAAATGGGCGGCTTGGGTCCCATGCAAGGACAAGCAAACGTATTTTATCGGTACTTCCCGGACAAGCTTCCATCGGTGATTAGTCGGTATCAGAATGAAACGCGGCGCCTCTATAAAGTCATGGATGATCGACTCGCTGAAGAGACGTACCTTGCGCGCGATTATTCGATTGCTGACATGGCTTGCTACCCATGGGTAGCACAACATGACTGGTCGGGTATACCACTAGAAGAATTCCCTAATCTAAGCCGTTGGTTTGAGACCATCGGTGAGCGTCCCGCCGTGAAAGTCGGAATGACCATTCCAGAACCGCAGAGACCGACAGATAAAATGCTCGATTCCGCCCGACATTTTGTGACAACCTCATGATTCTATGGCGGCAAATTTTCATGAACACAGTACTATTGCCCATGTAAATCGGTCTGTGACTAGTTACGGGGTGTTAGTTTTTGCAAGTTCGATTCTTGCTGCCCTGCCCACGCAATCACCAACGAACAAATCTCATGCGTTTTCCCTATTAGACAGGAGGTTTTTTCTGAGTATCAGCGGGGGGGGCAATCTGGGAGATTCGACAGGTCGAGAGAGATTTGCGAGAGAGCTACGTCACGAATTCCGGCGGAGAGGGTTAAAGTAAGAGACTGCAATATCAGCCCGAATGGGTAATCCATGAAGAATAACGTTTAATAATATTCATTTTTGTATGCAATCTGAGTCCCTGGCATTAAGCTAACGCCTATAACTATGTCCTAAAATAACCAAAATCGCGTCAGTAGTAAAAAAACCAGGGGGCTAGGATGGGTGAGCAGAAATCCGAAACTGAAGGCTATGTCGGTCAATCGGTCCGCACCATTGAGGGGCGGGCACCGGTCATGGGTAAGGCGACTTATACCAATGACATTAATTTCCCCGGGCAATTACATGCACATATTTTGCGAAGTCCGCATGCAGCTGCGAACATACAGAGTATCGATACATCTGGCGCTGAGAAAGTTGCGGGTGTTGTGCGGGTCGTTACTGGGGCTCAAGCCGCCGAACATATAGATCCCATTCCTCATTACATTGACCCCGCGGTTTTTGGTGGGCGCAGCGCGTCAATCCGTTGTTTGGCCTTGGATCATGTCTGGTGTTTTGGACAGCCTGTCGCCGTCGTTGTCGCCGAAGACAAGCGAACCGCGCGGTATGCGGCTTCTCGCATTGTTGTTGATTATGAGGTCACCACGCCGGTGATCGATTCAGAAGACGCCCTAAAAGATGATGCGCCGATGGTTGTGCCTGGTTGGGACGCCAACATGATCATGCAAGTGCCGTTCGGTGGCGGTGATGTCGCCCAGGCTTTCTCCTCGGCTGACCGGGTAATTAAGACCGATGTGAAGGTGCATCGCTTTTCGACTCAGCCAATTGAAACGCGCACCTACAACGGGGTTTATGATGCCGGCACAGATAGTGTGACTTTGTATGGCACGGTTCAGAACCCTCATCCGCTGAGAAACGTGCTGTCTAAGATTCTACGGATGCCGGAAAATAAAATTCGAGTGCATGCGCCGGTCATTGGCGGCGCCTTTGGGATGAAAATGCACGGTCACCCTGAAGAAGGGTTGGTGTGTTTTCTTTCCAAACTTATTGGCCAGCCCGTCAAATGGGTTGAGGACCGAGAAGAGTGCTTGCTGATCGGTGCGCGAGAGCAGGTTCATTCTGTTGAACTGGCCGTCACCAAAGACGGAACCATTTTGGGTCTTAAAGACCATTATCTTGCTAACACGGGCGCACCGTCATCTTGTCCTGGCTGGGGGATGGCGTTCCTGACCGGTCTTACGATGCCTGGACCTTACGCGGTCACCAATCTAGATGTTCAACTGTCGGCAGTTGTGACGAATAAGCCCGGCTGGAACGCTTCGCGTGGTTACGGAAAAGAGGTGACGGCACTGGCCCTGGAACTTTCTGTGGACAATGCGGCTAGAGAACTGGGCATAGATCCCGTCGATATGCGTATGAGAAACTTCATTAAGAAAGACCAATTCCCATACGACAGCCCGACCGGCCTTATATATGACTCTGGGGACTACGCTGGCGTCATGCAAAAAGCCTTGGATGCTATTGGCTATGATGAGTGGAAGGTGAAACAAGAAAAGGCGCGTGAAGAGGGGCGCTACCTCGGCATCGGCGTCGGATTCGAATTGACACCCGAAGGTGGAACGCTGCCAGGTACGTTCGTTGCTGGGTATGATTCGTCCACGGTTCGTGTTGCGCCCGATGGTTCGGTGCGTGTACTGACAGGTGTTACGACTCCAGGGTCCGGTAATCCAACGGGTATCGCGCAAATTGTCGCCGACGAACTAGGTGTTCGCCTGAATACGATTGAAGTTGTACAGGGTGACACAACGACTTGCCCTTATGGTTTTGGCAACTCCTCAGGACGGTCAACCATCGTCGGTGGAGGGTCGGCTGCAAAAGCGGCCATAGAAGTGCGTGAAAAAATTATCAAGGTCGCAGCGGCCCTCATGGAAGTAGATGAAGAATCGGTATCCATGAAAGACGGTATCATTGCATCAGGCGACAAAACGATTGACCTGGAAGAAGTCTGCTACGCTTGTTACACGCGAGCTTACGACGTTGGGTCGGTTATTGAACCACCTCTGGAAGCGACGGCGATGTTTAAGCCTGGCTTAGTGCGGCATACACCAAACGAGAAGGGGCAGATTAACCCTTACCCAAGCTATTCAAATGCAGCCTACGTCGCGATCAGTGAAGTGGACGTCAACACCGGTGAAGTGAAGCTGTTGAAGTTCTCTGTCGCTCACGACTGCGGCAACGTCATTAACCCCATATTGGTTGAGGGGCAGGCGTGTGGTGCCATCATGTTTGGAATTGGCGCTGCGATGGCTGAGAACATCACGTTCGATGAGAACGGGCGGCAGCTTACCAAGAACTTCATGGACTATGTCATGCCGCGTATTGGCGATGTGCCGTCAATTGATTTGTCTCATCATGACAGCCCTAACCCAGTTAATTACAAAGGTTTGAAGGGTGCTGGTGAGGCTGGTGTCGGTGGATCTGCAGCAGCAATCGTGAACTCAGTCAACAATGCTCTAACGCCTTTCGGTGTGATGATGACGGAAACGCCTTTAACTGCGCCGCGGGTTTGGTCAGCCATACAGGCGGCTAAAAAGGCCCAGCCTCAGCGTAAGGTGGCTTAGTCATGAGTTTGTATCCAGCATTCGCGCGTCCTCGTGACCTCGGTCAAGCGGCTGATATTATGGGTGGGCTTTCAACGGGGGCGATGATCATTGCCGGCGGACAAGAAGTCATGCCGAGCGTCAACTATGGGGCGTTGATGCCCGAGGTCTATATCGATGTTGGGCAAATTTCCGCGCTCAAAGGCATAGCTGAAGAAGATGATGGCATCCATATCGGCTCTTCAACGGTTCATAGAGATGTTCAAGACAGTGAAGTAATACAATCGAAGATACCCTTACTGTCTTACGCGGCAGCTCAAATCGGCGGCGGTATGCAGGTCCACAACCGTGGGACAATTGGCGGGAATATCGTGTCGATGCATCCGCTGTATGACATTCTACCGTCGCTCTTGGCGCTTGGCGCAGAGTTTGATGTACTCAGGGGCGATGGAGAAACGCGCGTCGCGCTGGCTGACCTGATGAGAGATGCTAGCCATGGTCTGGGCAGCGAGTCTTTATTGGTGCGCATTCACCTCAAGCCGATGACACCTGGCGCTGGTTGGTCTTATGAGAAACTAAAAATAACAGCAGGAGGTTATGGATCTGCCAACGCTGCAGCCATAGTCACGCTTGATGGTGACAAAATCACAAGCTTGCGTGTGGTGGTGGGGGCTGTTTCGGCGCTTCCTATCGACATATCAGATGCGCTTGGTGGCTGCCGTGGGCAGGCGTGGTCTGACCATCTTGCGGAAGAAATTGAAGAAAAAGCATCTGCGGAAATCTCTGAGCCGTTATCAGACCATCAGGGTGATGGCGATTGGCGTCGAGCTATGGCCGGGGTGATGGCGCGTCGCGCTGTTGAAGCCGCTGTCGAAAAAGCAGGTTAAGGGGCGAGTGGAATGGAAGATATGTTGGAAGATACAGTTCTCGTTAATCTGAGGATTAACGGCAAACTTCACGAGTTGGAAATACCGGCCCACAAATCATTGCTGGATTTGTTGCGCGATGATCTCAACATGACCGGCACCCACATGGGTTGTATGACGGGACATTGCGGCGCATGCACCGTTTCAATTGATGGCCGGGTTGCAAAATCATGCATTACGCTGGCCGCCACTTTGGGTCGTGCGAAGATCACAACCATCGAGGGATTGACCCAAGATGATGGAGAGCTAAGCCCGGTTCAGCAAGCGTTTTGGGATGAGGCTGGTTTTCAGTGTGCATTTTGTGCGCCAGGCATGTTGATGTGCACAACGGAACTGTTGGACGCTAATCCTGATCCGAGTGATGCAGAAATAGAAACGGCATTGGCTGGCAATCTGTGCCGATGCACGGGGTACCAAAGTTTGCGGCGAGCCGTAAAAGCGGCCGCTAAATTGAAGCAAAATACGCGCGAAGCCGCTGAATAGAATAAGGGGCGTAACCATGAATATTTCGACGAAACTTGAGCCGATCGTTAAAACTTTAAAGTTGCAAATTGCCACGCCCGAGAAGCTAGCACCGTATGGTGAAGTCTTGGGTTACAACGAGGCTATCGATCCTATGCCCATCGACTTCTACGATGGGGCGGTCAAGGTTCGCCGGGTCGCAGACTTTGTCTCTGATGAGCAGACTGAGTTGCCAATCGTCACAGTTAATCGTCGTCCGTTCGAAATGCGTCATGCAGAGCGCCACTTTAAACATACTCAGGCATTTATCTCTCTTGGGTCGAAGCCGTTTATTGCTGCTTTCGCGCCACCAAACGATAAAGACATGCCGGATATGGATAAATGGGAGGCCTTCCTCTTTGATGGCTCAGCTGGGTTTATGATGCACGTCGGGACGTGGCATGATTTTCCGTTTGCCGTGTTTGATCACACGAACCTAATGGTCATTTTGCGCAAAGAAACGACGGATGGTTTGGTGCGTGACAACGTTATTCAAGATGAGGCCGAGGGGCCTGATCTGGAAAAGCGCGACATGCTCGCCCGCAATAACACGATCATTCGCTTCGATCTGTAGCGCAAAGGTTGATCACATGACCGATTGGTCTCAAATCGAGACCTGGGATCGCTCTTACTATCTGCACAACACGCAGGCTAAGTCGGAGCATCAATTCGTGGCCGTTGACCGCCAAGATGGCAATTACATTGTTATGGCAGACGGTACCCGTCTGTTAGATTTCCAGAGTCAGCTAATTTCAGACAGCCTAGGGCATAGGAACCCTGGTGTATATGACGAGATTCGCCGAGCAATGGACCGTTACGGTCATGTTTTCTTTGGTATGGCGAACGAATATCGCGCACGTGCCGCCAAACTCGTTATCGAAGACATTTTGGGATCGTGCAATCCACAATGGGCAGGCCGTATGCGAGTTCTTGCTTCAGGTACAGAAGCAGTTGAGAACGCCCTTACAATGGCGCGCTTGTATACAGGCCGTCAGGTTGTTCTCACACAAGCGCATTCGTTTCACGGACTAACGGTCGGTGCGACAATGCTGCGTGGCTATCGCAACAATGTCACGCCAGCTGACGCTCCAGATATAGTTAAGGATGTTCCTGGGTTTCCAGCGTCTGGATACATCCCGGTGCCTGCGCCTGAACGGCAAGATTGGACGGGCAACGAAGTTCTTCCTTCTCTCGCTGCGACCGAAGCAATGATTCGCGCCGTGGGCCCTGAAAATATTGCAGCTATCATCACGGAACCTATGCTCGGCGCTGGCGGTCTTCCTGCACATAAGGAATATCTACCCGGCATTTTCGAGCTGAGTCGGAAGTACGGTTTTCTTTGGGTTGATGATGAAGTTCTCTGCGGATTTGGCCGTCTTGGGGAATGGTTCGGTTATCAGCTGTCCCCCGGCATTCACCCGGACATCATGGCGACGGGGAAGTCGATCAATGGATCTTCTATGCCGGTGGGCGCCGTTATTGCCAGTACGGAAGTGTCTGAGTTTCTGGAGGGTGCACGTTGGTGGAGTGGAAGTACGTGGGATGGTCATCCCATCGTCTGCGCTTCCATCGTTGGTGCCGTGGAGACCATGTTGCGTGAGGGCTTGCTACCGCAAGTCAGAAGCCGTGGCGCATACCTCAAAGGCAAACTGCACGAACTCGCTAACCGCCACCCTTGTGTTGGCCACATCGGTGGGCATGGCTTGTTCTACGTCGTTGATATGGTCAACGGTGACGGCGACCCAATAATAGATGAGGATAGATGGACCGGCTTTACTGGCGATTTATCTAAGCACCCCAACAATATTATCGCCGGTGAGTGCGCTAAACGTGGCACTTTTCTCGGGGGTTTTGTTCCCAATACGATTAAACTGGGACCTCCATTTACGATTTCTGAAGAAGAAATTGATACGGCCCTTACAGCTTTTGACGAAGCTTTAGCCGTTGTTGATCAGACATATTGTTAGCACTGGAACAGTACCATGAAGTTCGGCGTTTTTCTTCCAAACGGTAGCAACGGTTACATTATTTCTAAGGCTGTGGATCCTTATCTGCCAACCTTTGAGAACAATAAGGCGATCACTCTGGAGGCAGAGAAGCAGGATCTGGATTTCGTTCTTTCAATGATGAAATTCCGTGGGTTTGGAGGAGAGACCGGGTATTGGGATGCCTGCCTTGAATCTTTTACGCTTATGGCAGGCCTAGCGAGTGTTACAGACCGCATTGGCCTCATACCAAGCATCGCTCTTCTCAGTCAGCATCCTGCGTATGTCGCCAGGATGATGGCGACACTTGATGACATCAGCGGTGGACGATGTGGGCTAAACATTGTCACCGGCTGGAATAAACCTGAATACACCCAAATGGGGTTGTGGCGTGGTGATGATTATTACGATAGGCGCTACGAATATGCGGCGGACTATCTCGCTATTCTTCAAGATCTGTGGCGAAACGGAACATCAACGCACCATAGTGAGTTCTTCGACCTCGAAGATTGTAGTTGTTTACCAATGCCTGGTCGCGAGATTGAGATTGTATGCGCCGGTCAGTCACCGAAGGGTGTCGAGTTTGTTGCAAATAATGCGGACCATAACTTTGTGATGGCCCAGCCCCCTAAGCTCAAGGGGATCAGTGATAGCTTAAAAGCTAAAGGAAAGGAGCAAGGCCGCGAAGTCGGAACATATGCGCTCTTTGGATTGATCACAGCTGATACTGATGAGGAAGCTATCGCTATGGGGCAGAAAATAATCGACAACGCAGATGAGGGGGCGATCAGCAATATCATTGCCAGCGCTAATCTAGATTCAAATACTGGTGGAACAGCGGATCACTTGAAAGAAGGCCTAGCTCTCGGACTTGAGGAGGGTAATATGGCCTTTATGGGTTTCCCGGTCATTTGTGGTTCGTTTGATACCGTCGCCCAGAAAATCGATGCCATCGCTGAAGAAACTAATGTTGACGGGATGCTTTTTAGTTGGGCGGACTTCGTCGGTGGTATTCGGGATTTTGGCGAGCAAATTAAGCCAAAACTTAAGTGCGCAGTCTCAAGATAATCTAAAGCCCCACAAGAACACCGCCATCTACGGTGATGGTTTGTCCAGTGATATAACGCGCCTTTTCTGAGGCCAGAAATACAGCGACATCCGCAATGTCTGACGGGTCACCTACGCGCCCTAGTGGAATACTTGGTGCGACTGCGTTGAGACCTTCTTCGCCGACAGAGTGAACAGGATCCAATGTTTGTGCTGTACGTATGAAACCGGGTGCAATGCCGTTCGCCCGGATTCCGTCCTTGGCCAGTTCAATCGCGACACCTCGGACCAAACCTGAAACTCCAGCCTTCGCCGCTGAGTATGGGACATGTTCATCCCAACCGTATGCAGTGCCCACAATAGACGCGAGACATACGATAGAGCCCGTTTTTGCTTCCCGCATTGCAGGCGCTGCAGAACGGATCATCCGAATCATACCCTTAAGGTCGACATCTATTGTGAGATCCCACTGATCATCAGTCATTGTGTTGAGTGGGATCTTTTTTGCGATACCTGCGTTGCAGACTAATGTCGTGATCGGGCCGTGTGCCTTCTCGATATTCTTAATAACGGTGTTCACCTGACCTGTGTTGGTGACGTCCATCTCATGGAACTCGGCTTCGGCGCCGGAGGCGGCTAGCGTATCGACGACTCTTGTTCCTTCTTCTGCTAAAACGTCCGTCGCAATAACCCTATAGTTCGCCTCAGCAAAAGCTTCGGCTATGCCTTTGCCAATGCCGATGCCTGCACCGGAAATAAGAACTGTCGATTTAGTCATTTTAAATATCTCCCCGCCGTGTTCTTTTGCATACTAGAATGCATACGATTTTGAGCAACAAGGAAATCGCCGTAACGCGGGGCGATGATCTCTATAAGGGGGTAGCAATGATTACAAAGGGGTACGCAAACTGTTCTGAAGGGCAGGTGCACTACAGAGAGTCTGGCTCATCGGACAAACCTGTTATTTGTTTTTTCCATCAAACTGCCAGTTCTGGCGCCATGTATGAAAAAGTGATGGCGCAATTGGCTGATGACTATCACTGCTATGCGTTTGACTCCCCGGGATTTGGTGGGTCGTACCACCCCAAGGCAATCCCGAATATAGGTTTTCTTTCTGACCGTCTTCTCGAGGCGATTGATGATCTAAGGATCAAGTCCTTTCATGCCTGTGGCCACCACACCGGAGGCTGCATCGCTATGGAAATGCCGGGCAAGGCCCCTGACAAGGTCGCCAGTCTTTCAGTCATCGGACCGGTTCTGGTCAATGAGGAAGAGAAGCGCGAGTATATGAAAACTTTTATTCAGCCGTTCAAGATTGAGACTACCGGCGAATTTCTTACGACGGCTTGGGCTTATCTAAAGATGATCGGTGCGTCCACCACTCTTGAACTGCACAATCGAGAAATGGTGGATCATTTGATCGCCCATGAGACGATGCCGATGGCTTTTTCCGCTGTTTGGAGTCAGGACGTTGAAGGTTTGTACAAATCCATTTCTTGCCCTCTGATGATTATGTGTTCGAAGGACGATGTTCTATGGCCTTTGTTTGAGAGGGCAGGGGAAATGCGTCCCGACGCACGGCAATGCATTGTAGGAGGCGCCGATTATCAACCAGACAATGATCCAGACAGCGTTGTTGCCGGATTAAGGGAATTCTATACCGAGTTAGGGTAACGGTTCGGAAGCTATATAGAGTAAACGATTGAGCCTACCGTTTTCCGTTCCATAAGGTCAGACAACGCCTTTGGCGCTTCTTCAAGGGGATAAACGTGCCCCGGAGTTGCGTTGAGTATGTTCTTTTCAAGAACGTCAAATACGTCTGACATCGATTCAACATACGTCTCGCGTTCCGCGTTAAAAGCAAATACGGACGGCCGGGCAATAAAGTTTGAGTAGGTGACAGGAACCACGCTGAGGTCGATCGGCGGCAACGGGCCTGACGCTTGGCCGAACGTCACAAACATGCCAATTGGTGTTAGTGACCGCATAGAGTCGTCAAAGGTGTCTTTGCCTATGCCATCGTATACGACGTCAATGCCACGACCGTCTGTAGCCTCCAGAATTTGATCCGCGAAATTGCCCTCGCGGTAATTGATGACATGGCTACAACCGGCGTTTTTGGCGCGGACTGCTTTTTCTTCGCTCCCTACGGTGCCAAAGACCTCAGCTTCTAAATGAGCACACCATCTCACCAAAGAGTCCCCAGTGCTTCCTGCGGCCGCATGGACGAGGACTTTGGTTCCAGGTTTAACGTTGTAGACGCGTTTAACCATCATTTGCGCCGTCGGACCCGCGATCATAATGGCTGCGGCATCTTCAAACCCCAGCCAATCCGGAATCTTGACCGCGTAACCTGGCCACATATTTCGCACCGTCGAATAGGCTCCAAGGGGAGGCCCTCCATAAGCAACACGGTCTCCTACGGCAAAGCTTTCAGCGCCTTCTCCGACAGCGGTCACGGTTCCTGCCCCCTCGACACCCGGAGTCAATGGATAGGGGTCAATCGCGTATGCGCCGGATATAACGTAGGTGTCGATC
>JAQWQC010000019.1 GCA_029245025.1 Rhodospirillaceae bacterium
CGCTTGCATTTTGGAATCCAAATATTCCTGCCTACTCCTATCCAGTGACACGCAACCGGACGATTAAGACTTGGGAGAAGCCGTGGACACAAAGTATTCCAGGCGCTCATGGTGTGATGCACAAATCTTTGCGTCTTCCCGACCCTACACCGCATCCATGCGATGAAGGGTTTGATGGCGGACCGGGGGGCTATATCCGGTTCCAATACATAGAACCGAACATGATTGCAGAAGATGAGCACGTGCATCACGAATGCTGGGAGGAAATTATTCTCCTTCAGGGAGACTGCTTCCTCATAAACGAAGGGCAGATGGGCATTGGCAGTGTAGTTGGTCATCCGCAAGAATGGTATCACGCACCTTTTGTCTCAAGGTCTGGTGCACTCATCTTGGTGCACACGGACTCACCTATGGGTTTCCCATGGCCTCCACGGGAATACCCCGAAGCGAGAAAACTATGCGGACATTATTTGGACTCAGCGCCTTTTGATGTACCGACAGAGCACGTCGCCTGGGAGGATCACCCGATCAAAGGTTTGCAAGAAAGCTCAGCCGATTATCAGGCTTGGCGGAAATCCGAGGAAGGGCAGCTCTGGGGTGGATACGAAAAGACGACAGACGTGCCATATCGCCCAGCTGGCAGAGATGTGGCATCTGAGTACCGCGCAAGTTGGACCCGTGAGGGAGAGTCGCCAGACCTTGCAAAGAAATAAGGGGGACTTTTTTTACCGGTCCCCCTCGTGAGTCTATTGGGGAATTCTATAAACCGTATCCCAATGATTCTCGAGATTCACAAAGTACTCGGTTTCCAGGAGTTTCCAGGGATCGTCGTCGCCATGGACTCTTGTCCATATAGGCCCGAATTGCGGAACTAGTCCTCGAAGAGATTTTGCATCTCGCCAATAGTGAATGACTTTGTAGTTATACGTGCCCCGCAAAAGAGAATCGAAGTGAATCATTGTATTGGTAACCGTTCCCTTAAGTTGCAGACCTCCGTGGGGAATGAAAACTTCGCCAGGTGGTCCGAGCGGTAGGAGTTCACCGAAGTCCCATTCCTCTCTCTCTAATTCTGGATCCGGATAAATAGTACTGATGTGGTATCCCATGTATCCGTCCATCTTGGCGAAAACCGGAAGTACTTTTGTTTTCCAGAAGTCTTCGAACCATTCGTGTTTGCCGGGCATGACCAGCATTTTTTCTTCGACATAGTATTGAGCATCGGTCATTGGCGCTTGTGACCACGCAGTTGAAGACGCAACGAAACTGGCAAGAACGAAAATCAAATTGATGAATCGAGTCATACTGTTCTCCTGGCCCCGCAATTAGGGGCGACGCAGACAAGCTAAAGACTGATAATAATTGAATGTAGAATTGTATACAATATGGGATCAATATCGGCGGGGTCGTTTAATTTAGTTTGAAAGACGAAAAGCGAGAGGGAGGACCTACTCTTTCGCGATCGAGATAACCCACTGCATGTGGCTAATAAATGTCGTTGTTGAAACGTGTGGGTCACGCGACAGGACCGCGCTGTGAATCTGTTCGTAGTCTCTTAGAAATCCATCCCAATGCTCAGGCTTCGATGGCACCTGTTCGGCAAACATAGGGTTGAAGAAGTGAAACGGAACACGGCGGTAAAAGAAGTCGACATAGTAATTTCCAGAAATTGCATTTAAGTCGACATGGTATTGATAAAGCGATGATATCAGCGGCAAAGGAATTTTATTGGCGTACGCATCTCTGATGCGTTGCATCGCCTTTTCCATAATTTTTATATTTTTCGGCTTATCCATTTTTGGCGTGGCCTGGCGCACGCCCAGAACACAGATGGCTTCTGTGAAATCCAAAAGGTCTACAAGCTCTTTGTTTGAGACTTTGCGGATCATGGCGCCACGGTTGGGTATGAGATCAACCACTCCTTCGCCAGCCAGAACGTGTAACGCTTCCCGCACCGGCGCACGACTGACATTAAATTGTTCAGCCAGATCAGCTGCGATGAGGCGTTGACCCGGTGAGTAATTGCCA
Source organism: Rhodospirillaceae bacterium (assembly GCA_029245025.1). GTDB lineage: Bacteria > Pseudomonadota > Alphaproteobacteria > Rhodospirillales > Rhodospirillaceae > WLXB01. The sequence goes on from JAQWQC010000019.1 coordinate 2,026, forward strand.
CGCTCAACCCCTGCCGTGATTTTGTCGACGACATATTGAACCAGCGACTGTCCGTTTTTTACCGTGTCTTTTTTTTTTGGTTTTAGGCATTTCAAATTAGGTCCTGCGTATCTGTAATTCTGATTTTTTTTAAGCCTTGCTGCAGTAGCGCGCCCAGTAATTAATCAACAAAAAAAGTTCTGCAACATAAGGCTTCTTTGTGTTCAATTAAATCTATTAATTGGGCCCCCAAAACACAGTGTATATTCCCTTTTGTGAGAGTTAAATTGAGGCCGAGGCCTTGTCCTAGGTATGCAGAATTACATACAATTTACCCTAACCTGAGTTCTGAGTGCCAGCCCACACATATGGAGGATTAAGCTATGCCAGACCCTCATCTCAATCGCGTTCCACGCGACCAGATGGAGCCAGACGTTCAAGAAGTTTGGGACCTGGGGATTGAAAGAACGGGTGAGGCGACTGTTGTAGAGGTCTTTGCGAATAGCCCACCGATGATGAAGTGGTATTTCGAGGGTTTCTATAAGCAAATATTTTATAACGAGAACTCGGGCATGAAGTTAGATGTTCGTACTAAGGAATTGTTGCGCCTGAAGCTGTCTAAGCAACACGGCTGCTACTTTTGCAATCGATGGAATAGCGTCGATGCCATGAATTCGGGCATCACCCAGGAACAGATCGACAATATACCGACCCCATCATCCGACCACTTTGATGAGAAGGACCTGGCTGTTATCGAGTTGGCAGAGCAAATGATGTTGCAGAATATGCACGGGGAGTTGACGCCAGAACTTCATGATCGCTTGGGCGCCCACTATACCGACGAACAGATCGTCGAAATGGGATTCGTTGCCGCAGTTCTTACCGGGATGGCAAAATATCTTTTTGTATTTGACTTGGTCACGAAAGAAGATGTCTGCCCAGTCATTCCTCAAGCTGCAGAATAAATCTAGGAAATAGAATCGATATGGCAGAAGAAGCAGTCGTCTATATAGACGGCGAGTATAAGCCTCTTAGTCAGGCGAGTATTTCAGTCTTGGACCAGGGGTTTCTTTTGGGGGATGCTGTCTTCGATGTCGTTTCTGCTTGGAAAGGCAGCATCTTTAAGCTCGATGCTCACCTGGACCGGTTTGAAGATTCGATAAGGGCGACGCGCCTAACACCATCATTGGATCGCGAGGGATGGCGAGCGGCGATTATAGAAACGGTCAAACGCAACAATTATCCCGACGCAAGTATCCGATTCATTGCGACCCGTGGTCTGTCGACCGAAGTTATCACTGATCCAAGAAAGAATACACCAACCGAAATTGTATGGGCGGCACCCTATGTGTTTTTGGCTGATGATGTAGGGCGGGAAAAAGGCATCAGGCTGATGATCAGTAATCTGCGGGGCTTTCCCGCAGATACTCTCGACCCTCGATACAAGTGCGTTGATCGCCTTCATTTTCAACTAGCTAAAATCGATGCGTTGGACGCCGGTTTTGACGACGTGATTTGGCTGGATCACAATGGTCATGTCGCTGAAGGTCCGGCATCCAACATTTTTGTTGTTAAGAACGACGTGCTTTACACTCCATCTGAAGGGGTTTTGCGCGGCATCACACGGCAAACCTTTATTGAGTTAGCAGATCGCGCAGATATTGAGGTGAAGGAATGTAACCTTTCTCCGTTTGACTTGTTCAGCGCGGATGAAATTTTTACTACCAGCACCGCTGGCGGAGCGCTAGCAGTTCGGGAGGTCTCTGGGCGTCCCACCCGGGCAAATGGTCCGGGGCCGATTACCCAAAAACTCGATGAGTTATACTGGAAGATTAGAGATGACGGTGAATACGGTACAAACATCTTCGACTAAGTCTATTGGGATACGGTAGTGGTTCCGTCGAGATCTCGTGGCTTGCTGCCAACGGCCAACCCCTTGAGTTCTGAGTATGACTATATCGTCGTAGGGGCGGGGTCCGCTGGTTGCGTGCTGGCGAGCCGCTTATCCGAAAATAAGTCAGACCGTGTTCTGCTAATTGAAGCGGGTGGGAGAGATTACAACCCCATGATCCACCTGCCTATTTTTTGTGGCCTCCTATACACGCGCGATATCCACAATTGGTTTTATAAGAGTGCGCCGGAGCCGAATTTAAAGGGGCGGGAGATTTATGTTCCTCGGGGAAAGGTGCTGGGTGGATCATCTGCCATCAACGGCATGGTTTACATCCGAGGCCATCAGCAAGACTTTGATGAGTGGAGCGAACAGGGATGTCAGGGTTGGTCCTATAAGGACGTATTGCCGTTCTTCAAAAAATCGGAGCAGCACCTTGATCGAGAGGATCAAGTCCACGGTCATCATGGGCCATTAAAAGTGAGTAAGGGCGTTATGCCCAACGAACTGTTTGATGCTTTTATTGCGGCTGGCAATTCACAGGGCTATCCGGTCACGGACGATTTTAATGGTCTCCAGCAAGAGGGGTTTGGCCGCTATGATTTCACGATCGCTAAGGGGCGCCGGCAATCGACGGCGACCGCTTTCCTGAAACCAATCAAATCGCGGGAAAACCTCACTATTCTTACTGGTGCCCAGGCCACTCGGGTTTTGCTCGACGACGTTACGGCGACGGGAATTGAATATGTGCGTCGCGGTAAGACCCAAAGCGCGACAGCTAAGAAAGAGGTTGTTCTGTGTCTTGGTGCGATTAACTCACCTGTGCTTTTGCAATCGTCTGGAATCGGTGCAGAACAAGAGCTCAATGACCTTGGTATCAAAACCATTCACAATCTTGAAGGTGTGGGTAAAAACCTGCAGGACCATGTGGCTGTGTATGTTCAGCATACCTGTAAGAAGCCGATTACTATTCAGAGTTTGTTCCGACCGCACGTTGCCGGCCGGGCCTTTTTTGAGGCGGTCCTTTTTGGCACAGGTCCTGCGGCTTGCTTCCCACTAGAAGCAGGCGCCTTCCTAAAAACGGACCCCGACCTTAGAGTACCTGACGTGCAGTGTCATTTCCTGCCAGGGCTTGGCCCAGGAATGGGTGAGAAGGGTGAGCACGGTTTCTTCTCCAACGTTTGTCAATTGCGCCCGAATAGCCGTGGTTTCGTGAGAGCGAGTGTTGACGGCCCATTGGCGAACCCTGAAATTGTAACGAATTTTCTGTCACACCCCGATGACGTCAAGACGTTGCGTGAAGGTGTAAAAATCTTACGTACTGTATTTGCGGATTCCGCTTTTGATTCCCTAAGAGGACCCGAGAAGTCGCCAGGCCCTGATATAAACACAGACGACGAGCTAGACGAATGGGTGCGGCATACGGCAGAGACGATTTTCCATCCCGTGGGTACGTGTAAAATGGGAGTGGGCGACGATGCGGTGGTCGATCCGAATCTTCGTGTGCGCGGCATAAACGGCCTTCGGATAGCCGATGCTTCAATTATGCCGACGATCGTTGGCGGCAATACAAACGCTGGGTCTATTATGATAGGTGAAAAAGCATCTGATCTAATTAAATCAGCTAACGGCTTAGCTAGTCACTATTAATTTATTGCTCGTCTTCGTCAATGTTGTTTAGAATTTTGCGCAGCACACTCGCGACAGCCTTTCGCTCATCACCGCTGATGCCGTTGAGCAACGCGTGCTCAATTGAGTTCTCTTTCACGATGATGGAATTAAATGTCTCTAATCCTTTTTGAGTCACGGTTACTATAACAGCGCGTCCGTCTTTTGGGTCTTTTCTACGACTGACCAGTCCCTTTTTCTCCATGCGTGTTAAGACATTCGTCATGCCGCCGGACGTTAATAGATTGTGCCGTGAAATCTTATTTGGGTTTGCTTCATAGGGTGGACCCGAAACGACAAGTGCACCCAGCGTCTGCAGTTCCTTAAAATTAAAACTATGTTGATTGAGGAGCTGAGAAAGACGAGACAGAAAGATGTCGTTAATTCGCGTCACTCTGCCCCAGACCTGCCAAGGGCTCAGGTCCATGTCTGAGCGTTGCTCAGACCACTCACGGCTTAGCCGGTCCAGCCGGTCTTCTTCGATGGTCAAAATATGCTCCAGATATCCTGTATTTCTTTCTGGTGATTATAGCTGTCGCGGTAAATCTCAGAAAATTGAGAGGCCCCGAGAATGAGCTATTTACTTGGTTCTGCCCCAGCCAGCGTAGGTTTCTCGAATTTCTCATAAAACGCAAGAAAATCAATGTTTATAGACCCCTATTTTTGGAGGGAAAATGACTAGAA
>JAQWQC010000007.1 GCA_029245025.1 Rhodospirillaceae bacterium
AAACCGGCGGGACAGTGGGCCAGCTAGTTCCAGCAGTTGGTACAATACACCCTTAGTTGAGGGCCGCTCGTTATATCAGTTTCGAAAGACCCTGCTATAGCGCGCCCCAACTCTCCTGTATTTGAAATTCTCACGGTGCCCGTGCTGTACTGACCTACCGCTGGCCTAATTGCACCTTGGACTGCAATAGCGCCAAGGAATACTGCGATAATTGTCAGTAAAAACTTAGTATAGGTATCATCCATTTTCTTGCTCCCTTCTAATTAGAAAGGTCGTTACTGGGGGGTGGTCCCAAACTTGCCAACACTCTGTTCGTCCGCTTCGTACTGTGGGGGATTTTGTGGGGACTGTTTGGCCCGTTTGGTTCCATTTTGTTCCGTTTTTATGCCATCTGAATGGTCTATTTTCTTGCTCTAAACCCCCGAAACCCCTAGAACCTCGGGCGGCGGGGCGTAGCGCAGTCTGGTAGCGCACCTGGTTTGGGACCAGGGGGTCGGAGGTTCGAATCCTCTCGCCCCGACCATCTTATCCGGCCTAGAATTGGGCCTCATGAAAGTGTGAGGGTATGGCATGGGTTTAGAGGTTCGCATTTATCGGCCATCGAAATCGGCGATGCAGTCAGGGCGGTCGAATATCCGGAAGTGGGTTCTCGAGTTTGAGCCCTCCGATGGTTTGCAAAGTGACTCCCTAATGGGTTGGTCTGGATCCCATGATACGTCACGGCAATTGAAGCTGCGTTTCCCATCAAAAGAAGATGCGATTGCCTTTGCCAAAAGGCGAGGCCTGACTTATCGGACTCAGGAGCCGCGCGAGCGCGTCGTGCAAGCTAAGACTTACGCAGATAATTTCGCCTATAAACCTGCCTCTTAGGACCCGTAGCTCAACTGGATAGAGCACTCGCCTTCTAAGCGAGATGTTGCAGGTTCGAGTCCTGCCGGGTCCGCCATTACTATGATTCGAATTTTGCTGACTTTTTAGCTTTTACCTGTGTAGGAAAAATAAGGCATCTCACATATGGCCTGCTTCTGGTCATGCTAGGATATTACAGGTTATTCTTACTTCATCAAAGGTGAGAATTATTGCTGTAGTCTGTACACGAGTTGATCCCCAAATATCCTAAAAGGAGAACAATCAATGCGCACAAAAAACTTTATTCGGACCTCGTTGATCGCAATAGCTGCGTGTTCTGTTCTGTTGCCCGCTACCGCAGTGTTTGCTCAACTGGCCGACCCAACTCCTTTCCAGCAAAGCGTTATGGACGCCATGGAAGGCGACATCCGTACGGAAAAAGATCGCGCCCGTGATGCCAATCGCATGCCTGTCGAAGTGCTCGAATTCTTCCGCATGCGTGACGACATGCGTGTGATCGAGGTCTTGCCGGGAGGCGGCTGGTACACAAAAATTCTTGGGCCAGTTTTGAAAGACAAAGGCAAGCTTTACGTCACCCATCCACCAGGCTTGTACGAAGACATATTTCAGCCGACGGCTGCGCTGGAAGGGCTTGAGGGCGTTGAGCAGGTCGACTGGAACGGACGTCCCAGTGAGACTGGTGGGTTCTTTGGTCCTTCAGGAAAGTGGGACGTGGAGCCTGTCGATCTCGTGCTGACTTTCCGTAATTATCACAATTTTTCTCCAGAAGACCGCATGGAAGTCAATAAGTCCTCCTTTGATGTGCTGAAACCTGGCGGTTACTACGGAATTGTGGACCACACCCGTAGACATATGGAGCCCGGTAACGAGGAGAACGGCAGGCGTATTGATCCGGTCCTCAATATTAAAGAGGTGCTAGACGCAGGGTTCATCTTCGTCGACTTCACCGATGTTCTGGCCCGACCGCAAGATGGGCTCGTTTACGAAGTCGCAAATCAAGCAGTGACGGGACAATCGGATCGCTACACTCTGTTATTCCAGAAGCCTGAGTAAAGCGAGGGATGTGTTGGGGAGGAGGGCTGTCAGACCGCGGCGATTTTGTGGCACACCGTTGCCGTGTTCTATCAACTCTTTATATTTAAAGGTGGTCGCATATATTGGCGCCCATGACTGACATTGTAGTTGCGGCCTTTTATCACTTTACTCCCCTTAAAGACCCCGCCGCGTTGCGCGAAACTTTGCTCGCACAACTTTCACCGCTTGATGTAAAGGGAACGGTCTTAGTAGCCCTAGAGGGCTTTAATGGCACGCTCGCTGGTTCGCGGGCGGGAATTGATGGTGCCTTGGAGGCATTGCGTGCATTACCGAACTCCAGCGGGCTGGAGCATAAGGAATCGTTTGCGGAGAAGATGCCGTTCTATCGGCTAAAGGTCCGTCTTAAGAGAGAAATCGTCACCATGAAGGTGCCAGGGGTCGACCCCCTGGTTCAGGTTGGCACCTACGTTGCGCCGGAAGAGTGGAATGCCCTCATTGCTGATCCGGACACAGTGGTGATAGATGCGCGCAACGATTTTGAGGTCCAGATGGGTACATTTGAGGGCGCGATCAATCCAGAAACTACCAGCTTCAGCGAACTTCCTGATTGGCTGGAGGAGCGGCTAGCCGAATGGGAAAACAAAAAGGTTGTGATGTTTTGTACTGGGGGTATCCGGTGTGAAAAAGCGACGTCCTTTTTGAAGGAGCGAGGCGTTGACGATGTTTTCCATCTGAAGGGCGGTATCTTGCAGTACTTACAGAATATCCCTAAGGCAGAAAGTACGTGGAGCGGTGATTGTTTTGTATTCGACTACCGCGTTTCGGTAAAACATGACCTAGAGATTGGTGACTACGAATTATGCCACGCGTGCCGGTCTCCCGTGAGCGCAGCCGGGCGTGAGTCTGCGAACTATGTTGCAGGTGTATCCTGTGACCGATGCATCGATCAACGTACTGAAGCCCAGCGGCAACGTTATGTCTCCAGACAAGCACAAATAAAATTAGCGAAAGAAAAGGGTTTGAAGCACGTTGGTCAGACCTATGCGGTGGCAAAGGATCTAACGGCAAACGACGGGTGAGGGGCGATATGCCAACCGACCTACCCATTTTGTATTCCTTTCGACGATGCCCCTATGCCATGCGGGCTCGCATGGCGGTATATGCGAGCGGTCAGTCATGTGCCCTGCGCGAGGTTGTTTTGCGGAACAAACCCCCAGAGATGATCACGGCATCGCCAAAAGGTACGGTGCCAGTCTTGGTGTTGCCAGACGGTCAGGTCATTGAGGAGAGCTTTGAGATTATGTTGTGGGCATTGGAGATAAATGATCCCGAGGGGTGGCTGGCACCTTTACAAAATGACCGGGACGATTTTGATGCACTGATTGAAGAAAACGACGGGCCCTTTAAGGACGATCTTGATCGCTACAAGTATCCGACGCGTTACGAAAATGTAGACTCGCAGGAACATCGTGAACGGGCCCTGGTATTCTTAAACAAACTCAATGAGCGGCTACACAAAGCCCGGAATCTATGCGGCAATGAATTTACGATTGCTGATGCTGCAATTGCACCGTTTATTCGGCAATTTGCTAACAATGATCGCGATTGGTTTGATTCACTGAATGTTCCCGGAGTTCAAAAATGGTTGCATAGTATTCTAGAGTCAGATCGATTCTTAGCTGTTATGGATAAGTATCGGGCTTGGGAAAATGGAATGGACGAGCCAATCTTTCCGCCGTGCTCATTAAAGGCTTAAACCGGCGTTGCGGATCGACTTTCACGCCGTTGGTAGAGCTTGATTGCGACAAAGCAAAGCAAAAAGCCGAGTAGACCATCAAACGGATATGAAATATATGTCAAAACACCTTCCCGTGGTATTTGGACGGATACGGCTGACGTTAGGTTTGATGCTAAGAACACAAGTGTCACCCATCACCACCGCGTTAACCAAACCAGGGTGAGCGCAGCCAGTAGCAGAGTCATCGCAGAAATGGGAACGACCGGTGAGAGCGCAAATTCACCTAAGCCGGCACCTTCAGGGCGACAGGCTTGGTCCGGGTGAACTTCCAAGACATAGCGGACCACATCAAAAACACATGACTGATAAAACGCCATATCCCAATAAGCGATGACCTGGTACGCGCCAATTGCGGCGATCAGCCCAATCACAGCCGCGATCACGGTTTTGTTTTGTGCCCAACCAACGCCTGCATAACCAAGATACAAGACGGATATGGCAATCAAGAGAGGCATTGTTGCGAAGTAGAAGGTCATGCGGAAACGTATGAGTGTTTCAAGCGGGTCGCCCAATCCCATAAAGCGCCCAATGCCATTGGTGAACGCATCAAGGGCGATGGATAAAAGGATGATCATGGCGAACAGAAGGGCCAGATTGTCCTTTTGCCCAAGCCATTGTCTAAATGCCCACGCTAATGCCACCAACTCGATCGTCGCCATCACTAAGTTAAACGCGGACATGACACTCGCCCGTTTTATCTATAGTCTGTTGCGACTGCACTTCGGGTAACATTTCGCTGCTAATTTTTATAGGGATGCCCAGTGATCCGTAAGATTGTTGATGCGCCGCTCTTCATATGGATCATATTGGCTTTACCTGGCTTTCGGATGACCAACACGTTGTTGTCTGGAGCGACGGGACCTGTGGGGCAGCCCACGGAGGAGTACCTTCTTCATCCCTCTGGTGAGTCTGCGGCGCAAATCATGATTCTTGCGATGATGATAACGCCGTTCAGGATGATGTTCCCAAAGAACAAATTCTGGGCATGGATGCTAAAACGACGTCGGTATTTTGGGGTGGCGGCGTTTGTTTATGCGGTCTTTCACACCGTCCTCTACATTGTTGATATGGGTACCGTGCGTGCCATGCTTGATGAATTTACGGCTTTGGGCATCTGGACCGGCTGGCTTGCCTTTTTTATTTTTATTCCGCTGGCTCTAACATCCAATGATTATTCTGTACGTGCGCTCGGGTCATCATGGAAAACAGTACACCGCTTTGTTTACGTCGCGGCCATCGCAACGCTCGTGCACTGGATTTTTGTTCACAACAATATTGGCCCGGCGCTAGCGCGTTTTGTTCCCTTAGCGCTGCTAGAAGGGTATCGTATTTGGCGAATGATGAACCCCAAAAGTATGGCTGGTGCTTAACTTAAGATCGAAAAGGAAATCCAATGAAGAATGTACTCGCTATCACCTTGGTGCTTTTGGTTTCGGCCGGGGCGCAGGCCTCTGGGATATATGAATGCGACGCGGTGGACCGTTCAGAGTGGTTGACCGAAGAGCGACTAACCCAGCAGCTCATTGAGAGTGGCTGGCAAGAGGTCCGCCGTATGAAACCCGATGGTGGGTGCTGGGAGGTCTATGGCACCACGCCCGATGGGCAGAGAGTCGAAGGGTATTTTGACCCCGTCACCGGAGAGCAACTGCTACTCGCGCAACGGGGCCGCATACTCTTTCGCAAGGAAGACTAAGAGCTTTCCAGCTTATGCTCCCTCAATGAATGCACGGGGATCTGCATATTCCTTAGGATAGAGATCGCGCATAATGGCACTCCATTCTGGTGGCATTCCGTCAATGGACCAAGATTTACGTCCAAATCCTCGTGAAACGTAGTTGCCCGGGTGATCGCCCATATTGAGCCATGCCGGCCACGTATTAATGTCGTTAAAGGTTTCTGTGGCGTTCGCACTCAATACGCTGGGGTCTGATACCTCTGAGATCGAGCCGTGATATGTGG
>JAQWQC010000034.1 GCA_029245025.1 Rhodospirillaceae bacterium
AACAAGGATAATTCATGAGCGCCCTATCCCTTAGAGACTTTGCGACACAAATGCGCGGTTATCCGCTGTTGATCTTCTGTGTTTGCTTGCTCGGCTGGACGTTGACCAACCTAGATCAATCTTTGTTTGGGTATGCCGTGCCGGGCATTCGTGCTGAATTTGGCAAAGGCCTAGACGACATTGGGTGGATTTTATCCGCGTCTTTTGCCTTGGCGTCTATCTTCGCCATCGTCATGGGCGTGCTTGCTGACAAATACGGCCGCAAAGTTATTTTTGTCGGAACTTTAGGTGCATCCGCGTTCTTGGTCGGGTTGCACTATTGGGTGCCCGATTTCATGACATTAGCAGTGTTGCGCACGGTTGGTTTCGCGGTGTCGATCGGCTTGGCACCTATCGTTGTGACCTACACATCTGAGTCGGCGCCGGCACGATATCGCGGCTTGGTTACCGGATTCCTGCAATGCGGGTTTCCCATTGGCTGGTTTCTTGCCGCCATGATCGCTGCGCCGGTCATGGCCGCCTATGGGTGGAGAGCGATCTTCCTGCCGGCGCTGGCGGTGGTGCCAATTGCGATTATCTTGTCTCGTTTTCTGCCGGAGAGTCGGCGCTATGAAGAGTCGCGACAGGCAACAACAAACTCTGGTCGTCCCGAAGAGACATGGCAGGACCGTATTCGGTCTCTGTTTGCGCCCAGCATGCGTCGCCGCACCTTTGGGTGTTTCACCATCTTTTTTATGATGGGAGGCGCTTACGCGGGCACGGCTTTTTACTTCCCATCTTTTTTCAATGAGGTGCGTGGGTATAGCCCCGAAGTCAGTACACGCTTGGTTGGTATTTCATATGGTATCGGCATAATCGGCTACCTAGGGTCCTCCTTGGTCGGCGAATTCATCACCACTCGTCGCAACACCATCGTGATCTGGTTATGGACCGGTGCTCTGGCTATGTGTGGTTTGATCTGGATTCCAACTACGTATGCCGGTGACGTGTTGTGGTTCAGTTTAATGGCCGCATTCTTTTACGGCGCCAACGCAGTAATGGGCACGTTTTTAACAGAACAGTTTCCGACTCACATGCGAGCGACCGGAGCCGCCATAGCTGGGACATTGGGGCTAAACGTTGGTCACATTGTGTTTCCCATTTTGGTGGCTTGGGCAGTTGAACCATTGGGGTGGGAATGGGCGTTCGCGCTCGCCACTGTGCCGCCGTTGTTCATCGGCGGGCTTGCTGCATTGGCTATGGAAAACAAGGCGTCTGGGTTAGACATTGATGAGATCTCCGCGTGACAGGATGCCCACTTTCAATTGCGGTTCTTGGAGTCTCGTCGCTGGATGAAGCGCGCACGTTTTACGGCGATGTTGTTGGCCTTGAGGTTAGCGATCCCGTAATTCTGGCTGGCCCCGGTTTTGAAACCCATTGGAATCTTCCGGCGGACTCAACCGCTGAAGCCGTGATGTTTGCGGCTAGTGACTCCCAAGTTGGGCGAGTGATGGCCATTGAGTTCCACGCTGAAGATCGTTTGAAAATTCCTGAGTCTGGAGATCGCACCTATCTCGGTCTGTGGAATTTGAATTTTTACGTCGACGATATCCGGGCCACCACCAAAGATCTGCAAGCTCAAGGATTTACCTTTTGGTCCGAGCCCGTTGGCTACGAAGTCAGTGCGGCAGCGGGGCAGCCCGTGGAGGTTTTGTTCGATGGTCCTGATGGTTTGGCCATCAATCTGGTTGAGTTGACGGGCAATGAGTCGACCGCTGTCGGCAAGCTGAGACTCGAGGTCGAAGCAGAAGGCAAAACAAGGACGGGATACACACCGGTGTCGACCACTTCGCACTCGATCGTCGATCACGACAAGGCATTGGCGTTTTATCAAACCGTACTTGGTCTCGAAGTCATTATTGATGACGTATTAGACAAGCCCGAAACGAACCACTTCCTTGGTCGGCCGGAAGGTGCGCAGACACGGGCAACGTTTGTGTCCGCAGAACACCCGTTTGGTAAAATTGCTTTGTCTCATCCTCTGAACTACGCCGCACCCAGAAAGGGCGATATCCAAAAGCCGCCTCACATAGGATACCTGGCGCAGAGTTTTCTTGTGCCCGATCTTCAAAAAGCATTGGCGCTGTGTGACGACATAAACGCAACCCTGTTCTCAGAAACGGCAGATATTATGTTGCCTGGTGTCGGGCCGCGCTTTGCGGCGGTGGTTCGCAATCCGGGATCCGGCGCGTTGATGGAGTTAGTGGAGGGCGTTGCCATATGAGTGACACCATGCAGGCCATTCAAATGGATGCTTTCGGTGGCCCCGAAGCGATGGAACTGCGCGACGTTGTAGTTCCTCAGCCGGGGAAAGGCGAAGCCCGCCTCAAAGTCGCCTATGTGGGTATGAACCCGTTTGATGCCATGGCGCGGGCGGGTAAGATTGATTTCATGCCGATCTCTTTTCCGTTCACGCCCGGTCTGGAACACACCGGGGTTGTTGATGCGGTTGGCGAGGGTGTTGATGCAAACCTCATTGGCCAGCGTGTTATCTCGCGTGCGAACTTCGGCGCTTACGCGGAGTTTTCGATTGCCAGGGCAGACATGTTGTTGAACCTGGATGATCGCATCGACCTCAAGACAGGGTGCGTCTATCGCGGCTGTTCGTTCACGGCGTGGCACGCCTTGCATAAGGCAGGCCGGTTGCAGGCCGGAGAAACCTGCCTACTACACTCGGCAGCCGGGCCCATCGGGATTATGGGGGCGCAAATTGCCAAGAGTAAGGGTTGCACGGTGATTGGCTTGGCTGGCGGTCCCCACAAGGTTGAGTTTGCTATGACTTTCGGCGAAGACCGCGTATTTGACTATACCCAAGACGATTGGGTCGACCAAGTTAAGAACGCGACCGATGGGCGCGGCGTGGATGTGATTGTTGACGGCAACGGTAAACCAAATGCCGCACATAATATTGCGCTGCTCGCCCCATTGGGTCGGGTGGTGTACATCGGCGCAACAGCTGGTGACATGCCAGACCCGGTTGATATTCCGACGTTGATCTTCGAAAACATCAGCGTCGTGGGTATGAACTTGGCGCCTATTGAAGATCCTCCGGGCAGCGATACAGATCGCATAATTATTGAAAATGTCGCCACTGGGGCATGGCGAGTGCCGATCACAGAAGAAGTTTCGCTGGCAGATGTTGCCGCTCTGCATCATCGCCTAGAAAGTCGTCAGATCATGGGTCGTGCCGTGATCCGCGTTGGCGGCGACATCGCCTAAGTGCTCACTCTGACGCAGCTCGTGCCACGGGGGTTGGCACCGTTCGATCTGACCCTTGAAGATGGCGCTTGTTTGACAGTCAGTGGACCCTCCGGGGCCGGGAAGACAGTTATACTGCGTGCGATTGCTGATCTGGATGCCAATACCGGTGAAGCGAGAGCCGGATCGCTCATCCGGTCACAGATATCGGCGCCGGTTTGGCGAAAAAATGTGGCTTACGTGCCAGCGGATACTGGGTGGTGGGCAGACCATGTTGACTCGCATATGCCAGAAGGAGATCCCGGACCACTCTTGGACGCGTTGGACTTAGATCGTGCTTGTCTCTCATGGCCGGTTGCACAGTTGTCGACAGGGGAGCGGCAGCGGCTGGCTTTGGTGCGCGCACTTCTTGCTGAACCCGATGTGTTGCTTCTCGACGAACCGACGTCTGCCCTTGATATCGATGCGACAAAAACGGTTGAACGACTGATCACGGATTATATGTCCCGTGGCGCAACTGTAGTCATCGTGACACATGATGATGAGCAGGCCCAAAGACTGGGCGACCAACATCTCCGGGTGGATGGTGGGAAGGTCGAGATCCTCAGTCGTGAGGCGGGGCAATGACGTATATCAGTCTGTCCGTAACCGACGTGGCAATCGGCGCGATCTTGATTGTAGCCAATGGACTTTTATCCTTTGGTCTTGGTCTTAAGCTCGAGCGTACGCTTGTTATCGCGACGCTGCGCATGGTCGTTCAGCTCACTCTGGTTGGATACGTTTTAACGGCCGTATTCAACGTGGCGTCGCCTTGGTGGACCGGTACAATTGCATTGGTGATGATCATATTTGCTGGATACGAAGTTGCCGCCCGGCAGGACCGTCGACTCAAAGGGGTGTGGTCTTACGGTCTCGGCGCTACGGCCATGACGTTTTCGTCGACTCTGGTGACGGTGCTCGCGCTAACCACGCAGATTGGAACTGATCCGTGGTACGATCCTCAGTATGCCATTCCCCTTCTCGGAATGATTCTCGGCAACTCAATGACAGGTATTGCCCTTGGGTTAAGCACGTTGACCTCGGGCGTTGCCCGCGACCGGGTTGCCATCGAAGCACAGCTTTGTCTCGGGGCGACCCGTTGGCAGGCCTGTGGCCCAATGATCCGGTCTGCGATTCGCACGGGCATGATGCCGATGATCAATGCCATGGCAGCAGCAGGCCTGGTATCCCTGCCCGGTATGATGACCGGACAAATTCTTGCTGGTGTGCCGCCTACTGAAGCGGTGCGGTATCAGATTCTCATTATGTTTTTGATCGTCGGTGCCACAGGACTCGGCGTGCTGATGACAGTTTTTGGCGGGCTAGCGTACCTCACCGATAGCCGCCATCGCCTCCGTTTGGACCGGCTGCACCCCGCCAGAATGGGGTAGCTAGGGGTTGGTTTCGCCGGGTCTTGCGTCGTTCTCAAAATCCCGCTAACTGAGGGGCAGAATCAATAATAAACACGCTCTAGGGATGACTTGTGACACCTGAACTGTTGGTGTTGGCGGCAACTGCCGCCTCTATCGGATTTATGCATACGCTGCTGGGGCCAGATCATTATCTGCCCTTCATCGTCATGGCAAAAGCGCGCGGCTGGTCCCGCAAGAAGGCGCTTGCCATTACCAGCATTTGTGGGCTGGGCCACGTCGCATGTTCTGTTCTGCTGGGTATGGTTGGTATCGGTTTTGGTATCGCGGTCGGTAACCTGGAAGCCATCGAATCAGTTCGAGGTGACTGGGCGGCGTGGGCCTTGTTGGCGTTTGGTGTGACTTATTGCGCCTGGGGTATCAAGACAGCCTATAAGAACAAATCTCATGACCATCTCCACGATCACGGCGATGGCACCGTTCACCGCCACGATCACAACCACCATGGCAGTCATGCCCACGCGCACACCTCTTCATCTAAGATCGGCATTACGCCTTGGGCCTTGTTTGTTGTCTTTGTGCTCGGGCCCTGTGAGCCACTCATTCCCATACTGATGTATCCAGCAGCAGAGGCCAGCTGGGGCGGCGTACTTCTCGTCGCAGCGGTTTTCGGCCTATCCACCCTCATCACAATGACAGCTGTGGTGGCGGTGTCGTTATTCGGTCTGGGTCAGATTTCTTTTGCACCCTTAGCGCGATTTAGCCACGCCTTGGCTGGCGGTGCGGTCGCGATTTCGGGAAGTTTTATTGTTTTTTTGGGTTTGTAGCGCATCTCATCCTATTCCCGGTTTTCAGGGTAAGATTTCTTGCTAAGATAGCGTTCAATAACAAAGGAGGGACGTTGTGACACTTGGTACTCTGACAGGTAAACAGAACTTGCGGCCGGAAATGACGGCTGACGAAAAGGCGTGGTTTGAGGAAGAACTCAAAGAGCAGCTCGACCGCTACGAAACCATAGTTAAAGAAATGGAAGACCTTTCCTCCGAGCGGGAACAGTGGGTCGCTGATTTCTTACATCGGGTTCAGACCCGTGGGTTCCACTGGCACGCCGAGAATCGCAGGGTCATTCCCAAGGACGAAATCCGTCCCCGCGACGGTCGACCCCTTCAGGTCATTTTTTAGAACAGAATTTAAATTTCCGCTGCGCTCTGGGGTGACTCAAAGGTCCCTTTAAGCGCGGCTTAGCAGGAGACGCAACATGGCTCGTCCACACATTGAACCGTTTGTTGATCGCGACGTCGGCTTTAAGAAAATGACAATGGCTGGCATGCCCAACGGCATGCAGTACAAGACCCTCAGCATGGACACCGACCACGGTGCCGTAACAATGACCGTGCAATACGATGCCGGTTTCAAGCAGCCACCTGGCTTCTGCTACAACGAAATGGAAATTTTCGTGCAGGAAGGGTCGCTCAAGTATGGCGACCAACTTTGTCAGAAAGGTCACTATCTGTTTGTGCCCGCTGGTAAAGCGATGCCAGCTATGTCGTCAGATGAGGGCGCGTTGTGTTTGGTTTTTTATAACAATGGCCCGCCGAGCTTTGAAGAGTCAGATGCCAATCACGATGAGTGCGACGAAAAGAACTTCGCCAGCGTGAACTCCTACGATGGTTTGGATTGGACAGGTAACGCGCTGTTCCCCGCCACAGCACCTGGCTGTCTGCTCAAGATGCTGCACTACGATGAGAAAACCCACGGCATGACGTTCTTGTACTGCATGGTGCCCGGCTTTTGGCAGGATAACATCAGTTACCATGACTGCGCCGAAGAGGCCTATCACATCTGGGGTGACTCCTGGATGATGCAATTCGGCACTTTGCCGACCGGCGGCTACTTCTGGCGCCCGGCATACATCAACCATGGGTGCTTCGCCTCTGAGCGCGGTATTTTGGCGATCGGCCGGACCGATGGGGATTTGCACAACCACTTCCACCATGACCCGTATTCGTCACCGCAAGAAAATGCGGAGCGCGCAGCAGCCCGTTTGGCTCGCCAGAAGCCAGCCATGTACAAGTGGATTTTGACTCAAGATCACAACCATGTGCCTCATGATTTTGAGCACCCGCATGATCATGTTGATCCAATGGAAGCTGATACGGCGCAAGTCATTCAACCGGACGGTAGCCACTGGCCGTAGATTTGACCGCATAGCAACACTGAAAAGCCCGGCTTTGAAGCCGGGCTTTTTTGTTGGGCGCTTCACCAACTGGCGAACGCAGTTCCTGTCGGTTGCCTGCTGACCCGGATGCGGCACTATGCTGATCGTCAATACAGAGGCAAAGACCATACAAATTTATGCGGAGCGCAATTATGTCCAAGATGTTGAGCCGCAGATCCTTCGGTCAAAAAGCGGGTGCAACTGGTTTGTCTTTATCAACCGTTGGACCGTTTGTTCACACCGGCCGAGCGCGCGCGAATGAACAGGCAGACGTGATTGTTATTGGGGCTGGCCTGTCGGGTCTGAACGCCGCCGGTATTTTAGTGGACTCTGAACTAAGCGTACTAGTGTTGGAAGGCAGCAGCCGAATCGGTGGCCGAGTCTGGTCAGCCAAAGAAACCTGGGAGACTAATGCTGGCGATGTCCCCATAGAGTTGGGTGCCTCACAAATTAGTGGGTCTTATGCGCGAGTGCTCGACGCAATGGACCGGTTGGATCTCACGTTGATTGATCAAGATCGATTTGTGTTGCCGTTCTCTTTCCATATGAATGGCATGCATATCAAAGCTGAAGATTGGGCCGACTCCCCAGCCAATCCACTTCAAGGAGAAGAGCGGGAGATTCCCGCAACCGCATTTGGCTCGGCCACGATGGCAAAGCTCAATCCTTTGGCTGAGTTAGACGACTGGCTTGATCCGCGATTTTCCGATTATGACGTCTCGGTCGCCGAGCTTATGCGGCGAAACGGAGTATCAGAGGAGGGTATTCGATTTGCGGCTATATCGGGTCTTGGAACTGAACTGCATAGCGTGTCGGCGCTGCGGTACTTCCAGGAACGAACCCGAGGTGCTTTGGAAGCCCAGTTTGTGGGTCTATTGGATGACAACGGGGAGCCAATTGAGTTTTGGCCGAAGAATATTTTGGGTGGCACCGCGATACTGCCCCAAGCCATGGCAGCCCAACTGGGAGACCAGGTCCGCATCAATCAGCAGGTCACGGCGATAGACGTTGGGAAAGATGCTGTTGATGTCCGCACCCTTGATGGCAGCCGTTATCGCGCCCGTTTTGTGATTTCATCACTGCCGTTCACTGTTCTGCGCGCGGTCTCTATCTGGCCAAGGCCGCCGGGACCTCAGTTTCAAGCCATACAAAAATTAAACTATGCCGAAACCACCCGCGCATTCTGCCGTATCAAGGCGCCGTTCTGGCAAGGCGATGGTTTTGAGCCGTCCTTAAATACCGACGGCCCCATTCGCATGTTTTGGGTGATGGACAATCACACGGGCGAAGGCGAGCATCGTGGGATGTTCGTGGTCACTGGTCAGGCAGGTCTCCAGGTTGCATCTCGGTCGCCCCAAGAGGCATCAGACTTTTTGATCAAAGAACTGGAGCGTGTCCGGCCGTCAACCAAAGGGCAGATTGAAATCCTGCGCTATCACTCTTGGGGTAACCAGCCCTTGCAGCGCGGGTGTAGCCCGATGTTTGCCCCGGGGCAGGTGACTGCATTCGCCAACGACATGATTATTCCTCATGGCCGACTTCATTTTGCAGGAGAGCACACCCGTCGCTTGGAATATGGCATGGAAGCAGCCATGGAATCGGGCGAGCGTGCCGCCTTTGAAATTCTTGATCGGACGTAGAGGGCATGCCCCCTCTGTATAAAAATAAGAGAGGCGAAGATGATTGATCTGCAGAAAAGCACAATGGGCGTCTGGTTGGCTGCGGTCAGCTTGGTCGCTGTCTTAACAGGACTGGGACCAGTTTCTTTGAGTGGTCCGGCCATTGCAGAGGAATGCGGCGCCGGTATTGCTAAGGTTATTCGCGGCAAAACAGAGTTGGCCTTGGCTGATGGACAGAGGATCCCAGCCAATCACTTTCGCATGCTCAGTGGAACGGAGATATGGCTGACTGACCCGGACTGCGGCATTCTTAAAATGTCACTGAAGTTTGGGCCCGGTGTTGGATTGGAATTCGAAACCACGGAACTGGAAATAACCACTGGGGGTCTTTGATATGGCCGCGCTAACGCTTTCACATAGCTTGTCTCGGTGTTTCCCGACTGCAGGCATCCCGTGGCATGACATGGGAGCGTGCTGGCCGGGCATCGGGGATGGAAAAGTACTGCGGGCGTTGGATGACGGGTCTGTGCGTAGCGCCCTCGTTCGGTTGCAAAAGGGGCAGGTGAGCACCCTTGTCGACGCAGCACCGGCGACGATCCAAGGGTATGTATTGTCAGGGGCCGCGAAGCTGGGGAATACGGATCTTTACGACAGCGGTTTCTTTGTTATTCCAGCGGGGGTGCCGGTTCCGGCTATCACGTCTGACAGTGGCGCTGAGCTCATTATTATTTTCGATAATTCGAAAACAGCAAAACTCAGTTCAGCCGAACCGGTGATTCTACCCTCTGCCTATGATGTCGATCCTATCGTACCGGTGATCGATGGTGCTCGGCTCGACGGGTTTGCTCGTCGGGTGCTGTGGCAAGATCCCGATACGGGGGCAGACACCCGACTTCTCACGGTGCCCGGGGGCTTTGAGGGCAAGGGCCCCAATTGGCATCCGGTCCACGAGGAAATCTTTTGTCTCAAGGGTGATATCGGGCCAGACGACACTCGCCTGATGACACCAGGCACTTATTTGCACAACCCCGCCTTTGGGGTGCATGGCTATCACGAGCATTCCAACTCCGGTGCAACCATTCTTGAATGGCACGATGGAAAATGGGAAATCAATTTCACGTATTGAGCACGGTGTAGGTTCGGCTAGTCCCAAGCCGTGGGGCGGGACATACTCATAACTTGTCTAATCAGTAGATGGTGGTGCCATGCGCGACCCAGTTCCTTTTCTTAATACGAACGCGATGCCTTGGGCCAAGCCAGGGCCGCCGGGGATTTACTCCAAACTGCTCAGCCGCGACCTTGAAACCGGTGAGCGCACAGCTTTAAACCGGTTGCTGCCTGAAGAGGGGATGAATCCACCTGGGGCGGCCCACTATCACCACACCACTGAAGAATTGCTCATCGTAAAAGGTCGGATGTCCTTTGATAGTCAGGTTTGGTTGACCCCGCAGTCCTACTGTTTTCATCCGCCTCAGACGGTGCATGGGTTCAAGAGTGCCGTGCCGGCGGAGTCCTGGTTTCTTTCCCGTGTAGGGCAAGAATTGGATTTCAACTTTGTCGATGAGCCTAAGCAGTTGTCTCCCTATTACGTCAGCCAACATCCGCCGGCGCGGTCCGTCGCCTACCATGCAGACCCCCAAGGTGAACCCTGGGAGCAACTCAACGGCGCCACGCGTTTTGTTTTGAGCCTTCATCCAGAAACCGGCGAAGGATCAGTGTTGTTAAAGACCGAGGCCGGATGGTCGAGCGGTAAAGACGGTGAACCTCTTAACCGCTTTGAGGAGATGTATGTTCTTGAGGGGTCGTTGGATTGTTCCGACGGACAGACCTATAGCCAGGGGTGCTACAGTTTTGAGCCGCCGGGTACGTCCCGACGGGCTCTCACGTGCGCTGAATCTGCGACAATCTATTTTACGGTTGGTCCACTCACTCAATAGGGTGGAACGTCATTAGCTCTTTTTCTTAAGGGCCTTGGCTTCTTCTTCTGTGATATCGACGATCTTGTCGATCATGCAAAAGCCACCGGACCGCAGCACCCGCAAGGTATCTTGCTTGCAGAGCTTATTAATTGACGTCGAATGGCTAAAGCCGCCTTCTAACTTCAATCCGCTGCACCGATTGCGAAGATCGATGCGTTTGTATTTATTGCCCTTCATCTCAACCAGAATGGTTTTGTTGTCGATCACCGGTGTTTGATTAACATATTGCAGATGGATGCACTGCTGGGTTTGCTCTTCCTCGTCAGTTTCGGCAGCGGCAGGCAACGTGGTGGTTGCTGCGATCATTGTGATGGGTAGGGCTAACAGAAAGGCTTTCATGTGACTCTCCTATATAGAGCGTGCGTCTGGTTCTCGATCACTAAGGTTAGATTATTTCTTCTTCATCAGTACTTTCGCATCGTCTTCCGAGATTACGGTTATTTGTGACAAACCGCAGCTGGCTCCGCCTGTGCCAAGAACCCGGATGATATCCCCTTTGCAGAGCTGAGTCAGGGACGTCGAATAACTGAAGCTGTCTTCAATTCTTAGACCTATGCACCGGCTGGCGGTTTCCATTTTGCGCCAGCCGTCTTGTCCACGCATTTCGACCACAATGGTTCGGTTGTCGACGGCTTTGGTGCGTTTGATGCGGGTAAGGGGGATGCACTGATCAACTTCGCCAATTTCTGGGACATTACCTTTGGCAAAAGCTGGTGCGTGACCGCTCACGGCCAAAGTGGCTGCCATGGCAATGGCGCACCCTGTCTGAATTAGTCTGCGAATAAAACGTTGGGACATTGTCCGGCTCTTTAAATCATGGGAATCGGTGATTTATTATTAATTTATTATGGGAGCCAATTGCGGCAAAAATTTGAAGCCTTTGTCCTGGGGGAACCCCATCGAACGCCTATCCGGGGCTTAGGGTTGCGCCACACAGCTGTATTGCTGTTATGCGAATTTTCATGTTGTGATATGGCCAACCCAACTTATCCCCAGGCCTCTGATTTTTTAAGGAGAGCGCCATGTTGACGCCACAGAGAATTACCGTTGCCCTGTTCACATCACTGTTATTCACGGGATTGATGGGGGCTAGGTTTGAGTGGTCTGACCCACAATCCACCGATGCGGATAAGTTGGCTGAGTTGTTTAACCCGGCGGTGGTTGGTGGCGCCATTTGTGGCCCGGCTGGTCAATCGCAACCCAATCTGTTGCGGCAAGTTTTGGCAGCCGCAGCGATGAGCCAGGCAGAAGCGGCGACCGACCTAGTAGAGAAGGTTGGTCGACCACCTCTTTATTCTGATCTCGGCACAGTGACCTACGCCGCGACGTCGGACTCACCAATTGCGTTGGCCTATTTTGATCAAGGTCTGCGCTTTGCTTATGCGTTCAATCATGCCGAGGCTGTGCGGTCCTTCCAGGTGGCGCAAGATCTAGATCCTGATTGCGCTCTGTGTGCATGGGGTGAAGCGTACGCACTTGGTCCCAATATCAATTTACCCATGCCCCCCGATGTCGTTGCACAAGCGCTGGCCGCTGTAGATCGGGCGAAGGCAAACGCGGGCAATGCGTCCCCGCGGGAGCAGGCTCTGATCTCAGCATTGGCCACTCGTTATGGCGAGGATGCCTCGCGCCGACCGGCGCCATACAACGCCGCATTTGCGTCGGCGATGATCGATGTTCAAGCGCAATATCCTGATGACCATGGCATTGCCTTGATCACAGCTGACGCCATCATGAATGAGTCGCCGTGGGTCTATTGGGACGCGGATGGTCGCACACCTTCTGGCCGTGTTGGTATGGCGGTAGCCTTGGCGGAGCAGGTGCTCGCCGACAACCCAAGTCACCCGGGCGCAATACATTTATATATTCATTTGCTGGAAGCGTCTGTGATGCCGACCAAGGTTGAGCCCTACGCGGAGATCATGGAAGACCTTATGCCAGGTGCGGGACATATGGTTCATATGCCGTCACACATTTACTACCGTATTGGACGCTACGTTGATTCTCTCGAAACCAACGTCAGGGCAGTTGAGGTTGATGAAGCCTACTTCCAACGACCTGAGGCTATTGGTGGCGGCATGTATCAGTTTGGCTATTATCCGCACAACGTGCATTTCGTTTTGGTTTCCGCTTACATGGCTGGAGACCGTGACCGAACTCTTGAGTATGCGGACAAGCTCGATGCTTTGATTCCGATGGCGATGGCTAGCTCAGCGCCGGGTGTGCAACCGGTCAAGGTATCGCCTTTGTTCGCCTATGCTGAACTCGGTAGCCACAACCAGGTTATGGCATTGCCCGATCCCGGCAACGATGCTCCCTACGTGAAAGCCATGTGGCACTACGCGCGTTCCATATCCTTGGCAAAGAATAATCAGCCCGGCGCTGCGTTGACCGAAGTTGATGCCATAGCGGCCTTGAATGACAGTTCCGATTTTCGTGGTTTAACCGGGAACGGCGTGCCTGCACCGACTTTGATGTCAATTGCACAACACGTTGCCCTTGGTCGTATTGCACAATCCAATAGTGAAACGGAGTCTGCGATCGGACATTTTGAAGCGGCCGTGTCGCTACAAGATACGGTCAACTATATGGAGCCACCCTATTGGTACTATCCGGTGCGACAGTCTTTGGGCGCGGCATACCTTGCAGCCGGTCGGACCGATGACGCAGAGCGGGCGCTTAAAGCAAGTTTGATCGATGCTCCGAACAACGGCTTGGCGCTGTTTGGTCTTGCAGAAGTGTATAAAGCGAAAAGCGATGCCGTGGCGGCAAAGCACACCGAGGATTTGCTAGATGATGCTTGGGTAGGCGCGGTGACTGATCTGGATTTAAGTCGACTCTAAATCCACACGCCATCTATGCAGTCCAGCGTTCCCACTTGGTGATGTCTCCGTCGCTGACGGCCATGCCAATTTGATGGACGCTACTCAGCTCGCTGCCGCCTTCACTGTCTCGCTCGTTTGACCCGATGTAGTACAGACGCAGTGTGCCGTCATCCATTGGCACGACCCAAGGGCAACCTAGGCGGTGATCCCAGAGTCCTGAGCCTCTCGGGGATTGTGGAATAATGGAGCCGTTCTTGTGTGGACCGTCGACACGTTCCCAGGTGATGCCGTCATCAGACACGGCTAGTCCGATCTGGCGGTCAACTTCCGGATTGGTGCCAACGTCCTGACACCCTTCATAGAACAATGTCCATTGGCCGTTGATCTTGATGATTTGCCGAGTGGCTGAGCCATAATCATCGAAGCGTCCTTTGGGGCCTTTGCCAAACAGAGGGCCACGTTTTTCCCACCGCAATCCATCTTCCGACTCAGCCCAAGCCATGATGTAGCCCTCGTTGGCATCCAACGTGTGGTAGTAGAGCCGCCAACTGCCGTCATCCCAGCGGATGATTTGCGGCCAGGCTGCCAAAAAGGAATCAAACTCGCTGGGTTCACCGTTGTTGAGAAGTGCACCGTTGTAAGGTCCTTCGATACGGGTCCAGTGTATGCCGTCGCGTGAAATTGCCGCGCCGGATCGCATTGGAAAGCCTTTAACATCGAACCCACGAACATTATTGATGGCTTGGTCGCCGCCGAAGTACCACATCCAATACAGACCGTTATCGATGTAAACGTCATTGACGCCAACATGAGAAGAATCGAAACGCTTTGGGTCAGTGTGGGGGTCTAACACAGAGCCCATTACGCCTGGTCCGCGCACCCGCTTCCAATGAATACCATCGTCAGACGTCGCTAGACCGACACGCCCTGTCGGCAAACCGATCATGCGGTCAAAGGTTTTGTCTCGACCGTAATACCACATGCGCCAGGTTCCATCGTCCATGCGCATAACCTTGGGGCATGAGACGCGCTCGGAATCCCACCAGCCCTCGGGGCCGGGTCCAAAAATCAGACCGGGGCCGCTCGGGCGTTCGGCGTTCGATGTGCTCATGGATTAGTCCTTTACGCTAACTTTTTATGGTTTGTCGAAGAATGCATTTGCAGCGGCGACCTTCTCGGCCGGATCGCGCCCGACGACAATCATGTCAGCGAGATCTGATAATACTGACATCTCCTCAGTGCCTTTGATGAGGTGTGGGGGATCACTTTCCCCGGCCATGATCAAGGCTGGCACCTTAATCTGCGGCATGCGCTCTCGTGCTGGATAGCGAAACGCCGCCAAGTAGGCTTTGTGATAAGTCGTCAGACCTTTCAAAACATCAACCGTGTGGGCGTGCAGATGTTCCGGTGTGCGACCTGGGTTGTCGAGAGCATGATCGGCATCGCGCATGAAATACGGAAAGAAAAACGCTTGGTCCCGTATAAAATTGAACGCCCAGGATAAATGCCCACCATGATCATCTGGCACGATTGCGGGGGCGTAGTTTTCTAATATCTGTGCTTTCAATTCCGGTTCATATTCCACCAAGCCATCGATGACGACGCGGCGCACACGATCGGGGTGGCGCACCGCCATCTCACAACCCGTTCTGCCGCCGGTATGGCTGCCATAAAAATCAACCTGGTCGAGTTCGAGCTTATCGAGCAACCGGACAACACTATCGGCGAAATAAGTGATGTCTGGCTCGTCAGGCGCTGGCGGTGCGGAGTCACCGTTGCCAAGAGTGTCTGGGGCAATAACGCGGCGTGTTTCGCCAAAGAGTTGGATGATCGGCTCCAAACCCCTGGCTGAAGCTGGCGAGGGGTGCACCATATACACAGGCAGGTGGTCGTTTTGTTGCGACCCGCAGGTGCGGATATGTACCAATCCTTCGTCGATTCTTATGAATGCGCGGTCAATATCCTGCATCTCTACTCGCAGCTCTTTGTAGCTAAATCTTCTGGCGCGATTGAACCATCTTTCACCGTCGTACAGAATAGAGGATCGATGTAGTCATCCACAATGCGGAAGGGGACACCAATCCGATTCTGACTAAGTCCTGCCAAGCGTTCTACGAGCATTGGACAACACTTCGGACCGGCGACAACGTACTGCACACTCGTGATTTTTTGGACCGCCCAGACCCGGCACTAATTCGCTTTGCGATGATACTTGAGATCGTTGAACAGGGGTCGCTGATCCGATTCATGGGCACGTCACTGGTCGAAATCTGGGGGAGCGACCCGACCAACACCATTTTTAATGCCCGGCTCCCTAAGAGCGCAAGGCGGTCAATGGCTGCGAATGTAAGTGCCATCGTTGGTCAACCTTGCGGGAGGGTTGATGTTGCCGCTCGCCGTTGATCAGAGGCGACCACCTCAATTTTGTTCGATTAGTGAGATGATGTATCCCTTGGAAGATCCTGATGATGCTCAGCCACGCTACAAGGCCAATCGGCAAGCGGATTGGATTAGTAGTGGTTTCGGCGTGCCCTCGGCGGGTCCGCAATATCCTGCCTAGCCCTCTTACGGATCGGTTAAATCTATCTCTTCAACCCGCACTGTGTCCGCGCCGGACCAGTAAGTTCTTACGCGCGGTCCTAAGCCTTCAAAAGACACGTTTTGCCATAAGAAAATGCCCGGTGGATTGGCATGTTCGTGGGCGAGAACATCCCGGGTGCGTTGTTTTCGCTCCTCGGGTGTGGAAGCGACGAGGGCTTTTTCAATCAACGGCATGATCGAAGGGTCGCAATGATATGGGTGCTGCCAAGAGCAAGACCGAATGCGATAGGCGGCGACCGGATCAAAAGTATATGTCGACATGGCGAAGCCCAGGCTCGGCCATCCTCCGTTGTAGATATAGTCAAAATAGTTGGGCAAACGCGTGGGGCGTATTTCCATGCGAACGCCGACAGCCGATAAATCTGAAGCGATTTGCAGATACCAATCTTGTGAATTGGCCGGTCCACCGGGAACCAAGAGGATGGGGAAATCAAAACCATCTGGGTATCCCGCCTCGGTGAGTAGCGCGCGGGCCCTTTCCACATCATAGGTGTATGGCTCAAGGTCGTTATTGTAACCGTACGACATGTCGTGAGCGATTTGACTGGAGGGTCCAATGGCTCCGTCCATGAAGATGTTAGTCATCCGTTTCTTATTAACGGCATGATTAAGGGCTTGCCTCACCTGAACATCTTGCAGAGGACTTTCTTTGACTGTGACAAAAGCCAGAAAATTGACGCCCGGCTCATTCCGTACCCACATTCGTCCGCCCGCAGCTTCAATTGGGTCTGCGTCTTCGGGGGCTAAGGCGAACGCAATATCTACTGAACCAGAAATGACACCCTGCCGCCGAGAGGCGCCGTCGGAGAGTTGAATAAATTCAAGGTTTGATTCTTGAGGGGCTCGCCAGGAGTCGGTGAACGCCGTCATCGCAATCTTGCTTTCTCCCCAGTCGGTTACCGCATAGGGGCCAGTCCCTATTGGAGTAAGGGCGAATTGATCCAACCCGAGTTCAGCCATAGCACCGGGAGCGGGTATGCGAAGCGCCCTCATGTATTGGGCAAATAGGACGTCCGGTTTTTGAGTTGAGATTGCAACGGTGTGAGGGTCCCGAGCTGTCGCACCGGTAACCGTCATGCGCTTAAGTGTTGTACCAAGAGATGTGCTTGATGCTGGCCCCGAGAGCAAAGTTTCAATGACCGCAACGACAGCGTCCGCATCAAACGGTTCTCTGTTTGAGAACGTCACACCTGTTCGCAGATAAAAAACCCAGGTGGTTGGAGATTCTTGCTCCCAACGTTCTGCCAGCGCCGGGACCGTGTCGCCGTTTTCGTCAATTCCGGTCAGAGCATCAAAGACCGCCGTCAGCGGAGCGCCCGTTGGAATATTGAAGGACCCAAAGGGCGTGCCCAGGCCGGTGGGGAGATTCTGCAGACCGATACGAATGGTGTCGGCAACGGCCACGCCCATCAGGACAAAATATCCGAGCACGGCGCCGGTCATCATCGCAAGTCGTCTGGGCGAATTGGGCTTTGCTGACAGCATGCCATAACTCTACAGCCACCGGCGATGAGGTGAAAGCGATCAAGCCTGTGGTTTATAGGCAGAATCCTATATTCACATCTGGTTTTTAGGCCTGTCTTGCTTTAGGCAGCGTGCGACCAAACTTATACAAGGCAAATGTGGACCCATTGATGACCCTCAGGTCTCGCCCTTTTTTCTCTATGCTTTTGGCGCTCTTATGGGTGGCGCTAGGCGTGCAAGCGCAGCAGCCGATCGAAGAGATTCGTGTGACGGGCTCCTATCTCAAGCGTGAGGCTTTGAGTAGTGGTTCGCCGCTGACCGTAATCACTGCTGATGATCTGGGGCTATTTGGCCTGACGAATGTTGCTGACGTTATTGGCTACCTGCCCATTAACACCGGGTCAGAATTTAATGCGGATGTGTTTACGCAAAACCTTTCAGCAGGGACGTCGAATTTTAATCTCCGAGGGCTGGGCCTGAACTCAACGTTGGTGTTGCTCAATGGTCGAAGACAAACTGTTTCTGGTGGTGTCGCGGATGACGGGTCGACGTTCGTCGATTTGAATGCCCTGGTGCCTCTCAACATAGTTGGTCGGGTGGAGATTCTTAAAGATGGTGCGGCGGCACTCTACGGTACTGACGCTGTCGCTGGTGTGGTTAACGTGTTGACCCGCACGGATGTCGACGGTTTTGAGCTTGAAGGTGAGTTCGGTTCAACAACGCGGTCTTCTCAGCATGATCTGACACTGCGCGGCTTGTACGGCGTACAATCAGATAGACTCAACTTTACTTTAGCTGCGGGTCATCTTAGTCGGTCTTGGTTGCCGTCCGTGGATCGAGAGTTCACCCAAGGACAAGGCTTCTCCGGATTTGGTCAGCCTGGCGCTTTTATTTTGTTGGCACCTTCTCCAAGCTTTCCTGATTTACCATCTGGCCTAGCCGACCCCCAAAGCGTGGTCGACCCTGATTGTGGTCCCGCTGGCGGTGTCCCAAACGAGACGGAGTCAGGGTCAGGTCTCGGCACCTGTACGTTCGATTTCTCACCCTATTATCACATTGTTCCGCGGGAACGCCGGTGGCTGTCTTTCGCATCGGCTGCGCTTGATATGGATGACGTGGAAGTTTTCGCAGAGGCGGGATACGCCCACACGGACGTCCTCAGGGGCACTTCACCCTCCTTTCCCATACTTAATTTGGCAACCGTGCCTGCCAGCAACCCGGGTAATATATTTAATGTCCCGGCATTGTTTCTGGGGCGTCCCTTAGGCGCCGGCGCACCCGTTAATTTGGTAACTCACTCATCTGAAACGTGGCGCGCTGTGGGCGGAGCGCGCGGCCAGTTCAGCGATCGCTGGGATTGGGATCTGGCTACTAGCTACAGTGCCAACCGTCATGTCGTACAGATCAACAATGCGCTGGCGGATCGCTTTGACGCCGCCTTGAACGGATTTGGTGGCCCCACCAACAATCAATTCTTCAACCCCTTTGGCTCGGCGACGTTATCGCAGCCCGGTGACGCAAGGTTCAATGACCCGGCGGTAATCGATGATTTTCTGTCGACCGCGACTTACGACTATAAAACGTCTTTGTTTTCAGTGGATGGTCTTGTATTTGGTTCTCTTGTCGAGACGCCGCGCGGACCCATCTCCATTGCCTTTGGCGCTCAACTTCGCCGGGAATCAATCACCGGTGACTTGGATGATCAATTCAATGCGGAGAATTATCTTTTTCTCATCGGAGGACCCGATTTCTCCGGTCATCGCACCGTTGTTGCGGGGTTCAGTGAATTCAACATACCCCTAACGAATTCTTTGGGTGCCCAGCTAGCCCTGCGTCACGAGGCTTATCAAGATGGTCCGGACTCGACTGATCCGAAGGTTGCACTTCTCTGGCAGCCCAGTGATCAAGTTTCGGTTCGCGCATCCTTTGGAACGGCTTTCAGGGCGCCAAGCGTGTTCCAACGTTTTTCGTCTCAGACGGTACTGCGGAATATTTCTGACCCGGTGACCAACTCATTGGTCTTTCGAGGCGTACGCACGGTTGGAACAGAAAACTTAGTCCCTGAGCGGGCGGATGCCTTTAATGCGGGCGGCACGTTCAGGTCCCATGTGGGTTTGACGTTGAGCGCCGACTATTGGCGGTTCGATTACACCAACATCATTGTGAAAGAGAGCGCCCAGGCGATCATCGACGCCAATCCCTTTGATCCTCGTGTGATTCGCGAGGCGGGGCAGGTGCTGCGGGTCGACACCAACTACGTTAATGCTCCAGCCGTGCAGACGGATGGATTTGATTTTACGGCCGCTTATGACTTCGAAGGTGCGGCGGGTGATGTCTGGGGGTTGTCTATAGACGTCACGCACATCAACAAATATCTCATTCAAGAAACGCCGAATGGTCCTAAACGCGACGTCTCAGGCAGTCGCAACTTCCGGACGTTTGCACGGTCATTACCGAAGTGGCGGTCGACCCTTGGCGCAGTCTGGGAAAGAGGCCAGATCGGGGCAGCAACATATATAAAGACCGTGTCTGGTTACTTTAACGATCAAAACAACACCCCCATCGACAATCACGTAACCGTCGATGCTCAGGTCAGTTTTAAATTCGCTGAGCCGACCTTGCCAGGTAAGGCGGGTCAGACTGTTGTTTTTGGAGTTACCAACCTATTCGACAATGATCCCCCACCCGTTGCAACAAACGTCGGATACGATTCTAAAGTCCATGACCCCCGTGGTCGGGTGGTTTACCTCCGCCTTTCGTCAACCTTTTGACTTATTGGCAAAGGCGTCTCGAGCGGCGACCGCATGGACCGATAAGTCGTTTTGCAGAGACTGAGCAATCTCGGACAATGCGAGGATTATGTCCTGATCGAGGGCGTTCAAGCTACCACCTCGATCAAACCGGACCCGGGCAAGGGCACCATCGCGCTCAATAGTCACACTGTTTGTTGTCATGATATCTCCCTTTAGTGCCATTCATTGGTTTAAGTTTGCCGCCTTATAAGGGGTTGTATGGCCCCAGTGTGCGAAACTGTGCTAGCTCAAGCTCTATCACGCCCGTATTATTACTGAGGCTGGGCGGTCCAAGGGTTCGATGAAATATTCCCAATTCCATTGGTAAGAGAAGACATTCAACTAAAGGCGTAATAAACAAGTTCACCAGATCGCAGGTCGGCACAGAGGGTACAAAATGGCGAAGACGCTTTACGATAAAATTTGGGATTCCCACGTTGTTGAGGAAACCGAAACGGGCGAGTGCCTCATCTACATTGACCGGCACTTGGTGCAAGAGGTGTCCAGCCCTCAGGCCTTTCAGGGGTTGCGGGATGCGGGCCGAAAAGTTCATCGCCCGACGGCATCTCTGGCAATGCCCGATCACGCTATGCCGACGACGCCAGACAGGCTGCACAAGATCGATGATCCGGAAGCGCGGGCTCAACTCGCTGCTTTGATTGAGTACACCAATGAATTTGAGGTGCCTTATATCGAGCTTGCCGACCGGCGTCAGGGCATCGTGCATATTGTCGGGCCGGAGCAAGGCTTTACTCTGCCGGGAACGACACTTGTCTGTGGTGATTCCCACACCTCTACGCACGGCGCTTTGGGCGCACTGGCGTTCGGTATTGGGACATCAGAAATTGAACATGTTCTCGCGACCCAATGCCACATCATGCGTAAGTCAAAAACACTGCGCGTCACGATCGACGGCGCTCTTCCTTTGGGAGTAACGGCAAAAGATATGGCGCTTGCGGTTATTGCCGAGTTGGGCACCGCTGGTGGCACCGGTCATGCCATCGAGTACGCTGGCGAAGCAATTCGTTCGCTGTCGATGGAAGGGCGAATGACATTGTGTAATCTGACCATAGAGGCTGGCGCGCGCAGCGGTATGGTTTCGCCTGACGACATCACTTTTGCGTATATTAAAGGTCGTCCTTACGCTCCGTCCGGTGACGATTGGGAGCGGGCTGTTGGTTATTGGCGGTCGCTCGCCACCGATCCAGACGCAGTTTTTGAACAGGAGGTCGTGGTTAAAGGCGAGGACATTGCGCCGCGTGTGACGTGGGGGACCAGCCCTGAAGACTCCGTACCGATTACCGCCACGATACCGAAACCCGAAGACTTCGCTGATCCTGATAAACGTAAGGCCGTTGAGCGGTCGTTGGAGTACATGGGCCTGACCCCAGGCGTTGCTCTGCAAGACTTACAAATTGATCGCGTTTTTATTGGGTCATGCACCAATGGTCGCATTGAAGATATGCGGGCGGCAGCGGCGATCGCCAAAGGCCGCAAGGTTGCCGATGGTGTTGGTGCCATGGTTGTGCCGGGGTCTGGTTTGGTGAAACAACAAGCTGAAGAAGAAGGCTTGGATGTGATTTTACGCGACGCCGGGTTTGAGTGGCGTGAGCCGGGGTGCTCCATGTGTGTGGGCATCAATCCAGACCGCATTGATGCGGGACAGCGGTGTGCCTCCACATCCAACCGCAATTTTGAGGGGCGCCAGGGACGTGGCGGGCGCACCCATCTTGTTAGTCCCGGTATGGCAGCCGCAGCAGCTGTGACCGGGCATTTGGCTGACGTTCGCGATTTGAACTAAAGTAGCTTGTTTAGAGTTAGTTTTCGGCTGATTTCTTCAGGCTTGTTAACCATAAATTGAACCTTTTTGGAGAGTATTTCCCAGCGCTGGGGATGGGCATTTTTGACTTTAGTTGGGCTAAAATAGGGGAATACGCCATACAGACCACGATCCGGGCCTCCACTCTTTTTGTTCTCATGGGAGCTGTCGTCGCTTTCGGTCAAGTTTCGGCCGCCAGCCTCTAAGGCATATAGCGTTCTTTGACCCATTTCATACGGGGAGTCCCGGCGATTTCAGCCCTGAAAAGGGCCCCTTAGTGGCCTCACTTTTTGTCAAAGTGTGCTAGAAGCCAGCGTCTTGTGTTCGCGCGAAGTTGCAGGCTTGTGGCAGAACTGTTGAACCATGCTGAAACAGGGCTAACGAATAGGACCGCTGACCGCTATAAAAGAACGTCATGATTAAGCTGGGGCAAAATTTTTTGCGTGGGGCGTATACGCCGCTCATCACACCGTTCAACGGCTGGGAGGTTGATTACGATGCGTATGCCCGATTTGTCGATTGGCAAATCCGCAATGGTACCCAAGGTCTGGTTGTTGGTGGGACGTCTGGTGAACCACTATCCTTGACGATTACAGAGCGGCAAAATTTATTGCGCATTGCGATCAGTTCAGCGCGGCGCCGTGTCCCCGTGGTTGCCCAAACGGGCGGAGCATCTTTGGCAGATACATGGGCGTTGACTGAGCATGCTGAGCAAGTGGGCGCCGATGCCGTCATGTTGATGGCGCCGCCATTCGTTAGGCCACCCCAACGCGGCCTCAAATCTTTCTTAGCTTATGTATCTCGCGCCACCACAAAGCCGATCTTGCTTTATCAAATTCCCAGCAGGACAGGGTCGACTATTGAAATCGATACGCTGGAAGACTTGTCTACAGACGTCCCGGCAATTGTTGGGCTTAAACAATCGTCGGAAGATGAAGAGTTTGATGGTGAAGTTATGTCCCGTCTGGGCAGCGAGTTTCGACTCTTTATGGGGCTGCCGAAGCTTAAATTGGAACGCATATCTGAAGGGGCTAGCGGCCTCATTGTTGCGTTGGCAAATATCGTGCCTGGTAAAATTGCTCAGATCTGCTCGCTTGCTGAAGGCCGCGAACTCACACAAGCAATCTCTATGCGATTGGAGCTACAGGAGCTAAATGATGTCGCGTTCCAAGATATCAGCCCCATTGGTGTGAAGTACATGGCCTGGAAGATGGGGCTTATTAAGTCTTGTGAATGTCGCCTGCCTCTCGTTCCGCCTGGACCGGAACATATCGAAGCCATGGACGATGCCTTAAGGTCCGCCGGGCTTCTCTGACCGGACAGTCTCGTGACTTGAGGTGGTCACTCCTATAAATATGAAATTGCCTAAGCGCCGGGATTAAAATTTCGCATCGGTGCGGGCGCGATATTTTTGAAAGTGGGAGCGGCGCTGATATGGGAACAACACTGACGCTAACGGCTGATGATGGCCATTCATTCGAAGCTTATCTTGCTGCGCCGGATGGAGAATCAAAAGGTGGCCTGGTCGTGATCCAGGAGATCTTTGGCGTTAACGATCACATGATCGATGTTACGGATGACTTTGCACGCCAGGGATATACGGCTATCTGCCCCTCATTCTTTGACCGGGCAGAGCGTGGTGTTGTGTTGCCCTACTCTGACTTTGGCCGCGGCCGCGAGATCGTTGGGGAGTTGGCTGACGAAGCTGTTATCGCGGATATCAACGCAGCTGGAGACAAGGTGCGTTCAGCCGGTAAGGTTGGAGTGATCGGCTATTGCTGGGGCGGCGCTATCGCGTTTCTAGGTGCATGTAAGGCGAACGTGGATTGTGGCGTGTCCTACTATGGTACTCGGCTTATCCAATATAGCCCGGAGATGAAGCCAAAAGTACCAATGCAGTACCACTATGGTAAGGCTGATAAATCTTTCCCTATGGACGCGGTTGAAAAGGTGATGGCAGAGCAGCCAGATGGACAGCATTTTGTTTACCAAGATGCCGACCATGGTTTTGGTTGCGATGGTCGTCCACAATACAATGCGGGCGCGACGTCGCTTGCCTTGGAGAGGGTGCTAACGTTTTTCAACGAGAATCTTTAGCAATAGTCGCGGGACAACATCCGCAGTGATTGACTTAGATCTCCTATCAATGCTGGTGATTGCAGTAGGTTTTGCGTTGGGCGGTCTCGCGAAGGGCACCTTTGGGCTTGGCATGCCGTTTATCGCGTTACCGGTTTTGGTCACGGTCATGCCGTACCAGACCGCAGTTGCATTATTCCTGGTTCCCAATTTCACAGCTAATTTTCAACAAGCTCTAAGAAAGGGCATGTGGCAACAGAATTTGCGGCGTTACATCTGGCTGATCATACCGATGATCGTTGTAACCCTTTTGACGGTGCAAATTCTGATCAGAATTGACCAAAAGACAGGGCTGCTAGTCCTTGGGCTCATTTCTCTAACTTTTGTCGCGTCTCAAGTCTTACCAATCCAGCCGGTTGTAGAGGCCGCCCGTGAGAAATGGCTCAATCCATTGGTTGGCGCGGCAGCCGGCGCATTGTGCGGTCTGTCGGGGCTTTATGGCCCAGTGCTCATCGTGTATCTGTTAGCTCTTCGCATCCCAAAAGATGAATTCGTGTCGGCCTTGGCGTTGATCTATTTCCTTGGGTCTTTTGCGCTATACGGCAGTCTTGCTGTAGCACAAATTTTGACACTCGATGTTGCGATCGTTAGCGGAATTGGTGCGATCATCATTGGGCTGATGATATTGATTGGTCAACGCATTCGAGACCAACTCAATGAAGGACAGTATCGCAAACTTGTCCTGGGCCTACTGTTTTTTGTGGGGTGTGACTTGATGCGTCGCGCTTTGGCCTAGGCGTAAGCCGGTGTGGCTTTCGTCACGTTGACATAGTGTGTAGCCGTTTAGAATCCAGCCCCGAAATAAAGAGCAGCCCACCAATCTAGGTCTTTCACTGTTCGGTCAATAATAGGCTTGGACATTATAAAAAATACCCAGTCGAAGTCGGGAGTGTGCTAGTCCTGTTTTTGTTTCTTTATCGGATGAATCCATCATAGTCGTGAACGATCATGGCCTGTCCAACGGCGGCATAGGCATGAGAGGGCGAAAATTTGATGCTGTATTTTTCCACCGCTTCCCTCCAGGCTTGTCTTTCTCCGAGATCAGGGCGGGAGGCATTGCAGTCCCAGTCATCAAAATAGAGCAGAGCTCCTTCCGCTATCTGGCGCTTGCTGAACAGGCCGTCCAGAACATCTCTGGTTGAGGCGTACATATCGCAATCAACGTGAACAAAAGCAAAATCTATATTTTCATCCAGCGTGGGGATGGTGTCTTTAAACCAACCTTCGAAAATATGAATACGCTCATTGGGCAGGTGTTTGGAGCATGCTGCACGGAGTTGGTCTGGGCTGATGCCGAGGCATGTGCCTGGGCCCCAGACCCCGCTCGCGACTATCGGAGATCTGATATCTGCATCTTCCGTGGCTTCGGGTAACCCTTCAAAGCTATCGAACAAATAGATACTGCGAGATTCCACCCCCATCCGCGGCAATTTCTTCTCATATGCAGATTCGGCAGCTGCGACGGCTGACGCTATGGCTTCAGCGGTACGGCCCGTCATGGTGCCAAACTCCGCCACATGGCCTGTGATGCCCCTCAGGTAAGTTTTGATCACACCCTTAGTAACTTCATTTAGGACTTCTTGGATGTGCCAATTAGCGTTGAAGTTGCCCATTCTGTTCCTTTTAGGAGGTGTGCGCCGCTGCGAAGCAAAAGGCTGATTGACGAGTTTTCCGATCGTGGGTGTTTGTAGCAAGTAATCTTAAATATAGACAAGGTGAGCGGCGGCAAGCCGGACTGTCAGGAATATAGGGCTTTCTGATTTTCGTTACCCTATCAGGAGTTGAGCAATTTGCTATGTATAGAGGGCGATGCCTGGTCCTACTAGGTTCGGTGAGTGGTGTCTTTGCTGGGGGCAAATCTCTTCTAAAGTATAACGAGGGGATAATTTCGGGGTTTCGACCTACGCATGTTTAGTTTTTCCATACCGTTTGGCAGGCTCACGGCATTTGTCGTGGGTTTGTTGTCAAGCTCTTGCTGACTGTACGCGGAATGCTAGGCGCGCGAAATGGCATGCTGGGTTGTATCGCGACCAACTATGCTGAGCAGTGGACGCAAACCTTGGCGTTCCGTGTCCAAGACCCGCGCTAAACAAATGTTCCCCTTTCTTTCTGACGTAACGAAACAGAGGTGCAATCACGTAATTGAACGAGGGCTAATAGCCCTCTACAGGCTTTACAAGCTTGATGGTTCGCTAGCGTACTCATCTAAGTCAGTTAACAATTGAAAAGTGTTACCTGAATTTGACCTCCGTCTTTTGATTGATAATGGCGAACCTCAATTTAGTGTGAACACTCTTTAGTACGGCGGGCGCTTAAAAAGCTCACCAGCGCCCAAGAGGCTCAGAATATTCTGACAGACTCTAATGTCTCTATTGATTGTGTTATTTCTGACCACGACAGGCAGACCGTCACAGGATTGGAGTTTCTCCAGAAAATTCGAGTAGGCAATAATCTTGGCGTAAACCGAAACCTCCGTTTCGTGATATTAACTGGGGATGGCGATAAAGAAGTTGTGAGAGCGGCATTGACCTTTGACGTTGATGCGCACGCAATGAAGTCTATTTTCCAGGGTGGCTTGGTATCATCCATAGAACGCGCTTTTACCCGCATAAGCATGCTCAAGTCTGGACCGGATTACGGCGCTATAGAGATATCAAAGACGTAAAACAGAGACGCGGAAAAGAGAAGGTGTT
Source organism: Rhodospirillaceae bacterium (assembly GCA_029245025.1). GTDB lineage: Bacteria > Pseudomonadota > Alphaproteobacteria > Rhodospirillales > Rhodospirillaceae > WLXB01. The sequence continues at coordinate 26,793 of JAQWQC010000034.1, forward strand.
CCGTTGAACTAACGTTTTGCTTTTTTTAAGGTTGCGGCCAACGTATCGGTCATGAAGGTTAAGTTTCCATCAGTCAAAGTCGGATGAACCGGCAGCATCAAGGTCAGGCCTTCTATGCTTGCGGCACCTGGTCGCGGATTTGAGGTGTTAATCGCTGCGTTGGCGAATGCCTTTTCACGCGAAATGTCCGGGCAAGCGCCTACGCGTGCGGGAATACCACGAGCGTTGAGTTCGTCGACAATTCGATCTCTGGTCCAGCTGCCAGACAGGGCATCTGGGTCGATCAAGGCGTAGAATTTATAGTAGCTGTGTCGAACAGTTTCCGGTGGCATGGGAACTTTGATGCCATCTAAGCCCTGCAGAGTTGAAGTTAACACCGTAGCATTGTGCCGGCGTGTGGCGACCCAGTCCTCAAGTTTGCGCAATTGAATGCGGCCAATCGCGGATTGAGATTCGGTTAATCGCCAATTTGTCGAGAATGTGTCGACAAGCCATTTAAAACCCTTTGCCCTGTCTTGTGCGTTGGCGCGTTCATAGTCCCAGCCATGATCTCGCAACGACCACATGCGCTGATGGAGCGCGGCATTGTTAGTCAAGACCATGCCGCCTTCACCGCCTGTCGAAATAATTTTATCCTGACAGAATGAGAAGCAGCCGATATCGCCAAGTGTGCCGACGGATTTGCCTTTATACAACGCCCCGTGTGCTTGCGCGCAGTCCTCGATGACGGCCAGGCCAGACGCGCGGGCAACGGAAAGTATCTCGTCCATATCGGTAGGCCACCCCGCCAGGTGGACCGGGATGATAGCACGTGTTCTTTCATTCAGTAGGGAGGCAAGAGTTTCTTCGGTCAGATTCTGGGACAGCGGATCAATGTCAGCAATAGCAGGTTTGGCCCCACATCGGACAACGGCCGCTGCGGTCGCGACGAAAGTTCTCGCCGGGACAATAACTTCATCGCCAGGGCCAATATTGAGAGCGGAAAGCGCTAGTTCCAAGGCTGCCGTTCCGTTAGCAACTGCCAGGGCGTACTTTGCGCCGGTCGCGGCTGCGTACTCCGTCTCGAAGGAGACACCCTCCGTGCCCGTCCTGTAGTTGACGCGCCCAGACGATAGGACGGCGTTGACCGCTTGAATTTCGTCCTCGGCATAAAAAGGCCAGGGTGCAAGATTTGAGTCCGGCTTAGACATTATCCAAAAGCAACTCAGTTTGTGTGTTGTTCGAGGCTAGGTAATTCATACTGGCTGTCGGTGTGCCTCAGCATATCCTCTGCGTCAATGGACTCGCGGTCAAAGTAAGCCCCCATCAACTTTAACAATATAAAGATGAAAGCTGATATGATCGGCTTTCTTTTCATAATACCTACGAAGATTCTATGATCCTTAGTCCAACACCATCAAATGATTGTTACGGCCAGAAGGGTTTGTTCCCTATTGCCCTGTTCATATTTGCTCTAATTGCGATCGCTTTTCTCACGCACCTCATTTACTTTGCGACCGGGGTTGGTACCACAGCCCTTGAGAGTTTCTATGTAGGTAGCGAAGTTGAGCAATCTGTTTTTGCGGCGTTACAGTCCATTCTAGGCTCATCCCCCAAAATAGGTCGCGCTTTCTCGGTAGTTTTTGCGATAACTGGTTTGGTTTTGATGGCACGGTTGTGTGCGGTGTGGACGGGCGACGCGCTCGTGGGAGCTGTTATGCCCCTCGGCATGATTCTTTTTCCACAGGCTGCGTTCGTCTTTGCGTTGGCAACACCCCATGCATTGCTAATGCTTTTGACGATGATTGGTCTTTCTGCTCCAACGTGGAGCGTTGTTCGCGACGAACGCTTCGGAGCACTCCTTGCTGGTAGCACCAGTTCCGCTATGGTTTTTCTCGATCCCACAGGGCTAGGCCTTGCGGTGGCCATACTTATCTTTGCGTGTTCAGAACGTCAAAATAGAACATTCGTTTTTTGGCTCTTATCCACATTTATCTGTGTTAGTTTGATATTGCTCTTATGGTTTCCGATTTCATTTTTCTCCGCTCAACCGACCGGCCTTATTGAAGCGCAGGCATTCACCGTCCAAACGGGTGTGTGGCAAGGTTTCGCCATGTTGTGGGTGGCTCTCGCTTTTAGTGTCATAGCGCTCATTTCTTCAAAGTCGCTGCGGTTGAAAATTGGTGATCGTTCGGTGCGCCGCTCTGTCATACTTGGAGCATCATTTTTTATCGCATTTGGTTGGCTGATGTTTTGGTTGGCCCCGGCGCCATCTGATTTGCCAATTTGGCTTGTCTCGGTTCTTGCATTGGGTGTGGTGTCGGCTTTGCCGCTTGTCCTTTGGGTGCGACAGGTGATGCCCTCTATCCAATCTATCTGGATTTGGATTCTGCTGCCGGTGGTGATGTACAGCTGCTTCTGGGTAATTTTGGGACCGGTCAATCTAGACGCTTTTCCCTACGACCAGATCAAAGCCGAATCCTAGCTTCGCTCCAGCCTTTTTCAGCCCAATTCCAGCCCGATTCCCTGTTTTTGCCTAAAATCCGCTGATTTTAAGCGCTACCGCAGTAAGACTCTTTTAAGGGAAGTCTGTTAAGCCGTTGATTTAAATATGCATATTTGCGCCCAGCCAGAGCGTTTATAGACAGCAACTATGATTTGGGTCCATATTATGGGTGATCACATGAGACCCCGGTTTTCTCGACCGGGACACGTTAGACCTGAAGTTGGCGCGCTACGGATACGTCGTAACGCGCCTTTCTGCGTTGTCCGGCTGCGGTTAGAAGAAACGGTGTGCGATTGACAATGATTTTTTGGGTTAGAAAAAGCATCAGCGGTGCGTTGCGATTTGGCTGGTATGTCGGGATTGTAATGTTCGCCATGAGCGCGATCTCTCCGGCGCGGGCTCAGCTGGAGAGCATCCTTCAGCAGCTCGAAGCGCAAGGCAATGCGCGCGTTATCGTGCGCCTGAAAGACGCCGCACAGGATCAAGCTTGGTCGAAGACAGCGTCGGTCTACGAGCAGCGGGCTGTCGTTGAACAAATGCGCCGTAATTTAGAGTCAGCGTTAGCTGTAATTGACCTTACTATCGATCAGTCTTTTTCCAGCTTGCCTTTTGTCAGCGTGAAGGTCGATCGGGAGCAGCTAGGAGCAATGCTTGCAATGGGCGATGTTGCTGGCGTTTACCCCGTTACAATTGAACGTAAAGCCAAACTAGAAACGTCATCCGCCGTTGAAGGACCGTCACTGGCCTCATCTGTTCCTTCAATGGATGTTGAAGCTGCGTGGGCGCGTGGATATGAAGGCGAAGGCTTGGCTGTCGCCGTTATTGACGGGGGCATCGCGGTCAATCATGCGATGCTATCTGGTAAAGCTGTTGGGGCTGCGTGCTTCTCAGCGACTTTTGGTGGTGACACGTTTACCCAGTGCCCGTCAGGCATCACCCCTGAAATTGGCTTCGGTGCCGCGTCTAACTGCCCATTCGGCTCTGACCGTTGTGATCACGGAACCCATGTCGCATCTACTGCAGTCGGCAACGATGGCGCCAATTTTGGAGTAGCGCGGGCCGCTCAGCTTATGCCGATAGATGTTTTTTCCGAGGTCACGAGTGAAAGCGTGTGCGATCCCGATCCTTCGCCCTGTGAACTCACAGACTCGCTAGCTGTTCTAGATGCTCTCAACTACGTCAATGAGAACGTCGATGCGTACAATATTGTTGCCGTGAATCTTAGTATTGGCGGCGGGTCAAACACCGGACCATGTGATTCTGACCCCCGGAAAGTTGTCATCGATATGTTGCGTGAGAAGGGTGTGGCCACAACTGCGGCGGCTGGGAACCAAGAGTCCAATAATTCAATCAATGCGCCTGCATGCATTTCCTCTGCTGTCGGTGTTGGTGCCACAAATGACGGTACAGGTGTCGCGCCCTTCTCGAACTTCACGCCCTTCATGGATGTCATGGCGCCTGGCGTGAATATTCGTGGGGCTGATCCGGATGGAGGGCTGACAACCTTTAGCGGGACGTCGATGGCGGCGCCACATGTCGCTGGGGCATATGCCGTGATTCGCTCTGCGATTGGCACAGCTTCCATAGATGCAATTGATGCGGCCATTAATGTGACTGGAACGGATGTCTCGAGGGCTGGGCAGAACTTCACCTTACCGCGTATTCAGGTTCATCACGCGATCCTCGAACTCCAAGGTATCAATATTAAAGTATTTAACAACGTTATTGGATCGCGGACCACGGACGTCGGGGAATCTTACATTCGTCTTCACAACGCTTCTACCGAAGCAGGCCAAGCAAAGGTGATATTGCGTGACGCAGAAACAGGCGCGCAACTGGGTCGTTGGACAAGCCCGCATATCCCGGCACATGCGTCCTTCCAATTTAATGTCAGTCAGCTTGAGTCTGAGGCCGAGGCCAACGCCGTAATCGCCCGAGATGATCGGACGTATTACAACTTGTTGGTTGAGTCTAATTTTGATGGGTCCATGCAGCACGTTTTATGGCAAAGAACAGCGGGTGTGCTATCTAACATGACCAGCTGCCCAGACGGCCTGTCCGGTGGTGAGCGGACGCTTCTCAATGTTCATAGCCCGTCGATCTTGCAGTATCCATCAGCTATCCGTGTTTATAACGACAGTGCGTCGACCCTTAGCAGTGTGTTGGATATTTTTAACGCGACCACCGGTGAATCAATAGGGCAATGGACATCACCACTCATTGAAGCTGGTGCCGCTTACGAAGCGTCATTATCAGAAATTATCTCTGATATTGAGACAGCTGATGCCGTTACGGATCTTGTGGACAGCCTTCCCGGTCATCTCAATGTTGAGCTGTCGAGCGATTTTAATGGCTACTTGCAGCACACCATTCGTAACAACCGCTCTGACGTCTTGACGGATATGTCAGCCAAATGTGCGCTTGGTAACAACGGCTAAGTCTCATCTTTGGCGTTATTGGCTACGCTACGTGGTGACTATCCCACGTCCAGTCTTGACCAACTCTTCTGGCGCCACTTCTTCTCGACGCTCTGGAATTTCTATGCCGCGCTGACAGGCTCGTCTTGCCACCATAGCTTTATGCCATCTTTGAACGTGCTCTAGTCCGTCAATAGAAACTCCAGACCATTTATGAGTTCGCACCCATGCCCAATTTGCAATATCTGCAATGGAGTACGCTCCCGCGAGCCACTCGTTTTTGGCGAGACGTGACTCAAGCACTTCGAATAGCCGGCGGCTTTCATTCTGATATCGAGCGATTGCTTGTGGAATTTCTTCCGGGAAATATCGAAAGAACACATTGGCTTGTCCCATCATTGGGCCGATTCCACCCATTTGGAACATCAGCCATTGCATCACCAATGACCGTCCCTTTGAGTCTGCAGGCATAAGGCGGCCAGTTTTCTCGGCGAGGTACACGAGTATGGCGCCAGATTCAAACACCACAAAATCGTCTGCGTCATGATCAATGATCACAGGGATCCGTCCATTCGGATTAAGGTCGAGGAACCAAGGTTCTTTTTGTTCTCTGTCCTTCAGGCTGATCGGCTTCACCTTGTAGGGCAAGCCCAGTTCTTCCAGGGCGATGGATATTTTGTATCCATTCGGTGTGCGTGATGTGAGCAGTTCAATCATTGGTGTGTTGTTCCAGCATTTTTTGTGATGCACCTCAATACGCAGCCTGCCTCTCGGAAGGAAGGCCGCGGGTTGCGGGTCACCTAATCGTGAAGTGACGCAGCGGACCTAAGCGGTAGAACCGCGTTTTCTAAACTTCCGTCGCCGCGGTTGGCCAAAGACCAGAATGACTGGCAACTTGAGAGCCTCATACGCCGCCAACGCCAGCACGATTCCGACGCCTACATAAACCAAGGCGTTAACGTCCAAGGGGAGTGCGGGTACGAAATCTGACATAGTGCCCGTCGAAATGCTGTCGTCTGCGTTATTCAAGAAGGCAAATGGACGTGACAATAATCCGGCATTTGAGATGGCATCATGGGCGGATTGTAGTTCGTTGACGCGAAGGCTCGCGTCGACTTCTAATTCCTGCCTGACGGTCTGGCTCATAGTTTGATAGCGAACACCATACTCAATGCGGTCAAGGTTAAGGCGGGCTTCGTCCAGGTGACCACCTAAGCGTTGAAGATATTGATCAATAAAAGCCTGAACCTGTGACGCCGCCATTCCTGCCGTCGCGGCCAGCCCGGCTCCGATAAGCATATCAATTTTGTGTATAATCCAGTCCAACGGATGTCCTTCCTATTTGAGCCGGTATCATACCGGGACGGTGTCATTCATTCCAATCCGCCGTGCATCGGTCTATAACCCGCCGGATATCCACTAATTGTGGCGACCAGATGTCGCCCGAATCAGGCCTGTACCCTATGCGAGTCGATAAGTTTGATTTTTCGCTTCCGTCTGACCGGATAGCTGATCGGCCGGTAACCCCCCGAGACTCAGCTCGCTTATTACGGGTGACCCATGACAAATTAGCGGACTACACTGTTCACGCCTTGCCGGATCTGCTGGCCGACGGGGATGTTTTGGTTTTTAACGATACCAGGGTTATTCCAGCGCGCCTTTACGGAAAACGTGGATCGGCAAACGTCGAAATTCTGTTGCACCGATCCGATTCAGAGGGGGTGTGGCAAGCGCTGGCACGTCCTGCAAAGCGACTTAAGACCAATGATGTTATCGAGTTCTCAGACTCTTTCTCGGCCAAAGTGCTTGGTCGTGAGTCAGATGGATCAGTGAGGATCAAGTTCGATCTTCGTGGGCGAGCCTTCTCGGCTGCTCTGCAAGATCACGGTCACATGCCATTGCCGCCGTATCTGGGGCGCGACGATGACGAGCGGGATTGCCAAGACTATCAAACCATATATGCGGCTGAGGACGGCGCTGTCGCCGCACCAACAGCAGGGCTACATTTCACACCTGAGTTGATGAAGCGTCTTGAAGCAAAGGGGGTCTCAACTAGATTTCTAACCCTCCATGTTGGCCTTGGAACATTCCAGCCTATCAAAGTCGACGATACGGATGATCATGTGATGCATCGTGAATTGGGTCACATTAGAGAAGAGACAGCAGCGTTCCTGAGCGACGCAAAGAGCGAGGGTCGCCGGATCGTCGCCATCGGAACAACCAGCTTAAGAACGCTCGAGGCCGCAGCCGATGAATCAAGTGTAATTCATCCCTTCGCGGCGGAGACCGACCTGTTTATTGTGCCTGGATATCGGTTCAAAGCCGTCGATGTGCTTATGACAAACTTTCATTTGCCGCGCTCAACGCTGTTCATGCTGGTCTCAGCCTTTGCTGGTGTCGATCGAATGGCATCGGCCTATGCTCACGCTATCGAGGCAGGCTACCGATTCTACTCCTACGGGGATGCCTGCTTGCTGGAGTGTACTTTAAGGTCATGACAGATCAGGTTTTTTCACTAAGGGTCGATGCAACCGATGGCCACGCCAGAACGGGCCAATTACAGACGGCTCATGGGGTTGTCGGCACGCCGGCATTCATGCCGGTTGGCACAGCGGCCACGGTCAAGGCTATGACCGTCGACGCGGTGGTCTCTACGGGCGCTCAAATGATTCTTGGCAATACCTATCATTTGATGTTGCGCCCCGGGGCCGAGCGTATTGAGGCGCTTGGCGGACTGCGGCGGTTTATGCGTTGGGATGGGCCGCTGCTCACTGATTCTGGTGGTTATCAGGTCATGTCGTTGTCAAAGTTGCGAAAGTTGAGTGAAGATGGCGTTGCTTTTCGATCGCACCTTGATGGCAGCAAGCATTTGCTGACACCAGAGAAAGTGATCGAGATTCAACGCCAGTTGGACTCAACCGTGACGATGGTGCTTGATGAATGCACGCCGTACCCGGCCACCGAGAAAGAAGCTGCAGACAGCATGCATTTGTCTATGCGGTGGGCGGCCCGCTGCCGTGAAGCCTTCACCCAGCGACACGGGTATGCGTTGTTCGGTATTGTCCAGGGGGGCGTGTATCCGCACCTGAGGGAAGAGTCAGCGGCGTCTTTGATCGAAACAGGGTTTGATGGATATGCCGTTGGCGGCTTGGCCGTTGGTGAGGGCCAAGACCTCATGTTAGATGTGACTGCAGTGACGACGCCTCACCTTCCGGCGGACAAGCCGCGCTATCTTATGGGCGTGGGCAAACCCCTAGACATCATTGGTGCGGTGCAACGGGGCATCGACATGTTCGATTGTGTATTGCCGACTCGATCTGGCCGCACCGCCCAGGCGTTTACAAAGTACGGGACTGTCAACTTGCGGAATGCCCGGCATGCCGATGATCATCGTCCATTGGATGAAAGTGTCGCATGTGCCGCTAGTCGTGATTACAGCCGCGCCTATCTTCACCACCTCATAAAATCAGATGAAATTCTCGGCATGATGCTGCTGACTTGGCACAATGTGGCGTTTTATCAAAAACTCATGGCGGAATTACGCGAGGCTATACGCGTTGGCTCATTAGACAGTTTTGCCACTTCATTTAGTACTGATTGGGCGCAGGGTGACATTGAACGACTCTAGCGCACAAGACCGTATCAAAGCCGCACTCATAGACGAGGCCCACACCTTGGGTTTCGATGACGTGCGTATCGCCGAGGCTCGAGTTGCCGATGAGGTGTCGAAGAACTTTGATGCCTTTATTGCTGGTGGCCACTATGGCGACATGGCTTGGATGGCCGAAAAAGCTGATCGTCGACGATCTCCCAAAGCGTTATGGCATAAAGTACAATCGGTTATATCGGTAGCGGTCAACTATGGCTCAGCCAAAAACCCCTTAGCTCTATTGGACCAAGCTGACCGAGGAGCCATCAGTGTGTACGCCCGGGGGCGGGACTACCACGATGTCCTAAAGAAACGCCTCAAGCGTCTGGCACGTTGGCTGGTCGAGCAAAGCGATGATGCCGATGTCAAAGTATTTGTCGATACGGCTCCAGTGCTTGAGAAGCCATTGGCAGAATCTGCCGGCTTGGGCTGGCAGGGCAAACACACCAACTTGGTGTCGAGGAAATATGGATCATGGCTATTTTTGGGTGAGGTGTTCACAACGCTGACCTTGCCGCCCGATGCGCCAGAGCAAGATCATTGCGGTTCATGTTCCAAATGCTTGGATGTCTGCCCAACAGATGCATTTATCGATGCCTACCGTCTCGACGCCCGGCGCTGTATCTCCTACCTCACCATCGAACACAAAGGCCACATTTCTAACGAGCTTCGCCCTTTGATGGGAAACCGTATTTATGGCTGTGATGACTGTCTTGCAGTATGCCCGTGGAATAAGTTTGCAACTGTGTCTGAGCCCACTGTTCTAAAGTCTCGCAGTGAACTTGAAGCGCCACAGCTTGCGAATCTTGTGCAGCTGGACAAAGCGGGTTTTCGCGCAATGTTCTCTGGGTCGCCTATAAAACGCATAGGCCGCGACCGTTTCGTACGGAACGTTTTGATCGCCATCGGCAACAGTGGCGACGCCGACTTTGCCGAACAAGTCATACCGTTAACTACAGATGAGTCACCCCTGGTTAGAGCCATGGCCATATGGGCCTTAAGCCGGATATCCTTGTCCCAGGCGGTGGACAAGCGAGATGCGGAAATGGGCCGAGAATCTGATGCAGACGTGAGGCGTGAGTGGGCCGCCTTTTAGTCATCGCTTTTCTAATGTGCCCAATCAGTTCCTTGGCCTCTTGCGGAGAGGCGACGATGCTTGAGCCTGGCATGACGTTTAGTGACTGCGCGGATTGTCCAGAAATGATCATTTTACCGGCGGGCCGCTTCACTTTGGGCGCAGATGATCAACGCGAGACCTATGGCCCTGCCCGGGAGAAAGGGGTGCCGCAGCCGTATGCTATTGCCGCAACTGAAACCACGTTTGACCAATATGAAGCATGTGTTGCGGATGGCGCATGTGCAGGAGACAAAAGTGATCATGGCTGGGGGCGAGGGGCGCAACCGGTTATTAACGTGTCTTGGCAAGATGCCGTCGACTTTGCAGACTGGTTGAGCCGCAACACCGGATATACCTACCGCTTGCCAACCGAGATCGAATGGGAATACGCCGCTCGAGCTGGATCTGTGACACGTTATCCCTGGGGAGAAACTGTGGGAGAGGGCAACGCCAACTGCCGACAATGTGGAAGTACGTGGAGTGGGTTCGGTGCTGCGCCCGTGGCGCAGTTTTCTCCAAACGCGTTTGGTCTTTACGACATGAATGGTAATGTATCTGAGTGGGTCGATGACTGCTGGACCGAGCGCCATCAGATCAAGGATGATGAGGCGGAGACATGTCGCACCCGAATCACCCGTGGCGGCGACTGGTATTACATTCCCATCATGTCGACATCTGCAGCGCGTAAACCCAATGCGCCAAACTTGTGGAGTTACACGATTGGTTTTCGTGTCGTGCGTGATCTAACGAATTAGCCTGTAATTGCGATTACGCGCTTCATTTGACTAGGTGCTTCTTGGCGACGTTCGTTATCAATGCTTGCGAAAATGCGCGCAAGTTCAAGGTACATCCGTTGGCGTGGAGCGACAGCTTGCGCGGTAGTCTTCAAGTCCATCAAAGAAATAGCTTACGGGTACGCCTAAAACTCGTTTGATCTCATACAACTAGCCTGCCGAGATACGATTTGTCCGCATTCATATTTGTGAGCTTTTTGATAGGCAACCCCAATCATATCAGCCATCTGCTGCTGGCCTAGTCCCATCGTGATACGCCGTTCTCTGATTCGAGCGCCGACATGCTTATCAATATCGCTAGCGAGGTTTGCAAGTTCCCCACGGTCTCTTGAAAGGGTGGTGACGGCTTCATTCGATTGCGGCATGCATAGACCCCTAAAGTTAGGCCTTTGAATTCCAGCTCTACCTGCTGTCACTCAATCAGGAGCAGCATTCTCGTGCAGGAATTTGATGCAACTTAGGGGCATGCCTGAACAATTACCGCAGTCGTTTTGTAAATGAATTTAAAGCCAAGAAGATGCTTTTGAACCAGGGGTTTTGTCTTCCCCTGACAGGAACCACTATGAATTCCTATCTTTGATCAGCCCTTCGAGCTGGCTCTGCATGGCATCCAACTGAGCCTTGAGATCATCAACATTGCCAGATGAGTTGGCTGGTGATGCTGTCGGTTCTGGGGGCGGCTCGGACTGTGCAGCCGCTTGGCCGGGGGACTGGGTGGAAAATGGCGTCATCATCTTCATAGCGTTTTCGAACATAGCCATATTTTGCTTGGTCATATCTTCGAACTGTTCGACAGGAAAGAAGCCCTTGAACGCGCTTTGCATAGCTTCGCGCATCCGGCCTTCGTTCTGCGCAAAGGCCTCCATGCTTTCTTCCAGGTAGCGTGGCAGGACCCCTCCAAGCGAATCACCGTAGAAGCCGATGATCTGGCGAAGAAACTTGATCGGTAGGAGGTTTTGCCCCTTACCTTCTTGCTCAACGATAATCTGAGTGAGAACTGATCTGGTAATGTCTTCACCAGTTTTGGCGTCGACCACAACGAAGTCTTCTTCTCGCTTGATCATCTCGGCGAGGTGATCAAGCGTCACATAGCTGGATGTCTTGGTATTATAAAGTCGCCTGTTGGCATACTTTTTAATCGTAATAACGTCTGAATCGGCGGACTTCGCGGCCATAGGTTAAGCCCTCCTGTCGCAGTCCATGCATAACGTGGTCCCCTAACCCTGGTTCCATTGTGCTTTGCACAACGTAACGAGTCAAAGTGTGCTTTGCACAATTTTTAGTTATGACGATGCAGTTCTAGCCCCGTGTTGCCGGGGCCGATATAGTCATCTGTATGGAGGATTCGGCTGATATGGACGCGCTTGCCCAGCGTTATATTGAACTCTGGCAAGATCAAATGACCCAGATTTCGGCCGATCCGGCCATCACCGAGGCCTGGAAGTCGGTTTTTGAGACCGCTGCCAAGAACGTAGGACTAACCTCTGACGTATTCGCCGCATACACCGCCGCCTTCGCAGGAACAGGCACCAGCCAACCAGGCGCCGCGCCCGGGTCCGCGCCCACTGCCCCTGCATCTAGCGATGGAGGGTCTGACCTTGCAGATGTGCTTCGCCGGCTTGATGCCTTGGAGCGTCGGATCGCCGATCTCGAAGCCGATAGAGCAGGCGGTTGAAGAGACGACCGGTAGACCACTGAACGGTGAGTCGTGGACCGAAAAATATGACCCAACTTTTTTTCTAAGTGCTCTGACCCGCGCCGGGCAGGATAAGCTTGCAACATTTGCGTCTGGTATCGCGGCATATCAAGAACATCCCCATCGTCGCGATTTGACGTCACCTCACCGATGGGCTGAAGCCGAAACATTGCCCATTCTGGATTATGGCGGACCCACCGACGGTCAACCTGTCCTAGTTGTGCCGTCTCTTATCAATAAAGCGTACGTGCTCGACTTATTTAAGGACCGGAGTTTCATGCGTGCTCTTGCTGCGCACGGTTTGAACCCGTACCTGCTCGATTGGACAGACCCATCGCACTTTGATGCGGCCGCAGATCTCGACAGCTATATTGAGCAGGTATTGATACCGGCACTAGATAAGATCAAGCACTTTCATAGAAAGCCTGCTGTTTTGGTGGGCTATTGCATGGGTGGCACGCTCACTACTGCACCTGCTGTTCTGCGCCCTGATCTCGTTGAGGCTTTGGTGTTGCTGGCTGCGCCATGGGATTTTCATACAGACAGTGAAGGGCTTCGCCAATTGTTGGGCGTTTCACGCACGGCCTTGGAAGCAACATTCGATACTCTTGGGCGGGCGCCCGTTGATTTGGTTCAAGCCTTGTTTGTTGGTCTTGATCCAACACTGGTCGGACGCAAGTTCCGGTCTTTTGCGGCAATGGACCTGAACAGCGACAGCGCGAAGCGATTTGTCGTTCTAGAGGATTGGTTAAACGACGGCGTTCCACTCGCGGGGCCGGTGGCGCGCACTTGTTTGTTTGAATGGTATCTCAATAACGCGACCGTTAACGAAGCTTGGCGAATTGGGTCGACCGTGATTCAACCGCAAGAGATTGCGTGTCCAGCGCTTGCCGTGATTCCATCCAGGGACCGAATTGTGCCCCCAAGTTCGGCGGAATCGCTGGCCCATCTGATACCCGGTTCAACTGTTCAGTCTGTGGCCCTCGGTCACATCGGAATGATGGCGGGCCGCCGAGCGGCTAATGAGGTCTATGAACCGGTCGCCGACTGGATTACTAATGCTGCATCGCAATAATACTTATCGCGCTGCGGCATCCAGAATAGTAATGCGCTGCAGGGCTTTCGAACAGGACTTACTATGACTGACATCGTTATCACTTCAGCAGTACGCACCCCCATCGGTTCATTCTCAGGCAGCCTCTCCGGTTTACAGGCCGCAGAACTTGGGCAGATCGTTATTCAAGAAGCGCTAGCGCGCGCAAAAGTGGACGCAGCCGACGTATCTGAAGTTGTGATGGGGCAGGTGTTGGCAGCCGGTAATGGTCAGAACCCCGCCAGGCAGGCCTCTATCGGCGCTGGTGTGCCGAAGGAGGTACCAGCAATGACCATCAATCAGGTTTGTGGGTCTGGCTTGAAAGCAGTGGCGCTTGGCGTGAGTGGCATTCTCGCAGGGGACAATACCATCGTCGTCGCTGGTGGACAGGAGAGCATGTCTAACTCACCTCACTGCACCTATTTGCGCAGCGCCACAAAAATGGGTGACACCCAACTTGTCGATACCATGATTAAAGACGGATTGTGGGATGCCTTTAATGGCTACCACATGGGAAAGACCGCCGAAAACATTGCTGAGAAATGGCAATTTACCCGCGAAGTCCAAGACGAGTTTGCGGCAACCTCCCAACAGAAGGCTGAGAAGGCTCTCGGTGTCGGCCGGTTCACCAACGAGATCGTGCCCGTGACCATCAAGGTTAAGCGGGAAGACAAAGTCTTTGACATAGACGAATACCCACGAGCCGGTGCAACGGTCGAGTCACTCGGTAAATTGCGTCCCGCATTTTCGAAAGACGGTACGGTCACGGCGGGCAATGCGTCAGGCATTAATGATGGTGCGGCAGCGGTTGTTCTAATGACTGCAGATGAAGCGGAGGCCCGCGGTCTAACGCCGATTGCTCGAGTTGCGTCTTGGGCGCAAGTAGGTGTCGATCCAGCGATCATGGGGATGGGTCCCATTCCGGCCTCGCGCAAAGCGCTCGAGAAAGCGGGTTGGTCTTCTGACGACCTTGATTTGATAGAAGCCAATGAAGCTTTTGCTGCTCAGTCTTTGGCGGTGTGTGGTGATCTTGGTTTTGACCCCGACAAGGTCAACGTCAATGGAGGCGCCATTGCTCTTGGTCATCCAATCGGCGCATCAGGCTGCCGCGTCTTGGTGACACTGTTGCATGAAATGCAAAAGCGAGACGCACAGAAGGGCCTAACGACCCTGTGTATTGGTGGCGGTATGGGTATCGCAATGTGCGTGGAACGCACGTAAAGGCTCCTCCCCCGCTTCTGGCTTTATGCCAATATGACCGGTAGGCGTCTTGAACACTCAGGGAGTTTCATCATGCGCGTCTATACAACGTCTATTGCTGTTCTATACACGGCGTTGTTCACCACACCTGCCGTAGGACAAGACACAGCGTGCCCCAATGTAGACGGAAACGATGTAATCCATGGTAGGCGGTCTGGTTTCACTCTATCATAAGGGTCAGGCATAGGTCAGATAATGCAGATGAGGACGGGGCATGGGCACCAGAATAATGACGGTCATCGCCATCATCTCCATCATCGGCGCAATCGTAGTTGCCGTGTTGACCGCCTTTCGATCCGATGCTTTTCGTCTGACCTTGGAAGAGCTGCGAGTCTTGTATGCGACCGAGCAATCTTGCTTTGTGGATATCGCCGGTATCTCAACCCACTATCAAGATGAAGGAGAAGGGTACCCGATTGTTCTTCTGCATGGCTCCGAGGGCACGCTACGCACCTGGGATACAACTGTCGCTGCGCTGAAAGACCGCTATCGCCTAATCCGGCTGGAATTTCCTGGTCGTGGGTTATCTGAGGCTGGCGCGCCAGGTGTCGTTGGTGACGATGTGACGCTGCACGGCATGGTGATGGACCTTCTCGACCAGTTGGGTGTCGACGGTCCATTTTCCGTTATCGGTCAATCTAGCGGCGGAACCATAGCTACGCGTGTGGCGAACAATTTCCCGAGCCGCGTTGAAAAACTCATAGTGATCAACATGCCCTCCTCGCCGGTGAGTATTCCACGCAGCGCCCGGCCATCAAATGTGCGCCGGGCAATGATATTGAACGACGACATTTTGAAGTTTCGTACCCGTGGGTTTTGGCACACCTATTATTCCTACCTCTGGGGGGAATCAGAGCTACTCAGCGATGACTTAGTTACCCTGCTGTACGACCAGAACCGTCGTATTCGTGCTCCGATGGCTTTACCATTGATCCCTGCAAACTTCTCGCCAGAACAGGCAGACCGCAACTTGGGTGGCGTTACGGCGCCGACGCTGGTGATTTGGGCCATGTCTGATCCAGTGCTGACACCAAGTCAGCTTGACGCTCTGAGCAGCCGTATGACTCAGGCATCGTTGACGGTTCATAAGTTACCCATCACTGGCCACTTCCCTTCACTAGAAGCGCCGGAGCTTATACTCCCGCCGATGATGGCGTTTCTTGAAGCGAGTACAGAGCGAGAGTTAGACGAATAGCCAAAATGCTGATCTCGGTTGGTGAGCAGTATCACTATTGTGCGGCCACGGCCCGTGCCAAAGCACAGAAGTCTGTCACCGAGATTTGCTCGGGACGCTGTGTTGGGTCTAGGCCCGCTGTCCCGCAAAGTGCCTGGGCATCACCGAGGCTTTTTAGACTGGATCGCAACATTTTCCGCCGCTGGCCAAAGGCGGCAGTCGTAACTTGGGCCAGGATCGCGGCATCTGCGTCGGCGACTGGGTGCTCTAGCGGCACCGCGTGTATGACCGTTGACTCCACTTTCGGCGGCGGGGTGAAAGCTTCTCGTGGAACATCGAGTACCTGAGTTACTTTCCACCGCCATCCTGCAAGAACAGATAAACGCCCATATATTTTTGACCCAGGACCTGCGGCGATGCGAGCGGCGACCTCTTTCTGAATCATCACTGTCAAAGACGTGAACGCGTCGGGCCTAGAAAGCCAACGAACCAAAAGTTCGGTGCCTATGTTGTACGGCAGATTGGCAACAATGCGGCGCGGTGTGTGGCCAATAGTTGAGGCATCTACTTTGAGGGCGTCACCTTTGGTTACCTCGAGTTTGCCCGTCCAAACTGCTGATACCTCTGCGAGCGCGCCTATGCACCGTTCGTCTTTCTCGATGGCGACGACTGTTGCACCCGCGTCAAGAAGTGCTCTGGTCAGTCCGCCGGGTCCAGGACCCACCTCAATAGTGGTGCCTTTAGAAATGTCACCGGCGATGCGTGCGATCCGTGCCGTCAAGTTGAGGTCTAACAGGAAGTGCTGGCCCAGCCCTTTGCGAGGCGCAAGGCGGTGTGCCCGGATGACGTCGCGCAACGGTGGCAGATCAGACTTCATATCAAGCACTAACCAGAGGTGCGGTTGGCGGCGATTTCTGCGGCCATACGAATTGCAGCAACCAAGCTGTCGCAGCGTGCCGTGCCTGTGCCAGCTATACTGAAGGCCGTGCCATGGTCCGGAGACGTGCGGACAAAGGGCAGGCCTAAGGTCACATTGACACCGCCATAAAAATCTAAGGTCTTCAGGGGAATGAGAGCCTGATCATGATACATGCAGAGCACCGCATCGGCAGTCTCTCGTGCGTCCGTATGGAACAGCGTGTCAGATGGCAAAGGGCCAAAAGCATTGATTCCTTTGTCCTGAAGCGCGCTCACTGCTGGCGTGATGATCCGCGTTTCCTCGTCGCCGAATTTCCCGTCTTCCCCGGCATGGGGATTGAGTGCCGCCACAGCGAGTCTTGGGCTTTCAACACCAAAATCTTGTTCTAATGCCAAAGCGACAACCGTGCCGTGGTTCACGATTGCATCCGTGGTTAACGCGTTTGCAGCGTCTGCGTGCGCTATGTGTATGGTCACGGGGATAACGCGCAACCCACCGCGCACTCTGGCGCTGGCCAACATCATCACTGGCTGGCTGCCTGGTCCGGCGAGCTGCCCCAGGTATTCCGTATGGCCAGGATGTGTGAACCCTGCATCCTGCATGCTGGCCTTATGGATTGGGTTGGTCACCATGGAAGAGGCGTGGCCGTCTTTTACTAGAGCCACAGCTTTATCAATTGCACCCATGACCGCGCTCGCATTTTTTGAGTCTGGCGTGCCAAGTGTGGCTGGCGCCGACAAAGGTGGGTTAACCGGTAAAACTGGAAGCGCTTTTGTAAAATGATCGTGTGTCTCATCTGGGCCGGCGATGGTTTGGATGGAGCAGTCGAGTTTGAGTTGTAATGCTAAGGCGCCGAGACGGCCCGGGTCGTCTATAACAAAGAAGGGTGGGAGAGATTCTCGATGCTCGACCCACGCCTTAAGAAGGCAGTCCCCACCAACACCCGCAGGGTCTCCCATCGTGACAACAACCGGGGCGACCGGCTCTGACATTAGAGCCGTACGTCGATCAGGGCTTGGCGGCGCAAGTCGCGCAACCGCTGACGTGAAATCGTGTCGAGCTTTTCGCTTTCAAGCCGGGAGTAAACTTGGTTCTGTGACGGTAGGCCGCTATCTTCTTGGCGCTCACACACCATGACAAACAAGCGCGCGCCAGCAATGTTCACCGGAGCGCTGACCAGGCTGACTGGCAAATTCATCACCTTATCGCGCACAGCTTCTGGCAGGCCGCCGACACGAATGAGCTCAACTGGTCCAGAGCCAGGACCACCAACTTCCTCGGCCCAATCATTCATCTGCGAGCAGCTGAAGATTTGTGTCTGAATGGCATTAGTGAGTTGGTTTAATCGTTCTGGTGAGAGTGCGGTGCGCCCAACTGTTGGCAAATAAATTTGACTTAAGGTCACGGCAGCCATCAAAGGAGAGGCTTCGGCTGTCGCCCGTTGATCACGGAGGGCCAGGATCGTGTATCCCGATACCGTGCGAATGGGGTCCGATGTTTCTCCCGTCCTCATGCGAACGACTGCCCGTTCGAGCTCGGGTTCAAGTTCGGAGCCTTGGATCCACCCCAAATCGCCACCAACTGCTGCCGTCGGACTTTGAGAGAACTGCTGGGCCAATGCGGGAAAAGGAGTGCCTTCTCGGGCGCGTTCTCCGAGTTGTTGCGCAAGACCAAAGACATCCGACTCTCGAGATCCAAGTCCGATGGGAAGAAATATCTCGCCAAGCAGATATTCCGGCTTCCCTTGGTTGGCTCTAAGCCGATCAATAACGGCGTTCACCTCGTCTTCTGAAACCGTAACGTCGCGGGCGAGAATTTCGCGGACGACCCTCAGCCAAACCACATCGGCTTCAACTTGAGAATAGAAAGTGCCTGAGTCAATGCCTTGTTCGGCAAGCATATTAAAGAATGCACCGGGCGGCATTCCGTTGTTCTGTTCGATGATCTGCACCGCGGAAAGAACTTCCGCTTCTGTGGTTCCAATCTCTTCACGGCGCGCTTCTTGAACCTTTAGTTTTTCTTCAATAAGTGCATTCATGACCTGAGGTAATAACCTCTGGCGTATTTCAATTGTGTCCTCAAGGCCGGATGTGATGAGAAATAACTGAATGCGCGACTGCACATCAAACAAGGTGATGACATCTTCATTGATCACCGCGGCGATCCGTACTGCATCCTGTTGCGCCTCAGGTCTTTGAGGGATGGCAACCAAGAAGAGAATACCTAGGGCGGTGAGGCTGGATATTCTAAAGAAAGACTTAAAAAGAAGTCGGTTCATTGCCGCGTCCAAGCTCCCCGCTGTTCGTCGGACGTCATCTGAAACATTATGGCTCGGCTGAGCCCGTGTGCCGCGTACAATACTCATCTGGTCCATACCATTCCAGCCTACAATTTACCTAAGCGCTTAATCTGTGACCGGGCGTGTGGCAGAGATTCATCGACCCTAGTCTCCAAACATGATCATGATATAGTGAAAATCATGACAACTCGACGGTACTTCCGCGGCGCCCCCCTTATTTTGCTGGCCGCTTTTCTGATTCTCCCACCACTAACGGGTGCGGTGGCTGAGGGTTTTGGTATTGATTTGACCCACCATCACTGCGACTCTCAGGGTGATTTCCCAGATTCTCATGATTCAGACACCGATGATCTTGACCGCCATGGGGAAGCGGAGAGCGACCCG
This sequence comes from Rhodospirillaceae bacterium, assembly GCA_029245025.1. Classification (GTDB taxonomy): domain Bacteria; phylum Pseudomonadota; class Alphaproteobacteria; order Rhodospirillales; family Rhodospirillaceae; genus WLXB01. The sequence goes on from JAQWQC010000034.1 coordinate 46,080, forward strand.
TTTCAATGTGATCAATGTCACATGGTTCTGGCTGCTCTAAACAATGATTTGCCGCGATTGATTCGTGCTTCGGCAATACTGCCCCAGCCCGGGCTAAGTCCCGTTTTGTCTTCAGTTCGCGTCCCCCCCGCCTTTAAGCCCCCTATCGTTTAATCAACTCAGCGAACGCTGATCTGATTGGTGTCTCGTTCGAATGCGACCGGGGCTGTGTATACGATGCACTTTGGGGTGTACTTATGACTTGTTTTGATTATTTAAGAGGCGGATTGCGCGTTCTCCTGTGCGCGATCGGCATGACGTTTTTGCTTGGACATTTAGGGTCTGTCTCTGCGCAGACATCTTTATCTCTATCCGATGTGGTGGCAGATGCGCTTCAGAATAGCGTTGATGTAGTCCGACTTGATCGAGACCTCGCGTTGCGTCTTGCTGACGCCATTGAAGTGGAGACGCGGCCAAACCCTGAAGTTGAAGCGTTAGCCCGGTATTCAGATAAAGGCGAAGGCGTTGGTCTCGAACTTGAGGTCAGTCAGCCTTTGCGGTTTTCTGATTTTATTCTGCGTCCTCTGTATGCCGCGGCTATTCGGCAGACGGCAACCATCGAACAAGAGGCGGGGTTGTTTGATCTCGTGAATCGCGTGACGGAGTTGTACCTGGCGCATTGGGCAGCACAGTCCCGCGAAGCGATGGCTCGTAAGGCGGCTGAAAATGCGACAGAGATCAATAATCAAATTGATTTCATCCGCCGTGAACAAACGTTGCCCACCGCACAGTTCAATGTCTTTGTGCCCGAGGCGCTGCGTCGGCGGGAGGAAGCTACGCTCTATGCTGCTGAGCGTGCTGTCCTTGAAGCGCGCCTCGCCTTTGAAACTGGAGGAGATGGCGGGGCTTTGATTTCAGCGGCTGCAGCGCCGTCTCCCTTGCCACCTTTAGAGCAGTTATTGGCGTTTGCGGCGGATAGGGAATTCGGCGCCCGCATGGCCCGCGCGAGGATTACGGTCAACGAGGCGCGTCTTAGAGTGGCTGAAAAAGACCGGCTGCCAATGATTACACCGCGGCTCAATTACGACATCGATCCAGGTGGTGCAGATCGGGTTTGGGGTATCGGTGTCGCCGTGGAAGTGCCGTTTTGGGACAGAAACGGAGCAGAAGTGGCGCGTGCGCAAGCCGCCTTGCGAGAGTCGCGCATGCACCTCGCTCAATTAAAAGGCGGCGCCCGCGAAGCATTGGTTATTGGGTTGTATCGGCAGGTGGCGCTGCTGGATAGCCGCGCCGAGGCCTACAACACACGCATCGTCCCGGCGTACCGCAAAACGTATCAGGACATCCGTCAGATTTACGATCAGGGTCAGACAGACCTTCTGGATTTGTGGCAAGTGCAAGCGTCTCTGCTTGATGCCGAAGAGGATGCAATTACAACCGTTATTGATGCGCTCACGGCACGCGTTGCCCTTGAGCGTGCTATCGGTGGTAAGATTGAACAGGTGAATTAAATGACCCGCGTTTATTTGATAGTATCCGTTGCAGCGTTGTTTTTGTCAGTAGCAGCGCCGACCATTTTTGTGGCCCCGCCCCTCATGGCACTGGACGAAGACCATGTCCATGATGATCGCGAAGACCATGATCATGAGGAGGAGGGGGGTCCGCTTGTATTGACGGCTGCCCAGATGGCCAATCTCGGTATCGCAACAGTCACCGCGGATGTTAGGCCATTGCAGGATACTGTTGAACTTTTAGTCTCGGTTGAGGCATTACCCGAACGCCAGGCCAATGTCAGCCCGCGATTTGATGGGCAAATTCGCGATGTTCGCGCAACGCTAGGGGATTATGTTGAGGCTGGGCAACGCCTTGTGGTGGTTGAACCGATCATCGCCGGTGCGAATAGCTTGATGCTGTCAGCTCCCATCTCTGGCGTGGTGTCAGCGCAATCAGCACGGATTGGGCAGACAGTTGAGGCGACGTCTGTCCTATTCGAGATTTCAGACCATTCGCGCATGTTGTTGCATGGCACGATGATGGAAAGCCCCGACATCACCCGTATTCGCGCCGGTCAAACGGCAACCGTGTATCTGGATGCCTTACCCAATAAGCCGCTGGTGGCGAAAGTCGCGCGGTTTTACATGGCGCGTGAGGCTGGAACCGGTTTGTTCACGGTTCATGCTGAGGCGGACAACCCCGACCAAACTCTTTATCCCGGGATGATGGGCACCATGTCTGTCGCCGTTGGTGACGCTGTTCCTAGCATCGTTATTCCGGGTCGTGCAGTGCTCGGCGGGCTTGGTGATCGTTTTGTATTTGTCCGCACTGGCGAAGAGTTCGAGCGCCGGTCTGTGATCGAGGGGCTGGTCGCAGGTGCTGATACTGAAATTCTGGAGGGCGTGTTCCCTGGCGAAGATGTAGTTATTCAGGGGCATTACCAATTGCAATACATGGGTGAAGGGGCCGCGGGTTTGCCGACCGATCCCCATGCCGGCCACAACCATTGAGGCCGGTGCAATGCTAGATTCACTTATCTCTCTTTCCATAAAGCACCGTCTTATTGTCGTCGCGGTGATCGCGCTCAGTTTTGTATACGGCGGTTTGGCCATTCAAAGCCTTCCCATCGATGTTCTGCCCGATCTCAATCGTCCGACGGTCACGATTTTTACAGAGTCTGAGGGTCTATCCCCTGAAGAAGTTGAGACTTTTGTCACGCGCCCAATAGAAGCGGCAGTTTATGGCGCTAATGGTGTCATGCGTGTCCGATCCGTATCTTCCATCGGTCTGTCGATTGTTTGGGTCGAATTTGATTGGGATATGGATATCTATGTGGCGCGCCAGATTGTCTCCGAGAAATTGAGTCAGGCGCGCGAGGCTATATACGGTCGCGTTAACCCGGTGCTCGGTCCGATCACTTCGATCATGGGTAATATCATGGCCATCGGCGTGACCGGCGGTGGTGAGACAGACCCAATGACCCTCCGCACTTTGGCGGAGTGGGATATCCGCCAAAGACTGCTTGCTATACCGGGTATTGCACAGATTACTGTCGTTGGCGGCGCACTACAGCAGTTCCAAGTCTTGATCGACCCTGATCGCCTGATGTTTCACCAAGTGCCGCTGTCGGCGGTGCTAGAGGCGCTTGATGAAACCAATCTCAATACTACTGGCGGCTTTCTTCTGACAGACTATACGGAGGGATTGATCCGTGTGCTTGGCCGCGCGCAAACGGTTGAACAAATAGCGGCGACCATCGTGCCGTTGCCGGACCAGCCAAGCCGGCGCGTCACCATTGATCAAGTCGCGGAGGTGAAGCTTGGCGGACCATTGGCGCCGCGCGGTGATGCTTCCATCAATACTGATCCCGGCGTAATCCTGTCGATTCAAAAACAGCCGGACGCGGATACGGTTTCTTTGGTGAAAGCCATTCAATCCGAGCTCGCGGCGATTCAGCTAACACTCCCAGATGACGTGGCCCTGCACGACGATATCTTTAGCCAGAGTACCTTTATCGAGACCGCCGTCTCGAATGTGGAAGAGGCATTGCGAGACGGAGCTATTTTGGTGGCAGTCGTGTTGTTTCTCTTCCTCTTAAATGCGCGCACGACCTTTATTACTTTAACGGCAATCCCTTTGTCTCTGGTGCTTACCCTGATTGTCTTTCAGGTGCTTGGTTTGTCGATTAACACGATGACTTTGGGTGGTATTGCGATCGCCATTGGCCAGTTGGTTGATGATGCCATCGTCGGAGTTGAGAATGTGTATCGGCGTCTGCGGCAAAACCGGAGAAAAGGTGAGCCCAAGTTACCCATCGATATTGTGCGCGATGCCACTCGCGAAGTCCGTGACCCCATCATCTTTGCGACCTTTATCGTGATCTTGGTGTTTCTCCCTCTGTTCGCACTTTCAGGAGTGGAGGGGCGTATTTTCACGCCACTTGGCATTGCTTACGTCACCTCTATCGCTGCGTCTTTGATTGTATTCTTGACCGCAACTCCGGCGCTTTGTGCCTATCTATTGCCGCGTATGAAACAAATGGATGCCGAGAAAGACGGGCCAGTGGTCAGGGGGATCAAATGGGGACAAGCCCTGATATTGAGAGCCTTGTTTCCTATTCGTTATGCGGTCTTTGCGGTGTTCGGCCTGCCGTTGGGGCTTGGCGTTTGGATGACGGCCGAGTTTGGTCAGGCCTTTCTGCCCGAGTTTAATGAAGGGGCTTTGAATGTATCGGTCGTCATGGCGCCCGGCACGGCTCTTGCAGAATCGAACCGCATCGCTACGACGGCCGAACGTTTAGTGCTTGAATTGCCTGAAGTCGCCAAAGTGGGGCGGCGGTCCGGGCGCGCAGAAAATGATGAGCACGCAGAGAGTATCAATGTCTCAGAGCTAGAGTTTTTTCTACAGCCGTCTGATCGCCCTCGGGAAGACGTGATTGATGATATCCGTGATCGCGTTGAGCAAATCCCTGGCGTATTAACCAACATCGGGCAGCCTTTGTCGCACCGTATCGATCACGCGCTGTCAGGTGTCCGGGCGCAAATTGCGATTAAGGTTTTCGGAGACGAGATGGATGAGCTGCGCAGGCTTGCACGGTTAATCGAAGGGCAAATTGAAGGTGTAGACGGTGTCGTTGACCTCAGCGTTGAACAACAGGTTCTGACCGGTCAGCTTCATATCCGGGTTGATCGAGAGCAAATTCTCAACCGCGGCCTCACTATTGCTGATGTCGCGTCTTATACAGAGCTGGCTCTGAACGGGCGTGAAATTGGGCAAATCATAGACGGCATTCGCACCTACGACCTCATCGCGCGCTTTGACGACGATACGCGGGCAACGCCTGATTCCATTAGTAAGCTTCCAGTAGAAATTGCGGGAGGCGGATATGTACCGCTCGACCTGCTGGCATCCGTAGAAGAAGCCTTGGGTGCGAACGTCATAAATCGTGAGAACGGTCAGCGGCGGATCATTGTTCAGGCCAACGTCGCAGGGCGCGATTTGGTCAGTGTGGTGCAAGACATCCAAGGCCGCATCAACGCTGAGATCGAAATGCCGTCTGGATATTTCGTGATCTACGGTGGGGAGTACGAGAACCAGTCCGCTGCATTAAACGCCATCGTGTTGCTGGCTGGCGCTGCTTTCCTTGGTATGTTTCTGGTTCTGTATGCCCACCTAGGCAGCGTGAACTTTACACTCCAGGTGATGTTGTCGATCCCGCTAGCCTTTGTTGGCGCTGTCTTTGGTGTGTGGATAACTGGCGGCGTGCTCTCTATTGCGACAATGATCGGATTCATTACGTTGACCGGCATTGCAGCGCGCAACGGCATTTTGATGATTAATCACTATCTCTATTTGATTCGCGAAGAAGGCGCCGCATTTGACAAAGACATGATCACGCGCGGGACGCAAGAACGAATCATTCCCGTGCTTATGACGGCGCTCACGGCGATATTGGCTCTGATCCCCATACTGCTGACGCCAGACCAACCCGGCCGCGAAATTCTTCACCCTGTTGCGGTGGTCATTTTCTCCGGATTGATCTCATCAACTCTACTGGACCTAACGTTACGCCCGTTGGTGTTTTGGACCTTTGGGCGCAGCGCGACTGCCGCCAAAGTTGCTGGGGGGCTACGTCCTCAACCCGCTGAATAATTAAGGATAGACACAATGAAAAGAGCGCTCATTTCGCTATTCATAACAGTCAGTATTAGTCTAACTGCTAATGCTCAAACCGATTATAGTTATGATGGTGGTCGCAGCCATTCAGTTGATTTTGGAACGATCGACGATGGCTGGCTCGCTTTAGAAACTGTTTCAGCTGAGATTCGTGCGGCTGTACAGGCTGGCAATATGACGGCATTGCGCGGTCTATCCGACCAGTTATTCGCATTGGCAGGCGGCTTGGCCACTTACGAAAATGATGTCCCTCAGTCTAATCGCCTACGCTTCACGTCCAGCATCAATCAACTTCGCAGTTTGAGTGAGCGTATACTCAATGCTCATGAGCGCAACGATGTAGCGGCTGCCGAACGCATGGTGCTGCAGTTAGACGGCATGGTCCAGATTTTGATTGTGAGTGCAGAAGCAGAGTAGATTTATTGATCAACCCCAACGCTTGACGACAATCGGACCTCGCCGATTGTTTTGAGCGTGAATCGTAAGATCACAGAGAAGCCGCTTTGGAAATCACGGTCTTCTGTGTTGTCGTCGGCAATATCGAGTCCAAAGATGAAGCACTCGTCTTCGTACTCGATGCCAATAGATGAGCGGATTGACCCTCCGCCTAGACCCAGATCTTCACGGTGGGTGCCCCTAAGCGACCAATACTTTGAAAGCCGCGTATCAAAGTAAGCGTAAAGCTCTTCGCGATCGCCGAGCTCTGTTATTAAGGCGTCGCTGGGTTTGATGAAAATGTAATTGGCGCCAAGACGGAACATATTGGTGCCGACCGAGGCGCTGAATTCACTTCTTTCCGTGCTGAAATCCGATTGCCCGAGGCGGAAACGATAGGAAAGGTCCAGGTAGCTAGAAGGTCTTACAGTTACGTGTCCGACGTAATCTGAAAAATGTCCATCGAGACCAGAGTCTAAAGCGAAGGTGTTGTCTTTATTAAAGCGATAGCTCTGGCCTACCATGACATCGAGAGATTGACCGGAGCTTCCATAGGCGGACCATCGCAAACCATAGTTGATGCGGGCGCCACCCTCGACGCGGTCGTAACCGGAGAACCGCTGTTCTGAAAACAAGTTGGTATCGTCAAATTCAAAGTCGCGGCTATCTTCGTTCGGAATCGTATCAGGGTTTTGACCGGTTGGACTAATAATGCCTTGGACAATCGGCTCGATCTGTTGGGTGATTGCCGCGCCTGATCTAACCAAAGGATAACGCCACTCCATAGAGAGTTGCGGAATGGCGCGTCCCTCAAAACCAGTGAAATTGGCGCCACTTAACGGATCCATCACGTCACGTACGTAGTAGCCGTCACCACGTAAGGTTGCACGCAACGTATACATACCGCCTCTAGGGCTGATGTACGGGACATGCCAGCCAAGCTTGGTCGAAAGCCGAGTTTGATCGCTGCCATTATCGCGATAGAGGGCTAAGGCGCTGGCATCTGCAGTGAAGTAACTCCCACCGCGTATTGGCTTGCCAACAAAACTATAGTCGACCAAAGGCGCAACCAGTGGAGTTGAGCCAGCTGCGACAGAGCGGCGCTGCCGTTGAAAATGGTATGCGTTGACGGCGAAATAAGACTGTGTACCGAACCGTTCAACGAACGCGTTTGTGGTTAGCCATGTGGGGGCGTCAAAGTCATAGCGGCGTAAGTAGGTATCGTCGGATGCGACATGAACGTCGGCACCAGTCCTCCACCGCTCATCGATGTCCCAGCGTGCACGGGCTTTGAGGTGACCGCGAAAATCTTCAGTGCTGTCATTATCGTCTAAGACTAGACTGCCAAACAGGCTAAATTCTCCCTCGGAAAATAGTTGGCGATATTCGCCAATGGTGCCCCGGCCAGCTGACGAGGTGTATAGAGGCGTCAACGTTGCGTCTTTATCGGGTGCTATATTCCAGTAATAAGGCTGCGCGTAGGAGAACCCTACGTTGCTGCCACCGCCAATTGATGGCGCTAAAAGTCCGGAACGTCTGTCGGCTGTTGGGTCAGGGTGGGCCAAGTAGGGTGTGTAGAATACCGGCAGCCCCAGAAGTTCGACCCAGGCGTCGTTGTAGGTCATGAGCTGATCGTCTTGATCATGCACCACTTTGCGGGCTTTGATCTGCCAGACGGGGTCGCCCTCGCAGTCAAGGTCGCAGGCTGTGTATACGGCGCGCCGAAGCTCGTTGATGTTTCCATCGCGCCTGCGGATAAGACGAGCGGCCATGCGCGATTTGTCAGCCAAAAGTACTTGAACTTCCCTCGCGAAGCCTTCTTTAAGGTCGCCAGTGATTTTCGCCTCTTCAAAGAAGAGCACGCTGCCGTTGTCGTCAACCAAAGTGACGTTGCCTTTGGCGGTAACGAGGTCTCTGTCTTGGTCGTAGGTCACCTTGTCAGCCAGCAGAATTCGATTATCACGTTCGATTTCTACATTGCCGATCGCGGTAACTGTGTTGGTGTTTTCATTGAATTGCATCTCGTCAGCCAAGATCAGCGTTTGCTTTTCTGTCTCTTGTGCTGCGGCGGGTAAGACCGATAAAGCCATTAAGATCATAAGGGCTGTTGCTGTCAGCAAAGACGAGAAATTGCTTAGAACGATAAGACGCAGTAGGCCAGAATCAAAAATCATGGTTACGCTTAAACGGAACCGGGGTGCGGGCGCAATGAAAAGGGTGCATATGGCCTCGCAGATCCGGTTAAAAGGGCGAGCAGGCCTAAAACCAGGGGTAAGAAAGCCACGAGATAGACTACGGGGACAAACAATAGGTTTTTTGAGGCGAGGCTGGCAGCGCCAAGACCAGCAGCTTCAATAATGATGACGCAGAGGACGGCGATACTAATTCTTTTGGCCTGGCCATGGCGGTCAAAAGTGCCTGTCAAAATAAAAGCCAAGGCAATAGCGGCGAGGGACAGGTTGAAGATTGGATTGATCAAGCGTTGATGGCCTTCAACGCGCAACCGGCGAACGTTTCGCGGTTTGATCCCATCTTCCTCACTCAAGGTAAATAATTCCGTCGTGGTGCGTTCCCGGTTGTCGGTGAACCGAGCATCGCCCGTTGCTTCGATGAGTCCGAGGTCAATCGTATAGCTGTCGAAATACAGAAGTGTAAGATCGCCCACGCCTAATTTTAATTCTTGGCGGCTGCCTTTGGATAATATGACCCGCGGTCCATCGGGTCCGGAGACGACGGCTCCTGCTTCAGCCATCATCGTAATGCTTTTGCCCTGGTCCCTCTTGTCATGAACCAAGAGACCCCGCAGGTCGCCCTCAGGGCTTCGTTCCCGAACGTAAACCGTCAGGCCTTTGCCGACTTGATTAAAGGTGCCTTCTCGCAACATGACCTGTGACACATCGTTTCGAACAGACCATTGCAATTCTTTGAAGGCGCGCACTGACATCGGACCGAAATACAATGTTAGGGCGTAGCCAGTTATCATCGCTAGGATTGCAACCGTACCCGCGGGTGCAGCAAGTCTCCATCGGCTGATGCCCGCAGCTTGAGCAACAATGAGCTCTCGGTCGATTATCATTTTGTTATAGACGAAGAGGACAACTAGGAAGAGCGCGATCGGTAAAATAATCACCACCACATTGGGTAGCAGTAGCAGTGTAAGCTCCAACCATGTTCCTATGGACAGCCCTTTGTTGATAATTAGTTCGATATAGCCAAGGGATTGAGTCAGCCACAGGATGTACGCAAGGACACCCGTCACGATCAACGTGCCGATAATGAGCTGGCGGAGAATGTAGCGGTTTAAACCGGTCATGATTCTCGAAGTATAAGCGGCACGGGTGATGCGGCAAACATTGGAAGCCGGTTTTTTGTTACGAAAATCCAGAGACTTATGAGGCGTCATCCGTGCCCATGGTGGCATTTCTAGGGCAAAGCTTGCAGTGTTTGCGGCCTCAATGGCGGGTTCTAACAGCTTATGCAGAGACAGATAAACAGCAGTTTGATTGTGGTCGCGGTTATGGCGGTGATGATTCTTGCTTCATCCGTGCGTGCCGCGGACACGGACTGTGCCCGTGCCGCTGACGTTGAAGCGTTTGTCACCCGCGACTTGCGGAGCCAGCTGATGGTTGCTGGGTTGGTGTGCGCATTCATGTGGTGGAGAGACCGGACACCGACTTTGACTAAGCGTTAATTCACTACCTTGCCAGGGTTCATAGTGCGCTTAGGATCAAGTGCAGCTTTAAGAGTTTTCATCAGGTCCAGTTCGACCGCATCTTTGTAGTATTCCATCTCTTCTACTTTGAGGCGGCCAATCCCATGTTCCGCCGAAATGGATCCGTTCATGTCCATGACCAAGTCATGAACAATCCGATTCATAGCTTCCCACTCAGCTAGATAAGCGTCTTTGTCCATGTCTCCGGGTTGAGACACGTTGAAGTGGACGTTGCCGTCACCCACATGTCCGAAGGGACAGGGTCTTGAGCCCGGATAGGCTTTCAAAACAGCTGCAGTGCCCCGGGTGATGAATTCTGGCACCAGAGAGACCGGAACGGAAACATCATGTTTGATGCTGCCGCCTTCATGCTTTTGTGCTTCGGGTAAGGATTCCCGAATACGCCAAAGGTTCTCGGCCTGGGCTTGGCTCTCCGCGATTACGGCGTCGACGATCATCCCGTCTTCAAAGGCTGTTTCGAGCAGCCCTTCAAAACCTGCGCGTAAATCTGAATTGGGACGCGATGTTGAAAACTCAATCAATGTATACCAATCATGTGGCTCGCTTAGGGGGTCGGCTACTCCATCAATATGACGGGTGCAAAACTCAAGACCGATGCGGGGCACAAGTTCAAAAGCGGTCACAGCATCACCAGACAACGCGCGGGCTCGGTTTAAAAGCCGTGTGACGTCGTCGAGGGAATTTAGAGCGCAAAAGGCCGTTTCGGTTTCTCGGGGTTTGGGAAATAGCTTGATAACTGCGGCCGTGATTATTCCTAGGCTGCCCTCTGAACCGACAAACAATTGCTTCAAAGCGTAGCCCGTGTTGTCCTTCCCTAAGGCGCGGAGGCCATTCCAAACACGACCGTCGGGGAGCACCACTTCAAGGCCGAGAACCAGGTCGCGGGCGTTGCCATAGCGTAAAACATTGATGCCGCCAGCGTTGGTCGCCAAATTACCCCCGATCTGGCAACTGCCTTCGGCGCCAAGGCTGAGTGGAAACAAGCAGTCCTGATCGTCTGCCTTGTTTTGAATGTCCGTTAGAATGCAGCCCGCGTCGACTGTCATTGTAAAATTTGTTGGGTCAATGTCGCGCACAGTATTCATCCGTCCGAGAGCCAGGATGATCTCTGACCCATTTTCTGCTGGGGCGCCGCCGCCGCATAAACCGGTGTTGCCTCCTTGCGGTACGATACCGATGCCTTGCTCTGCGCAGAGCGTTACGATAGCGGCCACTTCATTTGTTGATCCCGGTCTGACGACGACACTCGTGGCCCCGCGATAAAGACCGCGTTCCTCTTCTAAGTACGGCGCAATATCGCTAGCTTCTGTGAGGCAGGCTTTTTCGCCGACGATTGTGACGAGGCGATCCAGAGTGGCTTGGTCGATGGACACGGCGATAAGGGTCTTTTCTATAAGGGGAGGTGAGGTATTCAAATTCAAAGATACTCTTAGCGACCCTTAGCCGCCCGCCGCAAGCGATCGTTGATCGCTTGCCCAATTCCATAGGCTGGAATAGGGGCGACGGCCAGCCCTTTGAAACGCGTCGGGTCGTCTAGCTCACGGAGCGCAGCAAATAAATTAGACGCGGCTTCGGCCAGGTCGCAACTGGGGCTTAGGTCAAAGGCTGCGTTTTGAGCGCCGCCAAAGGCGATATAGGCTTCACCCTCATGGGCAGAATCTGCATTTAATTTGAGAGGCAGGCTCGGTGCATAGTGTTTCTCCAGCTGACCAGGTGAATTAATCGGGCCAATCGATGATTCATGTTCATCAATCACGCCGATCACTTTAGTAATTGCGACCGCGTCGATCACACCTGGGCGTAAAATGCGGGCCGTCTCAATAGTTAGATCCAATACTGTCGACTCCAGGCCGGCGCGACAGGGGCCGCCATCGAGAATTATATCCAGAGCATCACCAAGATCTGTTTCTACATGTTTGGCGGTGGTCGGGCTGACATGACCTGATGGGTTTGCGCTTGGAGCCGCTAATGGTCGATCAACAGCGGTGAGCAAGGCGGCTGCAATTGGATGGTCCGGTTGTCGTACGGCAATTGTATCAAGATTGGCGCTGACCTGTTTAGAGATGGGGCAATCAGATCGACGGTTCAGAACTAATGTAAGTGGGCCCGGCCAGAATGTGTCAGCCAGAGCCGTAATCCGGTCGTCAGACTCCGCGAGTTCTTCGAGCCAACTGGGGTCAGCCACATGAACAATCAGTGGATTAACGGCTGGTCGGCCCTTGATCGAGAACACCTTAGAGACGGCGTCATGTTGGGTGGCATCAGCGCCAAGACCGTAGACAGTTTCAGTGGGGAACGCGACGACGTGTCCAGAGCGAAGATGGTCAGCCGCTGCAGCAATGCCAGCGTCGTCGGCAACCTTAATAGTCACGGGGTTCCTGCAGCTAGGAAAGTGCCATTGAGGTAGCTTTCTGACTCTTTCTTGTACTGAATATCGCAACCCTCAAAAGTCTTAACGTTACCACCACTCGCTCGCAAAATGGCATGGCCAGCGGCAATGTCCCACTCGCTCGTAGGGCCAAAACGAGGGTACAGATCGGCCCTACCTTCTGCGACCAGACAAAACTTCAGCGAAGATCCCATGGAGATTATTTCGCGCACGTCTTGGCTGGCTAGGAATTTATCCATCGCATCTTTGACTTGATGAGAGGCGCTGCCAACGACCGTTACACCGTTTGTGGGCGCAGGACGAACGGCAATGTCTGTTCGCTCACCGTTTCGTTCCACAATGGCTAAACGACAATCGCTTTCTGGGCAAACAGCGCCAAGATAGAGGACATCCCTGGCTGGGACATAGATCAAACCAAGTGCCGGCACGCCATCAATGATCAATGCGATATTGACGGTGAAATTACCACGCTTATGGATAAATTCCTTGGTGCCATCCAAAGCATCCACACACCAGAACGTGCTGCCTTCGAATTCCGGGAAACCGTGGGCGGCGCATTGCTCTTCGGCAACAATGGGAATGTCTGGCGCGATTTTCGCTAATGCTTTTAGTATTATTGCTTCCGACGCTTCATCAGCTAAGGTGACCGGTGAGTTATCAGATTTGCGATTGACTTTGAAGTCGGTCGCGTACACTTCCATGATCGCTTCGCCGGACTCACGCACGGTTTTTTCGAGCTGATCTGCGAAGATCTGGAGCGTCGCAAAGGTAAGCGACGGGGTTGTCATGGTTTGGTGTGTCCAATCATTCCATCATGCCGCTTTTGTCGCCGCTCGTTGAATGGCCTGCCAAATTTTCAACGGCGTCATGGGCATCTCAATATCACACACATCCAAAGGAGAAAGGGCATCAATTACGGCATTGGCAACCGCTGGTGTTGATCCGATCGTTCCAGCTTCACCAGCTCCTTTAGCGCCCAGGCGGTTGCTGGGGGATGGTACCTCTGTGTAGTGAAAGTCAAAGAGCGGGACGTTGTCCGCACGCGGCATGATGTAATCCATGAAAGACCCGTTCACCAATTGTCCACTCTCGTCATAGACCGACTCTTCATACAGCGCCTGACCAACACCTTGACCGGCACCACCGAGAATCTGGCCTTCCAGCATCAGCGGGTTGAGGATGCACCCGATATCATCTTCGATTACATAGTTGATGAATTCGATTTCGCCTGTGTCTTGGTCGATCTCGATTTCGCATAAGTGACAGCCATTGGGGAAGGTTGGTGCCACAGGTGGCTGTTCCACTACGGTAACTAGGCCAGGCTCGACATCATCCGGACGGAGGCTATCATCGAATGACGCTTTTGCGACACCGGCCAAAGATGCCGAGCGGTCAGTGCCAGCGATGTGGAATCCGCCGTCCTTAAACTCGATATCGACCTCAGCCGCTTCCAATAAATTGGCGGCAATTTTCTTACCATTTTCAATGAGGGCTTCGGCGGTTGTTACGACGCTGGACCCGCCGGCAGCCAAGGCGCGGCTTCCACCCGTTCCCATTCCCTGCTCAATGTCATCTGTGTCGCCCATGCGAACCTCTACATCGTCCATTTCGATTCCTAGGGTTTCAGCGGTTAATTGTGAAAATGTGGTTTCCTGTCCTTGGCCATTGTTTTGGCTACCGCTTTTGACAAGAACTTTGCCGTTCTTATCGACGGACAACCGGGCATACTCGGTAGGGCCGCCACCGCAGGCCTCGATGTAATAGCTCATTCCTAAACCGCGCAGCTTGCCTTTTCTTGCCGCTTCTCGTCGGCGTTTCTCGAACCCAGCCCAATCGGCCCGGTTCATCGCCAAGTCCATCAGTTTTGCGTACTCGCCAGAATCATAGGGCATGCCTAAAGGCGTCGTATAAGGAAACGCATCCGGTTTGATGAAGTTCAGACGGCGGAGCGCGTCAGCAGCGATGCCGGTTTCCCTGGCTGTTTTGTCGACCAGACGTTCCATTACATACGCTGCCTCCGGTCGGCCCGCACCACGGTAAGCGTCGACGGGCGTGGTGTTGGTCATGGTAACCTTCACGTCAACATGAGCGGCTTCTATATCGTAACAGCCGCACAACATGCCGCAGCCGGCCATGGTCGGAATCATCGCGCCGAATTGAGAAATGTATGCGCCGACATTGCCTAGGGATGAAACCCGAATGGCGAGAAACCGTCCCTCGTTGGTTATGGCTAGTTCGGCGTGATTGATTTGATCACGGCCATGTGTGTCATTGAGAAAACTCTCGGTCCGGTCACCGGTCCACTTGACTGGCCGGCCAATGACCTTTGTTGCGAATAATGCGGCCAATGGCTCATTAAAGAGGAAGTTCTTCATGCCAAACCCGCCGCCTACATCGGGACAGATCACGCGCAGTTTCTCGACGGGAATATCGGCCGCCTTTCTACCTTTCTTGCCGGTGATCCATTCGCGTAGTTTATGTGATCCTTGCGAGCCGGTGGTCAGGGTGTATCGATCGCTATTACTGTCATACTCCGCGAGTGCCCCTCGGGGCTCGATGGCCGTAGGTGCGATACGGTTATTAACCAGATCAATCGAAATAACTTTATCCGCTTTAGCAAACGCTGCTTCAGTGGCGTCTTTGTCACCCATGGACCAGTGAACCAAAAGGTTACCTGTCACCTCGTCAAACAGTTGCGGTGCACCTTCTGCCAGAGCAGCGTTCATGTCCGCGACGGCGGGTCTTTCGCCGTAGTCGACGTCGATCAGTTCAGATGCATCACGTGCTTGGGCCAGTGTCTCTGCGACAACCACGGCGACAGGCTCACCGACATAACGGACTCGATCTTTTGCTAGTATTGGCCGATGAGGTGCCTCCGGGGCGTTACCATCTGAACCCGGCGGAATGGAGTCGGCAGGCATATCCGAGAAACCAGCTGCTTCGAGGTCTTCATTTACAAATACACCGAGTACGCCTCCGGCATTTTTGGCGGCTGTAGTGTCGATGGATTTTACGTCCGCGTGCGCGTAGGGCGATCGCAAAACGGCCATCCAGGTTTGGTTGGGACGGTTGACATCATCGGTATAATGCCCCGTACCGGTCACAAAGCGTTGATCTTCGATGCGCCGGATCGGTTGCCCCATTCCGAACTTGCCCATGGTAACTTCTCCTATTGAAAATATTGTGTCGCCCTGACAGGCTTTGGCCACACCATACCGGGAGAAAAAGGACTGTCTAGAGGAACGAAACGACCGCCCCTCTTGTTCAGGGACGGGGTGAACCCTAGGGTAGGTAAAACAGTTATATAACTAAGGACCTGTTATGAAAGTCTCGTTTGCAAAATTGGCCCGCCCGGCGTCCGGCGCTGTTGCGATTGCAGTCTCTGATGGCGGAAAGCTAGGAAAAACCGGCCAGACTATTGATCGCGCGACTGGGGGTGCATTGTCGGCAGCGATGAAAGCGGCCAAGCACACGGGACAAGCAGGGAAGCTGGTCACTGTATATGGCCCAACGCGTTCCAAACTGACACGGGTTGTTGCCGTGGGTGTGGGAAAGGCTAAAGACTTAAACGCGCAGTCCATCGAAGAAGCTGGGGCGACCCTTTACGGGGCGCTCTCAAAAGAGCCGCGCACAACGATCATCGTCGACGATATTAAGAAAGCTGGAGTCGACTGTGCTGATGTTGCCGCTGCTCTTGCATCTGGTGTTGCATTAAAGTCCTACCGTTTCGCTAAGTATCGGACGACAGAGAAAGCTTCGACGAAACCCAAATTAAATTCTATTTCAGTTGCTGTATCTGATGTTGGTGGCGCGCGCAGTGCTTTCAAGATTCGGGACGCTGTTAACGCTGGTGTTCTTTTGACCCGCGACCTGGTGAGTGAGCCACCGAATATTTTAACTCCCGTCACATTTGCAGCGCGGGCTAAGGAGCTGGCGGGTGATGGCCTCAAGGTCAAAGTGATTGGCAGGAAAGAGATGGAAAAAATGGGCATGGGTGCATTGCTGGGTGTAGCCAAGGGATCAATCCATGAACCCAAGCTGGTTGTGTTCGAGTGGAACGGTGCCAGCAAGAATGATCCGACCGTTGCCTTTGTCGGCAAAGGTGTTTGTTTTGACTCTGGTGGGATCAGTCTGAAACCCGGTCAAGGCATGTGGGATATGAAATGGGATATGGGCGGTGCCGGTGTTGTAACGGGTCTATTCAAGGCACTGGCTGGCCGTAAGGCCAAGGTCAACGCTGTAGGCATTCTCGGGTTGGTCGAGAATATGCCTGACGCCAATGCGCAGCGGCCCGGCGATGTTGTCACCTCTGCTGATGGCCAAACCATTGAAGTTCTTAATACGGATGCTGAAGGTCGTCTCGTTTTGGCTGATGCGCTTTGGTATGTGCAGGAAAATTATAAGCCAGACACCATAGTTGATCTGGCGACTCTCACAGGCGCCATCATCGCAGCTCTGGGAGAACATTATGCGGGCTTGTTCTCCGATGATGACGAGTTATCCACGCAGCTTTTAGACGCGGGATTGATCGTGAAGGAGCGGTTGTGGCGGATGCCGATCGGGCCGGAATACGACAAGCTAATTAACTCACCTATTGCCGACATGAAGAACCTTGGTGGCCGCTACGCCGGGGCTACAACGGCAGCACAATTCCTGAAGCGTTTCATACGCAAGGGAACAGCTTGGGCTCATCTGGATATCGCGGGCGTGACGTGGGCTGAATCAGGCACGGCTTTGGCACCGAAGGGCGGTACCGGATTTGGCGTGCGCCTGCTGAACCGGTTTGTCGCCGACAACTATGAGCTTTGATGAAAAGCGGTGATTTGACTAATGGTTTGGCCGTTTGCGCTTGGTCATTTTGAAGTCGCAAACACATACCGCATCGCTTTTGATGCCTGGGTCGTTCTTAGCGCCCAGGTCAGTGAAAAATTCTGCGGCTTAGGCTGAACGGATGTCTGACTCTGTCTTGCGGAACAGGCCTTTGTCGCCACTATTGATTTTGTGACACTTGGTCAAATCCATCTTGGGATTGGAAGAATTAGAGACACACCACTCTTTATGATTGCCCCCGTGGCTGCCCATGAAGGCTTGGAGACCATCGAGAATCTCTGATTTGGATTTCGCCGTCATACATCTCTGCATCTAGGCAGTAATATAGAATTGCTGCGACAAGTCCTGGGGCTAGTCAAATAACAGTTATAAATACCCGCAATAATTGCATCTTTTTCGTTGTGTGAGTCTGCAGGCACGCTGTAAATCGACCGATTGCTCAGCTGCATAGTGAAAAAAGGCCCCCCGCACGGGGTCTCGCCTAAACTGAACGCCTCTGCATAGATCAAAGTTGCTAAGAAAGTCTGTATATCGGGCGGCTTATGGTTGCACGGGTGCAGGGGCCCCGGTAAACGACAGCACAGACCTTGCTCCTTATATGAAAGCGTTTCATGCCAGAACTTGTTCGTCCTTTTGCAGCTCTCCGCCCTGTCCCTGATCAAGCGGATGCGGTCGCTGCCCCACCTTATGATGTTTTGAATACAGCGGAGGCACGGATCCGCGCCGAGGGGCGACCCAATAGTTTTCTTCACATTTCAAAACCAGAAATCGATCTCCCGCCAGATACGGATGTCTACGCTCAAGAGGTTTACGATAAGGGCGCAGAGAACTTACATCGGTTAATCGACGACGGTGTTCTTATCCGCGAAGACAAATCTTGTTACTACGCCTACCGCCTGACCATAGGGGATCACGTCCAAACCGGTGTTGCTATGGTTGCCTCTGCGTCGGCTTACGACGCCAACGATATTCGAAAGCATGAGTTCACCCGCCCGAAAAAAGAAGACGACCGGGTTAACCAGATCACGGCGCTCAATGCCCAAACGGGACCGGTGCTAATGGCGTACAAGTCATCACCAGCAGTGAAGGCTGTGCTTGAGGCGGTCACTGTAAATGCGCCGACTTATGATGTGACGGCTGACGATGGTGTCGGCCACGCTATCTGGATCATCAACGATGATGCACAAATCTTTGCTCTAACCGAAGCCTTCAACGCTATGCCAGCCCTATACATCGCCGACGGTCATCATCGCTCCGCCGCTGGGTCTCGTGTTGCAAAAGCGAAGCCCGATGTCGAGAATGCTCAGTATTTTCTGACGGTCGCGTATGCCGATGACGAGATGCATATCCTCGATTACAACCGGGTGGTTAAAGATCTTAACGGGCTAACAGTATCTGATCTTCTGGCTAAGATTGGCGAACGCTTTGATATCGCGCGCACAGATGGCCAAGCCCAACCATCCAAACCGACACAGTTCGGCATGTATCTCGATGGAGCTTGGTACCAGCTCGACCTCCATGGTGATCATGTGCCTCATGATGATCCGGTCGGAAGATTGGACGTCAGTTTGTTGCACGCTAATCTCATCGAGCCCCTGCTTGGAATTTTAGATCCGCGCACCGACGAACGGATTGACTTCGTTGGCGGCATTCGGGGTTTAGGAGAGTTGGAAAAACGCGTGAGCTCAGGCGAGATGGTCGTTGGGTTTGCGTTGTTCGCAACCAGTATGGCCGACCTTATGGCCGTTGCGGACGCCGGCGAAGTGATGCCACCTAAGTCGACATGGTTTGAACCCAAGTTGGCGGACGGTTTGTTGAGCCACGTGCTGGATTGATCGGAACCCATCATGCCGGACCCTGACGTTCAAATTCTCGTCATTGCTGGGCCGACGGCCAGCGGTAAATCGGGCTTGGCGCTTGGAGTTGCGGAAGAGCTCAACGGAGTTGTTATCAATGCCGACAGCATGCAGGTCTATTCTGATTTGAACATATTAACCGCCCGGCCGAGCGCCGCGGATGAGGCGCGAGTGCCTCATAAACTTTACGGGTATCTGAATGGCGAGACGGCCTGCACGGCTGCAGCGTGGGCCGCTGACGCAGCGAAAGAAATTGAAGCGGCTGCGGCGGCGAACCAACTCCCCATCGTAGTTGGTGGGACTGGACTCTACTTGAGGGCTTTGATGGAAGGGCTCGCTGACATTCCGGAGATTCCTCCTGAAGTGCGTCAGACTGCTCGCCGGATGCGCATAGAGGAGGGCAATGACACGCTGTATGCAAGCCTGAAAGACAAAGACCCCGTCGGAGCGGCCAAGCTCAAACCCTCAGATCGTCAGCGCATTCTTCGTGCCTGGGAAGTGGTCGAGGCCACTGGCACACCGCTGCACGAGTGGCAGGAGAGGACTCAGGCAAAGCCCTTAATCGATGCCCGCTATATGCGTGTTCTTTTCCAGCCCGAGCGGGCTGCACTGTACGCGGCCTGCAATAGCCGGTTCGAGGCCATGTTGGACGCCGGCGCCTTAGATGAAGTCGCGACCCTGATCGCCCGAAAATTGGATCCAGCGCTTCCGGTGATGAGAGCGCTTGGAGTTCCCGAGCTGGCTGCACATCTGGTGGGAAAAAGCCGCCGTGAGGACGCTGTAACCAAGGCTCAGCAACACACACGGAACTATGCCAAGCGGCAAATGACGTGGTTTCGAGGTCAATTTAATGCGTCAGAGAAGATTAATACGCAATATACAGAAAGTATTTTTAACGAAATCTTTCCAAAGATTCGTCAATATATATTGACCTCAGCATAGGGGCTTGATAGTTACCCTCGCTTACCGCCTCTCACTGGAGGCGGTTTGTCTTTTTATGGAATAGAAACGCGCTGAACTCCTCGAATGAGGGGGGCGCAGGAACGGATTACGATGCCACGGGATGCAATTGACGGCCAGCAAATGCTCGGCGCCCGAATCATACTCAAAGCTCTAGAAGAACAGGGCGTTGAGGTCGTATTTGGGTATCCCGGTGGCGCTGTCCTGCCGATCTACGATGAGATTTTTCGGCAAAATCGTGTTCGCCATATTCTTGTGCGCCATGAACAAGGTGCGCTGCATGCAGCTGAAGGCTATGCCCGCTCGACCGGAAAAGTTGGTGTGGTTTTGGTGACTTCAGGTCCTGGTGCAACCAATGCGGTGACCGGTCTGACCGATGCGTTGATGGATTCTATCCCCGTGGTTTGTCTCACTGGTCAGGTGCCAACCCACTTGATTGGTAATGATGCTTTTCAGGAAGCTGACACCGTTGGTATCACCCGTCCCTGCACAAAGCACAATTACTTGGTCAAAGATCCAAACGACCTTGCGCAAACGATTCACGAAGCGTTTTACGTAGCGCGGTCCGGTCGACCAGGCCCGGTCGTTGTGGATTTACCCAAGGATGTGGTTATGGACAAAGGCGCTTACGCGACGGCGCCGCGCGGGATCAAGCGTCAGCAGCATAAAACCTATCGACCTGCGCATGAGCCCGACCGGGCTTCGATTGAAGCTGCCGTAGAAGCTATGGCGAGTGCAAAGCGCCCGTTGTTTTACACCGGTGGTGGCGTAATCAATGCGGGTCCTGGTGCCGCAAAAACACTTAATCAGTTGGTCAAAGCAACTGGTTTTCCGATCACGTCGACCCTGATGGGTTTGGGGGCCTACCCGGCGTCTGGACCCAACTGGCTAGGCATGGTTGGTATGCATGGCACTTACGAATCCAATCTCGCGATGCACGGTTGCGACGTGATGATAAATATTGGCGCGCGCTTTGACGACCGAGTAACCGGCAATCTTGATTTCTTTTCGCCCGGTTCGACGAAAATTCATGTCGATATTGATTCGTCGTCAATTAACAAGAACGTGATCGTGGATATTCCAATCATTGGCGATGCCGGCCTTGTGTTGTCCACTATGCTGAAGGCTTGGAAAGCGCGGAAGTCGCGTCCCAAACAGCAAGACATGAAAAAGTGGTGGGCCGAGATCAGAAAATGGCGCGACGTTGATTGTCTGGCATATGACCAGCCAAAGAAGACAATCAAGCCACAGTACGCCATTGAACGCTTGTTCGAGTTGACCAAGAAGCGGAACACCATCATCACCACTGAAGTTGGTCAGCATCAAATGTGGGCAGCGCAGTTTTATGGTTTTGATAAGCCGAACAAATGGCTAACATCCGGCGGTCTTGGCACCATGGGTTATGGTCTACCTGCCGCCATCGGAGCCCAATTGGGTAATCCGGACGCTTTATGTGTGGATGTGGCTGGTGAAGCCTCAATCCTGATGAACATTCAAGAGTTGTCGACGGCTGTTCAATATCGCTTGCCGGTAAAAGTGTTCATCATTAACAACCAATACATGGGCATGGTCCGCCAATGGCAGGAGCTACTTCATGGTGGCCGGTACTCGGAAAGCTACACAGATTCACTACCTGACTTTGTGAAGCTTGCTGAGGCTTATGGCATGGCTGGTCTGCGCGTGCAGGACCCGGCAAAGGTCGATGACACGATCAAAGAGATGATGGCGATCGACGGCCCGGTGATTATTGACGTCTGCGTTGATCAAAAAGAAAACTGTTTCCCGATGATTCCGTCAGGTGCGGCCCATAATTATATGCTTCTCGGTCCTGAAGACGATGAAAAGAAAACCATATCTGGAGCAGGGATGGCTTTGGTATAGAGCCCAACCTTAAGTGGAGAGACTGCCGTGAGCAGCAATATATATGAAGGTTCGGTACCAACAACGGTGCTGAAGGATACAGTTGTTTATCGCCACACCATCTCTGTGCTCGTGGATAACGAGGCAGGCGTGCTGGCGCGTGTCATTGGCTTGTTTTCGGGTCGGGGTTACAACATTGAGAGCCTGACGGTTTCGGTTGTGGATGAAGACGCACAACTTTCGCGCATCAATCTTGTGACGTCTGGAACCCGTCAAATTGTTGAGCAGATAAAAGCGCAGCTCGGGCGTCTCGTCCCGGTTCATACGGTTAAGGATTTAACTGATGAAGGACCTTCGGTCGGCCGTGAGCTGGCTTTGGTTAAGGTTGATGGCACTGGCGAAGAGCGCGTTGAGGCTCTGCGTATCGGTGATATCTTTCGCTGTAACGTAGTCGATTCTGCGCCTGACTCCTTTGTTTTCGAAGTTGTCGGTACGTCAGAGAAAATCGATGCCTTTATCGGCTTGATGAAACCGCTTGGTTTGGTTGAAGTGTCCCGGACCGGGGTTGCAGCGATTGCCCGCGGGGCTGGCGGAATGGTTGATCCCACCGCAAGCGCACCGAAGGCTAAGTCGAGACCCAAACGGACGTCTCGAGCAAAACCCAAGAAAGTGGAAAAGAAAGCCTCGCCTAAACGCAAAAGCGCCGTTAAGAAGGCGCGAACATCATCCAAGAAAAAACGTTAACAAGAACGCGAACACCTCGAAAGGACGAAATCATGCGCGTGTATTATGATCGTGACGCTGATGTGAACATCATCAAGGGCAAGAAAGTGGCCGTTATCGGTTACGGTTCACAAGGGCATGCCCATATTCTTAACATGCGCGATTCTGGAGTCGCAGATGTTGCCGTCGGTTTGCGTGAAGATTCTAGCAGCCGCAACAAAGCCGAAGGTGAGGGTCTCAAGGTCATGACCCCTGCCAAGGCGTCGGCTTGGGCAGATGTAGTGATGGTGCTAACACCTGATGAATTGCAGGGTGACATTTACCGCGCTGACATTACACCCAACCTAAAGGAAGGTGGCGCACTGGCTTTTGCACACGGGCTGAATATTCACTTCAACCTGATTGAGCCGCGCAAAGACCTCGACATCTTTATGGTTGCACCAAAGGGTCCGGGTCATACGGTTCGCTCAGAATATGCTCGCGGAGCTGGTGTGCCATGTTTGGTGGCTGTGGCTCAGGATGCCTCCGGTAATGCGATGGATATCGCGCTGTCCTATGCGTCAGCTATCGGTGGCGGACGCGCCGGAATCATCGAAACCACCTTTCGGGAAGAGTGTGAAACCGATTTGTTTGGCGAGCAGGCTGTTCTGTGTGGTGGGTTGTCCCACCTCATTCGCGCTGGCTACGAAACGCTGGTTGAGGCTGGCTACGCACCTGAGATGGCCTATTTCGAGTGCCTCCATGAGGTCAAACTCATCGTCGATCTCATGTACGAAGGCGGTATGGCTGATATGCGCTATTCCGTCTCCAATACGGCGGAATATGGTGACTATGTCTCTGGACCTCGGGTGATCACCGATGACACCAAATCCGAGATGAAGAAGATCCTGACGGATATTCAAGAAGGCCGCTTTGTCCGTGACTGGATGAGCGAGTGTCAGGCTGGACAGCCAAGCTTCAAGGCGACCCGTCGTATCTGGGCTGAGCATGGCATCGAGGAGGTCGGAGAGCGGCTAAGGGCTATGATGCCTTGGATTGGTGGTGATAAAGCCCTGGTGGACAAGAGCCGTAACTAACGCGGCACCATTTCTGAGACAAAAAAGGGGGTCGATCATTGGCCCCCTTTTTTTGTGCCTATTTATAAGTACTTCACCCCAATTTAACCCTTTTTCGTGCTAAGTTATTGACTTCGTGGTTGGAAAGTACTTTTTAGGCATCGGTAATGCCGGATTTTGGGGTGTCCAGAAACCGGTTTCGAACAAGGATAAGCAGGTGATCAAACAGGTCACAAACATGCAAGACAGCAGCATTTCTGCCGATATTTTGGCGGGTGTGTTGGCGTGTGGGCATGTTCGGAACCTTCTCGGCCTGCTTCTCACAGACCTGGGTCTGCGACTTAACAGCCCCTGAGCGTCGTTCAGTACGAGCGACTGGCGTTCAGGGGATCAAGCGCAGCTTTGTTGTCGCTCGAACGAGCCTTCGTACCAAAACCCCAGTCGTGAGAAATACAATGAACAACAATCGAGTCATCATTTTTGACACTACCTTGCGCGATGGCGAGCAGTCGCCCGGCGCGTCCATGAACCGCGAAGAAAAGGTGCGTATCGCCAAATTATTGGAAGCGATGCGCGTTGACGTTATTGAGGCGGGCTTTGCTATTGCTTCGCAAGGCGATTTCGATGCGATTAAAGCCGTAGCCGAAGTCGTGAAAGATTCAACCATCGCCAGTTTGGCACGTGCGGCGAAAGGTGACATCCAGCGTGCAGCTGACGCCATCAAGCCAGCGAACAGCGGTCGCATTCATACCTTCATTTCAACTTCACCGCTTCACATGAAGTACAAACTGCAGATGGAGCCCGAGGTGGTGTATGACGCGGTCATCGACAGCGTAAAATTTGCCCGCCAGTTTACCGATGATGTTGAGTGGTCTGCAGAAGACGGATCGCGCACGGAGCATGACTTCCTATGCAGATGCGTGGAAGCGGCCATTGAGGCTGGTGCCGGCACTATCAACATTCCAGATACGGTCGGCTACACGGTGCCTGATGAATACAATAAGCTGATCACGATGTTGTTCGATCGCGTTCCCAATATTGATAAGGCCATCATCTCGGTGCACTGCCACAATGATTTGGGATTGGCAGTTGCGAACTCATTGGCCGCGGTTCAGGCCGGGGCGCGTCAAATCGAGTGCACCATCAACGGTCTGGGTGAGCGGGCTGGTAATGCAGCGTTGGAAGAAGTCGTTATGGCTTTAAAGACCCGCAAAGATCACATGCCGTTTGAAACCAACATTGATACGCAGATGATCACGAGAGCGTCTCATATGGTCTCGACGATTACGGGCTTCGCGGTTCAACCAAACAAGGCCATCGTTGGTGCAAATGCGTTTGCCCACGAGTCCGGTATCCATCAGGATGGGGTTCTTAAACACGCCGAGACCTACGAGATCATGACTCCTGAGTCTGTTGGCCTAAAAAAATCCAACTTGGTTATGGGTAAGCACTCCGGTCGTCACGCCTTTAAGGAAAAGCTGCGCGAATTGGGCTATGCACTTGGTGATAACGCCATGAACGAAGCCTTTAAACGCTTCAAGGATTTGGCGGATAAAAAGAAAGAGGTCTACGACGAAGACATCGTCGCCATCGTCGACGATGAAGTTCGAGATAATGACCACATCAAATTTGTGTCCTTGCAGGTGGTCTGTGGATCGAAGGTTGAGCATCAAACGGCTGAGCTGGAATTAGAGGTTGAGGGTTCCGTCGTATCAACAACCGCCGAAGGTGATGGCCCTGTCGACGCGACGTTTAACGCCATCAAAGCGTTGACCTATGACACACAGCATCTGCAACTCTACCAAGTTCATGCGGTCACCGAAGGCGCTGATGCGCAGGCCGAGGTCACCGTGAGACTTGAAGAAGACGGCAAGACAGTTATGGGGCAAGGCGCCGACACCGATACTTTGGTTGCTTCGGCCCGGGCTTATGTAAATGCGCTTAACAAATTGGTTGTTAAGCGAGAGAGGACGGCTCCTGAAGCGGTCGCGGTGTAATGCTTATGCCGCTCACAGGGGTAAGTCAGACATAAAGAGATACCTCCGACGTCTGGCGGTTTGGCCAAAATATGGTAGCCGTCTTGACGCTCCGGGGGGGTGTGCAACAAGAGCGTTGGACTAAAGCGGTCCGGCGGTAAGAAATAGAGAGACAAAGTTTATGTTCGCGAGTTTGTTCGGATGGCTGTCTGCCGATATGGCAATTGATCTTGGGACCGCAAACACGTTGGTCTACGTGAGGGGGCGGGGCATTGTTTTGAACGAGCCGTCCGTGGTTGCACTCCAGGAGGAGAAGGGCCGCAAGATCGTCCGCGCTGTTGGTAACGAAGCCAAGCAAATGCTTGGGCGTACACCCGGGACAATTCAAGCTATTCGCCCGCTACGGGATGGAGTCATCGCTGACTTTGAAGTGGCGGAAGAAATGATCAAGCACTTCATTCGCAAGGTTCATAATCGTAAGGGCTGGGCTAGTCCGATGGTTGTGATCTGTGTGCCATCAGGATCAACTGCCGTTGAGCGACGAGCTATTCAAGAGTCTGCTGAAGCTGCTGGTGCGCGCAAAGTGTTCCTTATTGAAGAGCCGATGGCTGCTGCCATCGGAGCAGGCCTGCCTGTCACTGAGCCAACTGGATCGATGGTCGTTGATATTGGAGGCGGTACGACGGAGGTTGCGGTCTTGTCTTTGGGCGGTATCGTGTATGCCCGGTCAGTTCGCGTTGGTGGTGACATGATGGACGAGGCCATCATCAACTACATTCGCCGCCACCATAACCTTCTCGTCGGTGAGAGCTCTGCCGAACGCATTAAGAAAGAGATTGGGTGTGCATGCCCACCAGAAACGGGTGATGGCGAGACCATCGAAATTAAAGGTCGCGACTTAATGAACGGTGTGCCAAAAGAAATCATCATTAGTCAGCGTCAGATTGCAGAAGCCTTAGCCGAACCAGTTACGGCAATTATTGATGGGGTGAAGGTCGCGCTCGAGCATACCGCGCCAGAACTCGCCGCCGATATCGTTGATAAAGGGATTGTGCTCACCGGTGGTGGCGCAATGTTGACCAATTTAGATTTTGTTTTGCGCCATGCCACTGGTTTGCCGGTGTCCATTGCTGATGAGCCGCTCAATTGCGTGGCGCTCGGCACCGGAATGGCGCTTGAGCAAATGAAGCTTATGCGTGGTGTGTTAACCTCTATGTACTAAGGCGTGCGCGGGGGAACTCAATAAAAGCACCGTTCTTTGACGTAGCGGTTTAACGGAGGGACGACAGTGAAGCAGCCGACGGGACAAATATCCCGGCTAGGGACGTTCAAGTACCTAGCGCAGCGGTTCGCCTTTCTCAGCCTAATCGGGCTGACCTTCGCTCTTATGTTGATCGGAAAGGCAGATACTGTGATCGTCGAACGGGCACGGACAGCCGCATCCGATGCCGTGACGCCAATCCTCCGCGTCATGGCCGAGCCAGCGTCGACAATCTCTGAGTTTATTACAAATCTCCAGGAGCTTGGGGCGATCCGATCGCAAAATGCTGATCTCCGTGAAGTTAATGCCCGGCTTCTTGAGTGGCAGGCTGTTGCTCAAGAACTAGAAAATGAGAACCGCCAACTCCGGGCACTCTTGGGCACAGTCAACGAACCAGAGGCACGCTCTGTGTCCGCTCGCGTCGTGGCAGACTCTGGTGGCGCCTTCGCACAAAGCGTTTTGATCACAGCCGGTGGTCGTGATGGCGTGGCCAAGGGGCAAGCGGTTGTCGCGGGCGAGGGCTTGGCCGGTCGGATTACACAAGCCGGTTTCCGATCTGCTCGTGCTTTGTTAATCACCGATATCAACTCTCGCATTCCTGTTCGTGTTGGCGAGGCTGGGGATCGTGCAATCTTGGCGGGCAACAATTCACCTCGCCCTAGATTGATTTACCTTGGTGTTAAGTCAGCAATCGCACCCGGCGACCGTGTTGTGACCTCTGGCGATGCTGGTGCCTTCCCGCCTGGCTTGCCCGTTGGCCGCGTTGTTGCGGCTGATGAAGCGTCGGCGGTTATCGAACCCTTCGTTGCGCGAGACCGCCTGCAATATGTCGAAGTACTCGATTTCGGGTTGACCGGAATTCTTGCAGAGACGGCTGGCGCCAAATGACGGGTATCGCGCAACGGCGAACGCCCTGGCAAAAGTTTGAAGCGCGTGTGCGCAATATATTGCCGTTCGGTCTGACGGTTGTCGTTCTACTGTTTGGGTTAACCCCCACCTACATTCCAGGCTTAGCGCAAATCACGCCCATGTACACGTTGGTCGCGATATACTTCTGGGCGATTTACCGGCCTGATTTGCTGGGCTATGGCCTCGGCTTCTTTATTGGTATTATTGAGGATTTGCTGACTGGCGCGCCGCTTGGTGTTGGGGCGTTGACGCTACTTTTGACTCAGTGGGTCGTATTCAACCAGCAAAAGTTTTTCCACGCCAAACCATTTGCGATTACGTGGTTTGCCTTTGGCTTTGTGGCGTTTGGTGCCGCGCTGTTGAAATGGGTCTGTATTGGTCTGGTTGCAAAAAGTGGCTTCACCCCATTTGGTGATCTGTTTGCGTCTTATCTCATTACGCTAGCTTTCTATCCTGTTATCGCCTGGCTGTTTTCTAAAGCCCAAAACGGTTTGACGATTGTACCATGATAATTAATCGGGATAACGATCGTATTCGATTGTTTAATCGCCGAGCGGTGGCGCTCGGTGGGGGGCAGTCTCTACTTATCTCTGCTCTTATAGGTCGTATGTATTACCTGCAAGTGGTCGAAGCCGACCGCTACCGCATGTTAGCGGAAGAGAACCGCATTAACTTGAGACTGTTGCCGCCACCCCGTGGTCGGGTAATGGATCGGTTCGGAGAGCCACTCGCTGTCAATCGACAGAACTTCAGAGTCCTAATTGTTTCTGAGCAGACACGTGATCTTGCTGAGACGTTGGACGCTCTTGCGAATGTGATCGATATGTCTGAATACGACCGCGACCGTGTTCAAAAAGAAGTGCGCCGTCGTCGTAGCTTTGTACCAGTTACGGTCCGCGAGAATTTGAACTGGGAAGAAATGGCGCGTATTCAGGTCAATGCACCTGATCTCCCAGGCGTTATTGTCGATGAAGGTCTCATGCGGCACTATCCACAAAATCAAACCGCAGCGCATGTTTTGGGCTATGTCTCAAGCGTAGATGAAGATGTCTTGATCGACGACCCGCTACTGCAACTGCCTGGCTTCCGAATCGGCAAAGCCGGAATGGAGCAAGAATTTGATCTCGTGTTACGCGGCGCTGGAGGCACCAGCCAGGTTGAGGTCAATGCACTCGGTCGGGTGATTCGTGAACTCGAGCGGAAAGAGGGTGAAGCTGGTAAGGATCTAATTCTCACCTTGGATCAGCGCTTACAACGCTTTACGGCCGAACGCCTTGGCGCAGAAAGTGCAGCTAGTGTGGTGATGGATATCCACACCGGCGAAGTGTTAGTTATGGTGTCGACACCGAGCTATGACCCCAACGCATTTAACCGGGGCCTAACCCAGCGTGAGTGGAACGCTTTGGTTGGGGACCCTCGGGCACCAATGACCAACAAGGCCATCTCGGGCCAGTACTCTCCAGGATCGACTTTTAAAATGATTGTGGCTTTGGCTGCCCTCGAGCAGGGCGCCATCACCGCTGATCAAACTGTGACGTGTAAAGGATATACAGACCTTGGGTCGCGCCGGGCCCACTGTTGGGAAGGGCGTGGTCACGGCGCTATGGATATGGTGCAGGCCATTGCGCAGTCTTGTGACGTTTATTTCTACGAAATTGCTAGTCGGGTTGGCGTTGATCGTATAGCCGAGATGGCGCGCCGACTTGGTCTTGGGTCATCTACCGGTGTTGGTTTGGCTGGCGAACGGGACGGACTAATCCCGACGGAAGCTTGGAAGCGCGCCACCCTTGGCGAGTCGTGGCAGAAAGGGGAAACGTTCAACGTCGGTATTGGTCAGGGCCATGTTCTTGCGACACCGTTACAGCTAGCTGTTATGGCGTCTCGCCTTTCGACAGGTTTAGCTGTTGAGCCAGTGCTGACCCGTCAGATGATGATGGAAGATACAGTTAGGCAGCGGCCGACAAAGCCTTTTGAGGTGCTGGACTTTGATCCGGCGCATCTCGCTATCGTGCGACTTGGCATGTTCGAAGTTTTGAATGGACCGCGCGGTACGGCGCGGGCATCGCAGTTAAAAATACCCGGCGTACAGATGAGCGGCAAGACGGGTACAACACAGGTGAAAAATATTTCCATGGCGGAGCGCGAAGCAGGGTTGCCTGATATCGATGAGATACCCTGGAACGAACGTACTCATGCCTTATTTGTGGCGTATGCACCGGAGGAAAACCCCCGTTATGCCCTCTCTGTCATTGTTGAGCACGGAGGCGCTGCCTCCATTGTAGCAGCTCCCATAGCCCGCGATATAATGACCGAAGTACTGAGGCTAGATCCGTCGCGCAAGCCGCGTATCAATGATGATCAGGTGGCTGTTTCGCAGCCCGGGGCTCCAGCATGACCGACACCGGGTTTCTTGCGGCACGACTAAGGCGGGGTAATATGACCCTAGCCGAAAAGCTTTGGCAGATGAGTTGGTCATTGGTGTTCTGGCTTTGCGCTATTGCGACTATCGGATTCTTCATGTTGTACTCGGCTGCCAACGCTAGCTTGGACCCGTGGACCACCCGTCAGGCCATGCGCTTTGGTCTCGGTTTGGTGATGTTGTTGACCATCGCCATGATCGATATTCGTTTGATAATGCGCTACGCCTATCCGTTCTATGCGATCGTTCTAGCCCTCCTTGTTTTTGTTGAGGTGCGGGGGGTCGTAGGCGGCGGCGCGCAAAGGTGGATCGACCTCGGCATGATCAATCTTCAACCGTCCGAGTTGATTAAGGTTGCCCTAGTTCTTGCGCTGGCCCGCTATTTTCATAGCTTAAGTTTGGAGGATACGGGGCGACCGGTTTTTCTAATTGTGCCATTGCTAATGGTGTTCGTTCCAGTGATGCTCATCTTGCGCCAACCGGATCTCGGAACATCCTTAATGGTTATCATGGGCGCGGGGGTCTTGTTTTTCATGTCGGGAGTCCGCTTGTGGAAATTCATCACGCTAATCATCACCATGCTGGCCGCCATTCCTGTTGCTTGGCCAATGCTCGCAGAGTACCAGAAAAACCGTGTTCTCACCTTCATCAACCCAGAACGAGACCCGTTGGGCGCCGGGTATCACATTCTACAATCTAAAATCGCGCTTGGCTCTGGAGGATTGTTCGGTAAAGGGTTTTTGCAGGGTACACAAAGCCACCTGAATTTTTTACCGGAGCAACAGACTGACTTTATTTTCACCATGCTCGCAGAAGAGATGGGTCTCGTCGGCGGGGTAACGCTGATCGGGCTCTATGTCATCGTACTAATATATGGCTTTGCCATCGCTTTACGCTGCCGCCATCAGTTCGGGCGGCTGGTGGCGATTGGGGTTACTACGACGTTTTTCTTGTACGTCTTTATCAACGTCGCCATGGTGATGGGGCTCATTCCCGTGGTTGGTGTGCCGCTGCCCTTAATTTCTTACGGCGGCACGGCGCTGCTGACCATTATGATTTGTATGGGCCTCTTAATGAGTGTCTACGTCCATCGTGATGTACAGATTGGGGTGCGTGGCGGCTACGACGACGGCTGAACTTCTGCCGCACTCCGACTAGCCTATGTACGTCGCCCTACTTGCCAGCCCAGTTTCCACCGCCTATAAAGCGCGGCTTCTAAAGATACGATATGTATACTTAAGACCCGATTGCTCAGGTGGGGCGCATAGCTCAGTTGGCAGAGCAGCTGACTCTTAATCAGCGGGTCCCAGGTTCGAGCCCTGGTGCGCCCACCAATATCTCAATGACTAAGCTCTCTAATCGACGTGTTTCGACCTTCCTTGAAACGGCCTAGGTCACAGCTGGGTAATGTGTATTACAGAATTAACACACAAGGCCAAATTTTACTCGACCCCACGTGTGTTGCACGACCGTAAAAGCCAATTAGTTGGCTTGGTAGTTGGTTGGTAAAGTTCTTTCATTGAACAAAAACAGCGTCACGACTAACAGTGGAAAGTAATTTCAGCTAATTGACCCTAGGCTGAACACTGTACGTTTTTCCTGGCATTTGTGCCCCAGAAAGGCCTACTTATTAATCACCTAAAATTAAAAACGAGCCTAAAAATGCAAGTAAGTGATAAGGCCAAAGTTCTCGACTTAATAAAGAACGGCGTTTTTTACGATGAAAACTCCTTAGAGGATCTATCTGAAGAACTTAGAGCAGATAAGGAGATTATAATGGCTTGGGTTGAACATATGAGTGATGAAGATGATTTTTCTTACAGACAGTTTGAATACGTAGCCTCAGATTTAGCCGCCGACAACGAAATAGTATTACCACTAGTCAGCAAACATGGGAGGGCTCTAGAGTGGGCCTCGGAAAGCCTTAAAAAAAGCAAAGACGTTGCTATGGCAGCGGTAAGAAATAACAGCGATGCGCTTGAAGATGTTTACTGGGAGATCCGAGGAGATAGAGAAATAGTTCTGACTGCCTGCAGATCTGAACGGGGCAGATATTCGCTTATTTTTGTAAGTGATGACGCAGAGTTGATGGGAGACAGAGAGATAGTTTTAGCGGCTGTTCTCAAAAATGGTACCGCTCTGCAATATGCTTCCGAAGACCTCAGGGGCGATAGAGAGATAGTTTTGACAGCAGTTGAATCGAATGGGCATGCACTAAATTCTGCCGCAGAGAACTTAAAATCTGACATAGAAATTGTGATGAAAGCATTGAACACAACTAAAAACCTAGGGCACGCGCCCAGAGACATATTAGAATACGTTTCTGAAGAAGTTAAAGCGGACCCGAAAATACAAGCATTTCTAGAAAGCTTAAGCCCAGAAGAAGAGGGTTTTTCATCACTTTTTTAGGATCAGAAGAGATTTTTCAATTCACTAGGGCTGACCAGCGAACACCTGGCCAAAAAGAGGACTAGTCGCAAACTGACAAACCGCTACCGCTGCTATACGGAAAGGCACTGCCGAAGAAGGTGCGTGTTAGTAGTGGTAGCGTTCCTGTATTCGGCTCCAGCGGTATTGTGGGGAGTCATGACACTGCTCTGACAGATTCGCCCGTCGTAATTGTTGGGCGTAAAGGATCTGCTGGAGCGGTCTATCTTTCACAAGTGCCGTGCTGGCCATCAGAGGGCAGGGCGAGGAAAAAGGACGGCAAATCCCCGACGACTTCTACAGAAAAATTGACGCATGGTCGGCTTCGATCGAATTGTAAGCCGCATGGCACTGTGTGAGCCTGTAGAAGGGATGCAGGCGTAAACTAACTAAATTTTCCGGAACATCGGTTAATGGGTAGCTTTTTTTTGCCAGCTTCAATTACGGATTATTGAGGGATTTCATAAGTGATTATTATGTTATCTTCTATATCTATGTAAGCCGTATAGTTAAGGACAGTTTCGTCTGAATCTGACCACATTGCTCTACCTTGACATTCAAGCCTATCTTCTTTGGAAGAGAGGGTCTGTGGTTCGTATATTTGAACTAATGCGAACCCTGCGGTTGCTCGATTTTCTTCGGACAGAGCGATTATATCGGGTCTCAAGGAGGTGCAATCATAACCGACGCTAACTTCTAGTGGCTCGTAGCCTGTGTATAAATCCAACCCATCAAGACTCTTGTAAAACGCGAAGGGTATAGTCGTTCCATTAGAGAGTTGAACGTCTGCTTGACAGTTAACGGTGACCTTCCCCGGAACCACGTCCTGGTCTGGAATCGCCATGATCCCGTTTTCATCAGTCATATATTCGTGATTGAAAAACGCGGATACCTGTACGTCGTTTTCTTTCATTAATTCTATAATTTCTGGCTCTAAATTTTTACAAGCTATGTTTGGATCCCTCGGTCCATCGTCACACGCATATAAGAGTGCGATCGATGGGGTCAGCAACAAGAGGCCTCGTTTTAAGTTTTTCATGATCAATTCAATCCACTCTCTACTTCTCGAATTTTTTATAGATCAGGGCAACAAGCATAACTATGATTCTAAGCTTAAACCACATCTTTTCTCCTCACTATTTTTTAAACGCTCCTACAATCTCAAAATCCAATTACTTGCCTGCTACTTTGTTTGCCCGCGCGAGAATTCTATGTTTAGCGTTAACTAGTTGAATTAATTCCGTCAAAACCTTCCCGTATGCTGTTCGGTTTACTTAGAATCCAGGGCGGTGATCCTTACGACCAAGGACTGTCTTGCTGACACCGCGTCTGCCAGCGAGAGCATCTATAACTAGTTTTCGCTTAGAATGTAGTCCCAGTCCCAAGATAATACCGTTCTGTCCAGTCCATCGTCGTGCAGTGTCACCATAAAAAATATTCCTCTAAGTCCGTGTGATAAATAAGCACGAATGCGCTATCATTTATGGGAAACCCAATATTTAGATTAAAGCCCGAACAAAGCTTTCGCATTTTCACCTGCCATGCGCTGTGCCGCACCGTGGGGCAGGTCAGTACGCTCTATTATGAGGCGATGGGCGTCCAGTTCGGTGGACGTGTCGGCGTGACCATAGTCAGTGCCGATGACCAAATTACTGTCGCCAGCCCATTTTAGAATCGTCGGTAAATCTTCATGGGATTCGCAGGCTACAAACATTCGGTTGTCGGCAAGGGCTGACTCTACATTGCGTTTTAGGTCATAGGTTTTCGCGAACCGATCTGCTTTGTTAAGAACAAAAGGCAGCCACATGGAGCCGCCTTCAAGAAAGCCAAATCGCAATGATGAATACCGCTGCGGGATATCGCTCATCATCAATGCGTTAAATGCAATAACCATCGGCATAATAAAGGCGACTATGTTACCCTTTTTGCCAGAGGTGTTTTTCACTTCGTCAAAGCTCGGGCTACCGTTGCCAATGTGCAAAGCAATTGCCATATCCAGCTCCGCTGCTTTAGCAAAGAGCGGGTCATAACGCGGGTCATCGATTGTGCCATTACCTTCGTAGCCCCGCAGCATCAGGCCGCACGCCCCTCCCTTGCGACCGTCCTCCATCATGGCGCAGGTGGCTTCTATATTCTTGAGAGAGGGGACCACGAGCCAGCGTAAACGATCAGCGCGGCTATGACATACATCCGCCATCCAACGGTTATAACTTTTGGCCATGGCCAGTTCAGCGTCGGCATGTTCAATAATTGAGCCAAGGAAAAAGCTCGGGATTAATATTTGTGTATCGATACCCAAGTCATTCATATGAGCAATTCGGGCGTCGGGATTTGTCAGGTCGCGGGTGCCGTCGGGATACCAAGAAGACTCTTGACCACCTTTCATATACATCCGACCATCGGCAAGCCAAAACTCGTGCCCCGCCATAGGGGATTCCCGCTTGTGGGTAACGGGTGTGTCTGACTTTACGATCTTAGGTCGCAGCGCCTGGTCAGCTTTATTGAAGTACGCCCATGTCTGGTCGCATTCAATAACGTGCGTGTCTGCGTCAATAACGGCCATGGAGAGTCCTCATAGAAAAATAGAAGTGCACTTAACTTGCACTTTATTCGACATCGCCACTTAGCTCGACCAGATCATAGGTTTGGCTGAGCAAGTCCCACCTTAGTCGGGCTGGGACGCAGTCGTTTCCAATCGCCCAAATGTCGATGGGCGGATAATCGGCGACAAGAAATTGAAAGTGCTCTGTCTTGAATGCGCCCGCTGGAACGGTGATTTCCTCTTCACCGATATATTCGTGGCGCGTAACCGTATCCGAGACTTCTAAATTAGGGCCGGACCCCCCGTTTGGTAAATGGGACGATGAAAACGCCATGCCGAGTGTGCTTGGGTCTTTGTCTTTGTCTCGTTTCCAACGGGCCAAGCCCCAGGCATCGCCATGGACCGGGTGAGCCCCAAAGGTACGGATGCGGTTTTCTGACTCAAAACTTTGGCGAAAACGTCCTTCCGCCGCGGTAAACCCTTCACACTCTGCGGTGTGTTCGGTGAAGTGATACCAGGTACTGCCAAACAATGTTTCGTTGATGGTGAGGCGGACAAAAGCGTCGACCGGGTGCCACTGTTCATCCACTGACAACACGCAATCCCGTAACAATCGGTCATCGTCCATCTCGCATGTGGCACGCATGGTGCGGGTGCCGTCGGGCTGAATGGTGACGTAGAACATTTCCCGTCCCATCTCACCCTTCCTATCCGTAAGGTACAGGACCTTGCCTTGATAGCTGCGGTGTTTCACAAAATGGCGCTCCAGCTAAGTGTCGAGGAAATCAAGAACCAATGCCGCGACTTCACCAGTGTTGGCATCAAGAAAACCATGAGTCCACCCTAGCAGGTCGTGAACGCGCCCGTTCTTCATTAACGGTG
The DNA here is from genome assembly GCA_029245025.1 of Rhodospirillaceae bacterium. Lineage (GTDB taxonomy): Bacteria > Pseudomonadota > Alphaproteobacteria > Rhodospirillales > Rhodospirillaceae > WLXB01. Next base: position 81,986 of record JAQWQC010000034.1, read on the forward strand.
CGGCCCGGGGCGTATAGGTCCACAAATCATCCTCTGGATTGAGAACTAGGATGGGGACATTGGCGGCTTCGAGGGCTGCGGCCATATCAAAGTTGAAAGCCGCCCGATGGCCCCAATGCATTACCGCATGATTGCGCTGACCTTCGATAAATATTTGCCACCGGCGGGCGTCGTCGGGTTCGTCGCGCCAGAATTCTTTAATGAACTCCCAGCGGTCCGATAACCCTTTGCCCTTCTCATCGACAGTTTGTGGGGTGTATTGCGCCCGAAAGTCATCGCGTTCTTCTTCAGTGAACACGGTTGCCGAAATCATCACCACTTTGCCCACCATGTTTGGGTGGAGGCGCGCAACCTCAAGGGCGGTGAGTGATCCTGTGTGGTAGCCCATGATGTCTACTTTTGTCAGTCCCATTTTGTCGATAAAGACCGCCATCGCTTTTGCGTAGTCAGCTATTTCCGGTGCGCTTTGCGGCGGTGCGGATTCTCCAAAGCCGGGGGTGTCTGGTGCCAAGGCTATGCGGTCGGTTCCCATCTCAACAATGAAGTTGTCCCACACCACGCCGGATAAGGGGCTCGGGTGAAGCAATAGCAGCGGCGTGTGGTCTGTCGCGTCACCGCAACTTCGATAGTGAATTTGTCCAAACGGACCGTCGACATACCCGCGGCGCATGGCGTTGTTTGCCTTTGACATAACGTTTCGTTCTCCAGTCAGGGCCGTGCCGCTCGGTGTGCGGCTACGCTGTTGTTTTCTATGACCAACCCGTGGATTGGCAGCAGATTCCATAGGACTCTGGCCTAGGTCGCTTCCTAATCTAAAACCACAGACAAACGCACGACAATGCTGAAAAGGAAATTGTTATGTCGGCATCAAGTCCCAGTCACATCCCAACGCGTGACGAGATTATTCAAGTCGCTCAAGATCTCGTTCCCACTCTTCGGGATCGCGCTCAAGAGACGGAAGACTTGCGTCGCCTGCCCGATGAAACAATTGCTGAGCTCCGCAAAGCCAGCATTCACAAGCTGTTTACGCCAAAGCGGTTTGGCGGGTTTGAAATGCCCTGGGGCACCCATGTGGATGTATCGCGCATTCTTGGCCAAGGCTGTGGCTCGACCGGGTGGGTATCCTCAGTTGTGTTTACCCACACTTTTTTGTTTGGCCGGTTTGAGATGGAGGTTCAGGAAGAAATCTGGGGCGAAGACCCAGACGTCATTATTTCCACGGGGTTCGCCGGTGGCGGTCTGGCAACACCTACCGATGGCGGGTTCACCGTCAGCGGACGTTGGAAATTTGCGAGCGGTGTTGATCATGCCGGTGCCATGCTCGTAGGTGCCAAACTGCCCAACTCCACGGCTGCCTTTAACGACCTGTGGATCGTGCTCAAGAAAGAAGATTTCGAGATTCTCGATACTTGGCAGTCTGAAGGGCTAAGGGGAACGGGTTCAAAAGACATCAAGGTGGAAAACGCCTTTATTCCGGCTCACCGCACTCTTGAAATGAAAACTATGTCGGACAATCCACCCGGTGCAAAGAGCCATGACTACTATCTCTACGGGGTCGAGTTCCATAGCTACTTCATAACACTGCTCGCCGGGCCGATCCTTGGAGCAGCGCGCGGGGTGTACAATGAATATGTCGACCAAACGTTGACCAGAGTTGGATCGATGATGGGGGAAACCATTACCGATCAGCCTGCGGTCCAGGTGCATGTGGCGGAATCACTCACGGAACTCGAAACAGCCGACATGCTGATCGACAATTTGTGTGATCGACTGCACACCTTCGGCATGAACGGGCAAGACATTGATGGAGAATTTAAGCTCCGGGCTTACCGGGATTTGGTCATGGCTGGCAAGCTCGCCCATTCATCGGCGGACCGGTTGTCGCAGATGATGGGTGTGACCGCGCAATCCGGTCGCAACGCGGTCCAACGGCTTTATCGTGATGTTCGCACCATGTCGACGCACTCCGCATTGCACTGGGAAGCCAGCATGCAGCGCAGTGGGCGGCGCGCCTTTGGACTGCCAACCGGCGATCCTAAGATTGACGGTGACATGAAAGTTAAAGTTAAGCAGGCTGCTGAGTAGGGATTAACCCAATGTCTGTCGATATTGACCGCGCTTTTCTGAGGTTAGACGAAGGCCTCGTTCATTACCGACATGCTGGCGACGCGGCGGATGGTGTCTGCCCCATCTATGTCGCGCATGCCGGACCGGGGTCATCAGCCGGGTACGAACCACTCATTGGGGTGTTGGGGGAGTCACGTTATGTGATCGCGCCTGATACTCTGGGCAATGGGGATTCTGTGCCGCCAGCGCCAGACGTGCCTGACATTGAGTATTACGCGGATAGCGTATGCCGCATCCTCGATGCTCTCGGCATAGACCAGGTCGACTATTTTGGCAGTCACACTGGTGCCCACATCGGCTGCGAGTTGGCAATCTTGCGGCCTGACCGGGTGCGCAAAGTGATCTTTGATGGTCTTGGCGTATTTGATGAGGAGTCTCGCCGCGCGTTGTTGGAGAACTATGCGCCGGAAATGAAACCCGATGAGTTCGGCACTCAATTCACCTGGGCCTGGCACTTTCTCCGGGATCAGATGATGCACTTTCCCTATTTCATGCGCGATCCTGAACACCGTATGGAAAACGACATGCCACCGGCTGAGTTTCTGCACATCCATGTCACTGATGTTTTGAAAGCGTTGACCACCTACCACAAAGGGTATCGTGCGGTGTTCCGGCACGAAGTGGAAAAACGTCTACCCCGGGTCAAAGTGCCGTCTTTATTTATGTCGTCAGAGGCGGATCCGCTGCACAAATATCTTGATGATGCGGCCGCGCGGGTGCCCGGGTCTGAGAAGCGGCTGGTCACAAAAGCCGAGGGTGTAAACGGCATGGCAGACGCTATTCTGACGTTCTTTGCTTAAACCAAATCTCTCCCCGACCTAAGGTTTGGCAAAAAAAGCTTCCATTCGCGCCACCGCATTGACTCTTATGTTTTCGTAGAACAAATCGAAATCATGCATATGGAGATTGCCTCCGGCGAACAGGGTGAGGTCAAAATTGTCGGTGGTGGGCTGGTCTGTATAGAGAGACCCGCTGCTGCATTCCGCACCAAAGCCTGATGTTAAGTCGGGCAAATCGCCGAGCGCAGCGGTGCCTGGAAGAGCGCCAAGATTGGACGTCGTCGGAACGTCACCCCCACTTAAGGTCCAGCTGATCGGATTCCAGCAGGCGATCTCCTGACCGTCGGAGGTGCCAAAACGCTCGCGATACTGGGCTTGCAGGCGTGCCATACCCGGGGCCGGGTCGCCATCCCGGCTGAAGGTGTTCCATGAAATGACACACCCTGTATCCGTCGCGCCGGTGCAAAGCGGCATGTTCTTTAGAGTGCGTTCAAAAAGTCCTTCGTTGAGCCCAATGCCAATGATGTAGGCGGCGATCATGCGATCCGCCATCGGGCTATCGTGTAATTCTTCTTCAAGCAGCCGCCTGGCATGAAAAGTGCCCTGGCTATGACTCACGATCATGAATGGCCGGTCGTTGTTCCAGTTTTCAGCGTAGTGCCGCCAGGCTCGCAACACGTCTTCGTAGGCAAAAGCGTAGGCCCGCATACCGCTGTCGTCGGGAGCACCAAGGGCAGCAATTGTCGCTTGCCGATAGCGGGGGGCATATATTTTGCAACAGCCGTTGAAAGCGCTGGCTTGCCGCGCGACCACACTGATGTCGGTCCAAGTATTCACATCGGCCATTGCGATGTCTTGGTTCCAGTTTTCAGCGCCGCGATATGTTGTGGGGTGAATATAAAATACATCTGCCCGCGCTGTTTTTTGCGCTTCGGGGATCGACGTATTGGATGGAAAAACATCTGCGGCGTCGTCTTGATCTGGCAGAGCGGCCCACGACGTCCGATCAGAATAGTCAGGCGTGGGCGGTCTTTCGTAATCATCGAACGTGCCCTTGGGAACTCCACCAAATTGGGCATAAGAACTGTTCGTCCCGATAGCCAGGACAACCAATACAAAGAACAGTGAATGTAGATTAGGTGATACCATAGTGAACCGGTCCCAATAGAAGATGTGCCTCAACATACTGTCAATGGTACTGTCACCTTTAGAAATTAGCCATGCAGGAGAAAAACGATGTCGCTAGCCGGACGGTTCGGACTTGTTGTCGGAGCGCTTCTTATTGTTGTCGCCGCCTGGGCTTTTAATGATCGGGTGTTTTGGATTCGATGGTTTTCTCAGCCGCCCGGCGACACGGTGCTACTCAATTGGCAATGGTACCAACCCGTTGATGTCATTAAGGATGAACCCAGCACACCGCTGCCAATAGCCAATGACACCGACAGAGCAATCAGCGATGACGCGCTGGCCGAGGCAAAAGCCTACGCAGAAGCTTTTGACAGTCTGGCGTTTCTGGTGGCGCACAAAGGTGTATTGGAGTTGGAGCACTACGGTCCTGGCCAAGACCGAACCACGATTATTGATTCCCAGTCCATGCATAAGGGTCTGCTTGGCGTTGTCGCGACGGTGGCATTGGATCAAGGTTTTATCCCTTCACTTGATACACCAGTCGCGACCTACATCCCGGCTTGGGCTGCGGATGACCGCAGCACCATCACCGTAGGTCAGCTACTCGAGATGGCCAGTGGATTAGCGCAAGTTGAGTATGGAACCTCAGCATTCGCACCCGGCCAGCGTTTGTTTTTTGGCGATGATCTCGACGGTCCGGTCAACACTATTCCCCTGGCTTTTGAGCCCGGAACGGCATTCGATTTTAATCATATAAATAGTCAGGCTCTGCATGCGGTTCTGACCGGTACGACGGGCATGAGCTATGCCGCTTTTGTACGTGAGTATTTATGGGATCCGATCGGAGCTAGCTTTGCTCAGGTCCGGCTAGATCATGACGGGGGAACGGCACGCATTTTTTGTTGTGTGCAAACACGGCCCATGGACTGGATGCGTCTCGGTGTAATGTTGGCAAATGGCGGTCGCATGAATGGCACCCAAGTCATCTCTGAGGCATGGGTGGATCGTCTGATGTCGGGTACGGCACTAAACCCCAATTTTGGGTTTCATGTCTGGTTGGGGTCACCTTACAGCGGCGCCCGGCTGGTGAGTGAGCCGCAAAATCGCCGCGCGCCGGTCTCCGCCCCATTTCTGGCGGATGACGTGATGTATGTAGAAGGGCGTGGTGGGCAGCGTCTTTATGTAGTGCCATCTGCCGGGCTGGTGACGTATCGCGCCGGGAGAATTGATTTCGCCTGGGATGACGCCAAGATCATGAATATTCTGTTGGCAGGCATTCAACCGAGCGAAGCAGCAGGGGACTCGAGCAATGATTAACCATAATCGCGATTATGGATCTCACGGCCGTGTCGGCGTGGCCTTGCCCCAGGCCAACCCGACCGTCGAACCTGAGATCGCGGCGTGTATGCCGGCGCACACCTCTGTGCTGGCGTCTCGTCTGACCAGCCAGCAGGTCGAACCGAAGGAGCGGTATCGAGAATATTTCACCGGTTTAGAAAACACACTCGCCACCTATGACACACTTAAACTTGATGTCTGTGGCTTTGCCTGTACGGCATCGACGTATTTGATCGGCCGGGAAGAGGAAGACGAGGAGCTGAACAGATTATCCGATCTCAAAGGATACCCTGTTCTGTCTGCTGGGCTGGCTATTGAACATGCCTTAAAGGTGCTCAAAGTTGAAAAATTGGCAATTGGCGCGCCTTACCCAGAGTGGTCTGTCGAGATGAGCCGCGACTATTGGATCGGCCGTGGCTTTGATGTGGTGAATACCACTCGTATTGCAATTGCGTCAGACGACACGCGGGCGATCTATGAACTCAGTGCAAATGATGCTCTCGCGACCCTGGGTTCCATCGACTTTAGCGCGGCCGATGCCATCTTGCTCACCGGAACGGGCATGCCCAGCCTGGCCGCTATCATCGAACTCATGAAAAGTACCGGTAAGCCCGTTGTGTCGTCTAACCTCTGCCTCAGTTGGGCGATGCGTTTGTCTCTTGGTCTGGCGGATGACGGCAGTCCTGGAGATGCACCGCGTCATCCAATACTCAATGGCTGGCAAGGTCGGATCGGCGCTCTTTAAGAAAGAGCGAGCTGAATTAGCTCTCAGCAGTGTCCTCTGCTTTGAAGCTTCGCATCCGCACCATATAAATCAAACCGAGAACGGGCACCATCGAGGCAATGCTGTAGATGTATGGCGCGTAGATGCTGATCTGACCAAATAAAGTACCTGAGTAGATTGGGCCCATACCCCGACCCAAGCTCCCGACGGATTGGTACAAACCCATCGCCACGCCACGTTCCGTATCGGCACACTCCTTAGAAACGAGACTGGCAAGACTTGGGTTCACCATACTGATCCCAATGGGCAGAAAGATTTGCGCGATGAGCAATTGAGGCAAGCCGCCAGCCGTTGCGACGAGAGCAAGACCAGCGGCGTATATGAAACAGCCCGTGGTGATAAGGTTTAGTTCACCGAACCGTTTTGAGAGTGGGCCGATGGCTTTCATTTGCATGATCACCATGACCACGCCAGCAAAGGAGAGGATGAGCCCCACCTCACGTGGTCCGAGCCCAAGACTGGCGTTGGCGAATAAGGGGAAGGTGGTGGTGAACACACTTTCGGCGGCGGCAAAAATAAGGGCGGCACCAAATAGGGTGAGCAAGGCACCGCGTGCGCTCACGACCTTGAACTGCGCCACTCGTGACATCTTGGGGCGTTGAGCGATCTTCTCACGCAGTTCGTCGGACAGCGATTCAGGTAAGAAAAATATGGTACCTATGAGTGCGAGGAAGCTCGTGCCACCAGCAACAAAAGCAACCAAGGAAAGGTTGGCGTTCTCCGGGTCGCCGCCGGCAAGCAGGCCACCAATGGCTGGGCCGAGAATGAATCCCAGGCTTAATGCGCCCCCGATCATTCCCATGCCCTTGGCGCGATTTTCAGGCGTCGTGATGTCGGTGATGTAAGCAAAAGCTGCAGCGAGGTTGCCAGCGGAAATGCCGCCAACTAAGCGGGACAACATGAGTATCCAAACCGTGTCGGCAAATCCAAGGATGCCATAGGACGCGACAGCTCCAACCATACTGATCATCAGGACCGGGCGACGGCCATGCTTGTCTGACAAGCGGCCCCATATGGGTCCAGCAAAGAACTGCGCAATTGGATAGATCGCTAGAACGGCTGTGATGGATTCCGGCGTCAGACCGATATCCATGGCGATGAAAGGAAACAGCGGCAGGATCAGGCCGATCCCCATGAGGTCGAGCAAGATAATGATGAAAACCAAGCGCATAGCAGTGCTCGACCTTTTTAAGAAAATATTGGGCGAGGCACCGTAAGGGTTTGCGCCGCCTTGCCCGCCCTCGTAGCAATTATTGACCAAGCTGTGGACACGCCTTGCCAGCGGTCTGAACCGAAATGTGTCACCCTGTACAAAGAGAAACACGGCAACACTTTCGAGCGTGCTAGGGGAATTTAAATGAAGGCTCTCACAATCGCCGGCGGGGTCATATTGGCTTTGGCGCTTGTTGTGAACATTGCCTATTGGCAAGACGCGTGGCTTTGGCGGCGCTACGTCATGTTGTTCGACCCAACACCTGCGGAAGGCTTAAAGCCATTTGAACTAGTTCAGGGAGATGAGCGTTTCATCATTCCTGTCGCGTCACCCGAAAATAGAACGGTCACACAAGCGGCTTTGGACGAAGCAGTGGCCTATGCCAAGGAATTCAACTCCTACACCGTCATGGTGATCCACAATGGAGAAATTCAGCTTGAGTGGTATGCGGATGGGCGTGGACCGGACGACCTGACTGAATCACAATCCATGCATAAAACGCTGATGGGGTTGTTTATCGGTATCGCCATTGAAGATGGCTATATCGACTCTGTCGAAGACCCGGCGAGCAAATACATTGAAGAATGGCGGGATGACCCGCGCGGAGAAGTCACACTCAAGAATCTTATGCAGATGTCTTCGGGGCTTGGGCAGTATCCATTTGGGCTCAATCCGTTCAGCGGTGATATGGATTGGCTCTATTCGGGCAACACGACTGACCCGCTGCTCAACATGCCCAACGCGGATTGGGGGCAAGGCACACGTTATGATTACAACAATCTCAATTCAGAACTGCTGGGCCTTATTCTCGAGCGCGCATCTGGCAAGCGTTATGCCGAATATTTAGAGGAAAAATTGTGGCGCCCTATGGGCGGCGACCGCGCACAAGTGTGGCTTGATAGCCCAGGTGGTGCAGCCCATACATCTTGTTGTCTCGCAACACCCGCGATGGATTGGGCTCGCTTAGGTATGGTGTTGTTGGGCAAAGGCGAGGTGAATGGCCGTCGTATCGTGCCCGAAGCCTGGATCGACGAGATGACCACTCGCTCACCCTCGGCCAATCATTACGGGTATCAAATTTGGCTCGGCTATGATGACCCGCCATTTCCGCAGTCGTCAGGGAGCACGGCTCCCATTGCGTCTGGGCCCTACCTGGCTCGCGATACGTTTCTGACCTGGGGTCGCGGACAACAGCATGTTTGGGTTTCACCATCGATGAATCTTGTTGTTCTTCGGATTGGCCCCGCGTTAGGGCGCAACCCAATTAAACCTGGATTTGACGTCCCGAAGATTCCGAACATCATTATCCATGGCATCCAAGCGCAAGCGGCCGATGTCGCGGCTTTGGATTAGTAGCGCTGGCTATGAACCGTGTTTCCCTCGGTCGCACCGGACTATCTGTATCTCCTGTCGTGCTCGGCTGCATGAGTTTTGGCACATCGAATTGGCGCGAATGGGTGTTGGATGAAGGCGCCTCTCAACCGCTTCTACAGATGGCGTTAGACGCAGGTATAAATTTTTTCGATACCGCTAATGTCTATTCGTCGGGTGTCAGTGAAGAAGTTCTGGGTCGTTTTCTAAACAGCAACGCCAAGCGCGACGATGTCGTGATCTCAACCAAATTGTTTTATCCGTCGCGCGAGACTCCAAAGCAGATGGGGCTAAGCCGAAAAAACATTCTGAGTTCTATTGAAGGCTCTTTGCAGCGGCTTGGTACGGACTACATCGACATCTACCAAGTGCACAGGTGGGATGATTTAACCCCCATTGAAGAAACCATGGATGCCTTTCGTGAGGTTATTCAATCGGGCAAAGCCAGGTTTATTGGCGCCTCCAACATGCGCTGCTGGCAACTGGCCAAGGCGCAACTCGTGGCTCAATCCCGGGGGTGGGAGGGGTTTGCCACCATGCAAAACCACTACAACCTGTTGCACCGGGAAGACGAGCGCGACCTCATTCCATTTTGTGAGGACCAAGGCATGGGCCTAATCCCGTGGAGCCCATTGGCCCGTGGTCGTGTTGCCCGTGCTGGGACCGTCGACGTGCAAACGACGCGCGGCGATGACGACACTCACATCCAGAACTTATTATACGGCGCACCGAATGACCCGGTGCTCAAAGATGTAGAGGCTGTTGCGATTGGGCAGGGTGTGTCCCCGGCCCAAGTCGGTCTAGCTTGGCTGATGGCCAAAGGGGTGCAACCTGTCATCGGAGCGACCAAGCCCAAGCACATTGAAGATGCAATCGCCGCTACGGCCCTAAAGCTTTCTCAAGACGATATGGACCATCTCGAGCAATCCTATACGCCTCGGCCTTTTGCCGAATTGCCCTGGGACCTGGACAAGAACGAAGACCCACGACTCAAGACCCCAGACCTGTTCGAATAGCTTTGGAACACTAACCAACCACCGGTCACAGCCGTCCCACTCAGGTGCTTGAGCTGTGCCCGGATGCTTTGGTGACCACAATGACAAATCAAAAGTAATCCGAGGACGCCATGGAAAAAGAAAACACTATCCAACCCTTCGAGACAGGGGATGTGATTGTCGCCTGTACGGTGCGCAATAATCCTGATGATGACCACGCCGGTGATGGCCGCATTCTGCAATACGATGCCGACCTTAATGAAAAGGGTGTTCTGTGGATTGAGAACACAACCCACTTGATCAACGGCTTGACCTTCGGCCCTGACAATATGTTGTGGGCCTTTGATCAACATATACATGTCGCCATTAAGATTGATCCGAAGACCGCCACAGAACGCCTGGTTGAAGGATTGGTGCCGCGGTCTCTTTCCAGCGTGAACTTTATGGCTGATGGCTCGATGATCTTTGGGGAGCACCTGTGTAGCGACAAAGACCTTCCGGGCACGCACGCAAAAGCCATCAATGACTCAGGTTCGATTGGTGAAGGTAAAATCTTCAAGTTCGACTCAGCAGGAAAATTGGTCGCCGAGTGGCAGCCCGAAGTTCATGGTGGCATTGCCGGTTTCCTTGGGGTGACCAGTGCGTTGCTGCTTCCCGATGACCGCACGCTTCTTTACGTCACAGAAACATCGAACGAAGTGAGGCGGTTCGATGTTGTGGACGGCAGGCAGTTGCCACCCCTAGCAACCTACCCCGAAGGCCGTGAAGGATTCGTATTCTTCTTAGCCTTCATGCCGGACGGCCGGTTGATGTTGAGCCGTGGCGCGCATATTGAATTTCTTGATCCTGAATCTGGCGAGATTCTCCAGACTATGCCGCAGGAAGGATTTGGTTGGGCTGTTATTTCAGGCGCCAATGACAATGAGCACATATACTCGGGTAACTTCTTTACCGGAGAGGTGGCAAAGTTCAGGATTTCTGACGGAGCTAAAGTTGCGAATGTCGAACTAAATGCCGAACGGGCTTTGGCTGGAATGGCACAGTGCCGCGGTTAGTCTGTCTCCTTGCTTCCACCGCACATTGACGCACAAAACAAAACGAATTGCATTGAGGACGCTATGCCTAAAGATCTAGTGAACAATCCGGATGTTGGTTCAAATTACCTCCAGCCGTTTGCGCCGGGTGATTTTTTCCTTGGCGCAACCTTGCTGAACAACCCCGACGATGATCACGCTGGTGATGGTCGCATCTTTCAGTTCGGAGCGGACGGCACTCAAAAAGCCGTGTTGCATACCCCCGATACAACACATCTCGTAAAGGGACTGATGTTCGGTCCTGATGGTGTGCTGTGGGCTTTTGATGCCAGTGAGCATGAGATTCTTCAAGTGGGTCCCGACGGCAAGCGGCGGCCCAATGCGGATTATCCCGCTCGCCCCTGGTCCAGCGGGTTCTTCGATAAAGCGGGCAACCTTTATCTGTATGAGCACATCACCGGCACCATGGTCGATGTGCCTGAAAAATACCGGCAGATGCAGCGCACTCTTCCCGGCGAAGAGGATAAAATAGGTGACGGCAATGTTTACAAGTTCTCGCCATCCGGTGAATTGCTTGAGACTTACGAGACTGAAACTTCAACCAGTTTTGCCGGATATCTCGGGGTCACCAGTTGCACCTTGCATCCTAGCGAGAAGTACATCACCTACACCACGGAAACCTCGAAACGCATTATGCGCTACGACATCGTCAACAATAAGCAAATGGATGACCTGGTGCAGTTGCCTGAAGATCAGCCCGAGTTTGTGTTTTGCCTGAATTACTGCGCTGACGGCACATTGGCTGTCACCCGCGGACAGAAGATTGAAATGATTGATGAAGACGGCAACGTCAAACAGACTCTTCCTCTTGAAGGGCGGGGGTGGGCCACCATCAAAGAAAGCAATGACCAACAGCATCTGCTCGTCTCGTCCTTCTTCACCGGTCTTTTTCTGAAAATGAAAAAAGACAGTGGCGAGGTTGTGAGGACCATGGCGGTCGATGTTGAGCGCGCCCTCGCAGGCGTCGCAGAATTTCCAGGATAAACACCCAAATAAGGATCATTTAATGGCCTCACCGCTTACGCGCCGCACTCTCAACTTGGGCGTCGCCGGTCTTGGTGGCTTTGCCACCGGGCTTATGGCCTCGCGCAGTTCTTCAAGCGCAACGGGAGGCGCAATCGTGTCCTCAGCAAAGGCGGCTGAAACTCTAGGCCCCAAGAGTGACGAGGGTTTATTCCACAATTTCATCCGGGTCGCCGGTAGCAGCGGCAATGAAGTGGTCATGGCGTGGCACGAAATTTACCGCTACGGCATTGTTGGCAAGGAGGTTACGCCTCTCCACACCTCTCGCGGCGCGTTGATTGTCGAGCACACAAACAATGGCGGTGGGTCATTCACTATGACTCGCCGCGAAGTGGCCTACCATTGTGATATCGAAACCGGCAAGGTCATCGACAAGCTAAAGAATCCATACACCGGTGCGATGGACGATGTGGAACACCTCAGGTCGGGGCCAGTGACAACAGTTCACACCGCGCACTCTATGTCTCAGAACGGACAAGAGCTGCCCATTGACCACAAAGTCGGACCCGCCCGCGTGGTTGGTGATGAAGTGGTTCTTAATCATGATCTATCGGCCAAATTTCCTGGCCCCAACGGCAAACTTCTCGTGTTCTATGATTACATTCAGTACCACGCCAAGTTGAGCCATCTGGCTGACCCGACCCTACTTAATGTCCCCGCCACATACGCCATTCAGGATTACATCGACTGGCGAGCCTGGCAGCGCATGGGAGATCGCGATGGCTTGATGCCTGGCCGTGGATTCGGACAAAAAGTTGCTGGGTTTGATGATATGCCTGACGACACCTTGGCCGCCATACAGGAGCGGGAGCCTGAATTCCTGACTGACTGGCAGAGCTGGGAAGGCAATACCCTCATCTAGGTCTTGAGTTCTGATCTTTCGTGATAGCCTTCCCCAACACATATAAAAGAGGGGCGTCATGATAGGTCGTGCGACCATCGTTTCCGTTTCAGCGCTGGGGTTGCTGACCAAGCTTGCCGTTACCCAGGACACGCGGTTTCGCTCTCAATTGGTTGAGCTCGACGGCGAGCTATAAGAGTTAGCTGTGACTGAAATTTACATTGACGCTGATGCTTGTCCGGTAAAGGACGAAGTGCTGCGCGTGGCGGAGCGGCATAACATTAAAATTCACGTGGTCGGTAATGCATGGATGCGTCGACCAAATGGGCCTCTGGTTAACAAAGTGGTGGTGCCCGAGGGCCCCGATGTCGCCGATGATTGGATCGCGGACCATATTTCAGCCCAGGATATTTGCATCACTGGCGATATTCCATTGGCGTCACGGTGTATTGAAAAGGACGCCGTCGTACTCGGCCACACTGGCAAGCCCTTCACGACAGATAGCATCGGCATGGCCCTCGCCATGCGCGACCTAAAAGCCCAATTGCGAGAGACCGGCGAGATCAAAGACCACCATGCCGGGTTCACCAAGGCGGACCGTTCTCGGTTTCTCTCAGCCTTGGAAGAGATGGTGCGGGCGGTTAAAGTCGTGTCATAACAAAGGAATTGGGGGCGACAATGAGCGGCGAAGGACAACCAGGTTTTCTCTTTAATACCGGGCCGGCAGGACGCTGCGATGACTATAAAGTCGGTGGTGCGATGATGCGCTGGAACCCGGTGCTAGAGAAGTTCTGTACCTGGTATTACGCCCGCAGCACGGATTTTCCTGGGGGTATGGCCCCGGCCTTGGGCTCAGGCTCTGTGGCGCTTGCAACGTCCGACGACGGACTCAATTGGGAGCGTTATGACGGACCGCTAAAGGGTGGCGCTGTCATGGTGCCCAACTCTGACCCCAGCGCTTTTGATAGTATCCACCTTGGCACTGGGGATATCGAATGGCGCGATGGCCAGTGGCACCTTTGGTATTACGCCGGTGATGACGGCACCCCTGAGTCAGTCAATCCGACTTACAGACATCCAGGCTATAATTTGCACGCAGGTCTCGCTGTCAGTGACGATGGCATCACCTGGCAGCGCCGTCCGGGTAACGCCTTTGGTGGGGCGATCGTGGGCAATGCGGGAGAAATCTACGGCGCATTCCCCAACGTTTATCAATTGGGCAACCGCACCATCCTCCAAGTGACAATCAAAGACAAAGACTTCAAGGGCTGGATCACCCGCGTCTGGGCTTCTGAAGATTTGCAGACCTGGGAATATCTTGGCCCGATGACGTGGAGTGATGATCCGCGTTACTACGATTCAAATGGTGTCATTACGCGCCATGTATTGCCTGACCCGGGCGGGGCCGGTGCGCCTTGGATGATGATTTATACTGCTGTGGACGGCCGGCCCGAAAAGAAACAGCAACGCACTATTGCAGTAGCCGTGTCCGATGACGGCCTGAGCTGGCGGCGTCAATTTGATGGCCCAGTCTTCGTTGCGGCGGAGCAAGGAGCGTGGGACGACTACAATGTCGCCAACCCGCAATTGTGTGTTCGCGGCGATGAGCTGTGGATGACCTATTTCGGTTTTGCGGATCCCGCATTGCCTGGTGCTGCCGCGCTGCGCGGCATTGGTATGGCCGTCAGCAAGACCGGCGATCTGCGTAACTTCAAGCGGATAACCGAATAAACCTTATTCTGCTGAGGAGGATTCTATCGCCGCCTCTGGTGCAGTTGCATTCGCCCAGATGCGGACGCATACCGCAAGCACCATGACCACCGCATTGCATATGCCCATCATCAAAAACGGTGCGTTGGGGCCAACGATGTCGACAAGCTGCCCGCCGATAACGGTGGCCAGCATGATGCCGATAGCACCTGACTTATTGAACACTCCGACCACCGTGCCACGATAGTTAGGCGGTGCTTCTTGGCCTAAGAGCGTGCCCGAGGCCACAACCGTTGAGGTTTCCCCCATGCCGGTCACAATGCATGCGAAGACGATCAGGCTGCCAGCGGCGAATGGATCGCCAATCAACCCGAGTCCGCAGTATCCAATGGTGGCGATTCCGAAAGCGATGGCCACAGCTGACGTGCGGTTGATGCGATCACAAATCAATCCCATCACGAATGCCCAACACATTGCGGAAAACTGAATGACCGCCCCAAATAAAAACCCAGCTCGGGCCATGGCTTGTCCAGTCGTGAGGCCTTGATCGACACCCACCTGGACGAACCACAAAGAAAAGAAGGTGCCGACAACTACCAGGTCTCCTCTTGCAATAAAGGCGCTGGTATAGGCGAGCGCGATGCGCGGGTTGCGTTTGGCTTCGGTGAGTCCGCGGCCCAAATTTTTGAGAACGCTGGGTCGGTCTTTAACCTCGGGTGGCGGTCCACCCTTTAGGCCGATGTGCAGAAGAATTGCTGTTACCACGCACATCGCGGTCGCGATCCAAAAGGTATATTGGCCCGCCTCAACACGGTTGTAGCCCAACTCCTCAAAACGTTGCGGCATCTGTCCAAGGACAGCGCCCATGAACAGCACGCCGATGCCGTTGAATATGGATGTGGTTCCCAGCCATTTACCGCGTGTGGTCTCTTGGATGATGTCGACCAGACAGGCGCTCAGCATCACAGGCACCATGGCCGCGCCCATCGCCACGATGACGCGGAACAAATACAGCTGCAGGGTGGAGTCCGCGAATGGATAGATAAAATATCCGAATCCAAGAACGATGAATCCCGCAGCAAAGAGAATTCGCCGGCCCGTGCGATCTGATAGCGCGCCAACCAATCCCATCAACAGAATAACAACGACTTCTTGCAGGGCGGCGAGGTTGCCTGTGAGGGCGCCTTGATCTCCACGTGGGATATTAAACACTTCTTGCAGAAGATAAGGTTGAATAAAGTTAACCAACGTCAGCAAAGCTAGACTTGCTGCCGTTGCGTACAACAGTGTGACGACGTTGAGTACCGAATACCCGGGCGTAAACCAATAGATAAGTAGGTGAAGTCCCGATCGGTCGGGCGGATAACGGCCTGCCAACGATTGCGTTTTGTCTTCGGCCACTGTGAAGTCCTCCAGGTTCTATTGATGTTGGCAGAATTAGTGTTACGGCGGGTTTGGCACCCAAATGGATTTCTTGGGAGCCATAAGAAGTCTGCGGATCATCGGTTCAAAGTCGTCGAGGCTCATGTACTCCATGTCCGGATTAAACGCTGGCATATCGTATTTGTCGCAGAAGTTGATGGCATATTGAAACCACGGGTGGTCGCTGAATTGGTCGCGCATGTTCTTGTCAAGGCCGATGTGCTCGAAATAGTAATAGCCCTGAAACGCATGGTGATTTGCAATAAGCCAGCGGTTCTTCTCGCTGATGAAAGGTTCCAACAAGGCAGCGGCAAACTCACCATGATTAAACGGTGCAAGAAGGTCGCCGATATCGTGGATCACGCAGCACACCACATACTCTTCACCTTCCCCTGCTTGGTGAGCGAGGGTTCCCGTTTGAAGGCAGTGCTCTAAGCGGGTAACTTTATTGAAGCCGCGGGCTTCGGCACAGGTTTCATCTAGTTCCTTCAAGTGAGTTAGAATGCGGTCGGCAAAGCCTTTGGTGAATTCCGACTTTTGTAAACCCGGCAGAACCCACGGTGCAAATGCGGTGCCCCCTCGTGTCGGATCTTGGTTGTTCTCGGCCATTGTCGTCTCCTTTACAGCGCAAGCACTATCATTTTCAGGTGAGAGCCCAAGTGCCGCTAGCCCTTTATCCCAATCTCTTGTCCGATCTGCGGTTCATTTTGCACACACTTTTGCTATGACTGAGCCATGTCAGATCGTTTAACCCTACAATCCGTCGCGTTCGCAAACGCATTAACCTTTGCTTCCCTTCCAGCGCATACTCTATGTGGCACGCCTTCTTTCATTCCAGAATGAGACAGATGTCTCTGTTCCAAGTAATCTTGCTACTAGTTTTGACATAGAAAAGGTCCAGATATGAGAGCCTCAACTGCTTTAATTGCTTTAATTGCTTTAATTGCTCTAATTGGTCTTTTTGCCATTGTTGCAATCGAATCCGCTCAAGCCCAAGACCGGAAGGTGATGACCATTGGGGCCTACTCAGTCCCCAACACACCTTGGGATCTGAATTGGCAAGATGTCTCGGTTGCGTTTGAAGCCAATACAGAACTCGGACTCGATCTTGAATTGCTGGTGCGGGGTGAGACTGGCAGCTCGGAAGAGCGCCTTAACTCTCTCCGTCGGAATCGTTTGCAGTTTGTCAGTTCACCGCTCGGATCCGGCGCTGCGATGATTCCAGAGCTTGCTGTTTTGCAACTGCCGTTTTTGTTTAATTCGACGCCTGAGGCGGATTTTGTTCTCGACGAATACGCACTGCCTAAATTCCAAGCCATGTTCGCTGATAAAGGCATCATGTTTCTGCGTTGGACAGAAGCAGGGTCCAATCACCTGTTTGGAGATCGCCCGTTTCTGGCGCCCGACACGGTTAAGTTCTTCCCTATGCGCGTACAAACCACAAAAGCCTCATCAGTCTATTTTGAAGGTTTGCAAGCTGATGCGGTATATATGAGTTCAAACGATATCGTGCAGTCGTTACAGACAGGTTTGATTGATGGTGGCGAAGCGGTCACCATTTTTTATTGGATGACCGGAATCTATGAGGAAGCGAAGCACTTTACGCTCACCGGACACGCCATTGAGCCAAGTTCAATACTGTTGAATAAGAAATTCTGGGATGGCCTGACCACCGAACAGAGAAATCTGGTGAGCACGGCTTACCCCGGATCAGACGCTGCCCGGAAACGGGTTCGTGAATGGATGACCAAAGTTGAAGATGATCTCCCCGGCCTGGGTGTGAGCTTGCATCGCCTAAACGACGAGCAAAGGGCGGCATGGACCGCACAGGCCCAGTCTTCCTATGATGCCATACTCGACTCGATCGGTGGAGACGCCGAGGAGGTATACACTCTGGTGCTTGAGGGGCAGGCGGCCTACGCTCGTATGAAAGACGAAGACAGATAGAAATTGCGTCTGACCCAGACGCCAGGAGCCCTCACTCTCTCCAAAGTCTTAGTATTCCTGGCAGGCCAGAACCAGTGCAATCATAGCTTTTGTGCGCCCCATCGGCACTCCGGGATCGGCTTTTATTTCATAAAACTCTACTTATCGGTGCTGGCTCTGACCGCGCCGCCTGTCTATAAACGCTCTACCTTTTCTCATGAATGGGGGCGTCATGCCTGCGCTTATAGTTATGTTTAATTTGAAAGACGGAGTCTCCGAAGCCGACTACGAGGCTTGGGCTAAGTCTGCTGATCTACCGACTGTGCGGGGTCACGAAGGGGTCGACGGGTTTGACCTATTCCGCGCGAACAATTTATTCCGCACGGAAGATGCTGCGCCTTATCGATATATTGAGGTCATAGACATCAACGATCTCGATCAGTTCAATCAAGATGTGACGACTGATGTGCAAAAACCGATCTCCGAAAAATTCCGGGAGATTGCGGACAGCCCTGTCGCCATGTTCTGCGATAAGATCAGCGACTAGGAGTACACCCATGGGGCGCCTGCAGGACAAAGTCGCGATCATCACCGGTGCTGGCAGAAGAAAAGGTTTGGGTGAGGGCATTGCCCGCCGATACGCCGAAGAGGGCGCGACGGTTATTATCACCGACATCGGGAAAGCATCCGGTGATCATTTGCCAGCCAATCACATCGGCACATCGGAAGAAATGGAAGAGGTTGCCGCCGCCCTTCGCGCGGATACCTGTGGCAATGTACACACCATGGTGTGTGATGTGCGCTCCGAAGAAGATATCATTAGCACAATTGCGGACACGGTGAAGCAGTTTGGCAAGCTCGATATCGTCGTTAATAATGCTGGTATTGGCTACATCATGAAGCCGATGACTGAGATGTCGATTGATGAATGGGATGTGGTGCTCGACGTTAATCTGCGAGGGCCATTCCTTTTCACTAAGCATGCTGCCAAGCAGTTTATTGCCCAGGGCAACGGCGGGCGGATCATCAATATCGCCAGTCAGGCCGCGAAGAGCCCGGCGCCCCTGCTTGTGCACTACACCTCATCTAAACATGGGATGATCGGCCTGACTCGCACGGCCGCCGCTGAACTCGGCGAATATGGCATTACCTGCAACGCCGTGTGCCCCAACCATGTGACCACCGGCTTAGGCGCCATTCAAAATGCGCGGCGCGGTGAAGTGTTGGGCAAAGACACCGAGGGTGTGTTGAATTTCCGCAAAGCTAAGATTCCTCTGGGCCGGGTAGGCGTGACCTCAGACACTGCAAACGCCTGTGTGTTTTTGGCGTCAGACGAAGCCGCCTACATCACCGGTGAGGCGATGAACGTCTCCGGCGGCGAGGAAATGCACTAAGCCGCGTGCTGGTCGTCGGTTAGGTCCAGTTCCGGGAAGCGGTTGCCCGGTGATTTAAAGCGCGACTTGATAAACCGGCCAGCGGCTTTGCGGCTGGTCAGCCAGGCAATACGCGCACCGTGCTTGTCGTTGGCCAGCACCTGTTCGACCAGCCACGGTGTCACCGTTTCAACCCGGTCGGCGATAATATTGAAGACTTTTTTCACATACTCCCATCTGTCCGGCGGCATCTTGCCGCGGTCGCGCAGGGATAAATCGGTGATCACAATGCCGGGGCTCATGTATCCGACGATCACCGGACTGTCTTTAGTTTCCTTAATCAGAGCTTTGGTGAAATAGGTCAGACCAAATTTAGTGCAGCCATATAGGCTCATGCCGTGCTGCTTCATGCCGTTGGATCCGAAGCCCTCGAAATTATACAGCGCTCCGTGCCCTTGCTCTTCCATGCCTTTCAGTGCGACTTGCGCCCCGTTCATGGTGCCAACAAGATTTACAGCTGGCACCGCATCAACTTCGTCTTGCGGCAGACGGCCAATGGGAAAGCGAGTGTTCGACATCCCAGCGTTGTTGATCCAGATGTCCACATCACCGAATTCTTTTTTGGCTAAACCCCAAAGTGCCTGAACCTGATCATGCTTGGTCACATCGCAGGTGGTGCCTGCAACCCGCGCCCCATCCGTTGCTGCGGGATTGAGTTCGGTGAGGGCGCTGTTGACGGCGGACTGTCCGCGCCCGCAGATCACCACGTTGTTGCCCCGCTTCAAAAGTTCAAGCGCCAAGCCGTGGCCGATGCCCCGGGTGCCGCCCGTGACCACAACTGTCTTTTGGTTTGTCATAGGTATTGCTCACTCGTGATGTGTTTTGCTGACCCTATCACAGCGGTGTTGTTTACAGGTGAGGGGGCGGGACTATTTTGGCCGCGTGACGGACTCGCTTTACCCAGCGCAGGGCATAGCCCGTGTGCCCGCTATGATGGCGGCACTTTCGATCTGAATGGGAAGAGGTACATGGCTCAGAAAACCGCCGTCATCACCGGCTCCACCAAAGGCATTGGAAAGGGCTATGCCAAGGCATTCCTTGACCGTGGGGTCAACGTGGTGATCTCTGGCCGTTCTCAAGACACGGTTGATACAGCGGTGAAAGATTTCGACGGCGTCGGGAAAGATGGCGCCCGGGCGGCCGGCGTGGTTTGTGAGGTGTCTGACGCTATCGAAGTGCAAGTGCTGTGGGATTTCGCCAAGCAGGAATTTGAGACCGTTGATATTTGGATTAACAATGCTGGTTTCGCTCGATCTGGTGCGAGCTTGTTGCAGCTCACACCAGATGAAATTGAAACCATGGTCCACGGCAATGTCATTGGTACCATCAACGGCTGCCAGGTCGCGCTCCGGGGAATGTCCGCACAAGGCTTTGGACACATCTACAATACATATGGCGCCGGGTCAGATGGCCGGGTCATTCCCGGCATGATCGGGTATGGCACAACCAAAAGCGCGGTGCGGTATTTTACCGAGAGCCTGATCAAAGAGCTCAAAGGCCGGCCCATCAAGGTGGGGATGATCAGCCCCGGCATGAATCTGACTGAGAACATGATCAACCAAATGAAAAAAGTGCCGCCACTAGCGCGGCCAAAAGTGATGAAGCCGATCAACATGCTTGGCGACTATGTTGAAACCACCACCCCCTGGATTGTCGACCGTATGCTCGCCAACGACAAAATGGGCACCCATATAAAGTGGTTAACCACAGGCAAGATCCTGCGCCGCCTGCTTTTGGCACCGTTTATCAAGCGTGACCTGTGGGCCAGATTTGAACTCAACGACTAACAGTGGTCTGCCTCGCAGGACCGCATTCTCGTAACCACATTGCGGTCAGGTGGGCTTATCGAGGCCTTTGATCCCCGGGCCATGGCTAAGGTGGACGCCGCTGCGACCGGTTCTCAATTCGGCGTGGACTAGTTGTTGGGGAATTGCATGCAACCAGATACATCGTGCCAGAAGCTCGGGCCTATATGGCTGGCCCCGGGCATCAGCCGCTTTAACGGTGTGGCTTTTCTTTATGCGTCTTTTGTCAGCATTGCTTTTATTTCGCTGATCAATGTCCTTCAGGCGTATATACTGACGGAACACCTTGCTATTCCCGGGGACGAGCAAGGCACGCTGACCGGTGACTTGGCGTTTTTCCAAGAAATCATCACGCTTGTGTTGGTCGCTCCGGCCGGAATTCTGTCCGACCGTATTGGTCGCCGTCCCGTGTTTGTCTTTGGCGTGCTCATGCTGGCCGTCGGCTTCGCTTGTTACCCCATCGCATCCTCCGTCTTCGAGCTCACTATCTATCGATGTTTCTACGCCGTTGGCACGGCCTGTGTCGGCGGGATGATCGGGACTGTCATTGCTGATTATCCTCAGGAACTATCGCGCGGAAAACTTATTGCGGCGTCAGGCATGCTAAACGGGCTTGGGCTCGTTGTGTTTGTATCGGTTTTGGGCCGGTTGCCAAATATGTTCAAGGACAGCGGAGCGACGGCCATTGAGGCGGGCCAGTACACCTTTTGGATTGTCGCCAGCATTTGTCTCTTTTCAGCTCTTATTTTGCAGATCGGACTCAAAGGCGGTCCCGCTGCGCGCATAAAAGAGCGCATTCCACTTCGCCATTTAATCACTGCTGGATTGAGTCACGCGCGCAATCCGCGCATCGCGTTGGCCTATGGGTCTGCCTTTGCGGCACGGGCTGATCTGGTTGTGGTCGGAACCTTTGTGGCACTTTGGGGGGTCACCGCAGGTACAGCGCAGGGTATTTCGACGGCGGATGCCCTAGAGCGAGGCACGTTGATGTTTGTCATCGCCCAGGTCGCGGCCATCATCTGGGCACCGTTCATGGGCATCATTATAGATCGGGTCAATCGCGTGACGGCACAAGCTGTCGCTATGACTCTTGCAGGCTCAGGTTATCTATCCATGGCGCTTGTTGCGTCGCCACTGGATATGGTGGCATGGCCGGCATTTGCTTTGTTGGGGGCGGGGCAGATCAGCGCTTTGTTTTCCTCGCAGGGATTGATTGGTCAGGAAGCACCTGAAACGGAGCGCGGCTCAATCGTGGGTGTGTTTGGTATTTGCGGGGCAATAGGTATTTTATTTGCAACCGTGGTCGGCGGCCGCCTGTTCGATTCAATCGCGCCAGCCGCCCCATTTGTGTTGATGGGAATTGCCAACGTCGTGTTGTTGGTTTGGTCCGTTATTGTCCGCATAAAGGCGCCGGGGCTAATGATTAAAAAAGTTCAAAAAGCGGCTGATGTCTCTGAACCGGCCTGAGACGAAAACCGTAAAAAAGTAAACGAGGGGAACAGGGGTTTTTCATGAGCGATACCACACATCAAGCCTACATCCGGCCCATGGGCGTGCGCATCGATCTCGCCGACGGCATCAGCGCCAAAAATGGCTGGACGCTGATGTATGCGTCCTTTGCGACCATCGGCTTTCTGACCTTCATCAACACCGGTCAGGCTTTTGTTCTTAACGCCAACCTAAATATGCCCGGAGATGAGCAGGGCCGGGTGACTGGCGCATTGGCCTTTTGGAACGAAATCATCACCATCGCGCTGGCTGCCCCGTTTGGCGTGATGGCCGACCGCATCGGTCGTCGTCCCGTCTTTTGTTTCGGCATGATTTCCATGGCCTTTGGCTATGCCTTGTATCCCTACGCCGACAGCGTCACCGACCTGTTTGTTGCGCGCACGTTGTACGGGTTGGGGACTGCCGCTGCCGCTGGGATGATCGGCATTGTCGGACAGGATTATCCGCGTGAGTATTCCCGCGGAAAGTTGATTGCCTGGACCGGTGTGATGAATTCTCTCGGGGTTATCTTCACGGCACTTGTGTTTGGTCGAATCATGTTTGGCGCTCTGGAGACTTCGGGCATGACGGCCAAGCAACAGGGTCTCTATACCTTCTGGTCCGTTGCCATTGTGCTGCTCATTTCAGCTTGGATTCTTAAGTGGGGTCTTAAGGGCGGCGTACCAGCCGAAGTCGACAAAAAGCTACCTATTAAACAGCAGTTCATGAGTGGGATTACCAATGCCAAGAATCCGCGCATTGCATTGGCCTATGCGTCGGCATTCGTGGCGCGATCAGATCTTGTGGTCATTGGTGCGTTCACGAACCTGTGGGGGTCTGTGTACGGCACCCAGCAGGGTATGACGCCTGCTGAGGCTGCTATTGCCGGTGTGACCATCTTTGCCATCGCTCAGCTGTTTGGTTTGATTTGGTCTCCTATCATGGGGGTGATCATTGACCGAGTGAACCGGGTGTCTGCTGTGGTCTTTGGTATGGGCTTTGCGGCCATCGGCTATGCCTCCATGTACTTCGTCGAAGACCCAACCAATCCCATTTACTACCCCTTGTTTGGTTTGCTCGGCATTGGGCAGATCAGTGCCTTCTTCGCATCCCAAGCTTTGATGGGGCAAGAAGCACCAGCCAAAGAGCGCGGTGCGGTGATTGGGTTCTTTAGTGGCTCCGGGGCGGTCGGGATTCTGGTAGCGACTTCCGTCGGCGGCATCCTGTTTGATACTTGGATGCTCACCGGGCCGTTTATCTTTGTCGGTGCGCTGAACTTCTGCATCTTCGTAATGGCCGCAATCATTCGTGCCAAGTCACCTGGCATGATGGCTGATGAAATCAAAGCCATGCGGGAAGACCGTGCGGCTACTTTGTCGGCAGTCAAAGGCTAGGGGCATCATGGCGGCGGCGGTCATCACCGGCTCGACCCGCGGCATTGGCCTTGGTTTGGCCCGTGAGTTCTTGCGGCGCGGCCACAGTGTTGTCGTCTCGGGGCGCAGCCAAACTGCTGTGGATAAGGCCTTGTCTGCGTTAGCGGGTGATATCTCCAGCGAGGCGATGGCAGTTGGAATCCCCTGCGATGTCTGTGATCTGGCAAAGGTACAGAGCCTCTGGGATAAAGCCGTCGATGAGTTCGGTCAGGTTGATTATTGGATCAATAACGCCGGATTGATTCACGGCTATAAGAACATTATTGATCTGCCGCCGGACGATTTCTCCCGCGTTATCCAAACCAATATCACCGGGGTTATCCAATGCACCCAGGTGGCGACGGTTGGGATGTCTAATCAAGACACGGGTGGCTGGATCTACAACATGGAGGGCTTTGGCTCTGATGGCATGACTCGCCCAGGCATCACCCTCTACGGCACAACCAAAAGAGCAGTCACGTATTTCACCGCCAGTGCTATTAAAGAGGCGAAGGGCACCAACGTAAAAATTGGATTTCTAAACCCTGGGATCGTGATGACAGACTTGGGAATGGGGGACACCAAAGACCTACCGAAAGAAGGGCGCCGCAAAAAGAAATTCCTCATGCTGATTGGAGACACCGTGGAAGACGTTACGTCTTTTCTGGTCACCCGGATTCTCAGCAACACCGAACACGGTAAACGCATTGCATGGATGACCACACTTAAGTTGCTTGGCCGGGTATTGATATCGCCGTTCGTGAAGCGCGATCCCATGACGCCAGCTGGTTACTAAGCCGCGACGCTCTCTATTCTTATTTGCCTCCACCGTCCTGACGCGGTCTCCTGTGTGTTTATTCAGACTGGGGAATTAAAGTGCCCAATAAGAAGCTAGAAGACGGACTATACGCACGTCGTACCGTGCTTGGTGACGACCATATCGATCGCACGCGGGGCGGGTTGACCGCGTTCGATGGAGAGTTTGACGACATGGTTAGTAAATGGGCTTAGGGTTCCCTATGGACACGCCCTGGGTTGGAGCGCAAACTTAGGAGCCTGCTAAATATCGCGTTGCTGGCCGCGTTAAACCGTCAACGTGAGGTGCGTCTCCACGTAAAGGGCGCCTTAAGGACGGGTTGAGCGGAAGAAGAAATCAAAGAAGCCCTGCTTCATTGTGCGGCTTATCTCGGTGTGCCCGCAGGCATCGCAGCTTTTGCCAAGGATAAAGACGCTTTAACCTCTGGTCTCCAGGCGGGTAACCGCTACCATTCCTGGGGAAAACTCTTGAGCCAACTATGGTTTGCTTGC
Source organism: Rhodospirillaceae bacterium (assembly GCA_029245025.1). GTDB lineage: Bacteria > Pseudomonadota > Alphaproteobacteria > Rhodospirillales > Rhodospirillaceae > WLXB01. The sequence continues at coordinate 107,183 of JAQWQC010000034.1, forward strand.
AGCATGGTTCAAAGGTCATATCCATAAGACAACTCAAAATGGGAACCGCGCCAATGCCCGATACAGTCGCGGCACAAACATCGCCAGACTTGGAAGAGATCAAAGCTCGAACCGAAGCCTTGCTCGATGGATTTCGCTCGCGCGCCGTCGATACCGAAGCCAATCGCGTGTTGCCGAGAGAAACTGTTGAGGAGCTTTACGATGCTGAGCTCTTGCAACTGTTTGCTCCAAAACGGTACGGCGGTTTGTCTTTTGACTGGCCCGCCATCGCACATGCATCTCGCATTGCGGCCAGGGCCTGCGCTTCGACCGGCTGGTTGATCAGTGTGGTCGGTGGTCACATAGCCATTGTTTCACGATTGGCCAAACCCATTCAGGATGAAATATTTAAGGACGGTGTTCGCAAAATCATTACGACCGCCTCTGCACAGACTACTGGCACAATTATTAAAGAAGATGGCGGCTATCGCCTCAACGGCGTGTGGCGATTTGGCTCGGGCATTGATCACGCCGATTGGGTGATGGTCACGGGAGCGTGCGAAAATCACCCTAACCCGCCTGACCCCAATGTGCTCCGCGCTATCGTGCCGCGTAGCTCAGTGGAGGTGGATGACACCTGGCATGTGGCCGGTATGCGCGGCACAGGATCCAAAGATCTCCGATTTGACAATGTGTTTGTGGAGGACGATTGGGTGGTTACCTCGCTGCAGTGCTTCGGCATGCACCCGCTCGGGGCAGAGGTGAATCCCGAGGCATATTTGTTTGATGTGCCGTTTATGCCCTATTTCACCAACTGGATGATTGGTCCATTGCTCGGCTGTGCTGAAGGTGCCTTCGAGGCCTATGTTGCCGCGACCAAAAAGAAAGTTGGTGCGATGACCAAAATAACGGTCGCGGATCAGCCGACCGTGCAGGAGCGTCTCTCTGAATCGTCGGCGGAGCTGGATTGTGCACGCATGATGTTCGAGGCCATTACCACATTGCTGGACACTGCGGGCCACGAACGCCGCCCGCTGACTCCAGATGAAAATGTCCTGATCAATCGCAATCGAGCCTATTTGGCGCGGTTATGTACCAGCTCGATCTATCGTCTCGTGCGGGTCATGGGCGCGACTGGCATTTTTGATACTAATCCGGTACAGCGCCATTGGCGTGACCTGTCAGTTATGGCCTGCCAGGTCGGGGTCAATTGGGATCAGAACATGGTGGCTTACGGCAAGTATTTGCTTGGCCTCGAATTCGAGAAACCAAAAACCGATCACGCACCCTCGGTCAAAAGGCCTGCGTAAATCGCCTTCTTAGAAAAGCTTGGGGGTCGTTATTCGGCGGCAGTCGGTGTGATCCTAATTTCTGCCCGTCCACGCAATTCCGTCAGAACTGCCTGCACGGCGGCGTCAGACAATTCGTTGCGCACTTCAACACGCATTTCCTCAAAGGTGGGGGCCGGTTTCAAACGTTTTTCCTCGACCTTGATCAAATGCCACCCGAAATCTGTTTTGACAGGTGAAGAGGTGATCTCGCCCGCGGATAGGGCGAAGGCCGATTCTGAGAATTCAGGGACCATAGTACCGCGGGTAAAGTAGCCTAGGTCGCCGCCCTGTGGACCTGACGGGCCGGTTGAGCGATCCCGTGCTAAGTCTTCGAAGGTTGCACCGTCAGAAAGTTCGCGCAGAATCGCATTTGCTTCATCTTCTGTTTCGACCAGAATATGGCGTGCTTTCACTTCCTCGTCCTGAACGTAGGTTTCCATCTTTTTGTCATACGCTTCGCGAATGCGATCTTCGGTGACCCGGTCAGAAATCTCGTCACGTAAATAGGCCTGGCGAACCAGTTCATCTTCTAGCCGCTGCAACTGCAGTTGAACATCCGGATCGTTTTCCAAGCCCCGGCCTCTGGCTGCGGAGCCCATCAATTGTTGATCAATGTAAAACTCGATGAGGCGGGGCAAAATTGACGCTGTTTCCATTTCCGCTGCATTTGGAATGGTTTGCTGGAAAGCGGCAATCTCATTAAAGGTGATTGGCGTGCCGTTCAATTCAGCCACCACCGTGTCAGAGGTTTGGGCGCGGGCGCTGCCAGCAAAACACAGGATTAGAGTGGTGACAGTGGCCAGCGCGTGTCTACGAAAGGTCATGTTATTCAATTCCAACAAGTTCGAGATCAAAGGTCAGGTCTTGTCCGGCCAGCGGATGGTTGGCGTCGACGATGACTTCATTCTTTTCAATCGCCGTAATCGTCACCGGCAAGGGTTGTCCGGTGTGAGTTGTCATTTCGTAGGTCTGGCCGACTTCGATAGAGGCGCCGCTCTCAGGAAACATATCGACGTCTAAGGTCTGCACCAGGTCCGGTTTACGTTCGCCATAGGCTTCATCGGCTGTGACGGTGAAGGTGCGGCTTTCGCCAACCTCCATGCCCACTAAAGCCGCTTCGAATCCCTTAATGAGCTGCGCGCTGCCGAGCGTCGCGCCCATCGGGTCCGACCCAATAGAAGAATCGAACTGGGTGCCATCCGACAAAGTGCCGGTGTAGTGAAAGGTGACGCTATCGCCGTCCTTTGCTGTGCCCATGGTCTGCCTTTCAGCACACGATGCATCTGATGATAGGGGAGAAACCAGCCTGACTGGCTAGCCTGAAAAACGGCGGCAGCATAAGGGGGAGGGGGGTATAGTACAAGGGAACGCGGGATCACCGCCCAACAGCACGGCAATTACAGAGGGACAGTGCCATGACAATCAAGCTCTACGAACTCGTCGGCGCCGACGGTCGTCGATTCTCTGGCAATTGCTGGCGGACGCACCTGGCCTTGGCCCACAAGGGACTCCCCTTCGAAACTGTGCCCACGCGATTCACGGATATTCACAATATTGGAGATGGATCTCACAAGACCATTCCGATTATTGAGGACGGCGGGAGGGCCGTTTGCGACAGCTGGGTGATCGCCAATTATTTAGAGGAGACCTATCCAGATACGCCGTCCCTCTTTGGTGAGGGTGGGGTCAGAGGTTCGGCATGGAGCTTCAGCCAATTTCTTCAGCACTGGAACTTGCGGGCGATCAGTTTCCCGCTTTTGCATGTGATCATTAAAGATATCTACGACCGTCTCGACCCGGCTGATCAACCTTACTTCCGGGAAAGCCGCGAAAAACGTTTCGGCAAAACTTTGGAGCAGATGGTCGAAAACCGGGAAGACACGCTGAAAGAATTTCGTGCGGGTCTGAACCCGCTGCGCACTTGCCTAGAAGATCGGCTGTTCCTCTCCGGTGAGGCGCCGTTGTATCCCGATTACATTATTGCCGGACAGTTGTTGTGGCCGCGCCCTATCTCTCCACTGAAATTTCTCGAAGACGATGATCCGCTAACCGCGTGGTTTAGCCGCATCCTCGATTTGTTTAATGGCCTCGCCGCCCAACAGCCGAAAGAATGGGATGGAGTTTAGAGGTTAACCAATCAGCGTTAATCCGGCCCCAGCTGCATAACAGATGAACCCGATGGAAATGCCCACCAGCGGGATGACGAACCAATAGTGCCAGGCCAGCACAACAAACAGTCCTGATGTGACAACCGGCAGCCACAGCAAAATCGGGTTACCGGTGATGACGGCAAAGCCGCCGGTGGCCTAAACCACGTACAACCCGCCAAACACCACGGCACCCAGGATGTGGCTGAATTTAAAGCCGAGCCACCCGCGCCACATGTTGGTGATGGGATGAATAACCATGGTGCTGCTTTGCATCGCGTCACGCACTTCAGGTGTATGCGGTGTCAGGCGGAAGGGCCGGGTGCGTTCGATCCAGGTGTAGAGTCCATGGACTATGCCCAGGACGATAAACGGCACGCTGCCGACAATGAACAAGGTCTGGCTCATGATTACCTCTCCTCGCAAAAGAACCTTCAAACCTTGGTGATTTTCTGAGGGTTTGTCTATGGTACCGGGGATATGAAATTGACCGTTCGCCCCGCCCGCGCCGCTGATTTTCATGCGCTCAACTCAATTAGAGAGTCTGCCGTGCAAGACAGCACGGGGGCTGGGTCTCCACTCATCGCCCGATTGCATCGCTGGAATCCGCGTCGTTCTTTTGCGTTGCCGTCTTATTGGCGCAGCGCGCTTGTCGCCGAGCTCGATGGTGAGATTGTTGGGGTGGCCAAAACCATTGGTGCCATGCTCAAGGATTTATGGGTGCTCCAACACAGTCGATCACACGGAGCCGGCGCTGCCCTGGCGCGGATGGCGGAAGATTGCATCCGGGCCGACGGGTATCGGCTCGCCCATCTTTACACCGCTGCGTTTAACGCCCGCACCCGTGCGTTTTATGAGCGGAATGGATGGACGATGGCTCGTTTCATGTATCATACGGTTGGCCACTTCCACCGATGCCTGTATGTGAAACGGTTATGAAAACGCTTCAGCCAGATATTCTGATTGTCGGGGCCGGTATTGCCGGGGCTTCTGTGGCCGCCGGATTGCGTTGCCACGGCTATTCCGTCGTCCATCTCGAGGCGTCAACCCAACCGTTGGACACGGCGCGGGGAGATCACCTTGGCCCACGTGTGGTGGAAACTCTGGCAGAGTGGGACATTCTGGATGCCTTTTTTGCAGCCGGAGCTGAAAAGCGTCTGGGAGCCAAGTGGCTGACCCCAGAGGGTGATGTGATCATGCATTCGAGCATGGATGATCTGCCGATCCCGCATCCTTATTACGTGGTGCTCAATCACGACCTGATTGCGATCACAGCCCTGGATCTGGCGATCAACGAAAGCAATTACGACTACACTCTGTTTCGGCCAGTTGCAGCGCGCGATATTGCGACCGGTGCGGACGCGCAGGGTGGAGTGAGTGAGATTAACATTACCACCCCTGAGGGGGAGGCGGTTTGCATAAAACCTCGAATGACCATTGCCTGTGATGGGCGGTCATCAAAAATTCGGGCTGCCTGTGATTTCCAGATTGTTCATAGCTACGACTACGAAAAACCGTTTGTCGTGTTGTTTGGTCCGCGCGGTGAGTTGCAAGACCCGCGCAATGAAATCAATTCCTATATGTCACCCAACGGAAGTGTCGGCCGGATTCCACGCATGGGCGGACAGTGGAAAATCGGAATGGCCATCAACAAAGAAGAAATCAGCCGTTGGAAGGCGACCACGTCTGAGGAACGCAAAGCCTTGTTGGGTGAGCGTGCACCGGCGCTCGGCGAGATGGAGACAGAAGTGGCCGGGTTTTACCCTGTCATACGCCGGGAGACGGACCGCTGGACACAAGGTACGACAGTTCTCCTTGGCGACGCCTGCCATACCATTCACCCTGCACGCGGTCAGGGCATGAACTTCGGAATTCGTTGTGCGGCTCGTCTATTTGAGTTTCTGCCCGAGCCATCAGAAATGACAGATTCAGCGTTGGTGGCACAACGCCTCGCGGACTATGAAGCGGCGGTCAAACCTTTGACCGATGTCCAGCTGATCGAAAACCACGAACGCGGCTTGCATATGGATAGCACCGGGCCCGAGCGTATTCGTGCAGAGATACCGATGCTTCGCGCTATTGCTGCTGATCCAGAGGTAAACTTCAGGTATCGCATGACTATGGCAGGTTATCCCGACCAGCTCGACCCAACATAAGGTTCTCTATGCCGCGTGTAATTGACCCTAGTGTCCAGTTCGATCGCGAAATGTCTGAGCATTACGATAGTTTTGTTCAGCGCTTGATTCCCGACTATGGACGCATCCACGAACTTGTTGTTGCGCAATTAGGTTTCGCCCTTGAAGAGAACGCCCGCATATTAGTTGTCGGTGCGGGGACATGCACTGAGGTTCTGGCTCTGGCAGATTTTGATCCAACCTGGCGGTTCACTGCCGTTGAGCCGTCCGCGCCGATGGTTGAGGTCGCGCGAGAGCGTATCGAAGCCGCTGGGCTGAGCGAGCGTGTCGACTATCACGTTGGCACCCTTGATACCCTAGACGATCAGGGACCCTTCGACGCAGCCACTGCTATTTTGATGATGCAGTTTGTCCCGGCAGAGCAGAAGGCTGAAATATTTGCTGACATGGCCAAACGCTTAAAATCACAAGCGCCGCTGGTGATGGCCCATATGATCGGTGACCCAGAGTCAGACGAACACGCGTTAGCCATGCAGGCTTGGCGCGATCACATCGAGATCACTCTGAAAGACAAAGCTGCAGATGTTTTCGCCAACGTATCAGAGACGTTACACTTTATCTCAGACGAGGTGCAAACAAGCGTCCTCAAGGACGTTGGCTTTGGCGAGGTCGTCCGGTTTCACTCCAAGATGGTGTTTAGCGCCTGGATCGCGATAAAGAATTAGAGCTCTAATAGCAGCCTAGCGGTTCGCATCCGACATAATGAAGTCTTTGACGTTGGGCAGGAACACATTACTGATGACATCCGTGTGCGTGTCATGCTTTTCGTAGGCTTCGCGCGCGTCGGGATCTGCGAAGTCAGCAACCAGAAGCCATTTGTAAGGGCTATTGGCACCCGCCGGAACGATGTTCTCCTCTATCATCATGGCGTCGACAGTCGGCAGCGACGCTAGAATTTTCATGCTGCCAATGACTTCTTCTGCTGCAGCGTCTTCATTGAGGTTAAACAGAACAACGTGGCGGTGCATTGCGGGTCTCCCTGGTGCTTTTCTTTTAAATTGGAGGGCTAGCCTAGGGCGACGGAGCGGCCTGTTCAAGATGTCCGGGTCAATGGGGCCGAAGCCCACTACAGCGCTTGGACTCAGACCGGGCTCTGGTGCACACTCACGCCTTCAGTCATTGCCGCCGCATAAGGGACGCACCATGGAGTCGCTTCGCTTCGGGACGTTTATTCCGCCCATCCACCCGGTTCAGGAAAACCCAACCCTGTGTCTTGAGCGCGACCTCGAAATGGTCGAGCACATGGATAAGCTAGGCTTCGACGAAGCGTGGTTTGGTGAGCATCACTCCGCCGGGACGGAGCTCTACTCCACTCCCGAGTTCATGATTTTAGCGGCGCACTATCGTACCCGGCGCATCCGGCTGGGTACGGGAGTCAGCTCCTTGCCCTATCATCACCCGCTCATCCTTGCGGATCGGTTTATGCAACTGCACCACATGACTCAGGGCCGAGCCATGTTTGGGGCCGGGCCCGGCGCCTTGGTGTCCGATGCCAAAATGATGGGTATTGAGACCGATCGCCAGCGGGACATGATGGAAGAGGCGCTTGAGGATATTCTCAAACTCTTCCGCGGTGAGACGGTAACCCATGAAACCGATTGGTACACGCTGAAGAATGCCAGGCTACAGCTCCGCCCTTACGGCAATCAGCCAATCGAAGTGGTGACCGCGTCGATGATGTCGCCCTCCGGCCCCAAAGCGGCTGGGCGTCTAGGTACAGGTTTGCTGTCGATGAGTGCGTCCGCTGCACCGGCACTCAAAGTCGCTGGCACCAATTGGGATTTAGCATGTGACGTCGCCGCAGAGCACGGCAACACCATGGACCGGTCGCAATGGCGCATGATTGGATTGGTGCATGTTGCTGAAACCCGCGAACAAGCCATCGCAGATGTGCAACTCGGAATCGAAGATTGGGTGAAGTATTTTGAGGATGTCGCGGTTATTCCAATGGTGCCGCCGGAGCGGCGGGGAGACCCTGTCGCACATCTGATGGACACCGGTCATGCAGCGATCGGCACGCCAGACGAGGTTATTAAACAAGTCGAAGGATTGTGGGAGTCGTCACAAGGCGGCTTTGGATGTTTCCTCACCACAGACCACAATTGGACCTCGCGAGAAACCAAGCTTAAATCTTACGAGTTGATTGCCCGGCATGTGTTCCCTCATTTCCAGGGCCACAACATCAAACGCGAAGAGTCCAACGCCTGGGTGCGCGAGAGTCAGAAAGTCTTTAAAGCCAGTCACAACCAAGCCACTGCCAAGCAGATCGAGCGGCACAACAAGGAACAGGACGCCAAAGAAAAATCCAAACCTGCTGTGGCCGAATAGACCGGCCGCATTCGTGAAGCGCCTTTTATCAGGTTTATTTCGTCTTGTTCCGTCATCTGTGTTGCGGCTGGGATTATTTCTCGCCAATGCTAAGTTTAATCACGCAGCTGTTGCTGTTATCTCTAACAACAAAGGTCAGGTTCTGGTTTTGCGTCACGTGTACCGAAAGATTTATCCCTGGGGGTTCCCGTCGGGTTTTGTAAATGCTGGAGAAAATGCGTCAACGGCGGCATTGCGAGAACTGAAAGAAGAAACCGGTCTCGAGGCTGTAGTTACTCATCTGGGTGCGACAAAATTGGTTGCGTCTCGCCATCTCGAGACAGTTGTTTATGGTCATGTGCATGCAGCCGGTCCAATTCACCAGAGCCATGAAATTTTCGAAGCCCGTTGGGTGGCACCTGATAAGGTTTCGGATGATATAGTCCAAGGAATGCATCCAGATCAGTCCACGTTACTTACGGCGGCAATTGATCCAGAGGCTTAGGAGGTCACGATTCTTAAAGGATTTACTCGTCCATTCTCGCCCCAGGGCAAAGCCTCGGCATTACCACCGCTTCCCTGGTTGTTCGCCGCTGATCAGGTGATGATCCATTTTCGGGCTGATCCTGATGTACTTGAGTCTTATTTGCCGCCGCCGATGACACCAAATACAGAACGTCGCGGCGAGGCCTTTATGTGGACGCCCAATCTCCGTTGTGAACCTGTCGACCCGGACGTCAGAGCTGACATCCTCAACCCGGCGCGTACCCACTACAATGTGTGCGTGATCGCGGTGCCGGGACTGTTCGAAGGTAAGCCCGCTTTGATCAGTGCTTATCAATGGTGTGATCGCGATTGGCTGGTGATTCTCAGTTGGATGATCGGGACCTGTGCCAAGCAAGTTGAGTTTCGAGATAATGGAGTACACCCGCTATATGCAGCTGTCGGCTCGACACAAACCGGGTCGCTAGGCACGACTTTTACCCGCACGGTGTCTCGCAATGGCGAACAGCTGATCCGCCTGGAGTATACACCGAAGAACATGATCGATCCGTCGGAAATGTCATTCTTTACCAGCGCCTTTCCGCTCCTGTCTGAACGGCATATCCCAGATCTCAACGTTCCGGCGACAGGGAAGCCACTGATCCATGATCTCACTCAAATGTTACTGGAAGACGGATCTGCCAAAAACTTTATGTGTGGGTCGGCAGCGCTGGAATTCAACGCGTTCGCTGACAACGAAGAGCTGGGTCCATTGCAGCCGACCGAGGTTCTTGGCGGATATCGTTGGCAAACTTCTTGGATGATGCCGGGAATCAAAATTGTTCACGACTATCTGGGCGACCCATAAAAAGAAACCGGGCCCATCCCCTCAGATGAGCCCGGTGGGTGTCTGGTCTCCGCAACGCAGCGGATCAGACCACTGACGGCTTCCCTTCAGACTAAGGTACATCGCGGTCCGGAGGGCGATACGTTTGACAAAACCTCTGCCACTGAGGCGTGGGCGGGAACTGGCCGCGCACCAAATGAACTTAAGGCCTATCATCTCAATAAGCCGCAGGCCTAGAACTGATTGCTGCGCATCAAGTATCAGGTATACGGAGCCCGATTTCTGACGATGGCCATGACTGATCACGCCCGGTGTATCCCTATCCCGCCTCATCGTCGATGTGAAACCGAACATCTTAAGCGCGTCTGCTGCCGCGCAGAGGCTCGAGAACCCACCGAGAAACACAACGATACTCAAGGTGAGCTCGGCGAAGACTGTGTAGTTTCCCGAGATCGAAGCCAGCAGGGTGTAACTAAAGGCCAGCACCGCATTCATCCAAAGGCAGACCATGGCGAGAGCACCTTTTGGTTCTTCTAGCAAAGGTTCAGGAACGCCGTCCGTTATAGTCAGTGTTGTCCTTTAGATAAGTGGATCGATATTGAGGGCGAGTGCCAACCCAACAAAAAAATAGGTCAGCGCACTACTGAGAGCCTGTGCCGATGGACCCATCGTTTCGTCGTCGGAATCTACCAGCTCGCTATCCCCTGATGAGGTATAGACAAGTATGGTCGCTCTAACACTCAGGCCAGCGTTGAGCGAGTGGTCGGTCATCTCGAACCAGGAGACCGCAGCCTCAGGTGCAAAAATGAGGAGAAGTCCAAGCAAAAGGATGACCAAAACGAAGAGCCAAATGTTTCACAGTGCTTTGGCCATCTTTTATTCCCGTCGTCAGTTCAAATCTAGGCCCGGCAGAGTGGCGTTCTCAATGGTGCGATTCCAGAGCTAAGCCATTGTTTTAAATAGTTAAATGGTCGTGCATGGGCTCGGTCCTCGCACTATGGTAAATTTAATATGCCCCGCAACGCGCTAAGGACCCCTTTTTGTCTCCACTGACTGATCACACGCCGCCCTTTTGACTCGCCAAGACCCAGCCATCCCGGCAGCATGGTGCGATCAATAACAAATCACTTTAGGGGGGTTCCACAATGCACAGATGTTCGACTGCGGCCTTTGCCGCTGTTATGGCGTTCGGGTCACTTCAGGCCTGTGCACAGGCGCCTGATCGCCCCCTAGATATGACGGCAGAACAAATCCAGGAGAAGATCGACTGGGTCAACGAAGTTGAAGCCCAAGACTTCACTTTCTGGCGCCGCTATCGGGATCAACCCGACCAAGCGGCCTTTCGCCAGCCGCAAGACTGGTACAACCCGATGATTCTCGTCGACGGGGGTAATCAACCCTACTTGGCGCGCGCCACAGCTGATGAAGCGCCGACGATTTCAGCGGATGCCTTAGAAGTTGCGACCGACTGGGCAATGGAGCGGGAAACTCAGGCCTTCATCGTTTATCACCAGGGTAAGATTCGCCACGAAGCGTACATGGACGGTTTTCATGATACGTCGCCGATCAGCTCACACTCTTGGGTTAAGACATTACACGGGATTGTTGCCAGCTTCGCGGTTGAGGATGGTGATATCGCAAGTCTAGATGACCCTATCGAGTTGTATCTTCATGAATGGAAAGATGACCCTCGCGGGAAGATCACTGTGCGACAGGTGTTGGAAAATAGAACAGGACTAGCTCCACCGTTTGATAATCCGGGGCAACCATGGTCTCAAGGTATTCAATCGGTCGAAGGTACAGATATTTGGGAAACGACATTGCTGACGCCTTTAGAAAAAGAACCAGGGTCGGCCTTTGCTCATAACAACCCTAACACGCAATTGCTCGGGATGATTCTACAGCGAGCTACCGGCAAGGACTTCGCCCACTACCTCGGCGAAAAACTTTGGAAGCCGTTGGGCGCGCAGCGTGGAGCGCTACGGAAAGATAAAGTCGGCGGCAACGTAATCTCTTATTGTTGCTTCTTGTCTGCTCCGGCGGACTGGATGCGCATTGCGCACCTACTCAAAGAAGACGGGAAGTTACCCGACGGCACTCGGATTCTGCCCGAAGGATGGGTGGATCAAATGCTTGAGGGCTCAGAGCAAAACCCCAACTACGGCTTCCAAATCTGGATGGACAAAGAGTTCAAAGAGTACCGTCCGTACTATCCGGATATGCCGCTTCAATTCGCCAACACGCATTCTGAACCCTTTGCGGTTGATGATCTCTTTTATCTCGACGGCGGTGGGAAAGTGCGTGTGTGGATCAGCCGCAAACTCGATTTGATTGTTTTACGGACCGGCTATCCGCCACCGCAAGGTATGGGTTTCGACGAACCTGTTTTGCCGAACGCGATCATCCGCGGCATTTTGTAGACCACTACACATGTACAAGGCTTAAATGATGACTCAACTAAAAGATAAAACCGCACTTATCACAGGCGCCAATCGTGGTATTGGCGCTGGGGTTGCCCGGGCTTATGCCGCCGAAGGGGCAGCGGTGGCAATAAATTATCCCAACGCCGCATCCGCTGATGAAGCAAAGGCTTTGTGTGAGGAAATCGCATCAGCCGGTGGTCAAGCCGTTGCTGTTGAGGGCGATGTTACGGAGGAAAAGGCCGTAGAAGCGATGGTCGCCAGTGCCATTGAGGGACTTGGTCGTATAGATATTTTGGTCAACAACGCTGGTATTGCTCACGCCGCACCGGTCGAGGACATTCCCGTTGATGTCTGGGATCAGGTGTTTGCCGTCCATGTGCGCGGCACTTTTCTGACCAGCAAACATACTTTGCCGCACATGTACGAGCGCGGAGCGGGTCGCATTATCAACACGACCTCGCAACTGGCCTACCTTGGCGCTGCGGGCTTTGCCCACTACACAGCGGCCAAAGGTGCGCTGGTGACATTCACCCGCACTCTGGCATTGGAAGCGGCCTCTAAAGGTGTCGGCGTGAACGCGGTTGCGCCTGGCGCGACCAGAACCGCTATGCTTGATGATGTGCCTGAAGAAATTCTTGAAGGCATTCGCCAAAGCATACCGCTGGGCAAACTGGCCGAGATTGACGACATTGTGCCCAGCTATGTGTTCTTAGCGTCAGAAGGCGCACGGCACTATGTTGGCCAGGTCATCAGCCCCAACGGGGGAGATATGTTCCTGTAGGGGACGGCAAGCAACTGCGCTTACCACGGTCTATCGGTGTCTACTAAGATACCGGTGCTCAATAAATAAGAGGTGCCTGCGATGCCGACACGACGCGACGCTCTACTGAGTGCAGGAGGGGCGGGTTTATCCGGTGCATTCATGCGGACACCTGTGCTTGCCGCAGGTGCGACCTACGACCTTGATGATCCAAGTGATGCTGTAACGGCCTACGCGCGCATGCGGGGCAATCTGGATGGTACGCCTGGTATGTGGTGGTACCGCGGTAACATGTTTGCCAAGCGCAGCGACGAAGTCGCACAGCGTGTGCTTAAAATTGAGGGCTTTAGCTTCAACCGATTGGTGCGGCGGGAAGATGGACGGTTCGATCAGATCATGGCGGAAGCCGGATTCTTTATCGACCCGGAGATGGATGTAATTGCGGACGAGTGGGTCAACCCGTTGAATGGGCGGACCTGTAACCCGGGGCACTACAAGTCAAACCAGACCATTGTTGTCGGACCTGAAGGAGTTTCAGGGTCGGAGGCCGCAGCTGTTCCGGTTCAATTTACGGGCACCGTTGAAGCGCAGTCCCATGGTGGGCGGGTGTGGACAACGGAAAACATGGTCACAAAACTACCCAACCCTCGTGTTGAGGCTGATGACCCTCTTGGCTATTCGGGGCCGGTCATCACTCTAACCTCCTTGGCGTCTTTCACCGGGCAGTTGGCTGATCTCAACAACCCTGATCTTGCGTTCATGCCGGCGACGCTCCACTTTCAGAATCTAGCCCCATGGATGCCCTGGATGAAAATGGGTCAAGAGCCAGGGCTGACAACGTGGCAATTGCTTGGAACCAAAGTGCAATCAAACACTGACATGCCAGACCGTTTGCGCAATCGCCTGGATGCCGATTATCCCGTCTGGCTCGATGATCCGGGTGTATGACCATGCGTAGGTTTATATCTCTGTTGGTCGCGATTGGTGTGTTGGGTGTGGCTGCGCCAGTTAAGGCGGAAGACGAGAACACAGGCCCTAACATTAATGTGGCCCGAGAAATCATCGGCACACTGCGGCTTCAAACCAAGAGTGACAAACGCTACCGTGGTGTCGAGGAATGGCGTATTTTTGTGCACCCCAATGGCGGGCGGACGATGATCTTGAGCAAAGACTTCGTAGCGGCCAATGCCTTGCAGATCATGACAGCCCATGTTGATGCAAATTTTAGACCCATTGATGTGTACGCAACCTACTGGGTGCCTGATGGCTATCGTGGATCGATCCGCGTGGTCCTGGATGGGAACACGCTCCGCGCCGTATCTGAAGGACCAGGGGGCAGCACGACGGACGAACTTTCCGTGCCAAACGAAATCTCTATCGTTACCCATGGGGAATCCATGAATGGTTGGTATTTGTGGCAAGGCGAGAGAGACGACGAAGGCAAACACGCCGCTACATATTTCAATTTTAGCCCGTCACCCGATGGATCAGCGTTGGTGCGCGGACGTCTCCACCCGGCGTCATTTCAATATCTGGGCACGGAAACGATCACCGTCCCTGCTGGCACATTTGAAACAGAACGCTATCTTCTCACTAATATCGAAATGTGGGTGACCGGAGAGCACCGTATTCTGGTTAAGCAGTCGATCACCGATGAAGACAAAGAATATGTCCTTACCCGATTAGAAGACGCGATACAGGATTAGCCTATGAGAACAAACACAAAATCAAAATATCTACTTCCTATAGCGACAGTCGTTCTCAGCCTCTGTCTGGGTGGCGTTGTTGCACCAAATCCGGCGGTCTCTGCAGACAAGATTCTTTCGATCGGCACCTCTCTGATCGGACCCAATCGCGGGCATGCCTATCAAGGCATAACGATGCCAGCGATTATGCCGCTCAATGCCATCTACGACACAGTAACGGTTGTAAGGGAAGATGGGTCCATCGGTCCGGGCCTCGCGCTGTCTTGGCAGAGTGATGATGCGTTGACATGGCGGCTGAAATTGCGTGAAGGCGTTAAATTTTCAAACGGTGTTCCCTTTACAGCAGATGCAATCGTTAGATCTGTCAAACACATGCGAGGTCCAGAAGCTGGACTGTGGTCGATCAGTACGACCCTGTATCAAGTTGCCGAGGCGCGCGCCCTAGATGATTACACCGTCGAGGTTGAGCTTAATCAGAGGGATGCATTGTTCCCCATTCATGCCGCTGTGTGGCGCATATTAGAGCCAGAAGCCTGGGAAACCATGCCGAGAACTGAGTATGAGTCCAACCCGGTGGGGACAGGACCTTTTCAAGTAACGGACTGGGACCAGTCGGGTGCGGAGATGCGGGCGTTCAGAGACTCGTGGCGGGCGCCTAAATTAGATGGCCTAGATTTTAAAGTGATCCCGGATCAAACCGCGCGTTTACAGGCGATTCTCTCCGGTGCTGTCGATTTTGTTGTCGGCCTCGGGCCTGATGATGCGAGTTTGATAGAAGCGGATGGTGGCCGGTTGGCCCTGCGTAATTTGGCGACCGTTCAGTTTCTTGCATTCCTGACGGTCAATGGTGGCCCGGTGGTGGACCCAAAGGTCAGATTGGCGTTGAACTATGCCGTCAATCGAGAAGCGATTATCCAAACCCTGCTTCAGGGCAAGGCAAAGCCATTGTCGCAACTCGCTTACCCTGGAGCCTTCGGGTACGACCCCGACCTACCGCCCTATCCGTACGATCCGGATCTTGCGCGAGCCTTGCTGGCAGAAGCAGGCTATCCCGACGGGATTGACCTTACCGCGTCGGTGGCATCACGCGGTGCAAATGATCTTTTATTTTTCCAGCAGATTGCTCTCGACCTTGCCAAGATCGGCGTTAATGTAGAAATGCAAGGTAAGCCTGCGTGGCGAAACATGCAGGACTTGTTCTTCGGCAAAGCCACAAGCAATTTGCACAGCCTGCTGGTGCGGGGTCCTGATCCATTGGCAGCGTACCGGCACCGCGTCTGCCAAGGCATCCTGCCTGATCGTTCTCCCTATCACTGTGACGACAAACTGTTGCCCATACTTGAACAGGCACGTACGCAAGTGACAGCGGAGGCTGCGCTCCCGTTTTACCGCGCCGTGCTGGCACATGAGCGAGAGCACCCACCAGGCATTATTCTCTGGCAGGGTGTCGACTTCGATGGGCTGACGTCCAAAGTTACAGGTTATGCGCCGGTGCAGGACGTCATGAATTTCTCAGATATGGATTTGAGTCCGTAACGGCCTATCGATCTTTTGGATCAAGTGCGTCGCGCAACCCATCCCCGATAAAATTAAAGCAGAACATGGTGATCGCCAGGCATGTGGCTGGGATCAGCAGTAGCCAGGGCGCGGACTCGATACTGTTTGCGCCGCGTGAAATGAGGACACCCCAACTGGTGAGAGGTTCTTTCACCCCTAGTCCAAGAAAACTGAGATAGCTCTCGACCAAGATGTTCGTTGGCACCAGTAAGGTGACATACACAATCACTGGGCCGACAACATTGGGTAGGACATGGCGTCCGATGATGGCTGCGGGTCCGGCGCCACTGGCTCGTGCCGCTTCAATAAATTCTTTTTGTTTTACAGATAGGGTTTGGCCGCGAACGATGCGCGCCATGGTCAACCATTCGACACACCCTATGGCGAGGAATACTAGGTAAATGTTCCGGCCAAATACTGTGACCAAAATAATGATGAAAAACAGCAGGGGCAGAGCGTATAACACGTCAACAAACCGCATCATCGCGTTGTCGGTCCGGCCGCCGACATACCCCGCCGTCGCACCATAGATCACACCGATAGAGAGGGCGACAGCGGTGGTCATCACGCCGATGATCAGGGAAACGCGCGCACCAATCCAGGTTAAGACGAACATATCTTTGCCAGTGTCGTCAGTGCCGAACCAATGCCCGTTCTCCAATGACGGTGGCGCACCAATATTCATCCAGTCTAAATCATCAATCGTATAGGGGCTCAGTGACGGTGCAACGATGGCACAAAGTGAGATTAGCCCAAGGACGATTACACCAGCCATTGCAGCTTTGTTAGCTCTGAACCGGCGCCCGGCATCTTCCCATAAGGATCGACCCTTGATGGCGGCGGCGTCTGCCATCAATGCCTCATGGGCATTTCGTTGTGCGGCTAGCAAGGCCATTACTCCACCTTCACTTTCGGGTCGAGCAACCCGTACATCAAGTCAACAATCAGGTTGAGAAGTATGACAGCCAGCGCGTAAACCACGACGATACCCAGGACGAGGGGGTAGTCCCGGTTGATTGCGCCTTGAATAAAGAAGCGCCCCATGCCCGGCAGTTGAAAGATCTGCTCAATCACGACAGACCCTGTAAGAATGGAGGCCGCCGCCGGGCCAAGATAGCTAATCACGGGAAGGGACGCTGACTTTAGTGCATGCGTCCAGACGACGTTGCGTTGTCCGAGACCTTTCGCGCGTGCCGTGCGGATATAGTTCTGTCGAAGAGTTTCAATCATGGCGCCACGGGTGAGTCGGGCGAGGATCGCAATCTGAGGCAAAGCCAGCGCAACCACCGGTAAGATATAGGGTGTGATTGGTGCCAGCATCGGCAACGCTTCTGCCAGTCCACCGCGCGGTTCAAGGGAGGCGACGGGGAGTATTTTCAGAACCACACCGAAAAGTAGGCTCATCAAAGGCGCCATCACAAAGCTCGGTACCGCGATACCGGTCATGGCAACGCCCATGACCGCATAGTCCGTTAAAGAATTGCGACGGAGGGCGGCGATTACGCCAAGGCTACCACCAACTGCAAGAGCTAAAATCATTGCGGAAAGCCCAAGTTTTATGCTGACTGGCAGACCAATAACGAGGAGTTCCGTGACGGTACGATCGATATAAATGATGGAAGGTCCAAAGTCACCGCGGGCTACTTTGCCCAAATAGAATCCGTATTGAACGATGATGGGCTTGTCCAAGTCATACGCAGCTTCGAGGTTTGCGATTACCTCAGGTTCAAGTGACGCTTCCGCATCAAATGGACCACCCGGCGCCAGATGCATCATAAAAAATGATAATGTGACGATCATGAACAGGGTCGGAGCTGCGATAATCAAGCGGCGCAGGGCATAAGACGTCATGAGATCAACACCACCAACGGCTTGGGATTTCTCTCTATTGGGCTACTTCTTGTTTTAGTCGCGGCTGCTTCAACGGCACGGCATCAAGCACCCAGTTTTTCGGGTCCGCTCGTCGCGCTGGCGACGGTATCACTTTGACCATCTCATCGTTGCCATGCTGTGCCTTCAGATCCAGAGCTCGTCCTGCCAGCTCTTGGTCCTTAACCCATTTACGGAACTCAATACCGTGTTTGTCATTCTCGAGAGCGAGTTCGTCAGACAAGGTAGGTGGCACCATAGCGGGGCGAATAAAGTCGATCACTTTGGCGTCTTCTTGGAACACCAAAAGAACCCGCTTATGGGAGTCAGCGTCGTATTTATCGTCGGTAAAGAAATTGCGGCCGTGGCACCACCATACTTTGGTGCGGTTTTCGTCTATGGGTGTGTAGCCCGAAACAATCATTTGCCACATCGGTGGCTTGAGATGCATCTCGATGCGGATTGAAGGTGCTGGTTTGTAGATGCGCACCATGGTTTTAACGTCGGGGCGATCCTCATCAATTTTCTCAGCCCATACGCCACGCTTGCTAACAGGCTTCGCATAGGTGATTGATTCGATTTTCGAGTCATCGATATCAAGGTCGTAATCATTAATCGTGGGCTTGCCCGGATTGCCAAAATCGGTGTGGACGTAAAATGCGTGCGTGTGGTCAACACCATTCTCAATGGCGCGTACCCAGTTTGCTTCGAAGATGAAGGTGCCGCGGACAAATTTCCACTCGTCTGATGCGCCTTGTTCCATCGCTTCGTATTCTGGGAAATAGTCTGGCAGGGGTGGGCGTTCGGACTCTGTTGCGTCTCCGAGGAATACCCAGAGCCAGCCATATTTTTCTACCGTTGGATAAGAATCCACCCGTGCTCGCTTCGGAATCGTGGCATCCTCACCCATGGACGGAATAGCTACGCAATTGCCGTCGCCGTCAAAGCGCCAACCATGATAGGGGCATTCGACGGCGTTATCGACGACCTTGCCGCGGCAAAGCGATCCACCACGATGGACGCACACATCGCTCAGGCAATGCGCCTCTCTTGCGGAGTCACGAAATAGAACAAAGTCCTGTCCTAACATGTGGACGCTTTTCGGTTCGTTTGTGACATCCGCAGCTTCTGCGGCGACATACCAGCAGTTCAAAAGCATAGCTGTATCTCCATTTGGCGCCCGCGTTAGTCTGGGCGATTTACCGTCATGTACCGTGCAAGATAATTGTTGCGGGCGTTTTCGTTCCACCCATCGATATACGTCTTTACCAGCCGTCGGCTGACATAATGAAAGACCGGGATGATAACATAATCTTCCATCAGAATCTGTTCAGCTTGTCGCATAAGCGTATTGCGTTGCTCTTGGTCAGAAATGGAGTTTGCCTGATTCATAAGAGCATTGAATTCAGGATTCGCATAATCCACGTAGTTACTCGGATCTCCGGTGCGCAATAGGTTTAAATAGCCAGAAGCATCATTAAACGGAGAGAACCAGGCCCAACGCATAATGTCGTAATCACGGGTACGGGCTTTGCGGTTGAGATTGCGAAATTCCGTATCCATTAATTCTGCGTTGAAGCCCAAGGCCGCCCACATGGATTTCATCGCAACAGCAATTTTCCGGTTTTCTTCCTGGGTGTCGTAGGCAAGTTCAAATGTAACGGGATTGTTGCCCCCATACCCAGCTTCGCTCATTAAACGATGGGCATCAGCGATGCGGTCAGCCATAGGCATGTCGGCGATTGACGCACGGGCAACGTCATAACCCTCAACCACCGGCGAAACAAAGCTGTAGGCAGGAATGACACCTGTATTGAGTAGTCTGTCTATGAGGGCTTCACGATCAAAGGCAAGTGCCAGCGCCTTGCGTACACGGATATCATCAAAGGGTGGTTTCTTTGCATTGATCAAAAAGTAGTAAATGCCGAGAGTCGGCGAAATACGAAGTTCGTCGGGGATATTCTCTTTAATCCAAGATATTTGCTCTGGAGGGAAATTGAGAATGGCATCCAACTCGCCAGCTCTAAAACGATTGAACACTGTGTTTAGATTTTGTGTCGGATAAAAATTGACCGTATCGATCTCCACGTTTTGTGCGTCGTAGAAATTCGGGTTCTTCTTAAGCGTCAGGCGTGTACCTGGAAGCCATTCGTCCAACACGTAGGCACCGTTAGATACAAACTGGCCCGGTTTGGTCCAGTCGTCGCCAAGTTCTTCCACTTTGTGGCGTGGAGACGGCATGGCTGAGAAGCTGCTAAGCGCTTGAGGGAGAAGTGGATTGGGTGCGCTTAGTTCAATTCTCACAGTCTTGTCGTCTGGTGATGTAATGCCTAGGCTTTCAGGTGGGGCCTGACCAGCGTTGACCGGGCGCCCGTTCTTCACCGAGTAAAAGAATTGGGCATAGCGGGCAGCCGTTTTGGGCAGCATAAGGCGTTGCAGTGACCACGCGACGTCCTTTGCTGTGAGTGCAGTGCCATCAGACCACTTCAGTCCGTCCCGCAGTTTGTATTCCCAAACAAGTCCGTGGTCAGACATCGTGTGACTCTCTGCAAGCCCATAGGTCATGCGTCCGTTTTCGTCTGTTGTGAGCAACCCAACGAATAGCTCGTTCAAAATCGGAGCAGCGGTGTTCCCCGTTGCTTTTTGGGGGTCCAAGGAGGAGGGGTCGCTTCCGCCGGAGCGATTTAGCACCGTCTCCGCGGAAGCTGGCAGGGCAAGAATACAAAATAAAGTAACAGTCAGCTGCGTGAGTAAACGCATGGGATGTCCCTATAAGTCAAAGAGCACGGCCATTATTGCCTTCACAGTTATGTATGATGTTTGAAAATGACCTTGGTTCGCAAGGAGTGATCGATCATGCTGCCATACAAAATGATCTTCAGGAGAGAAAAATGACCAGACGCGAGCTTGTCCTCAGTACCGCCGTAATAGCGTTTGCTGCTAACGCGGGTGGTGGTGCCGTTAAAGCAGAAAATAAAAAGACCTACGTTCTCGTGCATGGCGCATGGCACGGTGGTTGGTGTTGGCGATATGTCAAAGATGGGCTGGAAGCTGCGGGTCATCGAGTGTTGTCGCCATCTCTAACCGGCCTTGGCGATCGGGTTCATTTGCGCAACCCAGATGTTAACTTGACTACCCATGTGAACGACATCGTGAATCTATTCGAATTTGAAGACCTAAGCGATGTGGTTTTGGTCGGCCATTCCTATGCAGGTCACGTGGTCAGCTGGGTTACGGACAGAGTCAAAGACAGAATTAAACAGGTTGTTTATCTGGACGCGGTATTACCAACTGATGGCAAAGCATTCTTGCCCCCTGGTGTCGGTGAGGCGCGAATTCCCGAAGCCAAAGACGGATATCTGATGGCTAAACCGGGCATGGATTTTCTCGGAATACCCGCGGGTCATCTGCTCTACGATTGGGTGGGCAGCCGTTTGGTTGAGCATCCACTTCCGACACTAATGGAAGCGGTTGTTTATGACTACGGTGGTCCGGCAGGTGTACCTAAGACGTTCGTTCGCTGTACTAAAAACCCGCGCATGGCCAGCGGCGAGGCTGACCCAGTTGCAGAGATGGTCAACGCTGACTCAGAGTGGGATTACATTACGTTGGATGCAGGCCACGATTTAATGGTCACCGCGCCGAAAGAAACTACTGAAATTCTATTAGGGATCGGTTAAGTCGCAGCGAAGTCGTCGGCTAGTTTCTCGGGGTCTGCGTTTAGGGCTTCGTTTTCAACCGCCTCAAGTTCTTGGTGTACGATACGAAGAATGCGGGCGATGTAATCGGCGTGCCATTGTTGGCGTTCTTTAGAGGCATCATCGTCAGGGCGGTAAGCATCAATATTGGCTTTTGTAACACTCTTGCCTGCTTCGAGGAGGCGTTCAACAGTGTCTAGTCGCTCACGTGTCACCGCCAATTCCGTTGCGACAGCCATGGTGATGGAGAGGACCCGTTCAACAGCGGGGTCATCGAAAAAGTAGGGACGTTTGCCTTTGGATTTGGCGTTGGCGAGTTTGTTGACGTCAATGTCTGTCATGGTGTTCCCCAGAGTTCCCTATTTTTATTTCCAGCCGCCGAACAGATACCACCGTTCGCCCTTATAAGAATTGTCTTTCGCGTCGCCGCTGTCTTTCGCTTCTGCTTTGTGTCGAGATACCGTGCTCGACCAAGATTGGAATTGACCTCGCTCAATATCGGCTTCCGTACCTCCATCAAACATTTTGTCTGACTGAAAACCGGCCGCCTTCATAACTTCGAAGACATCCATAACATGCAGCTTGGACCAAAATGGCTCGTTATTGTACCAGGCGTCCCAATCCCGCGTGAACTGATCAAACAACGATGTCTCTGGTTTAAAATTTGGTTGTTCAACGTTTAAGAACAAGCCGCCTGGTGTTATCAGGTCATAGGCCTTCTTCATCATGCTTTGGATCGCTGACGTTGACGTTTCATGCCAAAACATTGTCGTTTGCACCCAGTCAAAGCTGTTGGGTTCAAAATCTACAGTATCGCCGTCTGAGTGAATGAAACGGACATTGTCATGGCCAAGGACTTGCGCACGCGCATGGCCCCACCGAAGCATAGGCGCGCCTACATCAACAGCCACCACCTCTGCATCTGGAAAGGCTGATGCTAAAGGCAAAGTATTGGCACCAATTCCCGCACCAAGATCCAGAATGCGTTTCGGCGAGAAGTCAGGAAAACGATCTCGCACAAAGTTCACGATAGACCGCCCACCACCATCTCCCTTTGACGACATTGAACCTGCGGTGGTGACAAACAGCCCGGTTTCGTAGTTGGCACCGGCCAAAACATCGTCTGGCACGATCTCTGTGTAGTAGCTGCCCGGCATGCAGTGGTTGTCTACTGCCGCTAGGTAACGGGGAGCTTCGGCGCTGGGGTCAATTTTTAAAGTCTCTTTGCCGTCGTTGTGCTCTTTCGCGCGCTCTATCAAATCGTCTAGTTGGCGCAAGACCACATGCCGACCGGCTTGTTGACGTTGCTCCATGGTGTTACGACGTAGTGCCGCCCAACACTGATAGAAGGGGTCCTTCTTCATCGCGTCCCGGACCTGTTGGCGGGTTTCCAGCGGGCGCCCTGTTTCTTGCTTAAACTTAGGGCTCACGCGGTTATCAAAGGCAGTTCGATTCCCTGGTGACACGCGTTGCCCAATGTGGACATTGAGATTCGTTAGAAAATTGAACCGGGCGATTTCATCGTGGTCGACCTTTGGAGACAATGGGTGACGCCCATTGCGGTCGTATGTTGGAGGGAGAGTATTGGCCAAGGCGTGGGTACTCCGAGAACAAATAAATTGTTTGGTTCGCCGATTATCTCGCCCTCTGCCGCGCTGATGCAAGAGGTTCGGTGCTTAAAGAAGGCACGTAGGGGGTTGCCCGGAGCCCCGCCTATGGGGTACGAGCCCCACAACGTATTTAATTCGGTTCGGAGATTATCCCAATGTCGACCCTTTATGTAACCAATCGCGCTGGCGATCAGCATCAAATCGAGGCTAAAGCAGGCACTACTTTGATGGAAATCCTGCGCGACAACGATATGGATGTAGAGGCCATCTGTGGCGGCTGTTGTTCCTGCGCGACCTGCCACATTTTTATCGATGATTCTTGGGCGGATAAAATTCCAGCGCGGTCAGATGACGAACAAGAGCTGGTTGAGGAAACGGAAACATACAAGCCCAACAATTCGCGTTTGAGCTGTCAGGTGACGATGACCGATGAGCTAGACGGCCTCAGCCTGACTGTTGCTCCTGAAGAATAAATTGAGGCGCGCGGCGACTGGATCTAGTCGCCGTGAGGCCATTTGGAACCAACAACATCACCGGGTTCACGCACCAGGTGGCTGCGGTGGCGGTAGGAGTATACCAAGTATACAGCGTCGTGGCGTTCGACCGGCTGGTAGCTGGAGTCAAATACGATCAGCTGAATTCGCACCAATGGATGCTGTCTTCATTGCAGGGCGGCGCGATAGAATGCCGTGAATCCCAAAGTTACATGGTCGATAAGGCGCAATTAGCCTAAGGCGATGCGACTTGAAGGGGCGAGGTGCCAATTGCTCACGATTGGCTTGATGGCGCCACGTCGACATACATCTGATCAAGAATAGCTTTTGGATTGCGAGAGGCTGTGAACTTGCGCAATGCCAGGTATTCCCGGAGCGGCCTGGTCATGTTCGCCCACAACCGCGTGTAAGGCCGGGTCGTAAAGAAATCGCGCGTGGGTGTGTCGGTTCTTAAATGTTGTTCAATACGAGCCGCGACCGAAGAATCGATGTTCACGTCTTGGTTTGAAGCTTTGGAGAGCACCACGTTGATATGCCTGGTTTGCGGTTGAAGGCTTAGGTCGTGAACAGAAAGACCGGCTCGTCTCGCCGCATATGATAAACCTTCGCTCGAGAACGTATGCAAGTGTGCGAAATGAAAGCGCTGGCGAGGTCCGTGATAACGCGCCTCAACATTGGGCACTTCAATAACGAGCACGCCCTCATCTGAAAGACTACTCGACAGGCGCCGAAGGGAAGAGACGGGATCGGCCAGGTGCTCCAGAACGTGGTGTAGGGTTATGACATCCCACTTGTCGTCCTCGTCCAAATTGTCCAGCACGGACCCGACCTGTATGTCGATTGCGTATTCAGATTTGGCGAACTCCGCGTACCCGCGGTTAGGTTCTAGCCCGCGCGCAGTGTATCCGACTTTGGTCATTAGGTAGGTAAACTCACCGCCCCCGGATCCGACATCCAATATACGCGCGTGAGGCTTAAGGAAGGGGTGCGTGCGTCTGTACCGCTCCAAGGCCCGCAAGCCCGCGCGATAAATATGCTTCGGTTTTGGGGTCAGCACACCCTTGTAAGACGCCCGGTAGTCATTTGCATAAAATCGACCGAGTTCATCTTCGGTGGGTTGCGGATTTATGAAGACGTGCCCGCAGGTTCGGCATAGGTCTGTTACCAATGGTTCTCCATGCCGATCTTTGTCGCCGACACGAACCGAGTCCGAACCGGCACAGAGCGGGCAATCGATATGGAGGCCGAAGAACTTTGTTGCAGTCACGCCAAATTCTCGTCTTTGGGCCATCGGTTATGCAACCATAGCCATTGCCCTGGGTTTTTCTTTATCCATTCCCCCATGCTTTGATTGACCCGCTCTAGTGCGGTGTGAATGTCAGCCTGCTGATCTCCCGTATCCTCAGGCATCCAAGGAGGCTCAATGGTGACACGAAAACGACATCTCTCGAGCCGTTTTGAATGCACCGGAAGAAGGGCGCAGCCATGGCGAAGGGCGAGCCGCGCGATCGCATCCCCGGTCATGGCGGGACGACCCATAAAAGGAATCGACAGTCCGGTGTTCATTTTTTGGTCGACGGCCATTTGGACGAATCCACCGTTTTTAAGGGTGCGAGTGATTGTTCGCGCGCCACCAGCGCCCTTCGGAATTAACGTGGCCTGTGTTTCTCCGCGTATGCGATGAAGCAAACTTTCGATTAATGGGTTGTTCGGTGCGCGATATACAAGTGCCGAGGCCTCGACATGGGTGCTAACTGCGAGCGCTGTTATCTCCCAGCTGCCCAGATGCGCGGAGTACATAATCGTCGGTCGGCCACCCTGTGTGGCCGCTTCTAAGTGCTCAAGCCCGATAACCTCGATGCGATCGCAGGCGCTGGCGCGCGCTAGCCTCGATAGGGTCGCGTATTCGGTCATAACTCGACCAAAATTGTTCCACACTTGAGCGAGTATTATCCGTCGGGCTTTGTCTGAAAGATCCGGTAACGTCCTGGCTAGATTCTGTTGAGCTGTGCGGTGAGCGCGGCTCAACGGCCCAAACCATCCGGCGAGCGCTCCCCCGATGGCGGACACCACATCAACTGGCAATAGGCGAAAAAGCCCAAACAGGCTATATGCTAAAATCGCTTCGACGCGATAACGAATCGGTTTAGCGAGGTCTCGGCAGGCCATGGGTGAAGAAATTCCTATCTTCGCTATCGTATCAGTGAGAGGCAGTCTATTACGGCAAGGCAACGATGGGGTACAGTCTGTATACGTCTATTGAGGCGTAGATCTGAGCGACGGGGATTATGCGCCTACTTCACAGCATTGCCGGCGGCCGCCACGGTGGTGCCGAACGATTTTTTATCGATCTGGTTAGGGCCTTGTCGCGGCGTGGCGTCGACCAGCATGCCGTCTCTCGGCCTTTTAAACAGCGGTTGAAGCAGCTGACGTCTTTAAATTGCGAGGTAACTCAGGCGCAAATGGGAGGTCTGTTTGATTGGAGTTCGCAGGGCAAGGCAAACGGGGCAGCCGCAGCCTTTGCGCCGAACATAAATCTCGCCTGGATGAGCCGCGGTGCTCGATATAGCCCGAAAGGTCCCTGGGTGACCGTTGGCCGCTTAGGGGGGTACTACAAACTGAAATATTACCGCCACTGTGATCATCTCATCTGCAACACACCTAATCTGGTTCGCTATTGCGTCGATAATGGCTGGCCAGAGGACCGGGTCGATTACATCCCGAATTTTTCACCCAAGGTCGACGTTGAGCCTGTGGACCGGCAAAGTCTCTCAACACCAATTGGGGCGACGGTGCTGTTGGTTCTAGCGCGGCTTGAAAAAACCAAATCCGTAAACGTGGCGATTAAAGCGCTTACTAATTTGCCTGAGCTTCACTTATGGATCGCTGGGGAGGGCTCGTGTGAACGCGACCTTCGCGCCCTTGCCGCTTCTCTTGGTGTTGCAGAACGAGTGAATTTTTTGGGGTGGCGCGAAGACCGTGAGGCATTACTTAGATCAGCTGATATTTGTCTTGTCCCGTCTAGCCATGAACCTTTTGGCAATGTTGTTGTTAATGCCTGGGTCAACCGCACACCGGTTATCGCTACTGTCAGCGAAGGTCCGAGTTTTCTGATTAAGGACGAGGCAAATGGCTTGTTGGTTCCGGTCGGCGATTCGTCGGCGTTGGCTGATGCCGTGTCACGCGTCATGTCCCAGCAGGAGCTAGCCTACAGCCTTGTCGTGGGCGGTGAGGCGGCTATGTCGGAGTCTTTCTCGGAAGAGGCTGTCGCGTCAGCCTATATCGGCTTGTTTAAACGGCTGATCCAGGCATAGTTCGGCTATGTCAGAATCTGTTGATGAGTTGATCTGCACCTTGCGCCGATTGGAGCATGTAGTTGGCAGTGGCTCTGGCAAGGCCGTAGTGGAATTTGACATGGGGCTAAGCCTGGTCAGGGGCAATGGCTCCCTGTTGCTCAAAACGTATCGGATAGAGCGGCTAGCCGGGGTGTGTCCGGCGCTGTGAGTGACATGCGTACCAAGTTGGATTCGCTGCTTTCTGGAATGTTTATGGATATTTCCGCTGCGGGCGGATAACCCTGGCAAATTCCTCCCTTTCAGACCTGTATGACAGGTCCTTTTGGTTGTTCACTCGGGCACTCCCCGCTAGTATCCGCGCCTTTCCGGCATCCCGCGCCGCTGAGGAGTAATCCGTGCGTTTCCAATCGACCCGTGGCCAAGCCACAGAGCTTGGGTTCGACGATGTTCTGCTGACTGGCCTAGCCAGGGATGGCGGTTTGTACCTGCCGAAATCATGGCCCAAGCGGTCTATCGATGAGTGGCGGAAGATGCGCTGTCTTTCTTATGCGCAACTGGCAGCGGCAGTAACCCAACCCTTCTTTGCGGGATCAACAGTTGAATCTGATGTGTCCGGAGTTATGGACGCGGCCTATAAACCGTTCGATCACCCTGCCGTCGCACCGATGATCCAGCTGGATTCCAATACTTGGTTGCTGGAACTTTTCCACGGTCCAACCCTCGCGTTCAAAGATTACGCGCTGCAAGTAGTCGGTCATCTTTTTGATCGCGTGCTATCGGCAAAGAACGAACGCATAACTATTGTCGGCGCAACCTCTGGCGATACGGGTTCAGCTGCTATTGCAGCGTGTGCTGGGCGTGATGCAGTGGACATTATTATTCTGCATCCGAAAGGTCGGGTGTCAGAAGTTCAGCGGCGACAGATGACAACTGTTGATGAAGCGAACGTGCACAATGTTGCTATCGACGGCACCTTTGATGATTGCCAGGCTCTGGTTAAAGCTATGTTTAATGATCAAGCTTTTCGCGATGACATTCATTTATCCGCCGTCAATTCCATCAATTGGGCACGGATCATGGCGCAAACGGTGTACTATGCATCTGCGGCGCTGTCCCTCGGCGGCCCAGACCGACCAGTGGCGTTTGCCGTTCCCACGGGGAATTTTGGCAATGTGTTTGCGGGGTACTGTGCCGCACGTATGGGTCTGCCCGTAGCATCATTCCAAGTTGGATCAAACCGCAACGATATCCTTACCCGGTATTTCGAAACCGGGGCCATGACCATCGAGGGGGTGGAGCCCTCATTGAGCCCGGCGATGGATATACAAGTCTCTTCAAATTTTGAGCGTTTGCTTTTTGAAGCTTACGGGCGAGATGGTGCTGCCGTTAAGCGATTAATGGACGGGTTGTGGCAAAGCGGGTCTTACACTGTTGAGGATTCGGCACGGGACACAATTGCAAGTCAGTTCAGGGGCAGTCGTCTTGATGATGAGGGGACAAAAGCCGTGATCCGCTCGACCTATAAAGATGTCGGGCAATTGATTGACCCTCACACCGCTGTCGGTGTTCATGCGGCCCAGAGTGCGGACTTAGATCCGTCAGTTCCGAAGGTTGTGATGGCGACCGCGCATCCCGCTAAGTTCCCCGACGCCGTTGAAGCGGCGACTGGGGTTCGGCCAGATCTCCCGCCAGCTTTGGCAAATTTGTACGATCTTGAGGAGCGGTGCGACGAACTTCCCAATGATTTAGCCAAAGTGCAGGCGTATGTTCGCGCGCATAGCCGGGTCTGAGAAAATAGCAATATGAACCAGCGGTCGGAAATGCAAACAACCACGTTAGAGTCAGGTTTACGTATCGTCACCGATCCGGTGCCCTCGGTCGAGACCACTGCGGTTGGAGTCTGGGTTGCGGCTGGGACGCGACATGAAACCATCGAGGTGAATGGCATCTCGCATTTGCTTGAGCATATGGCGTTCAAAGGCACCAAAACACGCACGGCCTATCAAATTGCTGAACAAATGGACAACGTTGGTGGCCAGTTGAATGCCTATACCAGTCGTGATCACACTGCCTATTACGCCAAAGTTCTAAAAGAGGATTTGCCACTCGCCGTTGATATTCTCTCGGACATCTTGCTCAACGCCACCATGGACGAGGAGGAGTTTGCCCGTGAGCAGCAAGTGGTGGTGCAGGAGATTTATCAGTCAGAAGACACGCCTGACGACGTTGTCTTTGACCGGCTGCAGGCGACTGCATACCCCGACCAAGCGTTGGGCTGGCCGGTGCTCGGCACGGTGGACTCCGTCAACCGAATGACGGCTGACAATCTTCATGAATACATGGGCCGCAATTATACCAGTGGTGACATCGTTGTTTCGGCGTCCGGTCGGGTGGATCATGACGCTTTTGTTGGCCAGGTCGCCCGTGCATTTTCAGGGCTGACCAAAGGTGATGGTCCACAATCTAACCAAGCCAAGTACGTTGGGGGCGATGTGCGGGAAGCGCGCCCGGTCGAGCAACTTCATGTGGTGCTCGGGTTTGACGGCGTCGGTTATCATGATCCTGACTACTATCCACTCTCAGCGCTCTCAGTTCTCTTTGGCGAGGGGTTGTCCTCCCGCCTGTTTCAGGAAGTGCGTGAAAAGCGCGGTCTGGCCTATTCGGTGTTCTCGTCAACCAACGCCTGCGAAGACTCAGGTATATTCACAGTTTATGCGGGCACAGGTCCGGATCAGACAGACGAATTGATCGCTGTGCTTACTGACGAGATCAAGAAAATGGCCGAAGGCGCAACCGAAGAAGAAGTGGTTCGTGCCAAAGCGCAACTCAAAGCGGGCTTGCTGATGGGGCTAGAAAGTCCCGGCAGCCGGTGTGTTCAACGGGCTCGTCAAATTCTGGTCTACGGGCGTACGTTGGAGGCCAGAGAGATTATCGAGAAGGTTGAGCAAATTGATGCGTCCGCAATTGCGACAGCAGCACAGCGCCTATTTGCGACCACCCCGACGGTTTCTGCGGTTGGCCAAATTGACCAATTGGAATCCTATGATGCGGTCAGAGCCCGCTTGCTCTGAGCCGCTGTGGCGCACTGCCGCCATGACCTATGCACTATAGTTTTTGGAGATCATATGGCTACTCACCTCAAGCGCGGCGCGACGGCGGAAGAAAATGAAGCCGCTGCGAATAAGGTACGCGATATCGTCACCGACATTTTGAGTCGGATTGGCAAAGAAGGCGACGCTGCGGTACGGCATTACTCGGAGACATTTGACAAATACTCTCCCGAGAGCTTTCGTCTGTCAGACGCCGAAATACGGGCATGCGTCGACTCCTTAGACGAACAGACCATTACAGATATCAAGTTCGCCCAAGCTCAAATCCGTAAGTTTGCTGAAGCCCAAAAGGCGTCCATGCAGGATATTGAGATTGAAACCATTCCCGGTGTCCGCCTTGGTCACAAAAACACGGCGATAGAAAATGTTGGGTGTTATGTGCCGGGTGGGCGCTATCCGATGGTTGCCTCGGCTCATATGAGTGTGCTGACCGCGCGGGTTGCTGGGTGCAAGCGGGTGATCTCCTGTACGCCGCCGACCAATGGGGAGGCTCACCCCGCAACGATTGCAGCGATGCATTTCGCCGGTGCAGATGAAATTTACATTCTGGGTGGGGTTCAGGCCGTCGCAGCCATGGCGCTCGGCACTGAAACCATCGCCCCTGTCGACATGCTGGTCGGTCCGGGCAACGCTTATGTCGCCGAGGCCAAGCGTCAACTTTACGGCCGCGTTGGGATCGATCTATTTGCTGGCCCCACTGAGACCCTGGTCATTGCGGATGATACGGCTGACGGCGAGATGGTGGCGACTGACCTTCTTGGCCAAGCAGAGCATGGCCCGACGTCCCCTTCCGTACTGTTAACCACATCGCGCAGGGTGGCAGACGAAACAGCTGCCGAAGTTGAGCGTCAATTGGGCATTTTATCGACCGCTGATATCGCCAGCGTCGCGTGGCGGGATCACGGTGAAATTATCCTTTGTGAAGACGATGCGGAAATGCTGCGGGAAGCGGATGCATTGGCGTTCGAACATGTTGAAGTGATGACCGAAAACCCAAAGTGGTGGCTCGAGAACTTGAATAACTATGGTGCATTGTTTCTGGGTAAGGAAACCAATGTGGCCTATGGCGACAAGGTGATTGGCACGAACCATACCCTGCCGACCAGCAAGGCCGCTCGCTATACCGGTGGTCTTTGGGTCGGAAAGTTCATCAAGACGTGTACCTATCAAACCTGTACGGAAGAAGCCTCTCGCATCATTGGTGAATACGGATCCCGTCTCTGTGCCATTGAGAATTTCGCGGGGCATCAAGAGCAATGTGATCTGCGTGTCCGTCGCTATGGCAATGCATAGAGATCTCTCATGACCCAAACTGTCGCTGTTGTTGGCGCGGGGCTGGTTGGGGCAGGTTGGGCCATTGTCTTTGCTCGAGCTGGATATCCCGTACGCATATATGATGGAGATGCGGATATTCGGGCCAGCGTCTTGGCTGGCATACGCACCAACCTCAAAGATCTACAGTCTTTTGAGCTGATTGAATCGGCGGAGGCGGCGCTGGAGCACATAACGGTGTGTGACATATTAGAAGAAGCTGTCGACGGTGTGTCCTACGTTCAAGAGTCAGTCTTTGAAACAATTCCGGTTAAGTCAGAGATCACGGCGGCGCTTGATGCTGTTTGTGCGCCCGACGTTGTGATTGGCAGTTCATCTTCGGGTATTCCGGCATCGGCGTTTACTGAAAAACTGGAGGGCCGTGATCGGTGTCTTATCGCTCATCCCGTAAACCCACCCTACCTTGTGCCACTGGTGGAGCTGGTTCCCGCGCCATGGACCAGGCCGACGGCTGTCCAATTTGCCCACGATTTAATGACGGCTGTGGGTCAGTCACCGATCCATATTACGCGTGAAGTCGACGGTTTTGTTCTGAACCGCCTTCAGGGTGCTTTGTTGAATGAAGCGTGGGCGTTGTTCGACGAAGGGTATGCCTCGGCTGAAGACATCGACAAAACGGTCTCGGAAGGTTTGGGGCTTCGATGGTCATTTATGGGGCCATTCGAAACGATAGATCTCAATGCGCCCGGTGGTGTTGCAGACTATGCGGCGCGGCTTGCCCCGCTATATCACACGGTTGCCCAGTCACGGACGAAACCCAAACCATGGAGCGGCAACTTAATCGGTGATGTAGAGAAAGAAAGACGCATACATTTGCCAGAACAAGAGCTTGCGTCGAGGCGCGAATGGCGCGACCGTCGCCTCATGGCTCTTGCGGCCCATAAAAACAAAGCCAGCAAAGCGATCGGCGACTGACATGACGGCAAAGACATCACCTTTCGATCTCGCAGGGCAGACCGCTCTGATTACGGGCGCTTCAAAAGGACTTGGGGCGGGATGTGCGTTGGCTTTAGCACAAGCGGGCGCCGACGTTGTGCTTGTGGCGCGGAACGCTGAACCGCTTGAAACGGTCGCAGCGGATATTCGGGCGCTGGGCCGAGAGGCGCACAGCATGGTTTGTGATGTCACGGACCGTGAAGCGTTTCGTGCCGCTTTTGATGGTGCGCCATCGGTGGATATCCTGGTCAACAACGCGGGAATAAGCATCCCCGAGCCGTTTTCCGATGTCACCGAAGAGCATTTTGATACCATCATGAACATCAATGTGCGGGCGGCGTTCTTCGTGGCGCAAACAGTTGCGGCGCGCATGGTCAGCCAGAGGTTGCCCGGATCTATAATCCACATGTCTTCACAAATGGGTCATGTTGGTGCGGTGAACCGCACGGTTTACTGTGCCAGCAAGCATGCGATCGAAGGGCTAACCAAGGCTATGGCGATTGAGTTCGCTCCCCACACCATTCGGGTGAATACCGTGGCCCCGACGTTTATCGAAACGCCGATGACAAAGCCATTTCTCGATGATCCGGCATTTATGGAATCCGTCTTAAAACAAATTCCGATGGGGCACGTGGGTCAAATTGAAGACGTGGCGAGCGCTATTGTGTATCTGGCGTCATCCGCATCTCGAATGGTGACGGGATCTTGCTTGAAAGTAGATGGAGGTTGGACCGCGCACTAGTGCGTTACGCGTGTCCCGCATCCGCGACCAGCATTGCCGGGCTGATGCCAAGCGTGCCAAGCGCTTGATCCCATTTCATGTCGTCTTCCGTGGACCACAGAAGCGTGCCGTCACACGGAACATGGAGCCAAGCATTATTCATGATCTCACCGTCTAGTTGTCCGGCTCCCCAGCCGGCGTAACCGAGGGCCATCAAGCTCTTTTTGGGGCCTGTGCCATACGCAATGGCTTTGAGAACTTCTGTCGTGGCACTCAGGGCAACGGACTCGTCTACAACAAGAGTGCCGTCCATCTGATAGTCTGACGAATGCAATACAAAACCTCGTGCTGATTCCACCGGTCCTCCGCAGTGGACGGTGATCTGATCGCACGCCGGCGTAGGCTCAATGCCCATTTGATCAAGAATATCGGGAAACCTTAATTCTTCGAGAGGTTGATTGATGATCAATCCCACCGCTCCGTCTTCAGAGTGTGCACATATATAGATTACGGATTTTTCAAATCGGGGGTCACCCATAGCTGGCATGGCGGCAAGAAACTGGCCAGACAAATATCCCGGTTCCGAGGAGTTACGGATCATTTAGAAATGATGCGCTGTTCAGGATTCTAAAACAAGGGTCACTAGTTGAATACTTTTCCTAATTTTTAGGTGACACACTGCGGCTCAGAGCTTACCAAGCGTTATGCACACCGCACAAAAAAGTTCGTTTCTATGTCTATAGCCGTCGGTGACTCGCTTCCCGATGCGCCAGTGTTCTTGGCCAAGACGGATGGCCCTGTGGCAACGACAACTGGACAGGTGTTTGCCGATAAACGCGCTGTACTTTTTGCAGTCCCTGGAGCGTTCACACCGACCTGTTCGGCTCGCCATCTCCCAGGCTTTATAGAAAAAGCGGATGCGTTCTTAGATGCAGGTGTTGATCTT
This sequence comes from Rhodospirillaceae bacterium, assembly GCA_029245025.1. Taxonomy (GTDB): domain Bacteria; phylum Pseudomonadota; class Alphaproteobacteria; order Rhodospirillales; family Rhodospirillaceae; genus WLXB01. The sequence continues at coordinate 140,930 of JAQWQC010000034.1, forward strand.
ATTGCCTGTGTGTCTGTGAACGACGCGTTTGTTATGGCCGCATGGGCGGCGCGCCAAAAGGCAGGGGAGTCTATCTCGATGATAGCTGATGGCAATGGGGCTTTTGCTCAGGCACTTGGGTTGGATCAGGATATGTCTGCGCGTGGCATGGGGTGTCGGTCACGCCGCTTTGCGTTGGTGGTTAACAATGGCACCGTCGAGCACTTATTTGTGGAATCACCGGGCGGCTACGGTGTTTCAAGTGCGGAAAACGTTCTCGGTCACCTCTAACGCTCGGGCTTAGTCCCCGCGTTGAATTCTCTCCGCTTCCCATCGCGCAAGGTCATCGACCCGTTCATTTTCCGGATGCCCAGCATGGCCTTTCACCCACTGCCAGGTGATGTTGTGTTGGGCTTGTGCCTCGTCTAGCGCCAGCCAGAGATCAACATTCTTCACAGGTTTCTTGGAGGCCGTTTTCCATCCGCGCGCTTTCCAGCCTTTTATCCATTCGGTGATGCCCTTTTGGACATATTGGCTGTCCGTATAAACGGTGATCACACAGGGGCGTGTCAGAGCCTTAAGGCCTTCGATGACCGCCATCATTTCCATGCGGTTGTTGGTTGTTTCCTCTTCGCCGCCGACGAGTTCTTTTTCAGTGCCGTTAAATCGAAGGAGGGCGCCCCACCCCCCGGGGCCTGGGTTGCTGAGGCAGGCGCCGTCGGTAAATAACTCAACTGTCAGCGGGCTTTCGTCGTTCATTCTCGTCCTTACGCGCTGAGGGCGCGAGGCAGGTTGAAGGTCACATTTTCTTCAGCAATCTTTACTTCTTCAACGGTGACCTCGAAATGCTGCTTAGCTTCCGCAATGGCTTCTTCAACCAGCACTTCTGGCGCTGACGCCCCCGCAGTGAGTCCCAGAGTGCTGTCCGCAGCCAAGCCATCCCAAGAAATTTCTGTCGCGCGTTGCACCAGAGTTGCTTTGGTGCAACCGGCTTTATGCGCAACTTCGACCAGTCGTTTTGAATTCGATGAATTGGGCGCGCCGATCACCAACACCATGTCGCACCGTTCGGCAATCGCCTTAACAGCCGCTTGGCGGTTGGTAGTCGCATAGCAAATGTCTTCTTTCCGCGGTGACGCAATGCTTGGGAATCGCCGCTTAAGGACGTCAATAATGTCTGCTGTGTCATCCACAGACAATGTTGTCTGAGTCACATAGGCGAGGGTATCTGGATTGTCTGGTGCAAAAGTTTCTGCATCCTCGACAGTCTCGACCAAAATTATAGACCCTTCTGGGACTTGTCCCATCGTGCCAATAACCTCCGGGTGATTGGCATGTCCAATGAGAATGGTTTGCAGTCCGTGACCATGATGTAGTTCGGCCTCGCTATGCACTTTTGATACAAGTGGACATGTTGCGTCGATGTAATCCAGCTCACGGGCGTTGGCAGCATTAAGAACCGATTTCGGTACACCATGGGCGGAAAAGACCACGGGGACACCGTTTGGCACTTCGTCGAGTTCCTCTACGAAAACCGCGCCCTTGGCTTCCAAGGATTTAACCACAAATCGATTGTGCACAATTTCATGTCGCACATATACCGGCGCCCCATGGGCTTCTATAGCTTTTTCGACAATCAGTATCGCCCGGTCAACTCCTGCGCAGAAGCCGCGTGGACCGGCAAGGAGAATTTTCAGGGTGGGCTTGGGCATCGCGTGTAGTTTCCAACGGTGGCGTGTGGTCTAGTTTCTCAGAGGTATGCCCGTTATTGTGGCCCTCAACACTCTGGTAGGTGCATCCGCAGCTTTAGAACGGCCAAGAACGCTATTTCCCTTACCAGATATAGGTATCCCGCAAAAGGTTGATCGCATGTCTGATAAATCTGAACCAAAAACCACAAGCGCTGGCGCCGTTGTTGCCCAGAAGACGCCCTATGCGGTCGAGGTTGAGTCCGGCAAGAAATACTGGTGGTTCTACTGTGGTCAGAGCTCGAAGCAGCCATTTTGCGATGGGTCCCACAAAGGCACTAACTTCGCCCCAATAGGGCATGCGAACGATAAAGATGGTACTATGTATATCTGTGGCTGCAAGGCGACGGAACGTGTGCCATTGTGCGACGGCAGTCACGGTAAACTTTAATTAGGTTATTACTTCTTGCGATCTTATCCGGTGTTTTCAAAACATTCATTTTCTCTTTTCGCTGCTGTGGTGGCGGTGCTCGCGGTATCGGGTTGTGCCCTCGAGCCAGTCCCGCCCTGCCCACAAATCCGCATCGATTCCAATACGGCCAGCCTGACCAAATTTGAGCCGGGTGAGGGTCGCGATATTTCTGATGTCGAATATCAAGCCGAGATCGTGTCCTTTAAGGGGGCGTGTAAATTTGACGAAGATGGCGTCGAAGCGGTGATGGATGTGGACATGATAATTAGTGGAGGACCCGCTGTTCAGCCTGGCGATATCGAATTCTACTATTTCGTTGCGATTCCCCGATTCTTCCCTGATCCGGCTGGCAAATCTATCTTTACCCGGCAGCATAAGCTCCGGTCTGGTGGCGCCCGCCAGGAGCGCATTACCGAGTCGAATGTTCGTATTTTTATCCCCCTTGACGACCGTCTAACGGCGGCCGGATACGACATTTATCTGGGGTTTCAGCTCACAGATGAGCAATTACGTTACAATCGAAGCCGTTCCCGCTAACCGTCGTTGACCTCTACTGCTGAGTCAGTCTAAGCAAGAGGTCCTGCTATACCCTGGTGGAAGAGTTCGGACTTTGTCCCAGTGGCAAATGTTCGGCGCCGAAGGAGCAACCGCCCTCGGAATCTCTCAGGCAACCGGACCGTTAGGGTAGGGGACTCTGGAAAGTAGACAATCAGCCCCGGCTGGTGGTCTCACCGACGGGGAAAGCTGGCACCTCAAAAGCTGGCCAAACTCTCAGGTTTATCGACAGAGGAGGGCATCGACCACGGTGAAAGCCGTAGCCGGTGACGACTCCGTCTGTGTGTTTGAACCTAGAGAGGTATGCGTGCCCGATACGGCAGCTCTTGATGACTTGCTAACGACACCACTCGATGCATTGCATCGTGAATTGGGCGCGAAGATGGTGCCCTTCGCAGGCTATAGCATGCCGGTTCAGTATCCTCTCGGTGTTCTTAAGGAGCATCTCCACACCCGTTCTGCGGCAGGTCTGTTCGACGTGTCTCATATGGGGCAAGCGGACCTTGTCGGCGAGAATATAGCAGCTGCCCTAGAGGGGTTGGTACCCGGTGAGCTCCAGGCTCTGAAGCCGGGGCGCATTCGATACACCCAATTGCTGAATGATGATGGTGGCATCATTGATGATCTGATGGTCGCCAGGCCTATTGATGGTGATCCCAACCGCGTTCACTTGGTCGTCAACGCGGCCTGCAAAGATAAAGATTACGCTGTTCTTAAAGCAGGGCTGCCTGACGCCGCTCTCCAGCGCAAAGATGACCATGCGTTGTTGGCACTGCAAGGACCGCAGGCGTCGGAGGTGCTTGCGCTGTTCGATGCAGGTTGCACCACCATGCCCTTCATGTCGCTGCGACCGGCGACGATCAATGGCGTAGAGGTCGTCGTATCTCGCTGTGGATACACCGGCGAGGATGGGTTTGAGATTTCAGTGTCTGCCGCTGACGCAGATGGTGTGGCGCGCACACTCATAGATCAGCCGAACGTTGAGCCCATTGGTCTGGGTGCGCGTGACTCCCTTCGCCTCGAATCTGGGCTCTGTCTGTATGGCCACGATATGGATGATGAGACATCACCGATTGAGGCCGATCTTACTTGGTCCATTGGAAAGCGCCGCCGTGCTGAAGGTGGTTTTCCTGGTGAAGCCCGGATTCTCAAGGAACTCCATGAGGGTCCGTCACGACTAAGGGTCGGCTTGAAGCCCGTGGGTCGCGCACCAGCACGCGAGGGCGCCGTAATCGAGGTGCCCGATGGTGCCGCGGTTGGTGTCGTCACGTCTGGCGGGTTTGGACCGACGGCCGAAAGGCCGATTGCGATGGGATACGTCGCCACCGAACACGCCAAGCCAGGCACCCGTCTTCATCTCATCGTCCGCGGTAAGGCTCTCGAAGCCGATGTCGTGGACATGCCGTTTGTACCCCAGCGTTACTACAGAGGATCAAAATGACCGATACACGTTACACCAAAGAACACGAGTGGATTCGCGTCGACGGAGAGTCCGCGACTGTGGGTATTACTGATTATGCCCAAAGCCAATTGGGCGACATTGTGTTTGTCGAGGTGCCGGACGCCGGCAAGGCAATTAGCAAGGGTGGTGAGGCAGCGGTTGTTGAATCGGTCAAGGCGGCGAGTGAGGTGTATGCCCCGGTGTCTGGAACCGTTACCGAAGGCAATGCCGGGCTTGGCGACGCACCGGACACCGTTAACTCAGACCCAACTGGCGATGGCTGGTTTTTCAAGATGACGTTGTCCGATGCGGCCGAACTTGAAGGTCTTATGGACCAGGCGGCTTACGACGCGTACCTCAAAGAAATTGACGCATAGGAGGCGATGAACATGCGTTATCTTCCCCTTACAGACTCAGACCGCGGTGCCATGCTCTCGACCATCGGTGTCGACTCTGTCGACGCGTTATTTGCTGAATTGCCAGACGGTGAACCAACGTTCGAATTGCCGAACACACAAAGCGAGATCAACGTCGAACGAGCAATGAATGCTTTCGCACGGGAAAACCTGTCCTGTTCGGACGTGCCTTCGTTTCTTGGGGCAGGAAATTATCGTCATCATACACCAGCGTCATTAGATCACCTGATTCAGCGTGGAGAGTTCTTAACGGCCTACACACCTTATCAACCTGAGATCAGCCAAGGCACGCTGCAAACCATTTACGAGTTTCAGTCCCAAGTCGCACTGATGATGGATATGGAAGTCGCGAACGCGTCTATGTACGACGGCGCAACCGCATGCGCAGAAGCCGCCGCCATGGCATGCCGCGTCACTAAGCGGAGCCATGTGCTGATGTCTGGTGCGGTACATCCCCATTATCGCGATGTCACGCAAACCCAATTGAAGCACCTCGGTCTCGAGATCGAATGTCTTGCGCCAGATCCCATTGGTGTTGAGGACTTGATCGGTCGGGTTAGTAGCGACCTTGCCTGTGTTGTTGTTCAGAACCCTGGGTTCTTTGGTCATCTGGCCGATCTCACAGCCTTGGCCGAGGCGTGCCATGCTGAAGGTGTGCTGCTGGTGGCCTGTGTGGCAGAGCCCGTGTCGTTGGGTTTGGTGACGCCGCCTGGCGCCATGGGCGCAGATATCGTCGTGGGTGAAGGGCAATCCCTTGCCGGACCCGCCTCCTTTGGCGGACCGGGCGTTGGATTATTCGCCACCCAGGAAAAATTCCTCCGTCAAATGCCTGGCCGCCTGTGTGGTGAAACCGTTGATGCTGATGGCCGCCGTGGCTTTGTACTGACCCTCTCAACGCGCGAGCAACACATTCGGCGTGAGAAGGCCACTTCAAATATCTGTACCAACTCAGGGCTCATTGCTCTGGCTTTCACCATTCATATGACCTTGCTGGGAGAGGCGGGTTTCGCCCAATTGGCAGAGGTAAACCACGCCAATGCGGTCACGTTGGCGACCAGACTTAACAACATTGGCGGCGTAACGGTTGTTCCGCAGACCTTCTTCAATGAGTTTGCCGTGACTCTTCCGCGCCCAGCCGCAGAGGTTGTTGAAGACTTAGCCGCCAAGGGCATTCTTGGTGGCGTTCCGGTATCTCGGTTCTATCCCCAGTATGAAGAACTCGCCAACGTGATGCTGGTAACCGCGACAGAGATGACAAATGAAAGTGACATGGAGGCGCTTGTCGCAGGTCTTGGGGAGGCGCTGTCATGACCGACTATTCCAACATCGAAACCACATCAGGTAATCGCGGTCTGTCTTTCGAGGAGCCGCTCATTTTTGAATTAGACTCCCAAGACTCAACGGCGGTGGACCTTGATCCACCGTCTCACGATATGGATCGTCTAGGCGGGTTGCGTCGCCGGTCGCCTGTTGGGTTGCCCGGACTATCTGAACCGGAAGTGGTGCGTCATTACACGCGCCTGTCGCAGAAGAACTACTCTATCGATTCCGGGTTCTATCCCCTCGGGTCTTGCACCATGAAACATAACCCGCGTCTCAACGAGAAGATGGCGCGGTTGCCGGCTCTCGGCGATATCCATCCGTTCCAGCCCGAATCCACAGTGCAGGGCGCCTACAAGCTGATGGATGCGCTGGCTACATGGCTAAAGGAACTCACAGGTCTTCCTGCCGTCGCCTTATCGCCAGCAGCCGGCGCTCACGGTGAACTGTGTGGCATCATGGCCATCAGAGCGGCGCATCAAGCCGCCGGGAATGACGACCGCAAAGTCGTGCTGGTGCCTGAGTCCGCCCACGGTACCAACCCGGCAACAGCGGCGATCTGCGGCTATTCGGTCGAATCCATTCCTGGAAACGGCAACGGCCGGGTCGATGTAAACGCGCTCACGGCCCGTCTCGGACCAGATGTTGCGGCTGTGATGATCACCAATCCGAATACCTGTGGCTTGTTCGAAAACGAAGCCAAAGCCATCGCCGATGCCGTTCATGCCGCCGGTGCCTATTTTTATATGGATGGGGCCAACTTCAACGCCATCGTTGGCCGGGTGACGCTCTCTGAGCTTGGCGTCGATGCCATGCATATCAATCTCCATAAGACTTTCTCTACACCTCATGGCGGTGGCGGACCCGGCGCTGGTCCAACAGTTTTATCTGAGGCTCTGGCGCCCTTCGCGCCGGTCCCGTTTCTGGTGCACGATGCTACCGGCCTACGCATGGTCGAACACGCGGGAGACAAAGATGCTCCGCAAAGCTTTGGCCGCATGAAGGGCTACCATGGGCAATTCGGTGTGTTTGTTCGCGCGCTTGCGTACATGATGAGCTTGGGTATTGATGGGTTGCGTCAAGCCTCTGGTGATGCGGTGCTCAATGCAAACTATCTGCGCGTCCGGTTATCAGAAGAGCTAACTCCATCCTACGATGGGATCTGCATGCATGAAGCGTTGTTTGATGACCGCTTTCTCAAAGATACCGGCGTCTCAACGCTCGACTTTGCCAAATCCATGATCGACGAAGGATTCCATCCGCCCACCATGTACTTCCCGCTTGTGGTGCACGGGGCCTTACTGATGGAGCCGACGGAGACCGAAAGCAAGGCGACGTTGGATCAATACTGTGAGACGGTTCTGGCCCTGGCCCGCAAAGCTAAAAGCGGAGGCATGGCAGAGGAGTTCGCCTCATCGCCTCAACTCACGCCGCGGCGTCGGTTGGATGAAACCCAGGCTGCCCGCAAGCCAGTCCTGCGGTGGAAACCTGAGCCGCTCAAACACGCGGCGGAGTAACGAGGATTAGTCGTTCTTAGAGCGAAAACGCGTAGGCCATAAGGAAGCCGACGACATGATCGTTTGTGCCGTCTTCCTTGCTGCAGCGGTAGCCCAAGTCGAGGGTTAGGCCCGACTCCCATTCGTAACCCGTCGTAGCTTGAAAGTGGTGGTCGTTGACATTGGCGCCGTCGTCAACATGCGTGGTACGGAAGGTGACGCTCAGTGCTGCATTCCATGACCCCGCAAAGTAGGCCGTGCCGCCGACGGTGAGGTAAGACACATCATCCGGTCCACCTTCTGCATTGCTGATATAGGTGCCTTCCGTCATGGCTTCGATTTCGATGTCTCCCACAGGAATGGTCCCAAACAGGGCAGCGGAAAAGCCGTGTTCCCGCACAGCGGTGAGATCCGCATCGCCATGTGCATGAGACCGATAGGCTAGGTGGTAGCCGAACCCATCGCGGCCCATCAGTCCGTCGCCCGTCAGCGACACCGTATAAGAATCGAAATCCTTGGTATTTGTTGTGCCGCCGTCGGCCAACCGAACACGCCCTCGATCTTCAATCAATGACCCGCTTAAAAATGAACGGTCTGCACGATAGAGACTGCCATAGAGGGTATGTTGTCCATTGGTCTCCGAGCCAAAAGTTCTGGAGGCAGACAAACCAAGTTTCTCTGTGACTTCGTAGTCCTCCGGAAAATCAACACCCCAGATGCCGGCGCCCAAATCCCAGCCGGTGCCGAACGCGGCATTAAACTTCCCGGCAAGAACTGACCAATTTTCACCGTGGTAAGCTAGTAGGAGTTCTTCGGCGAAAAGCCCTTGGTTTTCAAAAGTGAGATTCTCTCCTGGGGGCGGATCCTCGACCGGCTCAACAAGCACAAGACTTTCGATTCTGAAGTTCTCACTCAACCCTGCGGAAAGTCCGATCTCAATTGTGGTGAACAAAAAATCGGATTGAGGGGCTGCGCTGTCCGGGCCAATGCCGTTCTCGTATTGAAGTTCCGCTGTAATATCAGCTGAGAGGGACGGAAAAGTGTCCGCGTGGGCTGGCGGCGAAGACAAGCCAATAGCTAAAAGCCCAGCAACTAGGGCCGGCGTAAAATCCAGCACCCTTCGATGAATCACCAGTGCACCGCTCATAACGCAACTCCCCCCTTCTGATGGTATAAACAGAACAGATATTTCCCCACAAATACCAGATTCGTCCGCGGCTATAGCGCGGATACGGGCCCGATTTATAGCCAATTCGGGTAGCCCTCGCTTTACAGACCCACCTAAACTTCAGCCCTTCGTTTAATCACTAAAATTCAGTACGCTCGCTATGATTAAATATGTCGCTACCCTCGCGGTGAGTATGTTGTTTTGGGGCCAGATGGCGCTGGCCGCTGGTAGCGGCATTTTGGTGCTCGGCGGAACTGGCCAACTCGGGTCTGAAATCGTCAAAGACCTGGTCGACGCTGGCAAAGCTGTGACTGTTCTCGCTCGCCCGACATCTAATCGCGCCCGTCTAGAAGGCCTCGCAGTGGATTACGTGATCGGTGACATGCTTGTGGACGCGGATATGGAGCGTGTCTTTACCTCATCGTCCTACGACGCCGTGGTCGATGCCTCCAGTCAAGCATTTGGCGGTGACCAAAAATTTTATGAACAAAGCCAGGTACTCATTTCCAAATGGGCAGCGGCAAGTGGTGTGGATCACATTATTCTCCATGGCGCCATTGGGGCGGCGGATAGTGGAAAGTTGATTTACATCGAGAAGACCCACCCTGTTCAGGAAACTGCTATCGCTTCAAAAACAATCGCGGAAGGGACGCTCATCAACAGCGGAGTGCCCTATACCATCATCCGACATTTAACGTTGCTGCCCATGGAGACGCAGGAGTCTGGCAATGCAACACTGACCACAGACCTGACCGCTGTTGGTGCGATGACCCGTGATGGATTGGCTCGTTTGACGTTGGAATGCTTGGGCAAAGATGAGTGTCTGAATGTTATTTTTCACGCCGTCGATGATGAAGTGGAGTTGACCCAGCGCACGGTCGCGAATTGGGAATCCGTCATTAAGCCTGAGTATATGGTTGATCGAGCATCTCTCAACATTGTCGACTAGGAAATAAAAAAGCCCCAGCTAAGAGGCTAGGGCTTTTTTGGAAACTGGTTGGAGATCAGACTAATTCAGTCGGTCAGCAAGATCCTTGATTGATTGGTCAACGAGCGCAGCTTGGCGATCACCCGTCATTTGATCAGTGATCAATTTCTCGGCTGCCGCGACGGCCACATCAACCGCCGTGTTGCGAACACTGGCAATGGCCTGTGCTTCTGACTGAGCGATACGATCCAGGGCTTGGGCTTTACGCCGCTCAATGGACTGCTCCAAATCCGTCTCCGCCTGGGCGCGCATGCGACTGGCTTCTTCTTTGGCCTGGGCGACAATGCTTTCTGCTTCTGATAATGCATCGCGCTGCTTGCGCTGGTGTTCAGCCAAAAGAGCTTGCGCTTCTTCGCGAAGCTTGCGGGCTTCGTCAATCTGCGAGCGTATCTTGTCGGCCCTAGCGTCGAGGGAGCTCGAGACGGTGCGCATAATCGGCTTGGCAAGGAAACCGACGACGAGGACAAAGGCGAGGCCAACCCAAAATGAAGGATCTGTAAACATTAACGCGTTCCCTCCATGGCTGCGATGACAGCAGATTCGGCATCATCACTATTAACCTCAAGGCCAGCCAGGCGACTGGCTGCATCTTTAGCCGCGTCTGCGGCAATCGACGTGAGGCTGTCCATGGCTTCATCACGGGCCGTGGCAATCCGTTGTTCCGCATCTGCGATTTGGGCAGTCAGTTCTTCGCCGATTTCCCTGTTATGGGTCTCAGCCGTCGCCTTGGTGTCGCTGGTCACCTTAAACATCAGCATGCGGGCTTGCTCGCGCGCACCCGCCATTGCTGCTTCGTAATCGGCCAGGGCTTGTTTAGCCTCGCCTTTTAAGCTTTCAGCACGGTCTAGGTCGTCCTGCACCACGCGCTCGCGCTGCGCTAGAATATCGCCAATACGGGGAATGGCGAACTTGGAGACCACCCAATAGAGCACGACAAAGCAAATCAGCAGCCAAAACAGCTGAGAGGAAAAAGTCGAAGGGTCGAACTGTGGCATGACGCCTCGCAGTCATAAGAAGTCTTAGATCCCGCCACCCCTTAAAAGTACCGGGAAACGACTTCTGCTCAGGTAAACAGAACGATCAGCGCAATAACCAGCGCGAATAGCGCGGTCGCTTCTGAAAGGGCGAAGCCGAGGAATGCATAAGTTCGCAATTCGTCTTTCAGTGATGGGTTGCGCGATGCGGCGGTCATGTAATTACCGAACACGATGCCCACACCGACACCGCCACCGATGACGCCGATGGCGGCAAGGCCAGCACCGATCATTTTTGCAGCTTCTAATTCCATGGTCTTAGTCCTTCCTTAGGATGATATCTTGAGTAATTCGTAGTAAGGGTCCGCTGGCTGTTCCTAGTGAAGATGAACAGCGTCGTTGAGATAAATGGTCGAAAGCAGGGCAAACACGTAGGCTTGGATTAGCGCAACCATGATTTCCAACATGGTCACAGCGCCAACTGCCAAAAACGGAACAACCCCGAAAATTCCGAGTGAGATCACGAAGCCGGCCAATACTTTCAGCAATACGTGGCCCGCCAGCATATTGGCGAACAAACGCAGGCTGAGGGATACCGGCCGAATGAAGTAAGACATAATTTCAATGGGCACCAAAACGATGGCCACAGGCAACGGTGTTCCGGCTGGGCAGAACAGGCGCAGGTAATGCAAGCCATGGGTCGCGAAGCCAATGATCGTCACGGCGACAAAGATAAATACGGCCAAAGCTGCGTTTACGATGATGTGAGATGTAAAGGTAAAGCTGTAGGGCAGTAGGCCCAGGACATTGCCGAATAGAATAAAAACGAACAGGGTAAAGATGAACGGGAAGTACCTCATGCCCTCCTTGCCGACATTCTCTTTGACCATGCCAGCGACGAATTCGAACATTAGTTCGCCGATGGATTGAATGCGGCTGGGCACCATAGTCCTCTTATGGGTTGCTGCCCAAAACAGGCTAAACGTGCAGATGACGGCAAGCGTCATAAACAAAGCGGAGTTGGTGTATGAGATGTCGTAGCCGCCAACGTTGAGATCAATCAATGATTTAATCTCGAACTGTGCCATTGGGCCGTGGTCTTCGGTCGCCATGTTTAGTTGTTCGCTCCGCTCTCATCTGTCCGCGCCGGGTTGGCGCCCACTGCTTCGTCTCGCGCCAGTTTATCTCTGGCTTCTTTTTCTCTCATCGCCCGACCAAAGCCGACCGCTTCATCTAAGCCCCGGGCGATGCGAAGCACATTCATAATGCCTGCGGCAAAACCCAGAAACAAAAACACAATCATAAAAAGCGGCGTGGTTTCGGCCCAGTTATCGATGAAGTAGCCTAATCCTGCGCCGACAGCGACGGAAACGACCATTTCAACACCGATGCGGAGACCTTGGCCCAGCCCGCTTTGTGTTCCGCGCCCACGCGGGGATGATTCCGTATCCAATTGACCGCGAGCGGCTTTGAGGCGGGCATCCAAGTTATTCAGCGGTTCATCTGGTTCGGTGGCCATACGGTCCTCAAAGACCAATCGGCGTGTTCCGGAGTCACCGTTTGACTGAACAATTAGGGTAAAAATTCCCACCCCTTGAGACGATCGAAGCTTGGGCCGGAACCGGCCTGTTGCAGCGCGAAATCGGGCGCACAATAGGAACCGTCTGTACCTCTGTCAAGGACGAAAGCCCGCTGAATTCCGGGCTTTTTTGGTAGTTATGAGCGCTGCTGGCTTTAGTCTGGGGGCGATCCCCAAAGCGTGTGTAGAATCAGGCCGTTTCGCGGAACGCTTCAGCTTCATTCAGATTGACCGAGACCAGCTTGGAGACTCCGCGTTCGGCCATTGTCACGCCGAACAAGCGGTCGACGCGGGCCATGCTCATCCGATGGTGGGTCACGACGATGACCCGGGTGCCTGTAGCTTTGGTGATCTCAGTAATCAGATTGCAGAATCGGTCGACGTTGGCGTCATCCAAAGGGGCGTCCACCTCGTCGAGGACGCAGATTGGGGCTGGATTGACCATAAATACTGCAAATAGAAGAGCTATGGCGGTTAGGGCTTGTTCTCCGCCGGACAGCAACCCGAGATTCTGCAACCGTTTGCCGGGTGGGCTGGCCATAATTTCTAGACCCGCTTCCAGAGGGTCGTCGGCGTCGGTCAAAGACAAATGGGCTCTACCGCCACCAAAGAGGCTGGTGAATAAATTGCGGAAATGCCCATCAACTTCCTTGAAGGATTGCAGCAGGCGCTGGCGTCCTTCGCGATTGAGGCTGGAGATGCCGTCACGCAGGCGGGCAATTGCATTAATCAGGTCTTCCCGCTCGGTATTAAGGGTGTCGATCTGCTCGTTGAGTTCGGCGCTTTCCTGCTCGGCGCGGAGATTGATGGCCCCCATATTGTCGCGCTCACTGATAAGGCGCTGCAGGCTCTTCTCTGCTTTCTCGATCGATGGCGGCTCTTCACCGTCTTTGAGGCGGGTCTGGGCCCGCACGTCCGCGGGTGCACAACCAACTTTTTCTTCGATAGCTGCCGCAAGTGTTTCAATCGCTTGCTTTGCTTGGCTCACCGATGCCTCACGACGAACACGTTCTTCACGAGCGGTTGACGCACTTTGTTCTGCGTCTCTTAGGGCTTTGCTTGTTTCATGGAGCACTGCTTCGGCTCGGGTCAGCGCATCAGCGGCCGTGCGGCGGCCACCTTCCGCGTCCTCCAGTTGAAACATTAAAGCTTGGCGCTGTTCGGCGAGCGCTTCGGGTTTGCCCGCCAGTTCTTCGACCTCTCCAACCGAAGCGCCTTCCCGTTCTATCAAGGCCCCGAGTTGCTGCTCAGCTTCACTGCGACGGTTTGACCAGGATTGCGTGTCTTCCGCCAAAGCCGCTAGACGGCGCTGGCGTTCTTCAGAGGCACGGGTGAGAGCGTCATACGCTGCGCGTGCTTCCATGAGGTCATTGCGGCGGCCACCGAGTTGCCGTTGCAATTCAGACTGGCGATTCCGTTCAGTTGTTCCGTCACCCAGTTCGGCCAGCGTGTTATCTGCTTCACGTTCTTGTTGCCCTGCTTCGTCGCGCTCTCTGACCAGCGTTTTGTGGGTTTCTTCCAGGCTAGCAATCCGGCTTTCCAGGGCTGCGACCGTACGTTGCCGTTCAGCGAGAGCAGCGCGGGTTTTTTCCAGAGCTTGTTCTGCATCGCGGACTGTCGCGCGGCGTTCTTTCTCAGTTTCAGCTGCGGACGTGACACGATTGCGAGCAGCGACAGCTTTCTCTTCTGCAGTCTGGGAAGCGGCGCGACGAGTCCCGATTTCGTTGCGAAGCTCTTTGAGCCGGTTCTTGTGCTTCAGTCGCTGTGCGGCAGAGCTTGGCGCGCTTGACGCGCTCACAAAGCCATCCCAGCGCCACAAATCACCATCTTTAGTCACCAGTCTCTGGCCTGGCTTCAAAGAACTCAGAAGCGCTGCGCCCGCCTCTCGGTTCTCGACAATGCCAACTTGTGACAAGCGGCGACTGAGTTTTTCAGGCGCTTGGACAACGGAGCCGAGCGGGCGTACCCCGCCGGGCAGCATAGGGGGTGGCGCAAATGGCGGTAGGCTCGACCAATGTACCGGGGCGGTATCGTCGGCAGCTCCGCTGAGGTCATCACCTACTGCGGCGCCTAATGCTGGCTCGAAGCCTGGCTCCACGGTGACTGATTCGAGAATAGGACTCCAGGTTGCATCTGTTTCACGCTCTGCGAGCAGGCCTTCTAGTGCGACGATCTCAGCCTGCACTTTGGCTTCTTCGCCGCGGATTTCCTGTAGTTGATCGCGGGAGGTTTGATCTTCCTCCTGAGCAGATGCCCGGTTTGTTTCCGCATCTTCCCATTGGCTGCGCGCCAAGGCTAAGGCGTCTTCACATTGTTTCGCAGTTGTTTCTTCTGCTTGGAGGTCGAGTGCCGGTTGCGCCTGAATGCGGGTTTGATCTAATTGCTCTTCAACCTCTTCCAAGCGGCGCAAGGCGCGTCCACCGCGCAGCTTCGCTTCTGATTCTTTTTGGCGAGCGGTCGCGCGTGAGGATTCCGACTCTGCCAATGTTGCAGCTAGGCGCGAAATTTCTCCTTCGAGCCCTTCGACAGATTGTGCTGCGGCCTTGAGATTCGCTCGCGCTTGCTCAAGCGAATCTGCTTGGCTGGCCTGGGCTTCTTCAAGATTAGATCTCTCACCGTCGAGGCGATCGAGCGCCCCTTTGGCATCTGAGATGCGCTCCTTCTCGCGGAACATGTCATCCCGAAGTTGGGCAAGCCGTGTTTCCGCAGCTTCTTGCGCCGCTGCAAGGCGTTTCTCTTCTTCGTCTAGCTGTTCGCGGGCGAGGCTCAGGCGTTGGACTTTGGCTGCTTCTGCAGCTTCTGCCTGCCGGAGCGGCGGAACAGCTTCGGCTGCTGCTGTCTGGGCTATTGTCGCCTCAGCGACGATACCTGCTTTAGTCGCGACCTCTTGTTCCGCCAAAGTAAGTATTCCAACCGCACGACTGAGTTCGGCTTCTGCTGCTGTTTGGCGAATGGATAATACCAGGGCATCAGCGGCGCGAATAGAGTCGGAAATGGTGCGGTATCGTGCAGCCTGCCGGGCCTGCTTTTTTAAATTTTGCAACTGAACGTCAAGCGCTTGGATGACGTCATCAAGCCGTTCGAGATTGGTCTCAGCCGCTTTGAGTCTTAGCTCTGCTTCGTGTCGCCGACTGTGGAGCCCCGTAATATTCGCGGCCTCTTCCAACAGGTGGCGGCGTTGGCCTGGCTTGGCGTTGATGATTGCACCGATGCGACCTTGGCTGACTAGCGCGGTCGATCGTGCGCCCGAAGCAAGATCTGCGAACAGCAACTGAACATCTTTAGCTCGGACATCACGACCATTGACCCGGTACACCGATCCTTTGCCGCGTTCAATGCGTCGCGAAACTTCGAGTTCGTCTGTGTCGTTGAATTGTGACGTCGCGTCACGAGCCCGATTATCCATAATCAAGCTGACTTCGGCGATGTTCCGAGCTGGACGGTCTCGTGTCCCCCCAAAAATGATCTGGTCCATCTCTCCGCCGCGCATTTGCTTAGCAGAGGTTTCGCCCATCACCCAGCGCAGGGCTTCAACGAGGTTCGACTTACCGCAGCCGTTCGGGCCCACAACGCCTGTCATTCCCTTTTCGATAACGAGGTCCGTGGGGTCGACAAAAGATTTAAAGCCGGTCAGGCGTAGCCGGGTAAATTCAACCAAGGATCGGTTCTCCGCAGAAACGTGGTGTTACGGGTGGGTGATACAAGAAGGAAGGTGCGCTTATGAGTCTTTTTCCGCGAGTTTTTCATCTATGATTTTAGCCATGTAATCGTAGCCGCGATTGCCTTCGACTTTTACGTCCTCGATAAAGAACGTTGGCGTTGACGCAATTTTATACCGATTGGTGCCAGTTTCTTGGCCCTCACGAATTGCGACCATGATGTTTTCATTCTCAAGGCAGGCGTTAACACCGTCTTCGTCGAGTCCTGCCAGTTTTGCATACGATGTAAGCGGTTCAATAGGGCGTTCCGACATGACCCAGGTGCCTTGTTGGCGGAACATTACGCTGATGAGTGCCTTACCGCGGTCACCATCAGCACAGCGCGCAAGCATGGCGCCAGCCATGGCCAAACCATCTAAGGGGAAGTCGCGAAAGACCAATCGCACTTTGCCAGTGTCGATATAATTCTTCTTAATTTCTGGCAGCACGGCGTTGTGAAAGGACGCGCAGTGGCTACAGGTCAATGACGCGTATTCAACTATTGTTACAGGCGCCGCAGGGTCGCCATAAATCATTTCGCGATAAACCGGACCAGAAGTCTCAGTCGCTGCACCGTCGGCAGCTTGAGAGACCTGCTGGGTATTCGTCGACTTAATAGAGTCGGCAGTAGTGTTTTCGCTGGTTCCCATCTCGCTTTGGGCGGACGGGATATTTGGGTCTTGCGAATCTTCTTCTGAACAAGATGCGGTGCCGACCAGCGCAAGCATTACAGCGGCGCAGCCAAAAGCGGCGGAAGCAAACGGTTTCACGGGTAATTCCTCACAATATGCAGTGGGTATAAAGCATCTTACGCACTAGGTGTTGAGTATTTTAGGCGGGCACTCCACTGGCGTGCAAGACCGCGACTGGTCAGGAGTACAGCGGAAACATTGTCAAATGGAGGTCTTATCAGTCCCTAAAGAGTGCCGTTCATGCAAGGGAAATTCGCATAACAGATCAAATATTTGTAAAATAGATAATTAGTAGGAATAGAAGTATAATATAAATATATATTAAGAATAAAATCCTCAATATATATTTATAAATAGAAAAAATACCCTATTCGATTCTATTCGAGATTCTGTGACCGTGATCGCGGACAATATCTGAAGAGATCGTTTAGAGTTGGCTCTTAGGCGAATCCAATCATAAGAAACCAAGAAAGGGAGAACCTATGAGATGTTCAACCTTACCTCGGGCGTGGCGCTGGTCACGGCGGCTGTTACAGCTGCAGGCCTGACGATGGTAGCCACTGACACCAAGGCTCGTGCTTTGGATTTATCGAATCCGAACGACGTTTTTTTGTTGAGCAGAAACTCAATTGCTCGCTGACTGGGGGCGAAACGATCGTCTACTGGTGGCAAGGTTCGGAGTATAGTCGCGTTCCATGATAAAGAGACCACCATCTCTTCAATGTCGCAGCCACGAACATGCGTGCTTGCAAAAACTTTGAAGATGAAAAGCGGGATCGTGGGTACCGTTCAGTTTCACGAGAAGTACTTTTTTATAAGGATCCAGGAACCAATAAGATTCTATGCATGTGGGTGAATCCCTGGACTGGCGAAGAACTCGAAGTGATGCAAGTGGCTAACGATCCTGTATACATGCGCTGGCCTTCGTACGCCTACTCTAAAGATGGTGAGGGCGGCACCTTCAATGCCACCATTGTTGGCAACCGTGGTTTCACAACCGGTGAGGCGCCGCTAGGCAACCATGAATGCTTTATTTCTTCACATACCCAGGGTTTAACAAAAAACGGCCCGCTGCGGGGGGGAAGCGGCAGGCCGTTCCACTTGGATGCCCAACCATCCCGCCGCCTAAACGGGGAGGAGATCACGCCAGAATCATTAGATTAATATTTGGTCTTTTTGCCGATTATCCAGGGGGGCTGAACTAGGGATTTTCTTTGGCCGCTGCAGCAGCTTCGGATTCACGCTTTTCCCTTAGGGTTCTGCCCTGTCCCTGGGCGAGGAGCCGCTCCAGGCCGTCTTCGTCTAATTTCGTGATTGAGCCGATTGGGCAGCGATCAGGCAGTCCGCCACCATGACCGATCAAGATGGAATCGCCACCAAACCCGCACAAGCGTCCATTGTTTGACGAAAAGCCAATGGTGTGTGCAAATCTTAAATTTTGGCACGGGCGGTCAAGTTGCAAATGATAGGGATGTTTGCGGCTCGGCGCCCAAACGATCAGATTGTGACGGTTCAAAGGTTTCCAATCGTACAGAGTGCGAAAGAAGATGCACTGGTTGGTTGTTTGCGGCAGGCTATCTGGGAACCGCTCCAGTATGTAACCTTCATCGTTCGCTGTTTTTGGCACACCCTCAGTCGCCGAGGTCTGGGCCAAAGTCGGAGCTGTTAGCCCAAACATAATCAAGGCCATGCAAGCGGCGATAAATTGAGATCGGATTAGTGCGTCAATCATATCCTAAACCTCCTGCAAAGCTCGCTAACGACGTTATTTAGTTCTCGAGCGTGGCATTCGCTACGGTTTGAACTCTTATCTTCTCTTGTACCAACATTATTGTAATTAAGAATATGGAAATTATAGGGCAGCCTTGGGCGCCATCTGTTCGGCGTTAGCGTGGCCTATAGGGGGTAATCGGGAGGTAATATTCACCAGGCCTGCGACTAGAGGCTGCAAACCGCAACAAGGACGCCAACGAAATCACTGTATTATCCCTGAACAGATAAGATGGGACTATCCTTTGCATCACTGAGCAGTTTTGAATACCCCGCGTTCGCTGCCAGCGCCCATTCGTCCGTTACCTGATAGTTGGTTCCGAAAGCCAAGCTGATGTTTTTTTAACCTGAAGTTGCGGTGAACGCGGTCAGTCCTCAGGCCAAAGTCTGAGCGGCTGTGACCCCAAAGAAGGCACTCATGTAACTGATATCCGTCCAAGTGGTGCTCAGGTTGCCGGTGGCGGATATTTTTGCTGGCCGATAAATAACGAAACCTAAGTCACCCCCAACGTGCATACCCGAGTGGTCGCTGATCACGTCGCTAATTGTCTCTATGATGTTACTCAATAGTCCGTCGATGGTCTGGGCGTGGGCTTGAGGCAGAGCCAGGCACAATAGCACGCCTAAAGAACCAAATTTGTTCAGTTCTCGACCTGGGGTGTATCTTATCCGCGTTCCCTCAGTCGAGCGCCGAGGCGAGCCAAGGAGTTGCGTAATGCATCAGAGCCCAGGGCGCCGACCTCGGTCTCCGCATCGGCCAGGGCTTCGGACGAAATTGCCCGCGTTCGAGGGACAGGTGTCTTAGTATAGCGATGGGGTAGAGGGCCTTGGGTCACTTTTATATCGCTTATTGCATTAGGGCCTAGGAAACCATTGAGCCGCTCTATAATTAATGGGACCTGAGGCTGGACCAGCGCAGCGGCAGCGCCACTGGCCACCCTAAGATATAATGTTCCATTGACGCGAGCGCCGCGATGAAACTGAACGCGCTCCGGTGACGTCGACGCCGCAAGTTCTGCGCCAACAAGTTCCGTCCAGCGTCCGATGACCTGTCCCGCGGAAAATCCTCGTTTCCCAAGCACAGGTCGAGCAACCCGTTCGGTCAGTGCTGCGATGCCAAGCAGGCCACGCGAGGTTCGGTCCGGGGTGCCGTTTTCATATGCTTTTCTTTTGGTTCTGGGGCTCATAGGCTCCAGTGTACCGCAGGACGACAGCTTTGCACGCGTCTCTATCAAGAAAATGGATGTTCACCAGGCATGCCCGCCGCCAAATCCTCTAAGCCTCAGCCGACAGATCTTCTGGCCTGGTATGACCGTAATCGTCGCCGTTTGCCCTGGCGCACCTTGCCTGGGCAAAGGGCAGACCCCTACGCGGTTTGGCTAAGTGAAATCATGCTTCAGCAAACAACTGTAGCTGCGGTCAAGCCATATTTCGAGCGCTTCCTCTTACGCTGGCCGACACTAATCGCCCTTGCGTCCGCCGATCTTGATGATGTGCTGACCGAGTGGGCGGGGCTTGGCTATTACGCGCGCGCGCGAAACTTGCATGCTTGCGCGAAAGTGGTCACAGAAGAATACGGTGGAGTTTTTCCAAATACGGAAGCCGCTCTATTGGCTCTCCCTGGGATTGGCCCCTACACGGCTGCGGCCGTCACCGCCATTGCATTCGGTCAAAAAGCTGTTGTAGTTGATGGCAATGTCGAGCGGGTGATGGCTCGTCTTTATGCTGTTGAAGCACCATTGCCAGAGGTCAAATGTCAACTGAAAGAATTGGCGGCTGATCTAACGACGGACGAACGACCTGGCGATTACGCCCAAGCAGTTATGGATTTGGGGGCCACTGTATGTACGCCCAAGTCGCCGTCCTGTGTTCTTTGCCCGTGGCAAGAGCCGTGTCGCGCCCGCCACTTGGGAATTGCATCAGACCTGCCGCGCAAATCGCTCAAGAAAGAGAAGCGAACACGCCGGGGCGTATGTTTTTGGTTGACTCGGTCTGACGGCGCGATCTTGTTACATCGCCGCCCTACCAGAGGATTGCTGGGCGGTATGATGGAGATTCCATCGACGCCTTGGCGGAACAGCAGCTGGGTAAAGGAAGAGGCGAAAACTCACACCCCTGTCAATATCACGCAGTCGAAATGGCGTTCTTTAGAGGGTGTGGTCAGTCATACCTTCACCCACTTTCATCTCGAGCTCCAGGTCGATGCTGCCCCGGTTGCAAACTGGCGAGCCAAGGACATTGGCCAGGATAAGGATTTCGTCTGGGCGCATCTGGATGCCCTGGGAGACTTTGCTTTGCCTTCTGTCATGCGCAAGGTGGTCAAACATGCCCTTAACGTGGGATATTGAGATTAGAACTAGTTTTGCGGGAAGGGGCCCTAGACGATGTCGACTGATCAAGCCACTGATGCCAAAGACAAGTTGCGAGACGATGCGCTCCACTATCACCGGTACCCGAAGCCCGGCAAATTAGAAGTCACAGCCACCAAACCGCTGGCTAATCAGCGCGACCTTGCTCTGGCGTATTCTCCGGGAGTGGCAGCAGCCTGTGACGCGATAGTTGCAGACCCTGCCGAAGCAGCCACCATGACCAGCCGCGGCAATCTTGTTGCCGTGGTTTCGAATGGAACGGCTGTTCTTGGCCTTGGTGCAATCGGCGCGCTGGCGTCAAAGCCGGTGATGGAAGGTAAGGCAGTTCTCTTTAAAAAATTTGCCGGTATCGATGTCTTTGATATCGAAGTCGACGAAAACGATCCACACAAGTTGGTAGATGTGGTCACTGCGATTTCTCCGACTTTCGGGGCGATTAACCTGGAGGACATCAAAGCTCCGGATTGTTTCATCGTCGAGAAAGAGTTGCGGGAAAGATTGGACATTCCAGTGTTCCACGACGACCAACACGGCACGGCAATTGTTGTTGCGGCTGCGGTTATAAATGGACTGAGTCTCGTCAATAAAAAAATCGACCAGATTAAACTGGTGTTATCGGGTGGCGGCGCCGCTGGCATTGCATGCCTTAATCAACTGCTGGCGCTGGGCCTTAATCGCGAAAACGTCATTCTTTGTGATCGCAAGGGTGTGGTTTATCGGGGCCGCGCTGAGGGCATGACAGAGCAGAAAGCGGCGCTCGCATCTGATACCAAGGCCCGGACGTTGCAAGAGGCGTTTGAGGGTGCTGATGTATTTCTTGGAGTGTCAGCCCCCGGCGTAGTGTCTGGCGAAATGGTCAAGACCATGGCCAAGAAGCCGATCATTATGGCTTTGGCGAATCCCGAGCCAGAAATCCGACCAGAAGTTGCGAAAGGGGCTGTGGCGGATGCTATTATTGCTACCGGTCGGTCTGATTATCCCAATCAGGTCAACAATGTCCTATGTTTCCCTTTTATTTTCCGAGCGGCGCTCGATGTTGGCGCAACCGAGATCAACGAAGAGATGAAGATTGCTTGCGTCTACGCGATCGCTGATCTCGCCAAAAGGGCCAGTTCTGAAGTTGTCGCGGCTGCTTATGGCGGGCAGACATTGCGATTTGGCGCTGATTACATCATCCCTAAGCCTTTCGATCCCCGTCTTATCTCTCAAATCTGTCCGGCCATTGCCAAAGCAGCTATGGATTCTGGTGTGGCGACGCGTCCGATTGATGATCTCGTGGCCTATGGCAATGAGCTTGATCAGTTTGTGTTCCGCACCGGCCTTGTAATGAAGCCGATTTTTGACAAAGCCTGTGAAGAACCTAAACGGGTAGTATTTGCAGAGGGTGAAGATGATCGCGTTTTATTTGCCGCCAAAGTTCTGTTGGACGATGGTATCGCTACTCCGATCCTAATCGGACGACCTTTAGTTATTTCGCAACGTGCTCAAAAGTTGGGGCTAGAGTTTGTTCCTGGAAAAGACTTTGAGATAGTTAACCCAGAAAACGACGATCGTTATCGCGACTATTGGGAATCCTACCACGGTGTCATGGCCCGCAAGGGAGTGTCGCCAGATTCTGCTATGACGATCGTTCGCACTAACTCAACGGTTATTGCGAGCCTGATGGTTGAAAAAGGTGATGCCGATGCGATGATCTGTGGAACCTATGGCGAGTACAAATGGCACCTGAAGTACGTCGAAGAAGTGCTTGGCTTGTGCAGCGGTGTTCGCGAAACATCGGCGTTGTCTTTGTTAGTGTTGGACCGTGGTCCCATATTCATGTGTGACACTTATGTTTCTGAAGACCCAACGGCAGATGAAATCGTCGACCTCACAGTGCGCGCGGCTAACAAAGTGTCAGACTTCGGGCTTACACCGCGCGTAGCGTTGATCGCGACCTCGACGTTTGGATCGTCTCAGAACACAAATGCGGTCAAAATGCGCGCTGCCATGGAACGATTGCACAACGAATACCCAGACCTACAGGTCGAGGGTGAGATGCAGCCTGACGTGGCCTTGAACGAAGATCTGCGCCGCCGTGTGTTTCCCGAATCTAAGTTGGATGGCTCGGCAAATCTGTTGGTTATGCCTTGCCTGGATGCTGCAAACACAGCATTTCATTTGGCGCGTAGCCTATCGGGAGGGCTTCATGTTGGCCCAATTCTGCTAGGTGTCGACAAACCAGGTCACATAACGACGCCTTCTGTAACCTCCCGTGGCCTGGTCAATCTTGCTGCCGTCGCGGTCATTGATGCTCAAGTGCGGGCTCGTAAAACGAGCGGCTGACCGCATGCATTTTGTCATTGTTTGCGTCGCAGTTTTGGCTGTGGCGTTTGCTGCGCACGCGCAAACTGTCCTCACACGAGGTAATCACCAAGACCCATCAAGCTTGGATCCGCACCGCATCATCACGGTGTATGAGAACAACATTATTCTGGATTTGTTTGAAGGTCTTACCGTTCCCAATGCGGCAGGTGCGCCGGTCTCTGGTGTTGCAAGAAGCTGGGCGGTCTCTGAGGATGGTTTGATCTGGACGTTTACTCTTCGGAAGGACCTTCAATGGTCTGACGGAGAGCCTTTGACGGCTCGAGATGTCGTGTACTCGTTCCGGCGACTGATGAATCCAGAAACTGCATCACAATATCCAGGATTGTTTTACGCCATTAAGAACGGCGCGGCGATCAATAGGGGGGATGCTGCGGTTAATTCGCTTGGAGTCGAAGCGACGAATGAGACCACAGTTATAATGACCCTTGAATCACCGGTGCCATACCTACCAGAGCTTCTGTCGAACGGGTTCGCAGCTATTGTGCCTGCCCATGCGATCGAGCGTCACGGTGACAGTTGGGCCGCGCCAGACAATATGGCGTCCAACGGGGCTTTTGTTTTAGAAGATTTCTGGCCCCAGGACCGGGTAGTTCTAAGCACCAATCATTTATTTCATTCTGCTAACAGTGTTTCATTGGAAAGAGTGGTTTACTTGCCGACCGAAGACCAGTCGGCCGCGCTGGCACTATTTCGCGCGGGAGGTTTGGATACCAATCTGGAATTTCCTACCGCGCGCACCCCATGGCTGCGAGAAAACTTAGCGGATGAAACTCGTATCGCCGAGTACCTGATTACGTTCTATTTGTCTTTTAATACAACTCATCCTGCGTTGTCCGATGTGCGCGTTCGTCGAGCGTTGAATATGGCGATTGACCGCGAAACAATTGCAGCGCGTGTCTTACGTTCAGGTGAGCAGCCAGCATACGGACTTGTGCCTCCTGCCGTCGCCGGGTACACGCCGCCTGTGTATGGCGACAAAAACGTGTCTCACACAGAGCGCGTAGCCCGCGCAAAGGCATGGCTCAATGAAGCCGGGTACGGACTGAGCAATCCACTCGAGTTGACGCTGAGTTTATCCTCTGCTGAAGACCGGCGACGCGTGGCGGCGGCTATAGGGGCGATGTGGCAGCCATTGGGCGTCAATGTCACGATTAACAACACGGAGGGCAAAGTATTATTCTCTCGGCTAAGGACCGGAGATTTTGAGATTGGCTATTCGGCCTGGGCTGCAGACGTAAATGATGCTGGTAATTTTCTAGCCGTGCTCGATAGCCGGTCATCAAATTCCAACTACGCCCGTTATAAAAACGCGACATATGATCAATTGCTGGATAGTGCGGCCTCAACATCAGATGCAACAGGCCGTGCAACCATTTTGTCGGCGGCAGAGTCTTTAATGCTGAAAGATGCGCCGATTGCGCCCCTTGTGCATGGTGTAAGCAAGAATCTGGTCGGCACTCATGTTTCTGGTTGGGTTGATAACCCAAGGGATATCCATCTCAGTCGATACTTAAAAGTTGACTAGCCATAAACCATATTTAATTGACCTGGTCTGACTGGGACAGAATCGCGGGTACACCATGCGCTTAGTTCAAAATGATAGCTGACGACGCTTCCAGTAAAATAACGTTTCAAGCGGGGTAGCTATCTTCTTGGCAGGCGAGAGGGGCTTGTTAACCAGACCCACTTCGGACAGCAATAGTGAACGTGTCGCAAGATGGGAAATGGGTCGAAATCTCTTAAGGTGATTTTGAGGCATAATATGGCCGACTTAAACCCCTTAGACAGCGTCTGAATCGGTTGAATGTTCAGTGTCTTCGGGATAACACCATTTCCACAAGCGGCTAAACACCGCCAAGCAATTTTCTGTTCGAAAGGATACGGCATGACAGAGACCTTCAAGGCTCTGGTAATTGAGAACACTGATGGTAATTACAAATCTGCAATCCAGGACTTAACGATTTCGGACTTGCCGGATGAGCCTGTTCTGGTCGATGTAGCCTATTCTACTGTCAACTATAAGGACGGGCTCGCCATTACCGGAAAAGGCAAGATCGTTCGAGATTTCCCAATGGTTGGTGGTATTGATTTGGCTGGGACCGTCGTCAATTCCTTAGACGCAAACTACAAGCCAGGCGATAAGGTGTTAGTTAACGGCTGGGGTTTATCTGAGACCCTTTGGGGTGGCTATAGTCAAAAGCAGCGCGTGAAGAGTGAGTTCCTAACGCGCGTGCCAGACGGATTCTCTTTGAAGGATACGATGGCTATCGGCACGGCCGGGTATACGTCCATGTTGTGTGTCTTGGCTCTGGAAGACGCTGGAGTCACGCCTGATCAAGGCGACATCGTTGTCACCGGCGCGGCTGGAGGTGTTGGTTCAGTGGCCATCGCCATCTTGGCCAAATTGGGTTATCGCGTGGTTGCCTCGTCGGGGCGGACATCTGAAGTCGATTACTTACAGTCGCTGGGCGCGGCAGAAGTCATTGGCCGTGATGTGCTCGACCGTGACGCCCGCCCCCTTGAAAAAGGCCGGTGGGCCGGCGGTATAGATTCTGTAGGGTCAAAAACGCTAGCCACATTGTTGGCTGAAACAAAAGATGAGGGCGCCGTGGCCGCTTGCGGTTTGGCCGGCGGTACGGACCTTCCGATGACTGTGATGCCATTCATTCTACGTGGTGTGCGTCTCTTAGGTGTAAACTCTGTCACCTGTCCCAATCAAAGACGAGATCAAGCTTGGGCGCGGCTATCGCAAGATTTAGACGTCGTCAAACTTAATGAAATGACGACGTTAGAGCCACTTAGTCGGTTGCCCGAGTTGGGTGAAGAGATTCTCAATGGTAAAATCCGTGGCCGCGTGATTGTCGACGTGAACGCGTAAAGCAAGTGTGGGTGAAGTCGAATACTATACCCAGGCGAACTCATCGGATGTGGCGATAACGGCAGCGAAGCCGCGCGTTGCTATCTGGCCGTTCTGCAGGTGCTGCTCTTGTTCTTCTTGGTCCTGTGACTCAAGAGCCCAGGTCCAATGGGTGAAAGGTCCACCCCAGGTAAACTGGTAATCAATCAAGGCTTCGTAACTTTCTGATGATCTCAGTTGGTGCCCCAGCATACGTCCGATCCAGAAGTCGGTCATTAACATCGCGGAGTCTTTGGCCTTTATAGGTAGCTCATCCATAAGATTGTCGTTGATTACACCCCACCATGTTGAGGTCAAAATCATCGAGTTCCAGGCTTCCATAACCTGAGTACCGGCCAGCCAATAATTGTTCTCAGTCGGCCGTCCGTCAGGTCCTGGCCAAGTAAAAGAAGTATCTTTGGTTTCTGTCGCAATCGAGGACCAAGCCCAACTAGCGCCGACAGTTGCGCCCATGGCCCGCCATGCGGCGACCATTTTCTCAAAGGGTCGACGTATCCTATCGGGTGCCTCGTCGCCAATCTCCGTGCCATCCAACAAAATGGATGCGACAACTCGGAGGATCTGATCATCAGCGTCCAGATTGTTCATCCAGGTTTCTACAGCACGATCGATAACATCTTGCGGCGGTTTATCCCCAAAAAACCGCCGAACCATTTTGGTCACGACGAAATTGGCTGTCGCAGGATGGTTCGCGAGAATATCGAGCACCCGCTCCCCTTGTTCCATTTCACCCTCAAGGCTGGACAGGTCTTTGCCCATAAAATACTTAGCGTTTGTGTTGTGCTGAAACGGATTGTAGGTAAATAGCCATGTATTTGGCAGTTGGCCGACCGAATCACCACCCCACTGAGATCTCTCAACTGTCCAGCCTGACAAAGCGCGAGAAACTTGGATGACATCCTCATCGGTGAATCCAATGGCAACGCCATTTCTATCTTTTATAACGTTGATGGGGTCTGTGTTACCCAAATAGGCATCCCCACCAAGGGTGTGGAGCTCCATGAGTTCGCGAGCGTAATTTTCGTTGGGCAGCGAAGCTGGGCTGGCAGCGTTATCTAGGTAGCACATCATGGCGGTCGACGTTGCTGTCGCACCCAGTATGTTACGGAAATTACCAAACACTCTTGGACGAATTACGTCACGATCATAAATTAAAGCCGACACCCTCATGATGTCGTCGCTGTCGCACCAAACAGAAAAATGATTAAGCCAAAAGTCGGTCATCACTTCGCGAAGTTGATATTTTGAATGTGTCGCCCGAATAAACACGGAATTCATAGTTTCATTGCGGACGCGCCAAACTTCATGAAAAGGGTGCGTATTTCCCGCGTTGATCAAGACTTCGTACAATTTCTGCTCAGGCATTCTGAGATAGTTCAGAGGCCTCCACTCATCTACCGCTTCCCAGCCTTCTATGTCCTGATTCGTTTCTTCCTCTTCCGATGAATCGTATTCGATATGAAGAACTTGCTGTTCTAAGAACGCGGCTAATTCTGGGTCATCTCCCTCAGGCGGAGTCAGTTGATCCTCAACCCAGGTGCTCCAGCCAACCTGCTGAACGTATTGCTCATCGACCTCACGACACCCAAAGGTGGTGCGGTTAAGTGCTTTGCGTTCCCATGACGGTTCTAGAGGGAGGGGGGTCATAGCGCCTGTCCTTTTTGCGTCTCGTACCGGGGCAAACTTTTAATACTAGTGGGCGCCGATTCGTTGCGATCCTATGAGTAGATGCTTAATAGAACAGTACTGGATTTATATGTGCTGCATAAAGTAGCAAATAACCTGCTATTGCTCACCACTTTGAGCCGGGCAACAATAAAACGGTTCAAAAAATAATAGAAAAACGGGGATTCCTATGTCTGAAGACGCCCAAAGCCCAAATTCCGAGCCATCTGCTCCGCCCGCCGTGGGTAACCCCGTGCCCGGCTATGCCGTCGAATCGGTGCCCCCAGGGGAAACCAAGCCCGGCGTCGATCTCGCCGGTCATAAGGGATTACTCGACCAGCTGACCCAGATTTTGGGTGCAGAGAATGTCAAATCCGACGATGAGTCCCGTGCTTTTTTTGCCGAGGACACGTTCCGCAGTTTTGAGACTCCTCTCGCTGCAATATCACCAACCTCAACAGAAGACCTTTCTCTCGCGGCTGCTGCCTGTCACGACGCTCGAATTGCGCTAGTCCCCCGCGGCGGCGGCATGTCCTATACTGATGGGTACCTTCATACCAAGCCTGACTCGATCACTGTCGACACCCAGAAAATCAATCGAATCCTTGAAATCAACGAGGATGATATGTACGTCACCGTCGAATGTGGATGCACATGGACGGACTTAAACGACGCCCTGAAAGAGAAAGGTTTGCGCACCCCCTATTGGGGACCACTTTCCGGATTTCAAAGCCGTGTAGGTGGCGCGTTGTCACAAAACTCAGTGTTTTTTGGTTCAGGCTTTTACGGTTCTGCCGTAGAGCAGGTTCTCGGGTTGGATGTCATTTTGGCAGATGGCACAGTGCTTCCCGTCGGGTCTCATGCAGTCGCAGGCGGTCTTCCGTTCATGAAACACTACGGCCCAGATCTTATGGGACCGTTCCTTGCTGATGCCGGTGCGCTGGGTGTAAAAGCGACCGCGACCTTGCGCCTAATCCGTCGGCCGGAACACCGGCGCCATTTGGCTTACGCGTTCGATACCTATGCGGATATGGCTAACGCCCTATCCAGCCTCAGCCGTGAAGGCTTAGCCACTGAGGCCATGGGCTTTGATAAAAACCAGCAATCGGCAAGGGTTACTGAAGGAGAGAGCAATTTTCTGAAAGACGTTCGCACCTTGTTCAAGGTCATTAAAGAATCTGGCATTTTAGATGGATTACAGATTGCTTTCGCTGGTCGCCGCTATTTGAAAGACGTGTTCTACGGTTTGCACCTTTCGGTCGAAGATCACACCAAGGGCGGTGTCGAGGAGAAGGTCAAGCAAGCGAAACGTCTTGCAAGGGCGCTTGGCGGTCGACCGCTACCAGCTTCCGTAACAAAAATTTGCCACGCTGAACCATTCCTGCCACCGGACTCCATTGTCGGCCCAAGTGGCGAGCGATGGGTACCGCTGCATTGTATTGTGCCGCACTCCAAAGCGGTCGAAGCATTGGATGCTGTGACCGCTGTTTATAAAAAGTATGCAGCCGTAGCAGAGAAGCACGGCATTCGTAACGGCTTCTTGCTGGTCACTGTCGGCAACTACGGGTTCCTTATTGAACCGGTTTGGTTTTGGCCTGACGCGCAACTCAAAATGTATGAGACGGCAATCCGGCCTGAGCACCTCGAGAAATTACAAACCTATGATGCCGACGAAGAAGGCCGCACAATCGTCAAAAATATGCGAGATGAGTTGGCGGCAATGTTCGCGGATATGGGTGCCGTGTCCATGCAGTTGGGCAAAATGTATCGCTACGACAAGAGCCGCAAGCCCGAGGCGTGGGAAATGCTGAAAAAGATCAAAGGTGTTGTTGATCCGAACGGTCTGATGAACCCGGGTGCGCTGAAGCTTTAGGCACGGGCGCCACCTTCATTGCTGTAAGCCATAAAATGCGAGTGCTTCAACCAGGGAGGATTTCGATCCTTCACACTGGGCTGTAGTATTGCAACTAATCTACTTTTGGTTGAGGGGAAACGCCTTAATGAGTAAGTCTGCGGCTTTATTATTCAGCGTATGCGTCGCGACGGTTCAGTTGTCAGAAAGTCTGCACGCTCAATCGCTAACCGGTATCTCCGCAACTGCCTTTGCTGACATGCCATGGTCCGCCACTTTAGAAATTCGTGCCGGGCGGGACTTACCCTTGGAGCGCGACCTTGTCTCTGAAGTCAGCCGTCTTTTGGCGGCGCAGGGATATACGGTTGCGCCGCGAGGCGATGTCATCGTCACTGTCGATGGCGGCACACCTTTGCCCGGCGTTGAGTCCCGGTCGCCTGTTACCTTTGATCAACGGCTGCGGTCTATGGGCACGGTACACAATGACAAAGGGGTCACGATTCCGTTCAACAGAAAGGATGCTGCCCCTGGAGCGGCTGTGTTTACGCTCCGCATGTCGGCTTATCGCCCAGGCCAATCGAACCTATGGGTTGGTCAGGTATCTGGACCCAACAATGGCGGTGGGCGAAGGGCCACAACCTTCGCGTTGGCAGAATCACTGATTTCTAAATTTGGCCAATCTGCGACAGAATCTGCCGCCGAATAGCGAGCACCACTGTCCTCGGTTCGGACAATCCAGCCCGCTCAATAGCCTGTTCACGGGATTGTGCCTGACTCTCAATAGGACGTCGCAGTACACTCTACCTTATGCCGTACCCCACTACGTGCCAGCAACTCGATCTGGGAGAGATGCCATGACCAAGCAACCGCGCAATCTTTATGAAGCCCCCGATTCAGCTAAAGGTGGCCCGCCACCCGCTGTCAAAGCTGAGTCTGGCTCAGGTCGTCCCAACCCAACTCTCGCGATGATATCTCCCATTCAGGGGCGCGAGGAAGAGTTCGGTCAAGCCGTCAATGTCGCGCTGAAGACAATGACCGACACGATGCCCTATCAACACTATTTCAACGATGCGTTGGTCAAGTCGCACCTGTCTCATATTCAGTTCGCTAAGAATCATGGCTTGCTAGATGAAATGATCTCCGAAGATCAGAAATCGATGTCGCCGATGCTCGGCCGTATTCGCGGCAAGGTCGAGGAGACTGGAAACACCGAACTCGGCATGATCGCGATGTTCGATCGTACTTCTTGTTTTTATCAAATGCTGTCGGAGTGGGACTCAGAGCCTGGTATGCGAAGGTATAAAGAACCGTTTGGTTATGTCTTGGAGATGGGCAAGCGGATCGGCCAGTTTGATCTAACAGTTGAAGAAATTCACCAGATTTATACCAAGCCCCGCTATTACGGGTATGCGGGACAACTTGGCCTTAAACTCGACGTAACCGACATCGACACCGACGGCTATATCACCGTCACTCTGGTCGAATAAGAAAAACATAGAGATTACATGAGATTTGAGACCTGTTCTCTAGTTGGACAATCGCCCGAGGGCAGTTAAACCGGCCTATGTGGTCAAGCCGGGTTCAGGTATGCTGCCTTCAATCTTTTGCAGTCGGATTAATCCAAACCGGGAGCTCGTCCATGACCATACGTTTGCTTGAAGTCGCTACGGCTGGCGTGATTGCCGTCGCGATTTCCACTTCCGCCTTTGCCGCAGGACGTCAAGTCGGCCAGTACTCACCTTTCCCTGAAAAAACAGATGAGTTGGGTCAGGCGATGCAGATGGTCATCAAGACCTTGAATCATTCCAGCCGTGCCTATGAACACCAAGTAAATGACGCGCTAGTAAAAATGACTCTCGGTCATATCCAGTTCGCTAAAGACAATGACCTTTTGGAAGAAATGGTTGATGACGAAATCAGAGTACAAAGCCCGATGCTGATACGCGTTGCTAAGATGATTGAAGAGTCTGGTGACAAAGAGCTCGCCCTTAAGGCTGTCTTCGAGCAAACAACCTGTCACTTCCAATTGGTTATGCAAACTGAAATGCAACCTGGTGTGCGCCGGTACCTGTTTCCCTATAGCCATGTTCTGGAGGAAACCCGTCGTATGGGTCAACACGACCTTACTAACGAAGAAATCTATAACGTTTGGCTGAAGCCACGTTATGAGCGCTATGGTGAAGTGCTCGGCGTTCCTCTAAAAGTTGATCCTTGGGATCCCGAAACCCAAATCATCACAGTGCGTATTAAGGGTTTCGATCAAGTCTCAATGCGCTAACCAAAAATCATATAATTATTGAAAGGCTCCCTTATAAATTAAGGGAGCCTTTCTTATTTCAGATGAGCAATCTATCTGAAGCCTGAAAGGCAGAGATAGCGCTTACTTTGAATTAAATGCTCGCCAAAGAGCTATGCTCTTCTAGAATCTCCCACTGATTGTTAGACGAGCGTTAACGGGCGCACCGACAGTGACTTGATGTGTGCTATGCGAGTTTGGGAAGTACAGCGTGTCAGTCAGGTTTTCTATATTAAGTTGCAGGCGGAGCTGATCAGATAGGTCTAAGTATGCTGCAGCATCAATACGCGTATAGCTCGGCAGGACAGCAGTGTTACCGTTGTTAACGAAGCTCTCGTCTTGATAAGTCATTCCCAGGCCGATGCCGAGCTTATCTGTGACCTGAAAGTTATTCCAGAGCGATGCCATGTTTTTAGGTAATTCACGTGGTCGCAGCCCTGCAGGGCCAGATCGCTTGACTTGCTCGCCGTCAAGATAGCTGTAACCAGCTGAAACAAACCATCTGTCTGTCACTTGACCCTGAAGCTGCGCCTCGAATCCCTCTATCTTTGACTCGATGATATCCAAGGTTGAGGGGTCATTATCAGCCACCTGAGGTGAACTCTGCTGTACTTCAAAAATGGCCGCTGTAAGGCTTAGGCCTTGATTAAAGTCCCATTTCACACCTGCTTCTAGGTTGGAGAATGTGTTCGGGTCTAGTTGATCATTGTTGCCATTGATATTTGCGAACTGTTCTCCGCTGCGAGGCAAAAAAGACTCGCTATAACTTCCGTATAAAGAAATATTTTCCTGAGGTTTGATTACTAGGCCGATGCGCGGCGATATTTCTTCATCCTTTCGCGTCCTTGTTTCGTTTGCGAGAACATTAAAAACTTCAATATCAAAGCTATCGAACCGAGCTCCAACAATAACGTCCAGTTTCTCAGAAATTTCGATCTCGTCTTGTATGTAAGCAGAAAACACATCAATGCCCACGCGTGTATCGTCATTAAGGTCTGTAGAGAAGCTGTTTGTTGCTGTTAGGCCGGACGAGTTCACGCCGATGCCACGCCTTAAATTGAGCGGCCGAGCAATTGGAAACACCTCTTTGTCATCTGCTGTAGTATCCCAGAACGAGTTAAAGCGGTCTTGATTTGAGGACGTGTCTATATATTCGAAGCCAGCAACAACCGTGTGAAGGAGGCCGCTAGTTCCAAATTCTCCAATTAAATTTCCGGATAAGATCAGGTTTTTACGATCGGTTGTGTCAACATAACCATCAAGCGTCACGATGTTTGGTGTGGTCGCCTGACTGTAACCTGACGCATAAAAGTTCTGATATAGCTTTGCATAGTCGCCATAAGACGCGACGAAATTACCTTTCAGATTTTCGGAAAAGGTGTGCTGCAACGTCGCGCGCAGTAAATGGGCTTTGAGCTGTGTGGTATTGAGTTCGGGGTCAGCGAAAACAATATCTTTGAGTGCTTCAACAGGACGACCATCTGATCCTGTTGGTATTCCGCGATCAATGAAGCGCTCATGATCGTTGTATTCATAAGACACATGTAGCGCCGTATTTTGTGCCAGTTCGAATTTGACTGTCGGATTTACGCCAAATCTATCACCGCTATAAAAATCACGATGATTATTTAAGCGCTCGTAAAACGCGTTGACTCGGAACGCGGATTCCTCACCTGTAGTAAAATTGCTGTCAATCTGAACGTCAAAAGCACCAAATGCGTCAACACTGGCCGCGTAACCAGAGAAGGTTTCTCCGGTCACAGCTCTCTTTGTGACGCGGTTTAAGATGCCGCCCGTACCACCACGCCCAAACAATAGCGCATTTGGGCCGCGTAAGATCTCGATCTGCTCTAAATTATAAACAGGGCGATAATACTGAACGTCATCACGGACACCATCGATGAAGAAGTCGGCCGTTGAACGCACGCCACGAAATACAACAGAGTCGCGGTGCCCTTCACCCTGTGATGTGTTCACCCCTGGCGTATAATTTACGATGTCGCCGATACTCTTAAAGCCCCGCTCTGTGATCTGCTCAGCGGTGACGATGGAGAGGCTTTGCGGAACATCAATGATCGGAGTCGGTGTTTTGAGAGCGTTAATTTGATCGGTGTAGAGATATTTCCCTGTGACTACAATTTCATCAGGCGAAGTCTCTTCTGGTGACTGAGCTCCAGCTGAAGTAGCCGAGAATGCAAGGTAAAGGGCTGTTGCGCTAGAAAATTGGACAAAACATGATCTCACGGTGGGGCGCTCCAAAGCTTATGATAATTTACGTGATGTAAACTATGTTAATGTGATAATGATTATTAATAACAATGATAATGATTATTAATAGCACTGCGAATGATAATCAATACAAAATCGAATTAACGCTATCTGTGGCACCTCAGTCGGCGAAAACCTCTCCGAAGAAGATGTCTCTACCGTTGCCTCGAGCACTTCGACAGTGGGATCAAGTTCAAGAATTAGTTTCGTGAATTTATCAATGAGTAACGGAATTGGTGCTAGATTTGCGACGCTCCCAGACGGTTTGATGCGTATTCGAGTTCCCAATTAAAAAATTAAATTTGGCTTCGGAGAAAAAGTGGCTCCACCTTCTCAATTGGGGTCGGAATTCTTCCATTCATCTATGATTTGATTTTAAAACTTGGCGAAATCTTGGTTCTTTGCCGAAACGGCATAGGCACTTAATGACCGCTTATTAATTAGAATGATTCTAATAAGTTGACAGCTTCAAGCGCCCGAATATATTTGATTTATTGCTGGGCTCAGTCAGATCGCTGCCAGCTTTACAGGCCTACTACTGAAGGAGACTGCCATGTCGACAGAATCGAAATGTCCTTTTGGGCACGCCGGAACTAGCCGCAGAAATTTACTCGCAGCAGGGACCGCGATTGCCGCTGCTGGCACCGCACTTAACGCGGCTGCCGAATCCATGGACGACTCAACCGGCTCTTCGGTCGGTGGAGCTCTCGCGGGCACCGACTGGTGGCCCGGTCAGCTTAATCTAAATATTTTGCACCAGCATTCTCCCGCGTCTAATCCTATGGCGGGAGAAAAAAGCTATGCCGAATCCTTTGGCGACTTGGACTATGAAGCCCTTAAGCAAGACCTCAGGGATTTAATGACTGACTCTCAGGATTGGTGGCCTGCTGACTGGGGACACTATGGCGGTTTGTTCATTCGCATGGCTTGGCATAGTGCTGGCACCTATCGTACCGGTGATGGCCGTGGTGGCGGTGGCACGGGCAATCTGCGCTTTGCACCCATCAACAGCTGGCCCGACAATGGTAATTTGGATAAAGCTCGACGCTTGCTTTGGCCGATCAAACAGAAATTCGGCAATCAAATTTCCTGGGCCGATCTTATGATACTTGCCGGTAATGTAGCTATGGAATCCATGGGCTTTGAGACATTTGGCTTCGGCGGCGGTCGCGAAGATATATGGGCCCCGGAAGAAGACATTTATTGGGGTGCCGAATCCGAGTGGCTGGCCAATGAACGTTACAGTGGTGAGCGTCAGCTGGAAAATCCGTTGGCCGCCGTTCAGATGGGTTTGATCTACGTGAACCCTGAAGGCCCCGACGGCAATCCTGATCCCGTCGCCTCCGGCCTTGATGTCCGTGAGACCTTCGGCCGCATGGGCATGAACGATGAAGAGACTGTCGCTTTGGTCGCTGGTGGGCATACGTTTGGTAAAGCTCACGGCGCGGGTGACCCGTCGCTGGTCGGTCCTGAACCAGAAGCAGCCCCAATTGAAGAACAGGGCTTCGGCTGGATCAATCGCTTCGAAAGCGGCAAGGGTGTGCACACCACCACCAGCGGCATCGAAGGCGCATGGAAGCCGAACCCCACCACCTGGGACAACGGCTATTTTGAAATGCTGTTTGAGTACGAGTGGGAACTCACAAAGAGTCCAGCCGGTGCGCAACAGTGGGTGCCGATCGATCCTAAGCCCGAGAATTTGATTCCCGATGCGCATGATCCGTCCAAGGTCGCACCGCCGATGATGACAACGGCAGATTTATCTCTGCGGTTTGATCCGGCTTACGAAAAAATTTCCCGACGCTTCTATGAGAACCCAGATCAATTTGCCGATGCCTTCGCACGCGCATGGTTCAAGCTGTTGCACCGCGACATGGGTCCCAAGAGCCGGTACCTTGGCCCCGAAGTGCCCGACGAAGATTTGATCTGGCAGGATCCAATTCCCGCCGTCGATCATCGTCTGGTCAGCGATCGCGACGTCGCCAATCTCAAAGACGATATCTTAGAGAGCGGCTTGTCGGTGAGTGAATTGGTCTCCGCGGCCTGGGCGTCAGCCTCCACCTTCCGTGGATCTGACAATCGTGGCGGTGCAAACGGCGGGCGGGTTCGGCTGGCTCCACAAAAGGACTGGGACGCCAACGACCCGGCGCAACTGTCTAAGGTGGTGTCGACGCTCGAAGGCATTCAAAAAGACTTCAACGACAAAGCCAGCCGCGGCAAACAAATCTCCATGGCTGATCTCATTGTCTTGGGTGGTTGTGCGGCTATTGAGCAAGCCGCTAAGGCTGCCGGTCATGATGTGGATGTACCATTCACACCGGGGCGGGCGGATGCCTCGCAAGACCAGACCGACGTCGCAAACTTCGCCGTGCTGGAGCCGGAGGCCGATGGCTTCCGTAACTACCAGAAGGCCGCGTACAGCGTGCCAGCAGAGAGAATGCTGGTCGACAAAGCCCAGTTGCTGACACTCAGCGCGCCAGAGATGACCGCACTGGTCGGTGGGCTGCGTGTGTTGGGTGCTAACTCCGGCAACGCCAAGCATGGTGTCTTCACCAACCGGGTCGGTCAGTTGACCAACGACTTCTTCGTCAACCTGTTGGATATGGATACCGTATGGTCCGCCACATCTGATGCCGGCGATGTCTTTCAAGGTAGCGACCGCGCCAGTGGTGATGCCAAATGGACCGGCACGCGTGTTGATCTGGTGTTTGGCTCCAACTCACAGCTGCGGGCGCTGAGTGAAGTCTACGCCCAGAGCGATGCGGGCGAGAAGTTCGTCAATGACTTTGTCGCTGCCTGGAACAAGGTCATGACCTTGGATCGCTTCGACCAGGCTTAACAACGTCTACCAAGCGCCACGATTTTTGTTGGTGCTCGTTATATCAAGACTAAAGACCCTCGCTTCGGCGGGGGTCTTTTTTATTAGCTGGACCGCCATAACGTGGTCGTGACGCACAAACCTCATTTCGCTGATTGATCAACCCTGCGTAGGGTGTCTCCCTAATAAATGGGGGTCGCAATCATGAAACCGTCTAAGCAGTTGGCCTCTATAGGATTGGCTTTGGCATGCGGTATGGGAATAGGCGCGCTCAGCGTCGGCAGTTTTGCGCAAGGCAATGCGCTCCGTTGGGTCAACGGCACCTACCCAGAAGCCTATGAAGCAAGTATGGATGCCTCATCCGCGGCCTTCGAGCGTAAGGACATGGAAGCGACCCGGTCTCATATGGCTGAAGACTTCGCCACCTACGAATTACACGGCCCGGAATCACCGAAGCTGTTGGTCAAGGGTCGGGACAAAACCATTGAGGTGATGAACAATTTCTTTGCCGGTGATTTTGGCTCAAGCTGGGATGGTGCTGAGGTCGAGAAGCTCGGCTCCATCGGCAACACCATGGTTCAGATTGAGTACGATCGCTATAACATGGAGGGTGGTCAGATCACCATCCCGACTTTTGTCATCATCCAATATCAAGACGGCAAGCGCTGGCGCGAGTGGCGGCTTCGTCCCGATCCCGCCACATAAACAGTCTGGTATCGAGAGAGAATCGCCATGCGTCTAACACATGTCTTGTCCGGTTTAACGGCCGCGGCATTTTTGCTTGGGGCGACGGATGCTGTGCTCGCAAAGGGCAACCCAGAGCGTGGCAAAGTGCTCGCACGGGATTGCTTCGCGTGTCACGGCCCCGACGGGAACAGTCCATCGCCGGTAAACCCAAAGATTGGCGGTCAGCACGAGCGGTATATTTTTCTGGCGCTGATGCAATATTTGGAGGGGGAGCGGAAACGCTCTTTGATGACGGGTTCTGTGCTGGGCAAGACAGAGCAAGAACTCGAAGACATCGCTGCCTATTACGCGGCACAGCCGGGATATCTCTCACGCCGGGAAATTCGTCAGCGTAAACGGGAGGGCGTTTCCGCAGAACAGCAGGGTAGCCCCCAAGGCGGCGGCCCACCTCAAGGTGGCGGTGCGCAGCAACCCAAGTTTGATCACAGTGATCAGATCGCCAAGTACAACAGCATGCTGGCCCAGGCGGTGTACGACGCTAGCCAAGTGACCGAGCAGGTAGACGAAGCGGTTTGTGCGGCCATCACCGGTGATGCTGGATCCGATTCCGATAACGACGGTCTGGCTGATGCCTACGATGCGGCTCCCAATGATGCGGGCGAATTTGTCACCGATGTTAGTGGTGATGGCTACTTTGAGATTTGCAATATCCAACAGTTCGAAGCCATTGGCGCGCTGGGATCAGGCGACGGCACAAGCACGACGCTTGATCGCACTGTCCGTATGACCCGCAAGTATCAAGTGGTGCGCGATCTTGATGCTTCGGTGATAGAGAACTTTGAGCCGATTGGGGATTGCGGCCCCGAAGGCAACTGTATGATCACGTTTGATCGCTTTGGCTTTCAAGGAATCGTCGACGGGCAGGGGCATGTAATCCGTGGTCTGCGCATCTCGAAGCCTGGAGGTGGCGGTGTTGGTTTGTTCGGTGTGCTCGGTCAAGCGGGTACCGTGCGCAACATTGTGCTTGAAGATGCCGCCGTGGTTGGTCGCGGCGGTGTCGGCATGTTGGTCGGCAGTAATTTCGGCATCGTTTATCAAAATCGCGCGCAAGGCGAGGCGGCCGGTGAGTTGGCCGTCGGTGGATTGGTCGGCGGAAGTGCAGGATTTGTTGCCTACAGTGAATCGACAGGCAAGGTTTCCGGTAGTCAGGCGGCGGGCGGTCTCGTCGGCGATATGCGCGGTGCGGTCTACTTTAGTCACGCCAATATGGAAGTGGCGGCTATTCGCGGTATGGGCGGCTTGGTCGGTCTCAACACCTTTGGTTTTATTCTTAGCAGTTATGCAGAAGGCACGATCATCGGAAGCAATGACGTTGGTGGTCTGGTCGGTATGAACACGGACGGTAAGGTGCGCAACAGCTATGCAACGAATACCGTTGAAGGCGACGGGAATAATGTTGGCGGTTTGATTGGTTTTCATTCCCTTGGTGATGTGCGCAACAGCTATGCAACGGGCTCTGTCTCGGGTGCCGATACGGTCGGCGGATTGGTCGGGCGCAATAATGGTATCGTCAAGCGTAGCTTTGCGGCCGGGCAGGTGACAAGCACTGGCGCTACCGGAGGAATCTCCGGTGCCGTTGTCGAAGGAGAAGTTGTCGCGAGCTATTGGTCTGCTGCTGCGCAGGCTAAAGACGCAGCTGATCTAGCCCGGTTGTCGGGCAATCAAACGGGTTGGTCTCCGGCACAGCCGCCTGTAGCTGACCTGATCGACTATTTCTGTGATGCAAACACCAATGGGTTTATCGACCCGCAAGAACGTTCACCGGACAACTATGTGTGGGAATTTGGCTCGTCCTCAGAGCCACCATCCATACGCTGTGCCTTACGCGCTGGGGCGC
This sequence comes from Rhodospirillaceae bacterium, assembly GCA_029245025.1. GTDB lineage: Bacteria > Pseudomonadota > Alphaproteobacteria > Rhodospirillales > Rhodospirillaceae > WLXB01. The sequence continues at coordinate 180,302 of JAQWQC010000034.1, forward strand.
AAAACGGATAAAGCGCTTTAGGCGCTCATATAGAAAGAAGACGATCATGATCAATCGCCGCACTCTTTTGGCCGCTGCAGCAGTTATGGCGGTGGCTTCGCCGGTCACGGCCCAAGAGCGGATATCAAATTTCAAGCCGTTTGCAGATGGGGACATCTTTGTCGCTGCGACGATCATGGATCACCCCACGGATGATCACATGGGGACGGGGCGAATTTTCCAATATGACGAGGATCTCCAACTCAAAGGCACGCTCTACACCAAAGGCACCACACACAAAGTAGGCGGGCTCGCTTTCGCACCCGATGGAACTCTTTGGGCCTTCGCGCAGGGCACACCTGCTGTTGTCGAGATTGGTGATGATGGTGTTCAAAAGCCGGTGCGTAAGTTTTCGGATCGCACCCTCAGCAGTGTGACGTTTGGCGATGACGGCAGCTTGTTTTTTGGCGAACATTTGATCGGCAAGAAGCTCAGCGTTCCACCGCTCACAACACGGTTTAATCTGTTGCCTGGGCGTGACGTGATCGGCGACGGCTACGTCTTCAAGTTTAATTCTGATGCGGAGTTGCTCGAAGAATTCCCGACCGATACCCATGGCGGTGTTGCCGGCATTCACGGTGCCACGTCGACCGTGCTAGCCGATAACGGCACTCGCATGATTTACATTTCTGAAACTGGCAACCGGGTGATGCAGTACGACTTGGCTAACCGTAAGCAATTGCCAGATCTCAAAGTGTTTGACGAGCACGAAGAAATTTTCATGGTGTTGACCATGATGCCGATGGTTGATGGATCTTTATTGCTCAGCACGGGTAACGGCATGGTCACGCTGGACCAGCACACCGGTGAAATTATCAAGTACTACGATATGGACAGCAGCGGATGGGCCGCTTGCGCCCCTACGGCAGACGGCAAAAATATTATTGTCGGTAACTTCTTCAGCGGACAGGTTGTTCTGGTCAGCGTAGAAACCGGCGAGGTTGTCCAAAGCGCTTACATTGGCCAGAACAATTCATTATCTGGTGTGGCGCAATACCCCGGATAAGCCAGTCCTAAGATAAGGAAAATAGATATGACGAAGAAACGCATCGGACTCGCAGTGCTTGCGGCGCTCGGCGCTCTTATAATCTGGTCGTTCATTCCTAACCAATTCCCCGTTTATGAAACGCAAGCCAGTGCGGCCCCTGAAGGGGGGCACCATGTTCTGATTTTCGGTGCCACGCGGAATTCGGGATTGGAAACCGCCAAGATTCTTATTGGTCGCGGTGACCGGGTGACGGCATTCGTTCGTGAGTCGTCAAATACGGCCGAGCTTGAGTCGCTGGGAGTTAATCTTGTTGTTGGTGACGCGCTCGATATGCCTTCGGTGGAAGCGGCGTTTGTCGATAAGGATTATACGTCAGTGGTTACAACCATCGCCTGTTTCAGTTGTGACCCCAAGCCCGATTATCTTGGCAACCGCAACGTTTTCGACGCGGCGGAAGCTGCTGGTGTAAGACGTGTGATTCTCATGACGACGGTTGGTGCAGGCGATAGCTACGAAGCGGCACCGTTGCCAGCGCGCAATTTTCTTAAAGATATTATTCCACTCAAGACACAGGCCGAAGATCATCTGATGGCCAGCAGCCTGGACTACACCATCATCCGTCCAGGTGGACTTAAATCAGGTCCTGCGACCGGGCGCGCCTACTTAAGTGCAAGCCGCGAAGCGTTTGGCATCATCAATCGAGCTGATCTCGCCGGGCTGGTGGTCAATATAATTGATGACGACAACACCATCGGGGAGGTTTTGGCAGCCATGGACGCGGACATGGTTTTCCCCTGGGACATGTTGTTTTAGCAAAAGCCTTAATCACCACTCTGGATTTTGTATCGTTTCATCCCCTAGTATGCGTCTCCACTAGGGGGTGATGGTATGAGTGATCAAGTTCAAGGACAGGTGACCGACGACGAGCACCCAGACGAAAAGTACGCGTGGTACGTGATGGTGGTCTTGGTGATCGCCTATGCCTTTTCTTATATCGACCGGACTATTCTGACCCTCTTGGTAGAACCCATTCGCGCATCGCTCGACATCTCGGATACCGAGATCAGTCTTTTGCATGGGATTGCGTTTGCGTTGTTCTACACAATCCTCGGCATGCCTATCGGTTGGTTGGCGGATCGAGGCAACCGCATCAAGATTATTTCTATCGGCGTTTATTTGTGGAGTTTCGCGACCGCCGCCTGTGGTCTTGCCAACTCTTTCATTCAGATGTTTATCGCTCGTGTTGGTGTTGGGGTTGGTGAAGCTGCACTGTCACCATCGGTGTACTCGCTGGTGCCTGACTATTTCCGGCCTGAGAAGTTGTCCCGAGCTTTTAGCTTTTACAACGCAGGTCTTTTCATCGGGTCTGGTTTGGCGCTTGTTATCGGCGGCGCGGTCATTGAAATCACGCCTGCGCTTGACCTTCCTATTGTTGGTCATCTTGAGCCGTGGCAGGTCACCTTCATGTATGTCGGCTTGCCCGGCATCCTCGTTGGTTTGTGGGTCATGACCCTGCGGGAGCCGAAGCGTCTCGGCAAAACCGCCGACGAAAGCGGTCAGGTGAGTCTCAGGAGCCATATCAGGAGAGCGTTTAAGTACATAACCACCCGCCCGCGTGTGTATTTTTATCACTTCTTCGGATTTTCATTGTACGCCTTTATCTGGACGGGCACCGCCGCGTGGACCCCGACATTCTTTATGCGCGAATTCGGTATGTCACCTGGTGAGGTTGGCGGTGCGTATGGCTTAATTGTCGTCGTCTTTGGGCTCCTCGGGGTAACGTCTGGCGGCATGCTGGCGGCGTATTGGCGCAAAAACGGCAAAGTTGATGCAGAAATACGGACCGGCATCACCGGTGTACTGTTGACGCTTCCTTTCGGTATATTGGCACCGCTGTCACCAAACCCAACCATTGCCTTCGTTGGTTTTGCAGGTCTGACGTTCTTTGCCAGTTTCCCCTGGGGTGCGGCAACTGCTGCTCTTCAGTTGATCACCCCCAACCGGTTGCGCGCCATGGTCTCTGCCATGTTCCTGTTTCTGGTGAATTTGGCGGGTATCGGCTTGGCACCGACGGTCATAGCCCTAATCACAGATGTTGGATTCGGTTATGACGCTGCTGTGAAGTATTCGATTGCGATTGCGGTTGGTGTGGCTGCACCGATTTCTGCGTTTCTGTTGTACCGTTGTCTGGCTCCTTACCGGGCGGAATACAACGATATGCATCAGGTGTCAGGGTCGTAGCTTAAGAAAGAAGGACGAGCGTTTCTTTGAGGTCGTCCATGTGGCCTATCACCACATCCGCGCCGGCGTCCGAAAGATATTTACCGTGACCAGGGCGGCAATGCCCGCCTCCGGTAAATCCGATGACTGTCATGCCAGCTGTTTTGGCTGATTTAACTCCGTGCACACTGTCTTCAATCGCCACGCATGATGTTGTCTTTATATCTAAGCGTTCAGCGGTGTGAAGATAGAGGTCCGGCGCTGGTTTGCCGTTCTCTACATCCTCTCCCGAATAGATGTGCGTGCCGAAGAACTGCAAGAGTCCAGTTTTCTTGAGCTTGAAGTGCAGGCGGTCCAGCCCGGATGAAGACGCAACCGCTAATGATTGATCTAAGGACGCGATAGCGGCGTGCGTACCTGCGATTGCCACTAGCTCCGCATCCATTTCTTTTTTGCTGTCGGTAAGTAACGTATCGGCAAAACCATCAGGCAATGGTTTGCCTACTGCAGAGATGCGGTCTGCTTCAAGCCGATTGAAATAGGCTTCCATCGTCGTTCCCATAAATCTATGGATGTACTCATCTTCGTCGTAAGACAAACCCAATGCCTTGGCGGCGTGCATGCCAAAGCGCAGCGCAAGGATTTCGCTGTCGACTAAGACTCCGTCGCAATCGAAGATCACTGCATCCACTGAATAAAATCCTTGTCGGCTATGGTTTCTAGGGGCGACAGCTTGCGATACCTGGGCTAGGGTTCCTCACCCTTAAATATTGTGTTTCCTGCCCCATGTGGACTCAAATCCGCGGTTACCCGCTGCAAGCCTTTATTGTCTGCCATCTGGCCTACATGTTCAGCCAGGTGGACCTGGCGTTGTTCTCCTACGCGCTGCCGTCGATCCGAGAAACCTTTAGTGTCAGCTTGCAAGCTATGGGCTGGGTTGTCGCGTTGTCTTACTCAGCTGGGGCAATTCTTCAGGTATATATTGGTACGTTGACGGATCGCTTCGGCCGTAAACACATGCTGATGTTGATCACAGTTGTTTCGTCTTTGTTTATCGCTGCTCATGCCATCGTGCCCGAGGGTGCCGCGCAACTGGTGGTCGGCGGTGTTTCGTTTTCCCTTGGCATCATTGTTATGACGATTCTGCGTGCCTTTGCCATAGCCTCAGGTGGCGCGCTCTATCCCACGACCGGTGCTATTGTGACGGAAGAGGCGCCAGCTCGGTATCGCGGCATTATGGCCGGACTCTTGCAAACGGCGTTTCCATTAGGGGCATTCGTTGCGGCCTTGTTTGCGGCCCCGGTATTAGACGCCTTTGGGTGGCGACCTTTGTTTCTTGTTGGCCTTCTGTCTATTCCTTTTATTTGGGTGATCCACAAATTCTTACGTGAGACATCGCGGTTTGCTGGGCACAAAGTAGAGGTGGAGCGCGATCCTCAAGTCAATCAAACAAGTTTTGGCAAGGTTGCCGCGTTGTTCGCGCCCGAGATGCGGGTGCGCACGGTCACGCTCTTTATTGCTCAATTCATATTTGTCATTGCATATGGTGCAGCCTCTCTGTGGCTTCCTACATACCTTCATGAGTCGCGTGGACTAGCGCAAAGTGAAGCGACTTACATCGTGGGTTATGCCAACGCAGTGGCCGTGGTGGGCTATGTCATTGCCGCCGTCACAGGTGAATTTATTCTCACCCGTCGCACGACCGTTACAATATGGACTCTGCTTGGAGCGTTTTCTTTCCTCAGCATGGTGTGGTTTACGTCAGGATACTGGGACACACTTATCGTTCTTTGTATCAGTACGACATTTTTCTATGGCACGGCCGCTGTTAAGTTTGCCTATATCGCAGAAGTTTTCCCAACGCACCTGAGGGCGACGGGGCTTGCTGTTTGCTCTAGCCTTGCCGTCAATCTCGGTATCGCCTTTGGACCATTGGTTGTAACCTATGGTGTCGCCTTTTTTGATTGGGACATGACCTTGTCTGTAGTGGTAGGTGTGCCTCTAGCAGTAGCGGGTCTGTTGTATCTCAGACTGAAGCCAGTGCCATCGGGATTAGAAGTAGAAGAAGTTGATCGGCGGATGCGGACTTAGTCCTAACCGCCCCAATTATATTAACTAGAAAAGCAAGACGGAGCGACGCAATGAAGGGATGGTTGGTTGAGGAATTTGGTGGCCCCGAGGTCATGCAGTGGGCTGATATGCCTGACCCAGAGCCGGGTCCCGATGAGGTGGTTGTCGATATTCATGCGTCTGGGGTCAACTTTGCTGAAACACGTATGCGGGCGGGGACGTATACGGGTCTGAAGAGACCATTCGTGCTCGGTCTTGAAGGCGCGGGCGTTGTCTCCGCCATTGGAACCGATGTCGACAACTGTGCCATCGGCGATAAGATTTTCTTCCGCGGCCGTGGAGCTCATGCGACCAAAATTGCTATCAAAGCCTATCACGCCTTTCCGTTGCCAGAAGGTTGGTCCTATGAACAGGGTGCTGCCGCTGGCGTTGGCTGGCTGACGGCGTGGCATGCACTGCACATCGTTGCTCCTGCGCAATCGGGGCAAAAAGTGCTGATCGAGGCGGTTGCGAGCTCGGTTGGATCGGCTGCGCTTCAGATCGCAAAAGCTAAGGGGTGCTGGGTGGTTGGGACGGCCAGTCAAGATGCCAAGTTGGAGATCGCGAAAGAATGGGGCGCTGACGCTGTTATCAATTACAAAAAAGAAAACGTGCGTGAGCGCGTCATGGAGCTAACCGACGGCAAAGGGCTGGACGTTGGGTGCATGACCATTGGCGAAGAAACCGCGGCTGATTTGATTGAGTCCATGGCTTATGAAGGTCGCATCGCCATGTATGGTTCAACCGGCGGCCGTAACGTGACATTCAGCCTTAATATCGGAGAGCGGAATATCCAATTGCTATCGATGAGTATCGATTCCTCCGCGCGTTATGTGCCCGAAACAATTCCGAGTTTTTGCAGTGAAGCGATCCCGTTGTTTAGCAATGGGACGTTAAAACCCATCATTGATACCGTGTTGCCGGTGTCAAAGGTGGCTAGGGCTCATGAGATGATTCACGAGCGCAATCACTTTGGTAAAATCATACTCGTCCCTGACGAATAGAATCTGCGCGCGCGTAAGGAAAATCAATGTTCCAATACATACTTGCTGCTGTAGTGGTGGCGTCCCCCGCTCTTGCGGGTGTCACAGATATCTACAAGTCATTGCGCGGTGACCGCGATGTCAATGTCACCTATCCAGTCAACTTGGATCGACCTGACCGTCTCGTTCCGCTATCCGTGCGCGTGACTTGGCCGGCCGGTGAGGGACCATTCCCGCTGGTTGTCTTTTCCCAGGGTGCACTCTGCCCAAAGAATATGTACGCGGCCGTAACTGATCATTGGACATCCCATGGCTACGTAACAATCGCGCCGTTGCATATTGATTCTGAATCCAACGGCTTTGGTTTTCGTGACCTTGCGGGTAAGGATCTGGTCGGCGAACGCATTGCGGATATGACCTATATTCTTGATTCGCTCGACAGTATCGAGAATGTAGCGCCGGGATTAGCGGGCAAGATTGATCGGGAGCGGATTGCCGCAGCCGGGCATTCTTTCGGCGGGCAAATTGCCCTGGCCATGACCGGTCTGGAAATTACCGATGCGACAACCAAAGCGCCGGTTGACGTTGGCGATGACCGTTATGATGTGGCGGTGGTGCTGAGTGGCGTGGGCCCACTTCCCAACATTGTTGACGGTGCATTCACGCGGTACGACGGTCCGGTCTATTCCTCGGGTGGCACAAAGGACTTAGGCGCAACCGGGCAGGGCCCGGTGCATCCTTGGCCGTGGCGGATGGCCGCCTATTTTGATACCCCACCCGGCGACAAATACGGCGTCGTTCTCGATGAGGGCGATCACTATTACGGCGGGCTGATTTGCCGTGAGACAGCGGGCGGTGCTCCCGATTATGAAGGCCTTTCAATTATTCGTGGCACGTCAACGGCCTTTTTGGATGCCTATCTAAAGGATGATTCGGACGCTAAAGAGTTTCTGACTAAAACAGACGTCAAAGCGTTAACTAACAATCGTGCGACGTTAGAACACAAGTAAAGCAATCTAGGAGGCTGATATGGACGCCAGTAAATTACATCCCGATACTCTCGCCCTGCATGCAGGTTTTCGGTCTGATCCGGCAACCGGCGCCGTTGCAGTGCCGGTCTACCAAACCACGTCCTATCAGTTTCGCGATACCGAACACGCTGCCAATCTGTTTGGGTTGGCGGAGTTGGGGAATATCTACACGCGCATCATGAACCCAACCAATGACGTGCTTGAACAGCGCTTGACGGCAATGGAAGGGGGTGCGGCAGCATTGGCGGTGGCTTCCGGTCAGGCGGCGACGACTTTCGCGATCATGAACTTATGCGAAGCTGGCGACAACTTTGTCACCTCCACTGACTTGTACGGCGGCACGTGGAATTTGTTTGCCAATACGTTCAAGCAAATGGGGATCGAAGCGCGTTTCGCCGATCCGGCTGATCCGGAGTCCTTCCGCAAGCTGACCGATGATAAGACACGCTGCTATTACGCTGAGACGCTGCCCAATCCGAAGCTAGAAGTTTTTCCTATACAGGAAGTCGCAGATATCGGTCGCAGCATTGGTGTACCTCTCATCGTTGACAATACGGCCGCACCTTTGATCTGCCGCCCCATCGAACATGGCGCTGCCATCGTCATGTACTCGACGACCAAGTATATCGGCGGTCACGGTACGTCCATTGGAGGTCTTATAATTGATAGCGGCACCTTCGATTGGGAAGCGCACAAAGAGCGCTTTCCTCTGCTGTCTCGTCCGGACCCGAGCTATCACGGCGCGGTGTGGATTGAAGCAGCCAAGCCACTTGGTCCTATCGCCTACATCTTGCGTGCTCGTGTAACATTGTTGCGGGATGTCGGCGCGGCGATGAGCCCGATGAACGCGTTTCAGTTTATTCAAGGTGTTGAGTCTTTGCCGCTCCGCATTCGCCGTCATTGCGAGAATGCGGCCAAAGTGGCTGGCTTCTTAAATGATCATGCCGATGTCACGCGGGTGATTTATCCAGGATTCATGGAGGGTGAAGCACGTCGTAGGGCCGATGCCTATCTAGAAGGAAAGCAATATGGAGGGCTAGTCGGCTTTGAACTCAAAGGCGGTCTTGAGGCGGGTCGCAAATTTATCGACTCTTTAGAGTTGCTATATCACGTCGCCAATATCGGTGATGCGCGCTCGTTGGCAATTCATCCAGCCAGTACCACACACTCTCAATTGTCAGCCGAAGATCAGGCGGCTTCCGGTGTGACCCCGGGTTACATTCGCTTGTCCGTCGGTATCGAACATGCGGAAGATATTATTGCAGATATCGAGCAGGCTTTGGCGAAACTTTAGGCGTAAATAAAACGTCCTCGGGGAAAAGTGCTAATAGCCTGGTAAGAGGCCGTGGCCACAATTGCCTTTTCTCGCCGAGGCCGTGTCCGCAACGCGATTGGGATATCGCGGAAAATCAATCCAGGTTCGCTTGGGTCAAAGGGGCCGGACCTTCTTCCACCGCTGGGTGGGTCCGGTCCGGCCATGCGCTGACGGGCACAAATCAAACATAGCTCTTTGTGGGAAATATTCCCACATTTATTTGATCAATATACCCATTATTTTTGGGAATATTTCCCAAATGACTTTTGCAAAAAGTGCAGGTTTGAGTCGTCAAACCCAGAGAATCTGGGCCTAAATGGCGATCTCAAAGAGTGTGCCCGTCCGCTGCACCAAATTCTTTTTGTCCAAGTCTGGGCCGTGGGCCTCATCATTTTTCACATTCTCACTCGCTAGATTGCTGGTGGTTTCACTCCGAAGAATGACGACCAGGTTGGTCTCAGGCTCAATCGCGAAGGGAAATTCGTGCCAGGTCCCGATGTGCATGGTGAATCCAGATTGGCCGTCAAAGCGGAAGGCTTCCAATTTGTCGATATCTGGCATGTCTCCGTCTGTAGGTGCGCCAAAGACTGCGACAAACGGTTTGCCCCCTAGGGGGATAAAGGTCTGAGTGTGTTTAAAGTGGCGCTCTAAATATTTGATCTCAAACTTGCGAGGTTGAAGGGTGGCCAAAGACAGTTCCGTGTCGTCGTCAGAAATAAAATTCACCGGCTTTGAAACTGCAACAGCGCCTTGATAGAAATCGCTAACGCCCGCTGGTGCACCGGTGCCGGTTCCAAGAACCTCGCCGAATGGCGCTAAGGCCCCTGGAGTCGCTGGTTTTGCTTCCAAAACCCGGCGTTCAAGGGATGATCTGTCCATGGGGTGCTCCTGGTGAGGGGTTGAATCGACACTGTATCGATACAAGTCTTGCAAAACCAAGGGTACGTTAGCAAACACCCTGGTCACAGAGGTGGTCCAATGGCTAATCTCTGCACTTCAAGAAAAAAGGGGGGACTCATCGTGGCTACAACTATTACCCGTCATATGGCGACCATTCGGGGTGAACGCCAGGTTCATTATCGGCGCGCAGGGTCGGGCTCCCCGATCATTCTTTTGCATCAATCTCCCAACTCCTCTCAGGAATACATTCCTCTGATTGAAGATTTGGCCGAAGACTACACAGTATTTGCGCCCGACACGCCGAGCAATGGATTGTCGGACTCGTTGCCAATCGACAGCCCGACGATGACGGATTTTGCGCAAAATGTTGCAGACCTGATGGATGCCTTGGGCATTGAGAAGTGCCCGGTCTACGGTTTCCACACCGGCGCCGTGTGTTCCCTCGAATTAGCATGGCGTCATCCCGAGAAAGTAACCGTTGGTATTGTTAATGGTTACGTCAACATGCCCGAGGATGTTGTCGCTGATATTCTCGAGAACTACTTCGCACCTCTTGAATTCAACTGGAGTGGGTCCCACTTGACGTGGACGTGGGCGCGCTTTCGCGAACAGCTCATCTTCTTCCCGTGGTTCAGCACGGATGGGAATTCCCGGATGGAATATGACGTGCCGGCGCCACAGCGTTTACAGACGGCAGTGATCGAGTTTCTGCGTTCGGGTCCAGATTACGTAAAACCGTATCGCGCCGCTTTTACACAGGATGGCACCGCGTCTGTGAAAGAGATGCAGGCTAATTGCATCATTATGAGCCCTAAGACTGATGTTTTGTATGAGGGCCTTGACCGTATGCCGGCCCCGTCTGAATCTGTTATGGTTTATCGCCCTGATACCGGTCCTGATGCGATCGATATTTTGAAGCAGGCGCTTAAAGACAATCCATCTCCTAACCCCGCTCCCTCCGTGGTCAAAACTGAACCAGTGCTCGGCAAGCTTTGGGGTGAGTACGTCCAAGCCGGCGGCGGTTCATTGTATTGTCGTCGCAATACGGATGGAGAGGGTCGTCCAATTCTCTTTATTCATGCGTCAGCAGCGTCAAGCTTCGCCATGGACCGTTATATGGAGCCTCTGATTGGCACGCGCCCGGTGCTTGCCATCGACCTGCCCGGCAATGGTGAATCAGAAAACCCGATGGGCGAATTAACAGTGGAGAAACAAGCATCGTTTTTGGCCGAAGCGGTTCACGCGCTAGGTTATGACGATATCGATGTCTTTGGCACATGGGGCGGTGGAACAGTCGCAGTGGAATTGGCTGTTCAGCACCCTGACCTAGTGAAGCATGTCGCTGTACCAAACATCATGATGATGGAGTTGAAAGGCAAGGCGCTTGATGAAATGTCATCTAAATATACGCCTGACATTCCGTTTGATGATTTCGGCGCACACTGGGTGTTTGCCTGGAACATGGTGCGCGACCAGGAATTGTTTAACCCATGGTACGAGCGCAAGGCGGAAAATATTTCCAGAAACCCAAATCCTGATATTGCCCCCGAAGTGATCCATCATCGGACGCTGGACTTGTTTAAATGCTACGACATTTACCAAGATGCCTATAAAGCCCACTTTGGGTATCCGATGACGGAACGCTTGCCGAAGGTGCAATGCCCATTGATGTTGGGTGGGCCAGACTCGCCGAGCACAAAAAAGGCTGTAGCTGCTGGTCCCGTGGACTATACGGTTAAAGATCTACCGTCTGGTCATGAGGCGGTATCGCATGCTGTGTTGGAATTTTTTGACGCTTAATTTTGTGGTGCGTTAATCACCGCCCAAAAACAAGGAGATACGGATAATGGAAAGCTATTTGGTGTGGGGGTATATCCATATCCTTCTATTCGTATTTTGGCTTGGGGCTGATGTTGGGGTTTTTCTCTCAGCTGTCTATGCCAAGAAACCTGAGCTTAGTTTTGAAACCCGCGCGACCATTATGAAGCTTGGCCTCATCATCGATTTTTTGCCCCGCATTTGTTTTGCTCTCATTTTCCCTGTCGGTCTGCACCTTGCTTTAGCGCTCGGCCTGTACGATGTGCAAACTTGGCTGTTTGTGGCTGGGTGGGGCATCGGTATCGGCTGGATCGCATTGGTCATAGCCATCGGAAAGAATGAAGGAACACCGCTGGCCGATAAGCTTTCTCTCGTGCAATTTTGGCTCGAAGGCCTGCTTGGCACATTCTATGTCGGTGTCGGGCTTTGGTCTTTGTTTGGCAATGGCCCACTCCACGAAGGATGGTTTGCTGTAAAAATCCTATTGTTCGGCTTTGTGTTCTATTGCGCCATGGCTATCGACATTTGCTTCCGGCCATTCATCAGGCCGTTTATGGAATTAGCCGAGCATGGGTCCACGCCGGAACGAGAAGCCATCATCACCAAGACTATTAACAATACTTTGGTTGCGGTGCTGACCATGTACGCCCTAATCGCCATTGTCGCCTTTCTCGGCAAAGTTAAACCGTTCTAGAGCGAGGTTAGATCATGACTCCCCAAAGATTTCTTGCAGTATTCGGCGCGGCAACTTTTATGGTTTTGCCTTCGCTCGCTGCCAAAGCCGAAGATGTCTGTGACAAACCCGTGGATATGGTCATTCTGTCTATCGTTCACGATGTTGAGCGCTATGAGGAATATCGTGCGTCATTTATTGAGCTTGGTACTCTAGAAGAATTTGGCGGGCGGATTGTTACCGTTGCAACGCGCTTAGAGTTTGAACCCGAAGTTCTTGAAGGGGAGTGGCCGGACAATCGCCATTCATTCGTTATTCGGTGGCCCTGTGCGGCGGCGGCGCATAAATTCTGGAATTCTGAAGTTTATCAGACAAAGCAGTTGCCGCTTCGTGTTGGCGCTGGGAACTATGACATCGCTTTGTTCCCAGCCATCCCTGAGTAGAAGCAGCCGGCGTCTATAATGAGCCAGCCCTTTCGCGTGTTCTGGCAACCAGGATGCTCTAGTTGTTTGAAGGCCAAAGAGTTTCTAACCGAACATGGGATTTCCTTCGATAGCGTCAATGTGTTGGACGGCGTCGACGGCATGGCGGCGCTGCAGGCGCTAGGTGCCAAGTCCGTGCCGGTCGTTTCCCAGGGCGATAAATTCGTCTTCGCGCAAAACCTGGGCGACTTGGCTGATTTCGTCGGCGTTGCGAGAATAGGTGGGGTCTTGTCCCCAAAGGATTTTGTGATGCGGATCGACCGTGTGTTGATGGCCGCACAGTCTCATGTCCGGCAGCTTCCATCTGGTGTGCTAAGCACCCAGCTTCCAGGTCGCGACCGCACGTATTTGGATCTTGGCTACCATATCTTTGTTATTGCTGAGGCGTTTCTGGTTGCCGCTAAAGGTGAAACACTGACTTTTGATTTGTTTGAGAGACGACCTCCCGATTCTATGTGCACTGGTGCCCAAGTTGCGTCCTATGGTCAGACCGTTCGCGACGCTATGCAGGCGTGGTGGCGCAGCACAGATATCGGCGTACAACTGCCAGATGAGCTAAGCACGTACTATGGACCTCAGTCCGTCCCTGATCTACTTGAACGCACGGCTTGGCATGCGGCCCAACACACACGGCAACTTGCAGAGGTACTTAAAAGTGTTGATGTGAACCTGGATGATCAGTTATCCGACGAAGATCTAGAGGGTTTACCGCTGCCGAATCATGTCTACGATGACGAAGTGTCTTTAACATCTGACGTATCTAATGGCTGACTCATCCTTCCCACATCTTCTGTCACCGATAAAGCTCGGGCCAATCACGTTACGCCACAGGGCGGTATTGAGTGGTCATGGTATGGCATTGGGTGACGGGCAAGTCGGCATCAGCGATCGCTTCCACGCCTATCTCATGGCGAGGGCCAAAGGTGGTGCGGCCATGGTGGGGAGTGAATCCGCACCGGTCCATGCCAGCACGTCGAGCCGCAGTTTGGGCATTCGTCTTTATGATGATGAAGTGATTCCAAGCCTGCGAAAAACTGCAGACGACATTCGAGAAGCGGGTTCACGTCTCGCTATTACGCTGTGGCATGGCGGCCACAAGGACAGCTTTATCCGCGGTGGGTATGCCTTGGCGCCGTCACCAGTACCTAACCTTGCGGGCGAAGTGCCCAAACAAATCTCGGCCGGTGAGATCAACGAGCTGATTGTCGCCTATGGGGAAGCTGCGGCCCGGTGCAAAGAGGCGGGGCTAGACGCCATCGAACTGCAGACCTCCACCGATTATTTGTTGGGTTCTTTCTTGTCGCCTGTCCTCAACCGCCGGACGGATGCCTATGGCGGTTCCTTTGAGAACCGCATTCGTTTTGTACGGCAAATTCTTGAATCCATCCGGGAGCAGGTCGGTGATGCCATTGCTGTTGGTGTGCGAACATCTGCACGGCATGACATACCTGGTTCCCCCATGGATTACGGCCTAGAGGAGTCGACGGCGAGCATGAAGGCTTTTGCCGAAGCGGGCTTGGTTGATTATGTCAGTGTGATGATTGGGTCCGGTTGGGCGCCCCCTGAATCTTCATCCATTCCACACATGGCTCAGCCACGCGTTCAACTGCGCGACGAAGGAAAAGCGTTTAAGGATGTCCTGTCCGTACCGGTCGTGATCGCCGGACGCGTTCGCTCTCCTGAGGATGCGGAGAGTGCTATTGCAGATGGCTCGGCTGATATTGTTGCTATGGCTCGTACTTGGATTGCCGACCCCGAATGGGGCAAGAAAATCGAAGACGGCGAGGCTCATCGCATCCGGCCCTGCATGTCCTGCAATCAGGCGTGCGTCGGATTTGTGTTCCGCGGCTTGCCGGGATCTTGCGTCATCAATCCGGTTGCGGGACGCGAAGCGGAATTGGGTGACTCTGGGCGGAGCGAGAAACCGCGAGTTGTTGCTGTCATTGGGGGTGGACCTGCTGGGCTGGAGGCGGCGCGGGTCTTGGCTATGAGAGGGCATCATGTTTCCCTTTACGAACAGCATACAGAACTGGGTGGGCAGATGCGTCTGGCCGCAGCAGCGCCGCACCGAGAGGAAATGCTACCGGCCTTGGCGTGGTGGAAAGAGGAGCTTGAACGTCTGCAAGTGCGCATTCACCTGAGTCACACTGTCACGTCAGAAAAAGATTTGGACGCGGATACAGTTGTTTGGGCGACTGGTGCTGATCCTGGTCATACAGCGCTCTGGCGTATCCGACCCTATTTGTTTGACGGCATCCCAGGCACGGATGCCCTGCCCTCTGGGCGCGACGTGCTGGCGGGCAAAACTCAGGCCAAAGGCTCTGTTCTTGTTATTGATGAAGAAGGGGGGTGGCCTGCAGTTTCTTTGGTGGAATCTCTCGCGGCCGATCCCGCCGTTTCGCATGTGACAGCCATAACGCCGGAACGATCCCTCGGAGAGGCGGCATTGACGCTCACTTGGGAAATCAAGTCTGTGTCAGCCCGTCTTCGTGAGGATGATGGCATTACAGTCTTGACGGAAAGTACCGTCAAGGAGGTGGCTGGCAGTCATGCCACATTGTCTACGGGCGATAGGATTGGTCCGTTCGACACCATCATCATGAGCACGGGAACTACAGCTAACATTGTGCCTGACAACGCATTGGCGGTTGGCGACTGCGTCGCGCCACGCGGAATCTGGGCGGCCACTTCCGATGCGGCCAAGTTGGCACGGACTTTGTAAAACGCAATCAATCGATTGAAGCGGCCTCGATTTTCGAGATCATTTGATCAACAGACGCGACTTGTCCGAAATTGCTGTCAAACACTGCCAGTGTCATGCGTTGCAAATCCTCCGCCGCACAGCCATTGATATCTGACGTCGCTGTGCTGTCGGACAGCATAATCACTTTGAAATCAAGCAACGCGGCCTGTCGTGCGGTGGTGTCGACACAGACGCCAGTGGCAATGCCTGCCAAGATCAGGGTGTCGATCCCGCGGGCACGCAACGTGAGTTCGACATCTGAGCCGGTAAAGGCGCCGAGTCGAGGTTTAATAACCATCCAGTCGCTTTCTTTAACATCAAGTCCGGCGTGAAGCTCAGACGTGGTCTCGCCGCCGGTCAGCAGTCGCTTGGATTCTACGGCTGGAACAACGTCGCTTAATACACCCAGGTTTGAGTGATCTGGCCGCAGTTGATGGGCGATATGCATGACCGCAATGCCGTGGTCTCGACAGGCGGCAGCGAGGGTGTTTGTTCGGGTCATGGCGTCCAGTCCGCCCGGAGCGGAAATGGCATTTCCTTCGACAAAAAAATTCTGAAAATCAATTGTAATGAGTGCGGTTTTTTCCGGGACGATTTGAAAGTCGACCATAGAATTTTAGGTCCCGTTACATCGGCATCCGAAGATACCCATCCATCGTTCCTCCGGGGCCAGACTCCAAGTAGAAATCCAGAATAAGAGGCTGCCCCGGTTCAATTGCATAAGGCGTCAAGTCAGACACGCCTTCTTCAGCCAAGACGTCGTCATCGAGGAAGAAGTTGCCGGTGCAGGTTTTAGCATCGCGAGTCAGGATCGCATGCGCAGAGTCGGCGACAATGTCTGTGGTCCGGCAATGTTTGATCACCGTGTCGCCACCCAACTCATGGCGGATCGCCGCTGTGTCAATTGCTGTCCTGGGCCATAAGGCATTGGCGGCTATGCCGTGCTCACGAAAGTCTTCGGCGAGGCCGATGGTTGCAAAGCTCATCCCCATTTTTGCCAAAGTGTAGGGCAGGGTGCTCTTGTACCACTTCGGGTCCAAGCTTGGCGGCGGTGACAAAGTTAGGATGTGCGGATTGGTTCCCTCTTTGAGGTGAGGTAAGCAAGTTCGCGCCGCAAGTAATGTGCCGCGGAGATTAATTTGGTGCATCAGGTCAATGCGTCGCATCGGCACGTCATTTACGCCACCTAGGGCTACAGCACTGGCGTTGTTAATCAGAATGTCGATGCCACCAAAGGTCTCAACTGTTTTTGCAACGGCCTCTGCTACTTCGGTGTCGTTGCGCAGATCCATTTGAATGGCGAGCGATTTTCCACCTGCCTCTTCTATTTCCTCTGCAGCAGTATGAATGGTGCCGGGCAATTTTGGATGCGGTTTTGCTGTTTTGGCGGCAATAGCCACATTGGCGCCATCCGCGGCAGCGCGTTTTGCAATGGCCAGCCCAATGCCTCGGCTGCCGCCGGTAATGAATAGAGTTTTTCCTTTTAACGACCGGTCGGCGGCTGGGGCATAAGAAGAGGGGTTGGTCATCGCTGAGCTACTTTTTCCAGGCTGCTACGGCTTCGTCGGCGAAACCTTCGAATGTGCGAAGTGCATGACCGACAGCGGCCTCACTGGTTGCGACATCTGCATCAGACGCGACGCTTCCCATCTTCTGCATCTTGGCGAAGCCCGCCTTCAACGCAGTGAGGAGCCACGGTGGCATAAACGCTTTCGATCCTTCAGCCCAGGCGTCGAGGTCGTCACCGCCATACTGTACGTCTCTGCCAAGTTTCTCGCCGTATAGCGCGGCTATGTCGTCGGCCGTCCAGGCCTTCGGTCCGTACAGGGCAATATCTTGGCCATCAAGTTCGTCCGTCGAAAGAGCTTTCACCGCCGCGTCAGCAATGTCGCGGGTGTCGATGCGGCTCTGTCCAACATTGCCAATTGGCATCGGGTAAACCCCAGCACCGGTGATGGCTCCGCCCAGCATCAAATCATTTTGGTAAAAGAAGTCGGGACGAAGAATGACATGGGTTGCACCCGATTCTCGAATAGCATTCTCGATACCAACCTTGCTCGCGTAGTGAGGCACTTTCATTGCTTCTTCCGAGAGTTTGACCGAAAGAAAGACAATCTTTTTGATACCGGCCTCAACAGCGGCTTGAACCGCGTTGGCACCGCGCAAGGCTTCTGTTTCTCCATTGGCGGTGATGAGTAACATTTTTTCGGCTCCCGAGAAGGCCGTCCCTAGGGTGCTCGCGTCCTCCAAGTCACCCACCACACCGGTTACACCAGAGGGGAGCGCAGCAGACTTTTCAGCAGAGCGGCTGAGAACACGGACCTCTTCGCCCGTTGCCGCAAGAGCTTGGGCGGCCGGTGCGCCAACACGACCTGTGCCACCAATAATAAGTGTCGTCATCTATCGTCCCCTTTGAATCACTTTGTACATGAAAGGTTGTTTGGCCGCACATTGCCTGGGTGGCTGCAGAAATCAATGTTTTATGGGGGTTGTCGGGTGACTCTGGACTTATTGGGGTCCTAAGGCCAATATATATCGTCTGAATCGTCATCGCCTGGACCATCATGCGCCTTGGATTCGCCAAATCTGCAGTGAGTGTTCTGACCGCTCTGTCCCTGACAGCGGCGCTGATGATTTCTGTGTTTGCCCAATCCCATACGATGGCTGCCGGGGTTGCCACGACTGCGGATCCCTGCGTCGATCATCAGTTGCCAGCGCCAACATCCGCTTGGGAAGAGACCTGCGCCGCCCTTTGTGACACGTCCAGCCTCGATAGTTTTGTTGCTGCGACAACGGACAGGCTTAAGAGCATCGAGTTGCAGGTGTTGCTGGTCTCTTATGCCCCGGCCTCACCACATCGTACCTTGCTAACGTCAAGGGTGGGTTTCGTTACGACCCACGATCCGCCGGGCTCTCGTCTCTACCTCACGACGCAGCGTCTCCGCATCTAAACTCTCTACTGGCACGGCTTGTCCGTGTTCATTCGTTCGGCTGTCAAATTGGCAGCATGGTTTTGATGTATGTAGAGAGACGTCCCATGGCCTTGGCCACACACTATCTAAAACTTCTATTGCCTCCAGTGGCGGCGTGTTTACTTTTTTCAGCCTGCGCAACGCCTGATCCTGACGAAGCATTCCGTGATTTGGGAGTGCTTGTCGATGATCGCCTACCTGTTCCAGTGACTTGGCGCACTGGTGGGCCCGAAGATGCTGCCGCCGATCAACGGATCGCTGAAATTCTTGACGCGCCTCTGACTGCGGAGGCTGCAGTTCAAGTCGCGTTGCTGAGCAACCGCGGTCTGCAGGCGCGATACGCAGATTTGGGCATTGCTCAGGCAGACGTGGTGCAAGCCGGATTGCTGCAAAACCCAGTCTTCGAAATCATGGTCAGGCCGTCGACGGAAGAGGGCACCAATTTTGAATTGGGGCTGATGCAGAATTTTGTCGATCTGTTGATGCGCCCAGCTCGTCAAAAAATAGCTGCTGCTGAATACGAGTCGGTGCGTCTTGAGTTGGCAGCACATTTGGTGGCTTTTGTAGGGGAGGTCCAGGCGGCCTACTACACTCACCTGGGTGCGAAGGCTGAGCACGCCGTTGCCATTGAAATGGCTATCACCGAGCAAGACTCGGCCGACCTATCAACGGCCTTTCACACCGCGGGGAATATTTCAGACCTGGAGCACGCTGGTTACCTCGCACATGCCGCTGAAATGCAGGCTTCGTTATATGACGCCGAAGCTGAGATGACGGAGAGTCGCATTGACCTCGCGCTCTTGCTCGGCGTGTCACCATCCGGTGCATGGTTTATGCCGTCCCGTTTGGCTTCGCTGCCAAAAGACGCAGTTCTTTTGGAGGGCCTCGAAGACCGAGCTGTGCGCCAGCGGTATGACCTGGCAGCGCATCGCTCTGAATTGCAGGCCGCGCTTAATGAGTTGGACTTGGAAGAGAGCTTCCGATTGTTTGAAGAGGCGGACCTTGCCGTGAGTGCGGAACGTGAGCCTGACGGTGCGTGGCTTATCGGACCGGCTTTAGAATTCCCGTTGCCCATTTTTAACCAAGGCCAAGCCCGCGTCACCGGAGCAGCTCTAATGGTGCGCGGCATGCGCGATAGCTTGCTCGCGGAAGAGCGCGAAGTACGGTCTGATGTCATAATGTTCTCTGATGCAATGGCATTGGCCCGCACGCGGGCTGACCATCTCCGCAATACTTTGTTGCCGTTACGTGAAGACATCGTCCAGCTAACTCTCGCAGAATACAATTACATGCTTGAGAGTCCGTTCCATCTGCTTGAAACCCAACAAGATACGAACGAGACCTATCGCGACTATCTTGAAGCTCTGACCGACTATTGGGTCGCGCGAGCGAAACTTAGGGCCGCCGCAGGCGGTATGCCCCTTGAAACAACACCAGGAGCCGCGTCATGAACCGCGCCCGTCGTTCCCTTTTATCGTCTCTCGTTGCAGGTGCAGGTGCGGCCGTCTTTGGAAAATCCGATGCTAAAGCCCAAACAGCTCCTGCACAGCCTCGCTCTGCACCGGGTTACACGCCTGTTCGCACGCTCAACGGGTCGACGTTGCCGTATGTCATGAAAGAGGGCGTCAAGGAATTCCACCTGATCGCCGAAGAGGTCGAGCATGAATTCGCGCCGGGCATGACGGCGAAGTGCTGGGGTTACAATGGCAGCACGCCGGGTCCGACCATTGAAGCTGTTGAGGGGGATACGGTACGTATCCTGGTCACCAACAATTTGCCGGAGCACACAACAATTCACTGGCATGGCTTGCTGTTGCCCAGCGGAATGGATGGTGTTGGTGGATTATCTCAGCCGCATATTCCGCCGGGTGAAACCTTTGCCTACGAGTTCACTCTTATTCAGCACGGTACGCATATGTACCACCCCCATGCAGACGAAATGGTTCAGCTTGCCGTTGGTATGATGGGTATGTTCATCATTCATCCCAAAGACGGAGAGCCAAAGAAGATTGATCGTGATTACGCAATCATGCTGCACAACTGGGCGATACATCCGGGCACGTATAGGCCCGACCCCAGTGTGATGGTTGAGTTTGATCTGTGGACGATGAACAGCAAGGTGTTCCCTGCAATCGAATATCCGGTGGCCGAGGAAGGGGATCGCGTTCGCATCCGTATTGGTAATTTATCCATGTGGAATCACCCCATGCACCTTCATGGCCATCAGTTTCATGTGACGGGATCAGATGGTGGCCGTTGGCCCGAAGCGATGTGGCGGCCAGAGACCACTGAAATTGTTGGCGTTGGTCAAACCCGTGACATTGAATTCGATGCCATACCCGGCGACTGGGCATTCCATTGCCACTTCTCCCATCACACGATGAACGCTATGGGTCACGACATTCCCAATCCTTTGGGCGTCGATCAAAGCGGTGTGGCGATGCGGATCATGTCGAAGATCCCAGGTTTTATGGCCATGGGTGAAAACGGTATGGGAGAGCATCAGGATCATTCAGTCCACATGATGGGGCCAGAAAACACTCTACCGATGATGATGGGCGATGGCCCCTTCGGAAATTTGGAGATGGGCGGCATGTTTACGGTCGTAAAAATCAGAGAAACTCTAGACGGAGAGGGCGATCCCGGCTGGTTTGACAACCCGTCAGGGACTGTCGCCTACAAGGTTTCATGACTCCAGTTCCACAGATAGGAGTGGTATCGTTGCCCCACAAATAACCTATTTGTTAGTTCGGCATTCTACTCGCGTCATCTAAAGGGAGAGAAAAATGCTTAAATCAGCGCTACTGACAACCGCCGCAATCGGAGCCGCTGCTCTGATGACGGCAACCACTGCGTCTGCACATAACTACATGACCACGCTTCGCGCCCCAGCCGGTTACATGGCTGATTTGGAAGCCCGTGTTGCCCACGGCTGCCTGGCCGAGGATGTCACAGAAGTCAGGCTGAAAATTCCTGAGGGGGTTTACCGGGTCACGCCTCTCACCACCCGAGATTGGGAAGTTGAAACAGAAATGCGTGAAGTCGATCCGCCGGTGCCAGGCGATGGCGGCCGGCCCATTACGCGCACGGTCGATACCATCATCTGGAAAAACCCATCGTCACCGATGCTTTACAATCGTCAGGAAGGATTCAAGTTCCGCGCCAAGCTGCCCAACGAGCCAGGCAAGGTTCTGTTCTGGCAGATGGTTAACATCTGTCCCGAAGGTCGTGATCCGTACACTGACCTGCCGGAAACAGCGCTCGATGTTAAAGATCACGATTTCGCTAAGAAATTCGAAGAGCTCATGGGCTCATCCGCGCACGTCGCGCCTTATACCGTGCTCTATAAACCCGACATGCCCCAGTATCCATGGGAGTGGTCGGCTGAGGATGTGCAACTGACCGGCATGACTCCGTCAGAGCAGACGGCCGAAGCCAAATAGATTGTTGAATGGCGGGCGGAAAGGCACTGGGGGTGCTGTTCCGCTCTTCTGATTTTTGTTATTTAGTTCATCTGTGGATTTTGTGGATCCATTCGTACTCTTGGGGAAAACATAATGAGTCGCATTCTTTCAACCGCCCTGATCGCAATCACTCTGTCGCTCGGTTTTGTTGGAGCGGCCTGGTCTCATGCGGTGTTGCTAGGATCAACGCCCGCTGCAGAGGCGAGCCTCGATGTGTCACCCAAAGAAATTATTTTTAATTTCAATGAGAACGTCGGTCCCATTTTCATAAAGGTGCTTGATCGAACCGGAAAAGAAGTTGGCAATCCAGGTGAATGGCGCGTCGATGGCAACGACGTCCTGATGTCTCTCAATGGTGAGCTGCCAAACGGAACTTATATCGCGACATACCGTGTGATCTCTGCAGACACTCATCCCGTTGGCGGCAGTGTGGTCTTTGCTGTCGGCGAAGAGGTTGCCTCCATGGGCGATGTAGCAGCTGCCGGCGGTGAGACCAGCGGATGGGTCATTCCTGTCGCTATCAACCGATATATCCAATACGGCGCCATGTTGTTGGCAGCTGGTGCGGCATTGTTCATCGTCGGTATGTCTGTGCCCGGTGCTGTGGAACCATCAGTCTACAAAATGGGACGCACTTCTGCCGCTGTTGCTGCGGTGACTTATGTATTAGCTCTTGGTTTTGGCGGTGCTGAGATGATGCTTGGCGGACCGACGGCGATATTCTCCATGGATGCGTGGTCGCAAAGTATGGCCTCTACGCTGGCGCCTAGCGCACTTATTGGCATACCCGGTTTGCTTGTCTTGTACATCGCTTTTGGCAAGGGGCCAGAAGGGAAGTCTTCGCCGCTGCTGATTGCTGGTGCAGCTATTGCCGTGGCGAGTTTCTTGGTGACAGGGCATGCCGCGACAGCCGCACCTGTTTGGCTGATGGCGCCAATGGTCGCCGTGCATTTGTTTTGCGCCGCTTTTTGGATTGCGGCTTTGTATCCTTTGGCAAAGACAGCGCAAGTGGCAGAGGTCACTGAAGCGGGGGCTGTGATGACCCAGTTCTCCGAGCGAGCTGTCTGGACTGTCGGTGCTTTATTCCTCTCCGGTGCTGTGATCACGTGGACCCAAGTCGAGGGACTGCAAAATATGCTGACGACAGACTATGGCCTGCGGCTCACCGCGAAGATTGCCATCTTTGTAATGCTGCTCGGTTTGGCGGCGATGAACAAAATGGTGTTGACGCCAGCACTTGAAAAAGGCGATGCCGCTGCATCGGGCAAGCTGCGCCGTTCCATTAAGTTTGAATACGCTGCGATGGTTCTCATTATAGGGGCTGCCGTATCACTGACGCTCGCTACACCGCCGCGTGCGACCATGGATATGGAAGGTGGTGGCGGTATGGCCATGGGGGGCGGTTTCACGACCTCCGTGATCAAGGGTAAGTATACGGCAGAAGTTAGTGTCGACCCCGCCGGAACCACAGCATCTAACATGGTAATGGTCAGTTTTAAGGATGATGCGGGGAACCCCGTTGAAATGGTCGATGTGACAATTTCTTGGGCGCTGCCAACGGCTGGTCTGGAAGGCATCGACGGACGCGGGGAAATGGTGACCCCAGGCATGTACCACTTCATGTTTGATCAACTCATCATTCCGGGTGAGTGGGATGCCCGCATTGATGCGTTTGTTGACGATTTCGACAAGCAAATCTTCCGTACCACGGTGCCGATCAAATAAGACGGAGCGACACATGATACTGACGGTAGCCCGAAAAGAGTTTCGGGAAATCATTCGCGACGGTCGCATTAAATGGTCGGCCCTCATTCTGGCGGTCATGCTTGTTGCTGCATTGGCATCGGCAGGTCAGCGCTTTGCAGACATTTCGGCAGAGCGAGAGTCGGCCCAAGAAGTCGTCAATGCGCAGTTCGCAGCCCAGGGGGAGAAGAATCCTCACGCTGCAGCTCACTACGGGCTCTACGCATTTAAGCCTGTTACACCCTTATCGTTCTTTGATACAGGCGTCGGCAGTTATACGGGAGTGTCAATCTGGCTCGAGGCTCACAATCAAAATGATGCGGAAGGGGAGCCGGCTCGCGATGCGACAGCTATTGCGCGGTTTGGTGAGCTAACAGCGGCCTTCACTTTGCAGATGTTGTTGCCTTTGTTGGTCATTCTATTGGCGTTCCCATCATTTGCCGGTGAACGGGAAGCTGGAACGTTGCGCCAAGTATTGAGTATGCAAGTGGCGCCGGTTCAATTGTTGTTTGGCAAGGCGCTGGGGGCAGCTGGAGCTTTGAGTGTATTCATAGGCCCCATCTTATTGCTTGGCCTTATAGGCCTTGTTGTTGCCCCAGGTGGTCTTGGGTATCTGGGTCATGGCGTTGTATTGGTTATCGTGTACGTCATTTATGCGCTGATTTTTTTGTTCCTCACCTTAGCGGTGTCGGCCAATGTCAAATCCGCGCAAGCCGCGCTTGTGGTTATGGTTGGGTTTTGGGCGGTGTCCAGCTTCGTTCTGCCCCGTGCGGCGTCTGATGTATCTCGGCTTTTGTATCCGACGCCAACTGCGGTTTCTTTCCAGGCCAATATTGATGAGGCGATGCAGTCGGGGATTGATGGCGTCAGCCCCGATACGGTCGTGCAGCAGCGTCAGAAACAAACGTTAGAGTTATACAAAGTTGAGACTGTCGAAGAGCTGCCAATCAATTTCCAGGGAATAATATTTGATCTCCAGGAAAAGTTAGGTAACGAAGTCTTCGATAAATACTACGGTGAGCTTTACGCCATTTTTGACCAACAAACCGGACTCCACCAGGCATTCAGCATCGGCTCTCCGCGCATGGCAACCCAGTTGGCGTCTATGGAATTGTCGGGCACATCTCTCAACCAGCATCTGGAATTTACAAATCAAGCGGAACGTTATCGCCGAGATTTGATCGAAGGTATGAACCAAGACATCACCTTCAACTCAGAGGCGGGGCAGGCAGACTACCGCGCCGACTCAGCTCTGTGGGCGTCAATCGAACCGTTCGAATACCAGCCTGCATCGCTGGGCGCCTTGCTGACTCGTCTTGGTCCGAGTTTCATGGTGATGTTTCTGTGGTTGGCTTTGTCTATTGTTGCCGGCGTCTTGGCCGTGCGCAAAGTCAAAGTCACGCTGGGTTAGGAGAGACTTAGATGACCGGGTTTAAGTCCGTCTTTTTCCAGGAATGGGTGATTCTTAAACACAACAGCACCTGGTGGGCCATTCTTGGTCTGTTGCTGATGCTGACTGTCCTGGCTGCTCTCAACGGTTCAGCGCGCACCAATCAGATGGCAGAGATGGGCGCCGGGTTGAACCAAAGTGAGATGCAGACCCAGGCTGCCCTACAATCGGCCGTGGCACGTTGGGAAGCAAACCCCGAAGGGGACCCGCCCTCAGTCGCCAGTCCAGGTGCACTCGGGCTTTCTGTTTTGAGCCATTACACCGTATTGCCGCCGACGCCACTGGCGGCGTTGTCTATCGGTCAAACGGACGTGCAGCCGACCTATTACAAAGTGACGGCACATCCGGCTTTGACTTTTCTAAACGAGGCAGAGATTCAGAACCCACTTAACGTTCTGGCTGGCAGTTTCGATGTTGCCTTTGTCATCGTATTCCTCTTACCGATCTTTATCGTCGCTCTGACCTTTGATTTGATGTCCAAAGAGAAAGAGCGTGGCGTTCTGAGCTTGGTGCTGGCTCACGGCGTATCTAAGACCGCATTCATTATTGCCAAGGGCGCGGCGCGCGCGCTGCTTATCTTTACGTTATTGCTTCTTGTCGGATTAGCAGCGGTTGCACTGACCGAGCCCGACCTGGGCAGTGGCGCCATGTGGGTGCGGTTTGGATTGTGGTTTTTGGTTGTGTCGCTCTACGCCTTCTTTTGGTTTGCCTTGGCGTTGTTCGTCAATTCACTAAACAAGCCTTCTGTTACCAATGGCGTGATTCTGGCTAACCTTTGGTTGGTGTTTGTGGTGGTTATACCGGCGCTGGTTAATGTTGCGGCGACAACGCTGTATCCTGCGCCGTCTCGGGTTGAATTGACCACCGAAATGCGTGAAGCCACGGAAATCGCAGACCAAGAGTCAGCTGAGTCTCGTGAGGCGTTTTTCTTTGATCACCCAGAAATGGTTAGCGGTGATGCCAATGCGGATCAGTTTTTCCTTCAGGTTCTGGCAACAGACTCAGCTGTCGAGCGGGCAATTGAACCGCTGATGGAAGAGTTTGATGCGCAGGCTCAGCGTCGGCAGGATGTTGTAGACCTTTTGCAATACGTATCACCTGCGATCATGGCACAAAATGCGCTCAACGCCGTCTCGGGCACTGGCACGGAACGGTTTACTGATTTCGTCAACCAAGTGCTGACCTTCCATGAAAACTGGCGCGGATTTTTCACCAGTCGTATTGTTAAAGGCAGTCGCATGTCGGCCGCGGAATTCGATGAAATTCCGGCCTATAAGTATCAGTCTTTGGCCACGGCGAGCGTTTTGCGCTCCGCACTCAGTCCAGCAACCGGTCTCTCGATTTTCGTATTGATCCTGGGATTTTGGTCCGCACGTAGGTACGCGCGTTACCCGGCAGTCTAAGTCAAAAAAAGACAGATCGTTTGGGGGGCCGATTCTGCGTCCGTCATCTCAGTTGTACTGAAAGCATCGAGAATGGTATTTAGGATTCGTGTTTCATTCCCAGGTGGAGATTACGTGTGCGGGCGGCGAACAATAATTAATTCGTTGGCAAGTGAGATCCAAACGCGCTGTTTTCCATAGCCAAGAAAAATCACCATGTCTTTGGCAAGGTATTCTTCCGGCGCCACCGAGGCCGAATACAGAATATGCATCATCCATAGTCTGCTCGGTTGCAGTTCCAGGCCGCTAATGAACAACAGGAGGACGGCGCCGAATTCAGCTAAGCGCAGTACATCCTCAGCGTCTGGAATGATGCCCAGCGCATACGGGCCGATAATAAATCCGGCAGCTAGGCAGCCAAAAATTGCTTCCAGACCAAGGCGACGGGACAACGACAGCGGCAGCGAGAAACTCCATGACACCTCAGGCGAGTCTGACCGTCAGGACTTGGGCGTTCAGTGGCGAAGGTGCAAGGGCAGTCGGTCGTCGTTTTTGGTTGTGACCGATCTATTGAATATCTGACCTTTGGGTGGTGCTTGTGCCGTCGTCTGGCCGCGTCACCGGTGTTGATGCAGTTTTGACAATCTCTGACTCAAAGTCCGAGATGCGGGTGCGCAAGGTCTCAATTTCAGCCATTAGGCCTTCGATCACCTTCGCCGTTGGGTCGGGTAGGTCACCGCGGGTCACGCCATAGGGTTCGAAGGCGTCTTCACTGGTTTTGTCTGGTGACGCGATGAGTCGAGCAGGAATGCCGACTGCCATGGCGCCACGTGGGACGTCTTTAGTCACGACAGCATTCGCGCCGATGCGTGCGCATTCATGCACAGTAATAGGGCCAAGCACTTGAGCGCCGGCACCGATGACTGCATGAGCTAGTATCGTGGGGTGGCGGCACCCACGGACCCCGTCATGGGGGGAGAGACCACCGAGGGTCACCCCGTGATAGAGGGTGACATCATCACCAATACGCGCTGTCTCACCGATCACTACTCCCTGTCCATGATCAATGAACAGTCGAGCACCGATGGTTGCGGCAGGATGAATTTCGATACCGCTGAGTAGCCGCCCGGCCTCGGATGTCAATCGTCCAAGGAAATGAAGTCCATGACGCCACAGAAAATTGGCGGCACGATGAAAGATCAGCGCCCGCACCCCAGGATAGAGCAACGCAATTTGCAGCAGAGACCGTGCGGCCGGGTCCCGTTTTTGGATAGAGCGAAGGGTGTAAACAATGCTGGACATGACATTCCTGGCTAAGTGTCTGGACTCTAGAGCAAATCACAGGTTGCCGGACCGCTGACATACGGCTGGAGACTGGCTAAAGCAACCCGCCTAAGGGTCATAGTGGCATGAAAATAGAAAAATATTCTCTATTTAAAAAAATATTGATTGCAAATAAGGAAAATATTCTTCTATGAACGTCACAACTTACCTATAAGCAGCATTATTCACTCTTAGGCCGGAAACAAATTCTGAGCCAGTTCCTACAAGGATATCGCCATGGACCCCATCGACCGCAAAATCTTGGCCCAGTTGCAGGCTGACGCCTCTATGTCTATCGCCGACATCGCAACCAATGTTGGTCTGTCACAGACCCCCTGCTGGAAGCGCATTCAAAAAATGGAAGCTGCCGGAGTCATTAAAGGGCGGGTTGCTTTGCTCAGCGGCAAAAAGTTAAACCTCGGTCTCACGGTTTTCGTTCAACTCCGCACTAAGCAGCATGATGAAGTTTGGCTGACTAAATTCGCCCGCGCGGTGAGGGAGATGCCGGAGGTAGTCGAGGTTTATCGCATGGCCGGCGACATTGATTACTTGTTGCGTGTCGTCGTGCGGGACACTGATGCCTACGACCGTTTCTATAAGACCCTCATTAAAAAGGTCCCGCTTCACGATGTGTCCTCGTCCTTCGCTATGGAAGAGATCAAATACACAACGGCGCTACCGATTGACATTGAGCGGGCGGCTTAGAGCAGCCCCATAGATTGAGAGGTAAGTACACCAATTTGTTTGAGTTGCGATATCGCGTGGGAAAGTAATATCGAACCTGCTAGCAGCATTCATCTCACACTCACGGGAGCCATTTGTCTTGCAGGGATCAGAGTTTCGAACGGTGCATCGCCACGACTCTTGCGCCAGTCTGCTTTGACCCTTTCCATTAATGCAGGGTCGGTATAAAGGTCGATGGCTGTCGCGGTCATGGTTTTCGCAGCTGTGACCAAGGCCTTTGTGCCGATGGTTGTTCCTGTGGCTGCTACCACTGGCCATGAATGGGTTGGTAGGCCATAGCCGTAGGACGCGACTCCTAACCCGCCGATCGGCACAAACCAGGAAATGTCACCGACATCTGTTGAGGCGCGCGCTGGCGTCGGTTCATCCGGCAAAGGTTGGATGTGTGTGGCCAGCGCGGGAGTATCATCGCTGATAATGCGGCCAAACGGGTCTTGGAATTCCAGCTGGGTTGTCCGCGCAAAAGTGATCTCTTGGTCCCCCCACTTCGGTGCGCCTATGGCCGACAAGTTCTTGTGGGTTTGCTCGGATAACGCACGCACTGTAATCATTTCGTGAATCTCAGATTGAATTTCAACCGCCTCCAATTCGGTTCGACTCATCTTGGCCGCGGCTTCGGCAATCTCTTTGATCCACCCGAAATAGCTAGTGACATCCTCAAAGGTATCAGCGCGGATGTAATACCAAACCTCAGCTTCCGGTGGCACAACGTTCGGCTGTCCCCCGCCTTTGGTGATGACGTAGTGAATGCGCGCGTCGGGTTTAATGTGTTCGCGCATGTAATTGACCCCGGCGCTCATCAACTCAACACCGTCTAGAGCAGACCGGCCTGACCAAGGCATGGCTGACGCGTGGGCCGCTGAGCCACGGAACATAAATTTAACGTTGGCGATCGCCTTGGTATTTCCGTAGGACGCGCGATTCTGGTCACTTGGGTGCCAATTCAAAATGACATCATCCTCTTTGAAGTAGCCGGCTCTGAGCATGTACACCTTGCCAATACCAGTTTCTTCCGCAGGTGTGCCGTATAGTTTGATCGTGCCTTCAAAGGCCCCGGACGCAATCAACTCTTTGATCGCCATGGCCGCCCCGGCGGAGCCGACACCGAATACCGAATGACCGCAGGCGTGACCCGCTTCAGGGTTGGGGCCGAGTGTCGGCACCGGGCTCGCGGCTTGTGAGACTCCAGGCAAAGCGTCAAACTCCGCCAATATGCCGATCACCGGCCCGCTGTCCCCATAGGTGGCTATGAACGCGGTCGGCATTCCGGCGACACCGGACTCAACTGAAAACCCATTATCGATCAGTAAGTCCTGTAGTTCTTTGGATGATTTGTTCTCCGCCAAGCCTATCTCGGCATAGGACCAAATATTTTGATTGGCCACTTCTAGGACTTGAGTTTGGGTGTCGAGCCATGACCACGCATCGCGCTTAAGATTATCGATATCTGCAGCGATGGATGAGGTTGTGCAAACCACAAGTGCAGCTGACATGAGTGCAATTCTGATCATCGATATTCTCCATTCTTCTCGTGTAAAACAAAGAGTGTCAGTCAAACTAGAAACGAGTCAAACCAGGTTTTGGATTCTTACAGGGTGCTCGGATCTATCCCTCGGGCTTTGGCGCGTTTGTCCCAATGCTTGTGCACCGGTACCAGCAGCTCCCACCGTATGAGCGATCGTTTTGAGGCTTGGAATTGCGGCCAATTGCCGGTCAAGAAATTTAAGAAGACCTGACAAGAGCTCGGCTATTTTTGGTCTCTCAGTCCTCAGGATTTGTAAATAGGGTCGGCGAATACTGAGCAGGACCGCTTCGCTAATTGAACACAGAAACGAGACAACGAGAGTAAGCCTTACGTACGCAATTAACCAACCCATATTTTCCAAGCCCTACTGAACGAATTTTCCATCTTTAAGCCAGACCTCGCCGTCAATGGTGATAGTGCAATCGATTAATAGGTCGCGCCAGCGGAAGAAGCGGCCTGATACGTTTCCACCCAATTCACCATTGTTGCCAATACCAAGTCGCACCACGCCTTCGCCATAACCGTAATAGGCAATCCATCCGGGGGTGACGTCTGGACTGAGGAGTGGATTAAATCCTAGGCCAAACTCGCGGAAATATTTGGCGCTGTCTGTGGCAGCGTCTAGTTCAGCGCGTATGTGTTCCTCACCAACATCGGCAGTTGCGCGAGTGATTTTACCATTGGTATAGGTGATCGTTGCATTGGTTACGCTGTGTTCATTCCAGGCGGAGTGAGGGTAAACAACTTGCCCCTGCACCGTAGATTCAAGGGGGGCAACACGGATTACACCGCCAGGTATCTCAACTTCGCGGTCGAGAAATGGGGCGCCCTTGCGCATGCGTTTCGCTGAGGCGTCTCCATTCTGTTGAATGATGTCGCGACCTTCGATGCGGAACCGGATGTCAGTTCCGGCACTGGTAGTCACACGGATTTCAGCGTCACGCATGGCAGCAATGAAGCGATCTTGGTGTTCATCAAGTGCACCTAGGTCGGTTTCAAGTACAGCCTTTTGATACACCGCATCAATTACCTGCATTGGCGGTGGAGCGAACCCCGGAAGAACGTTGACACCGGTCAGCCCGATTGTATTCCCCGAGGGACTGTAGGGGTCGGTCCAATGAAAATGAATGGTGCGCCGGGGCCCCGCTTTCTCTTGCAGTAGAATTTGCAGCGCTTTGTACGCTGGTAACGTTGGGTTAGCGCCGGGCATCATCAACGCTGCATCAATATCTTCCAGCATATCCACATAGGCGTCGCGGGATTCTGTAAAGCCATCGCGGATTAAGCTTTGGTCCCAGTCGGCTGGGTAGGGTGGGTCGAGGACATCAATCACACCCATGTCGATCCCTCCGGCCTCAATGACGGCATAGCGAAAGTGGGGGACGAATTCTTCAAACATACCTGGCTGGGCAACAGATAAGACTTTCTCGCCTGGTTCTAGCTGCAGCTGCTCAACAATTCGTTCCGCAAGAGCCTGCCATTGCATGGTTCGTTGAGGCAACGGCGATTGCGCGTGGGCGCCGAAGATGACACCTACCCCAATCAGTGCAGTTAACAATCCAGTTGCTGCGCGTCTCATTTAGTGTCTCCCATACGCCCTGTTTTTGTGGGACCAGCCTACCACCCCTTGCCCTTCCAGCAACTAGAAGCCTATATGGAGCTGCGGGCCTGATATCCCAAGGAGAGCGACAATGAATATTGGTGAAGCGTCTAAGCAGTCAGGTCTGCCGGCCAAAACCATTCGCTATTACGAAGACACGGGGTTGATTGCACCGCCAGCCCGGGCTGAAAACGGCTATCGCGATTACTCGGATACGGATGTGCATAAACTCAGATTCGTACGCCATAGCCGAGGCTTGGGTTTTTCTGTCGAAGAGTGTTCTCAGTTGCTGTCGCTATATGAGGACAAAGATAGGCAGTCGGCTGACGTTAAAGCTATTGCGCAAAAACATTTGACTGAGATCGACGAAAAGATTCGAGAACTGCAAGATTTACGGTCAACCTTGCATCACCTCGTTAACAATTGTCACGGTGACGGACGACCAGACTGTCCCATTTTGGAAGGTCTTGCGAACCCGTCATAGAACGACTCTAACAGTCGACGACTCGCTGACACGCCAACACTCTATCGCGGGCTTCTAATCCGAACTCGTTTGATTTGATAGCTAGGCTTCTGATTTAACACCCAAGAGTGCTGGAGCAAGCCGTTTGCATGGGCTCGTTCCTGTCAATTCCGCGTTCACCCGATGCAAAGTCAGACAAATCTTTCTCGGTACGTTACATCCACTTGCGTTTCCACCAGGCAATTGGCCCGGTCAGCGCCAGAATGACTGCCATGATCGCAACCAAGTCATTCACCCACACGAACTCACCGTGGATGATGTTGCCGGTATGAATATCGGCGAGGAAAAGAAAGAAGGTTGTGCCTTGAATCTGGGGGTAGGCGACGCCCGAAGACTCGAAGCCACTCTCCAGCGTGCCTTTTGATATCATTCGGGAGTTTTTTAAATACCAGGTATCGCCACTGCGCGTGGCATCGGTCATCGCCAAATGATCCGCCGGCATCTCAACAAACGTCCAGTCGGGATCGTTGATTTTGCGATAGGCATTGCCTTTGGTGCCGATGCCAACGAACAGGTATTCACCTTCGCGCAATAGATTAACCAACCCAGCATCTGTGCCGCCGGTTTCGGGCAACGTTTGATCAACTGTCCAGCTGTGTCCGCTATCCTTTGAGGTCAGTACGCCAAACCGCGTGGAGATAGATATACGATTAGGCTCACCGGGATAGGCGACCACATACCTGACTTCACCCTGGAGGGATTTGTATTGATAGATTGGCGGTAGGTCTTCTCTGTCGAGCCGCACTGTTTTGCCGATATCGATCAGTGTGAAGATATGATCAACCATCACGCCGGTGATGCTTAGGTAAAGGATGGGCACAATTGCAACGATACCGATTACTGGCCCATGGCTGCGATAGAGCCAGCGGATTATCTGCTGCCGCCTCTTAATTTGTCCTCCAGATTTTTCAGTTCGCCACTTGCGTGGTAACCACCAAAACAGAAAGCCAGTGAAGCCAAGGATTCCCATGGCGATGCCGCCATAGTCATTGATTAGAATGGACCAGGGTTGCGTCAGCGCTCCTTTACCCACGTGTAAATCCAGAACAAAACGGTTGAGAGGCACCGTATCGGGCAAACCAGTGACCGTCACTTCATCCAAATCAATCCAAGTGATGTCGTTTGGTTGTCCAGTCTCGAATCGGAAGATGCGGCCTTCGTGCTCCGCCCCAACCAGCTCAGTCGCTGTGTTACCTTCACTCAGGCTGCTGATCAGATGATTGTCGAGAGCAAAGTGCTGAGCACTCTTGCCATTCGGATCAAGGCTCCAAATGCCGTCGTCGGTCGCCAAGTATATGAGTTTGCTTTCTTGGGTTGTGACAAAACGAAACACCTGCGGATGTCCGCGTTCACCTTCAAACGGAATGTCCGACCATGATGCGCCGCCATCTTCCGTACGCCACAAGCCACGTTCCGATGCTCCGATCCAGCGCAGATCGTCGTTCTCATCAACCTGGACGTGGCGCATCACCGTGCCTGGCACCAGCCGATCAATACGCGCCGATGTGACCCAACTGGGCACGCTCCATTGATGAGTCCAGCGCCAGTCGTGGTGATCTAGAATCCAGCCGGTGATGCCGAGCACCGACAGCCATAGCAAGGCTGTGAGTCCTGCCCATCGATGGATGAGCCGCACCACAGGGTAGAACCGTGATGCGCTTTTGGGTTTGGCTGCTTCGCTGTCTTCAGTGGTGTCGGCCACAATCTTTTCCTAAATGTTGACCGCACTCATCGCCGCCTCGGGATACCGCAGACCCGATACAGCATCGGCTGGGCTGGTGGCTTCAATTATAGCAAGATCGTCGCCTGATAAAGAAACGTTTACCGCGCCGACGTTTTCTTCCAGACGTTCAATTTTCCGCGTACCAGGGATGGGCACTATGGTCTCGCCTTGCGCCATCACCCAGGCAATTGCCAGTTGCGCTAAAGTGCATCCTTTGGCAGATGCGATTTCACCCAGCCTGTCCACCAGGACTTTGTTAGAATCAAAATTCTCTGGCGTGAAGCGCGGCATGAACGATCGGGTGTCACCGTCGGCTTTCACATCGTTAGCTTTTTCAAACACACCGGTGAGGAAGCCTCGGCTCAGGGGGGAATACGGGACGAAGCCGATGCCCAATTCCTGGCACGTTGGTATGACGTCAGTCTCCACGTCCCGGCTCCATAGGGAGTACTCGGTCTGCACCACTGCGATGGGATGCACGGCATGGGCTTTTCTTATGCTGCCCGCGCCAGCCTCACTGAGGCCGAGGTGCTTGACCTTACCCGCCTGCACCAATTCAGCCATGGCGCCAACCATCTCTTCAATGGGTACCGCCGGGTCGACACGGTGCGCATAGTATAGGTCAATGACATCTACGCTGAGACGCTTCAGACTCTCGTCGCAGGCTGCTTTAACGTAGTCAGGGTTGCCATTGGCGGAGGTTACGCCACCCCCGTCTTTCAGACGTAGACCAAATTTTGTTGCGAGAATGACGTCGTCGCGCCGATCCTTGACGGCGTTTCCGAGCAACTCCTCGTTGTGGCCATTTCCATATAGCTCTGCCGTATCGAAGAAGGTGACGCCGAGGTCGATGGCATGGTGGATCGTTTTGATCGATGCCGCGTCATTATTACCGGCACCATAGAACACCGACATACCCATACAGCCAAGCCCGACGGCAGACACCGTGAGACCTGAGTTTCCAAGATTTCTAGTTTTCATAGGGATAGTTTAGCGCTTATCTGCCTTCGCGCCACCAGGTCAAAAGTGGTAGAGATAGCAAAATCAGCAACGCCAGCCAGGCCGGGATAAGGGCGATTTCCCGGACGCCGTCTACAACATATTGATCGTTTGCTTTCAGTCCGATCCACGATTGGCCATGGGCGACCCGCCCCGGAGACACCCGGCGCACGGTCGGCACACCTCGGTCCGCCACCCAAAACAAGCCACCGCCGGTGGCGTCTGTAATTGGTTTGAGGCGGGTTTCCGTTGAGATGACATCTTGATTCTCGAGGGGGTTTGCCGCACCGAAAGCAACCACAGTAGACAACACACCATCATTAATTCGATACAACCCCTCGTCCCCTGCTGGAACGGTTGCGACGAATCGCCCACCTTCGGTGTATTCAGGCTGAGCCGTTTGGTTGGACCCGTCAGGAGCGGTCACGGTTACGGTTCGAACTTGATCACCCAAGCTGGTGCGCGTGACGTGGATCGCTCCCGCTTCGGCGGTCGCTGTCAAAGCTTCCTCTTCAAGCTCTGGTTCTTTCATTAGCCAGTGGGCGAGGCGGCGTAGCATTTCAGCCTGAGGCCCACCGCCGTCGAATCCCTTACTCCATAGCCACATGGTATCGCTGAGCAGCAAAGACACGCGCCCTTTGCCTACCCGGTCGAGCATCAATAGGGGGCGTTCACCGGCCCCACTCATGAGTTTTTGTCCTGAAGATCCCAGTACTTCGACCTGTCGTAACCACCGCCCCCACGTTGGGTCCGTTTGTCCTGGCGATGACAGGGATGCGGTAACGGGATGACGTGCTCCCGTATCGCTGATGCGTGGTAAGAACGGCCGTTCATACACCAGACCGGTCGGTGCGGCGGGCAGGACATTTTGCAGAGGGCTATCGAACAACGAAAACGAGTCCGCGTACTCAGGGCCTACTGACAACATCACCGCGCCACCATCCAGGACGTAGCTGGCGATATTCATCATGAACTGAAATGGTACCAATCCGCGTCGGCTATAGCGGTCAAAAATCACCAAGTCGAAGTCGTAGAGTTGATCTTCAAACAGTTCGCGAATTGGAAAAGAGATCAGAGCCAACTCGTTTAGCGGCGTGCCGTCATCCTTTGATAAGGGACGAAGGATCGTAAAATGAACCAGGTCAACGTTGGGGTCTGACTTTAGCAAGTTGCGCCAGGTGCGTTCACCCACATGAGGCTGTCCAGATATGAGCAATACGCGCAGGCGGTCTCGGATCGCGTTGATGCTTACGAGGGTGCGGTTGTTGCGTGGAGAAATTTCACCGTCAGCTGGGGCGAGCTCCAATTCAAAGATATTGGTTCCTGGGTGGTCGAGGGTTGTTACGATCTCCAACGTCTCGTCGACGCGCATAGTGAACTGCTGCACCGCTCCGCCATCCGCGCGCAGACTTGCGGAAACCGGTGCACCGGACGGCAGGCTGGAGTCTTCTGCGCGGATACGAAGAGCCACGGTTTTTTCAACAAGTCCGAACCCCGGCGCTTCAACCACAACAATGCGACGGTCTTGTTCATCACGACGCCCGGTGAGCAGCACATGTACTGGCGCTGCTATCCCCGACTGTTCAGGAATACTGGGAACATCGTGGATGATGCCGTCCGTGATTAAGACGACGCCGGCGAGGCGACTGCTTGGAATATCAGACGTTGCTATTGACACGGTTTCAAACAACCGGGTGCCGTCAGATCGTCCACCGGCTGTCTCTGGCGTTAGGCGGACAGTTCTCACTTCTGTTGCTTTGATTTTCTCGAGAGCCTCCTGCAGCCCTGCAACGGTTTCGGTGGTGCGGGCTGGGCGGTCATCCAGCCGCTGTGACAGACTTTCGTCAATGACGATGACGGCGACATCCGTCAAAGGTGTGCGGCTCTCTATCGATGCGCGCGGATCCAAAATGGCCGCTGCCAAAAAAATCAACGCAATGATGCGTAGTCCAGCGGCCCTGGAGCGACGCATGAGCGCGTAGCCAGCAAGCAAGATTCCCAACCCTAAAACTGAAACCAGGATTGGCATTGGGATCAGACTAGAAAAGGTGATGCCGGTCATTGGGTCAACCGTTGCATAATGGCTGGTATGTGAACTTGATCAGCTTTGTAGTTGCCCGTCAGAGCATACATCACGAGGTTGACGCCAAAGCGATATGACCACTCGCGCTGTCGTTCACCGCCCGGTACTGCTGGATAGATTGGTAAGCCGCGGTTGTCCCGTGCCCACACGGCAGCCCAATCGTGACTTCCGATAATGATGGATGACACGCCATCGTTACTCACAGAGCCACGTTCCACATAGACGGGCGCGCCGGTGTAGCGACCCGGCAGATCAGGCAACAAATAGAAGCTCCGCCGTAAGACGTGATTTTCAGGAACTTGCATCAGTTGGGACACATTGAGACGCATTAGAACATTGTTGAGTGCTTGGCCTACTTGTTCTCCTTCGTCGCCGTCGTTGGCTCCGATTTGATTTGGAGCGTCAAACACGATTGTTCCGCCCCGCCCGAGATAGTCATTAATACGCGCGGCGGCTTGTTCTGAAGGCGGCTCTTGGTCAGGGGCAATGCGCCAATAGACAATAGGGTAGGGAAAAAGTTCGTCCGTCTCTGGGTCGACTTCCGCTGGCACCGCCATTTCCGCCGATGTGCGTGCCGCAAGGACATCGGTTAATGTGCCTAAACCTTGCGCGGACAATTGATCGATATTTTTCCGGCCTGTGCGAACGTAGGCGAGCCGCGTTTCGAGGACAGCATCAATCGTCGCCGGATCAACCTCTTCGTCTACAGCCAATGCCGGGTGGGACGACGTTGCGACGATTAATAGCCCGATTGCTGCTGTGGTACCAACGCGACTGGCTTGTGGGGTCTGGACTAATCCACGCAAGATTAGAGACACAATGAGATCAGCTGTAAACAAAACTAACGCCGCAAAGAGCAACCATGGCTTAAGGCTTCGTTCGGCTGCGACGGCATCAAAATTCGTGACGGCAATATTTGATGGCCAAGCGCCCTGCGCATCTATCGGACCTATGGTTGGGCCAAGGTTGACGGCAAGCCGTGTCGCGCCTACGCCATAGTATCCCGGTGGGTGCGAAGGCCCGATGCTAGGGTCTCCAATGTCATCACGATCAAGGGCCAAAACTGTGGGCGGCGGCGTTATCAGTTGACCATCACCCGTTAAGACTTCGCTTGCGGGCAGGCTCTGCGGCAAGGTTGATGTAGCTTCATTGACGCCCCGACTGAGATCGAGGACGCGACGGAGCATGTCGACCATCACACCAGACAACGGCAGGCTGGACCACTCGGGTGTTGCTGTAACATGAAATAAAACAACCCAGCCTTGTCCGCGACGATCCGCTGTCACAAGAGGTGTACCATCTTCAAGGCGCGCCCAGGTGCGACCCGTTAATCCGGGAGACGGCTCGGCCAGCACTTGTGAGGAAACCAAAACGTCATTAGGTACGGCGAGACCCGCAAACGGGCTCTCTTCAGGAAACGGTGCTAAGCCGACAGGCTCTGTCCAAGACATCGTTCCGCCAAACGTGCGCCCTCCACCGCGCAGCCGAACCGGCATAAGTGAGTCGACGTTACCGTCTAATGTTGATCCGGCGAACCGGACTAAAACTCCACCACGTTCAATCCAAGGTTCGAGCAGGGTCACTTCCGGAGCCGTTACGCGATTACCGCTGGCCAATACCATAACAGCAAGGTCTCGTTGCAGGAGATTTGGTAAAGTTCCGCTGTGTACATCGGCGAAGGGGAGTAGGGCTTGTGTGACATAGTATCCGTCTTCGAGGAGCGGTGTGACGATGCCGTCAGGGTTATCGGAGACAACGCCGACGGGTCGCCGTGTCCACCGATCGTCAAGGAGGTAAATGCTAGCCGCACCCGCGTCATTATCAACAGCAAGCCTGGCCATGCGATTGCCGAGTTCAGTGGGAACGGAAAAACGTGCGGTGCTGACCGATTTTCCGTCTTCAAAATTCGCCTCTGCGCGCGCCACCGTTCGACCCGCTTCATCCAATGCGGTGATTGCGGTGCTCATCGGTGGAGCGATGGCTTTAGCAGGACGGCGCACCGTTACTTCAATAATATTATCGTCGCCTTCGGGAACTCGGTCTGCGGGTCCTAGGACAAAAGATCCCGTGCGATTACTGCTAGTGAGAACTGTTAAGCGGCCAAGTTTGTGAAGGAATTCTGACATCTCTTCGTCGGCGGTCGACGCCACACCGTCTGTCAACCAGAGAGCTTCGGCCGGGGGGCGGAGGTCGCTGTTCAGAAGACGTTTCAGCACGTTCGTCCGGTTTGTCGGCCAAGGTTTTGCGGTCATGGCACGGGCCAATGAGAGGGCTTGTCCGGGTGATGCAAACGAAAGAGCATCGGCTGTGCCGGCTTGTGCTGGAGCGGTGGTCACTATCATCACGGGCCGGCTTTCGCGTTCAGCACTTTCCAACACCCGTACCAAGGCAGATTGTCGTTGTGTCCATTGTGGTGCCGCTGCCCAACCGTCATCAACCACGACAACCAATGGGCTAGACTGCATGGCCTGGCG
Source organism: Rhodospirillaceae bacterium (assembly GCA_029245025.1). Taxonomy (GTDB): domain Bacteria; phylum Pseudomonadota; class Alphaproteobacteria; order Rhodospirillales; family Rhodospirillaceae; genus WLXB01. The sequence goes on from JAQWQC010000034.1 coordinate 219,608, forward strand.
TTGATTGAGTACGGGTTCTGACAAAGCAACAATGAGAAGAACAATGCAGGCAAGTCTCAACAGCAACAACCACCAAGGTGTGCGGGCGGATGACTTTTCTGGTGATGTCAGGCCAAACAATAAACGGATGGCCGGAAATGCAAGCCTTCTTGCTGCGGGTGGAGTCACACGCAGCAGCAGCCAAACCAAGGGCAGCACGGCTAGAGCCAGTAAAACCCAGGGGGTTGCAAAGGTCAAAGCGCCAAGCGTTACCATGGCTGTTCAGCCAAACGATTGTGCAAGCTGACTAAGGCTGTATGGGGCGGCCGGTCTGTGTGATGGACGCCGAAAGTCCAGCCAATCCGATTGATTAGTTCGGTGAGCTGGGCGCGATGCTCCGCAAGTCTTTGTTGATATTCGGCTCGGACGTCCTCGGTGCGTTCAATCAGAAGTTGCCCTTCTTCTTCCATGCCCTGGAACCGAATGCGGCCGTTATAGGGGAGGGACTCTTCGGCCGGGTCAAGAATTTGTAACAGATGACCGTGTGCAGCGCGGCCTACAAAAGATGTCAAAGCTGTTTCCAATGTTTTAATCGGAACAAGGAAATCGCTGATCAGCACCACAGCGGAGTGGCGGGGCAGGGACTCTGGGGCATGAGGCAAGTCTATGGACCCTGTCTCGGCAATGCTCTGCTCGAGATGATGGGCCATCTGAATTAAAGCCAGTCGTCCTGACGCGGCTTTGGCGTTGGAGCCCAGCAAGCTGACACGCTCACCGCCTTGCAGCATCAAAGAGGCCAACCCCAAACCAAGAACGCCAGCGCGCTCCGCCTTTGTTGGTAATTTCTTGGACGACCGAAACGCCATGGAGGGCGAACAATCACACCACAACGCTCCAGTCTGCGCTACGTCCCATTCCCGCTCGCGCACAAACACCTGGCCAAACTTTGCCGACTGACGCCAGTCGATGGTGTGCGCCGGGTCGCTCTGTGTGTAATGGCGAAACTGCCAGAAAGTATCGCCTGGCCCAGCCCTCCGCCGACCATGACTTCCCAGTGACACTGTCGCTGCGACGCGGTTGGCGTTGATCAACAACGCTGGAAGTGTCGAAGCAGCGAGTTCGGCGGTGTGTTGAAGATTGTGTGCAGTTACGGGCATAAGAATGTGGAGGCTTAGCTCGGGTCTGCGACATCGCGTAGGCGGTTGATAACGTCTCCAAGGCTGCGGCCATCAGCGCGGGCGGTGAAACTTAACGCCATGCGGTGTTGAAGAACTGGTTTCGCTAAGGCCAACACGTCGTCAATGGACGGAGCAAGACGTCCGTCGAGTAATGCTCGCGCTCTAACGGCTAGCATCAATGCTTGGCTGGCGCGTGGTCCGGGTCCCCAGGCCACCCAATCTCGGACCTCGTCGATCTCGGTGGTTTCCGGTCGCCCGGCTCGAACCAATTTCAATATGGCGTCAATCACACTGTCTCCAACCGGTAGCTGCCTTACCAAGGCTTGTGCAGCCATGAGGTCGTTAGACGTCATCACTTTATTAGGCTCTACTTCCTTGGCGCCTGTTGTGGCAATGATAATCTGGCGCTCGGCAGAATCGTCAGGGTAAGAAATATCGACTTGCAGAAGGAACCGGTCGAGCTGCGCTTCGGGCAGCGGGTAGGTGCCTTCCTGCTCGATGGGGTTTTGTGTGGCAAGAACGTGAAATGGCTGGGGCAGTTCGTGGGACTGCCCAGCTATGGACACCCGGCGCTCTTGCATTGCTTGTAGCAATGCCGACTGCGTCCGCGGGCTGGCGCGGTTGATTTCATCAGCCATGAGCAGTTGGCTGAATACAGGTCCTTTCACAAACCGGAAAAACCTTTTTCCGTCTTCGCCCTCTTCTAGAATCTCTGAACCCAAAATATCGGCTGGCATCAGGTCGGGTGTAAACTGAACGCGCTTGTCTTTAAGGCCGAGAACGGTGCCGAGGGTTTCAACCAGTTTGGTTTTGGCCAACCCAGGCACACCAATCAGCAGGGCATGTCCGCCTGCCAGCAGAGTGATTAAGCTTTCTTCTACAACATCGCTTTGCCCCAGGATGACGCTCTCGATACCTGCTTTGGCTACGGCCATTTGGGCGCTGACCCGCTCAACATCTTCAACGGAGACTTCCGCGTGCTCAGCTTGGCTTTGTGTTATCATGTCGCTCACGTAAATATCTCCAATTAACAGCAATTCTCATCTAGTGCAGAGATTATGGAGGCTCAGGTAGGCAACTTAGAAGAAGATTCTGCGTCTGCGTCGCTCACATCTCTGCGCGCATTCGGTGCTCGGGCTCAGCAAGGCGAGGACTGCGGTGATTTTGGCATTCGGATCGACCGAAATGGCACTTGGTATTACCGGGGCTCGCCGATCGGTCGCAAACCTATGGTCAAACTGTTCTCGACGGTCCTCAATCGTCGCGAGGATGGCACATATTGGCTGACGACACCCGTCGAAAACGGTCGTATCAAGGTCGAAGATGTACCGTACATCGGGGTCGAATTAACCTGCAGCGGACAAGGGTTAGATCAAATCATCGATTTCCGAACAAATCTTGATGCGGTGGTTCCCCTCGGGCCCGATCATGGCCTTCGTGTTGAAATTGACCCGGATTCCGGGGAGCCGTCGCCTTATGTCGATACAGGCAAGAATTTGGATGCGCGTTTGGCGCGATCTGTTTTCTATCATTTGGTGGATTTGGGCGTGGATTACGAAACTAAAAACGGGCCGCGTTTTGGTGTGTGGAGCCGGGGATTGTTTTTCCCGATTGGTTACGCAACAGCATGATCACCCCGGATGCTATACGTAAACGTCTTGAGGTTAACCGTACTGCAAAGGAGCGCGGAGATGTGGTCTCGGGCCGAGCATTGTTGGCGGAAGAGGGGTTGTCGGAATTTGAAGTCGATGGATTTAGCCCCGTGCCGTCGAGCGGTATTCCTTATGACCAAGGTGCTGGCGCTCCAGGCGTGAAAACGAAACGCATGGCGGCGGGCGTGTTGGTGCCCCTGATCAAACGGGACGATGAAATTACCGTCCTGCTGACCCGTCGCAGTGATGAGCTAAACAAGCATGGAGGACAGGTCGCATTTCCCGGCGGGAGAGTGGATGATACAGATGCTAACCAGGTTGAAGCCGCTATGCGAGAAGCACACGAAGAAGTGGGGATCGTTCCAGGGATAGTAGACGTTCTTGGCTGTCTTGATCCCTATCTCACCATTACAGGGTTCGAGGTGTTGCCTGTGGTTGGCTTGGTGTCTACACCGCCTGAGAGCTTCACCCCGGAACCTAGTGAAGTGGCGGCGATTTTTGAGGTGCCGCTGACATTTCTGCTGGATCAGAGCAATCATCAAAAGGTCCGCCGCACCGTGAATGGACTTGAACGTGCTTACTACGCAATGCCTTATAAAAAGCACTATATTTGGGGGGCGACGGCTGGAATGATCGTCAACTTGAGCGAGGTCTTAAGAGGCTGATGGTCAGAGTATTTTTTATATATGCGTTGCCTTTTCTGTTGCCGCTTTCCGTCTATTTGGCATGGGCGTGGTACCGCATGGGTCACGTAAAGCGGCATGGCGGCGAGGCTCCCCAAATTGAAAAGGGGCCGTGGCCCTTTCTTTTGCTGCTGGGTGCAATCTTGTCTCTGGGTGTGATAGCGACTACCGCTTTGATGCGCGGGGCTGACCCTGGCGCAAAGTATACGCCCCCGCGCTATGAAGACGGGCGGGTTATTCCCGGACAACTGGAAGAAAATTAGATGGTGGGGACCGCTCGGCTTGAGCCCGCGTCTTGGATGAGCGCGGCTCCCGTGAAAGCGGTCTTCGATGCCTTAGGAGCACCGGACGTGGATGTTCGGTTTGTTGGCGGGTGTGTGCGGGACGCTGTTCTATCAAGACCGATCAAAGACATAGATATTGCTACACCCGACGAGCCAGCGCGTGTTGTTGAAAAACTGGCCAATGCCGGCTTGAAAGCCGTGCCCACTGGATTGGCACATGGCACGGTGACCGCAGTTGCAGAGAGCCAACCTTTTGAGATTACGACCCTGCGTAAGGATACCGCATGCGATGGCCGTTATGCGGCGGTCGAGTTCACCACGGACTGGGTCGAAGATGCATCGCGGCGCGACTTTACATTTAATGCATTGTCACTGAGGCTAACGGGACATTTGTTTGATCCGTTTGGCGGGGTAGAAGATGCGTATGCTGGTCGTGTGCGATTCGTTGGTGACCCGCGTGACCGCATCCAAGAGGATTATCTACGCATTTTGCGATTCTTTCGATTTGTGGCGCTCTACGGATCAGAGGAGCCAGACCTTAAAATTCTCGCGGCCTGTCGCGAATTGCGTTCCGGCTTAGGTTCTTTGTCAACGGAGCGAGTCCGAGATGAAATGGTCAAACTGCTGAACGCCCCTGACCCGATACCTGCCCTAACGGCAATGGATGCGGCAGAAATTCTTTATGACCTGTTCCCAGAGACGGCGGGTGTTAATGCCCTCGAGAGACTGATCGCAGTGGAGCAAGAACTTGAATTGGTCTTGAACGATAAAACCTGGCGACGTCGGTGGTTGGCCTTATTTGATCATTTGGCATCCGATGTCGCGGGCCGCATGAAAATTTCCGGCAAAGACTCAAAGAGTATTAATGCATTATGCAAGTCAGCTGTGGCAGCTGCCGATGCTCAAGATTCCGTTGCATTAAACCGATTTCTTTATGAGTTCGCAGATGCAAGTGATCAAGATTGTCCCGCTATCGGGGGGCTTGCGCTTGCTTGTGCCCGCGACAGTGGTCAAGTGTCGGCGCGCTGGTCATCTCTCATTACCCATGTGCACGGTTGGTCAGCACAAAAATTTCCTCTTAGAGGTGTTGATGTGCAGAGCCTGGGCGTTGAGGCTGGTCCTCAGATTGGAGCGTTGTTGCGAGAGATCAAACAGGACTGGGTAGACGGCGGGTGTGTTTCAACCACGTCAGAGCTTCGGGCGCAGCTGAAATCCCGAACCAAATAAAAACGACCCCACCTTTTGAGGGGTGGGGTCAGTCTACAAAGCAAGAGTTCAAGACGAGAGGGGATCCAAACACTACTCGACAATTGCCTCTAACTTTTTAGTCCTGCCCGTCTTACAGGAAGATTGCATGCGCATTACGCGTTTGTCATGTTTCGGCGAGGGTGGGTCATGCGGGCCAGTGATTTAATTGACGCAGGGCCTCTGCTGCAGCAATAGAGACTGACTGAGCTACGTTGAGCGAGCGGGCTTCTGGCGCCATGGGAATTATCAGACGCGCCCCCGCAGCTTCGTGCACCTCATCTGGTACGCCCGCACTTTCCCTGCCAAATATAAGATGGTCGCCGGGCTTGAATTCAAATGAGTGGTAGGGCGTGGCCGCTTTGGTGGTGAAAAGAAGTATCCGGCCCTTGCTGCCCTTGTGATATTCCTGAAAGGCTGTCCAGGACGAATGTCGGGTCAAAGAGGCTTTCTCCGTGTAATCCATGCCCGCTCGCTTAAGGCGTTTGTCATCCCAAATAAAGCCGCAGGGTTCGACGATATCCACGGCAATATTGAAGCATGCGCCGAGACGCAGGACGGCTCCGACATTTTGGGGAATATCGGGCTGGAAAAGTACAGTACGAATCAATGTGTTGTCGCTTTACTTGAGAACGGTTTTGAGGCGCTGCAAAGGCCTTTTCACGGCCAATAAAATATCCTATACCCCACGGCATTGTTTTCCTTAGAGTTTCGTTGGGAAAGGGAAAGCAAGACAAGGCGATCTGAGCCGTTCTGGTCAAGGATTGTTTGGGTAGATGGAATGACTTAACCCCATCTTTCCTAGTCTAGCGTATCGCTCCCGGCGCCGAAACAAGAACCGAGAGGCCCGAACTATGGCGGATGCGGCAGAAAACCAGACGGTTCCCACTGAAGATGAGTCACGGCGGGATTTTCTGCTGCATGCAACGGTTGCCACAGGCGCTGTTGGGGTGGCTATGTCGATGTGGCCCTTAATCAATAGTATGAACCCAGCAGCCGATACTTTGGCGTTGTCTTCAGTTGAGGCCAGCTTAGCGGGTCTTGAAGAAGGTCAGGCGATTACTATCAGCTGGCGCGGCAAGCCAGTGTTCGTGCGTTACCGTACTGCTGCGGAGATCGAAGGAGCTCGCAGTGAGCGCTGGCAGGATATGCCGGATCCCCAGTCGGACGAAGAACGAGTACAGAACGAAAAGTATTTGATCGTGATTGGTGTTTGCACCCATCTCGGTTGTATTCCGCTCGGTCAAAAGACGACCGAAACACGAGGGGATTATGGCGGGTACTTCTGTCCGTGCCACGGATCTCACTATGATCTGTCTGCTCGTATTCGCAGAGGACCGGCCCCGACAAATCTTGAGGTGCCTGAGTACACCTTCCTCTCCGAAACAAACATTCGCATCGGTTAAGGAGCGTAGCCGCAATGAGCACTGAAAAAGGTTGGGGCATGCGAGCTTTCGATTGGTTTGAAGAGCGCCTGCCTATTGTTTCCTTTATCGATAACTCCGTCGGATCAAAATACCCGGCACCGAAGAATCTGAACTACTTCTGGAACTTTGGCGCACTGGCTGGACTGGTGCTAGTGATCATGATCGTGACTGGCATCCTGCTTGCCATGTCATACACACCTCACGTTGATCACGCGTTCCAGAGTGTTGAGCGCATTATGCGTGATGTAAATTCAGGTTGGTTGCTGAGGTATATGCACGCTAACGGTGCGAGCTTCTTCTTTATCGTCGTCTATATCCACATTTTCCGGGGGCTGTACTACGGTTCCTATAAGTCACCTCGAGAAGTGCTGTGGTGGCTCGGCATTATCATCATGCTGCTGATGATGGCGACTGCTTTCATGGGCTACGTGTTGCCATGGGGTCAAATGAGCTTCTGGGGCGCGACGGTGATCACCAACTTGTTCTCAGCGGTACCGTTAATCGGTGACAAGATTGTGACTCTGCTATGGGGTGGGTTTTCCGTTGATAACGCTACATTAAACCGTTTCTTTGCCCTCCACTATCTTTTGCCCTTTGTATTGGTTGGTGTGGTCGTTTTGCATATCTGGGCCTTGCATATTCCTGGCTCAAACAACCCGGTCGGCATCGATGCGGCACCTCAGGACAAGATCCCGTTCCACCCGTACTACACGGTGAAAGACATGTTTGGTGTCGGGGTGTTTCTTTTGGCCTACTTTACGGTGGTGTTCTGGTTCCCGAATATAATGGGTCATACAGACAATTACATTCCAGCTAATCCACTTTCTACACCGGCCCACATTGTGCCTGAATGGTACTTCCTACCGTTTTATGCAATCCTCAGATCTATCGACGACAAACTGACCGGCGTTATCCTTATGTTTGGCTCGATATTGATCCTGTTCGTGTTGCCATGGCTCGATACATCCAGGGTTCGGTCCGCCTCCTTTCGCCCAATTTATAAGGTCCTATTCTGGGTTTTCCTGATTGATTGTGTGGTTTTGACTTGGTGTGGTGCGCAAGTAGCTGAGGGACTGCCGCTGATTCTGAGTCGGGTCGGTACCTTCTGGTATTTCTTTCATTTCTTGGTGCTGTTGCCAGTTATTGGGTGGATTGAAACACCAAAGCCGCTTCCAATAAGTATAAGTACGCCAGTCGTGGCGAAGCCTGCGGAGTAGAGATATGAGAATTGTCCTTTTTGCTGCCGTGGCCATCTCCCTTCTCGGGTTTGTTCCCGCAAAAACGCAAGCCGCTGGTGAAGTTGTATTGGAGGAACAGGAATGGTCCTTCGATGGCCCATTTGGACGTTTTGATCGCCAACAGCTCCAACGTGGCTTCCAGGTCTACCGTGAGGTCTGCTCCTCCTGTCACGGACTGGATTACATCGCCTTCCGCAATCTTCAGGAAATTGGGTATAGCGAAGACCAAACCAAAGTGTTGGCGTCCGAGTACACGATTGAGGAATGTTGTGACGATCAAGGTGATATTTTTGATCGTCCAGCCATTCCCGCCGATTACTATCCAAACCCTTATCCCAATGCGCAGTTTGCCCGGGCCTCTAATAATGGGGCGCTGCCGCCAGATTTGTCTTTGATGACTAAAGCGCGTCCTGGTGGTCCGGACTACATGTATAACCTAATCATTGGTTACGAAGAGCCGCCGACTGAGATGGCAGAAGAGATGATGGTTGGTATGTATTACAACACCGTCTTTGAGGGCAATCAGATTGCAATGGCTCAGCAATTGTTCGATGATTTGATTGAATACTCTGATGGAACGCCTGCGACATCTGACCAAATGGCGAGAGATGTCTCGGCTTTCTTGCATTGGGCCGCAGAGCCGAAACTAGAAGTACGCAAACAGACAGGCGTTCGCGTATTACTCTTCACATTTATCTTTACAGTCTTGGCTTACTTGCTCAAGCGCCGCATTTGGGCTGACGTCGAACACTAGACACAGCGTCAAAAAGATAATCAGAAACAATAAACCGCAAGCCCAAAAAAGCTGAAGTTTTTCTTTGTGCCGTAACGAAAGTATTTCGCCTAGACATTAAACAGGAAGTGCATGATGTCACCGTCTTTGACGGTGTACTCTTTACCTTCCTGACGCATTTTACCTGCATCTTTGCAGGCCTGCTCACCACCCAGTTCTACGAAGTCATCATAAGCAATGGTCTCAGCGCGAATGAACCCACGTTCAAAATCTGTATGAATCACCCCAGCGGCTTGGGGTGCTGTCGCTCCGTCGTGCGCTGTCCACGCCCTTGCTTCTTTTGGACCAACCGTGAAGAAGGTTAGGAGACCTAGGAGTTCATAGCCGACACGGATAACGCGGGCTAAGCCTGTTTCTTCCAGCCCGAGCGTTCCCAGGAAGTCTTTTCGCTCCTCTGGGTCGCCCAGTTGGGAGACTTCTGCTTCAATGGCCGCAGAGACAACAACGCAGCGGGCATTAACCTTCTCTGCCATTGCATCCACCTGCGCTGAATAGGCGTTACCCTCGGCGGCATTACTTTCCTCTACGTTGCAGGCATAGAGAACTGGTTTGGCGGTCAGGAGTTGTAACTGGCGAAACAGTTTACGGCCGTTCTCGTCGTGGGGCCGTGCGGTCCGGGCTGGCTTGCCTTCTTTCAGGGCTTCTAGCACAGGTCCCATGACAGCCATTAAATCCTTGGCCTCTTTGTCGCCGGACTTGGCTTTCTTAGCCATGGTGTTGGCCCGTTTCTCAATACTTTCTAGGTCTGCCAGCAGAAGTTCAGTTTCAACGGTCTCAGCGTCCCGTACCGGGTCCACGGACCCGTCAACATGGGTCACATTGCCGTCATCGAAACACCGCAGGACATGCACAATGGCGTCAACTTCACGGATGTTGGCGAGAAATTTGTTGCCCAAGCCTTCGCCACGGCTGGCGCCTTTTACAAGACCTGCAATATCAACAAATTCCAATTGAGTTGGAATCGTTTCAGTAGATTTCCCGATATCTGACACGGTGGTGAGCCGGTCATCGGGTACCGCAACCCGCCCTACATTGGGTTCAATCGTGCAGAAGGGAAAATTGGCCGCCTGTGCGGCAGCAGTCGATGTCAGAGCATTAAACAGCGTCGACTTGCCAACATTTGGCAGGCCCACGATTCCGCAGTTAAACCCCATTTCTATTTACCCTTCGTTTTTGTTGGCTTTGGCGTCGCGGGGTGACGGCGGTGTATCGACATCGCGCATGGCTTGCGCCACATCGGTCATAAAGCGATTGTCTTCACCTTCGATGAGGAGAGGTGTGGCATCTGCGGTTGCGTCAACAAGCGTTGTCACCCACGTACTGTCCGCTTTGCCGAAATCTTGTAAGACATACCCCGAAACACGATCTTTATTGCCGGGGTGTCCAACACCCATGCGTACACGCCAGAAAGCCTCTCCAATATGTGACACCAAACTGCGAATGCCGTTGTGCCCTGCGTGCCCGCCACCTTTACGAACGCGGATTTTGCCGGGGGCCAATTCAATTTCATCATAGAATACAATGACGTCATCTAGGTCGAGCTTGTAGAAACTCATCGCTTCACTCACTGCGCGGCCAGATTCATTCATATATGTCGCAGGTTTTAGGACGACGATGTTGTCTCCTCCAAGCTGTCCTTGGGTCATCTGCCCTTGAAACTTGGTGCGCCAAGAGCCTAGGCCGTGACGTTGAACAATACTTTCTGCAGCCATGAAGCCGAGATTGTGTCGATTATTGGAGTGGCCAGAGCCGGGGTTACCCAGACCTACAAGGAGGCGCATGGCGGTCTCGCGAAGTAGTCAAAGAAAGGTAAAACTTTCAATTGCTTGGAAAGCTTGAGGGTCCAGCACTGCCGGACCCTCAATCCTATTTAGTCTTTCGACTCGTCTTTCTTGGTGTCTTCGCCTTCAGCTGTTTCGCCCTCAGCGCTTTCACCTTCTTCTCCTTCTCCACCTTCAGCATCTTCATCTTCTTCAGAAGCCGCCTGAACAGTCGGCGGGGCTATAGTGCAGATGGTAAAGTCACGATCGGTAATGGTCGGGGCAACGCCCTCTGGCATTTCCACAGCACTAATGTGCACTGAGTCACCGATTTCAAGACCGGTGAGGTCAATTACAAATTGCTCTGGCAGTGCATCTGGACGCGCACGCACTTCGATTTCGTGGCGTACCACGTTGACCACGCCGCCTTGCTTGATGCCGGGTGACGCTTCTTCGTTGGAGAAACTCACTGGCACTTCCACGTTCACAACCGTGTTCTTGCCGATGCGCCGGAAATCCACATGAACGGGCACATCGCGAACGGGATGCATTTGAACATCCTGTGCCATCGCCCGTTGGGTTTCTTTTCCAACTGTAATTTCGAAAATCTTGGTCGCGAATCCGGGTTTATGCAATTCAACGAGCAGATCGCGCGGTGTCATGGCAATAAGGATAGGTTCCTTATTATCGCCATAGATCACGCCAGGCACGAGGCCTTCACGGCGTGTTGCGCGGGCTGCCCCCTTGCCGGCCCGGTCGCGTCCCTGAACTGTCAGGGCGCTTACGTTTGCCATTTCTGGTCTCCTTCAAGTTAATCCAACAGCCAAATCAAGGCTGTCGCCAGCAGGCCTCCAGGGGTGTCGCCACTGGGAAACGTGGGTGATACAGGGATTCGGGATTCGGCTCAAGCCCTAGGCCACGTTGTGGCTGTCCTCGATGCCAGGTCAGTCGAACAGGCTTGAAACCGAAGACTCTGAGCTGATCCGTTTGACCGCTTCTGCCATCAACGGCGCGATGGAGATTTGGCGGACATTATCGGCCAAGCGGACGGCCTCAGTGGCCTGAATGCTGTCTGTGATGACCAATTCGGTCATCGGTGAGGCCGAGACACGGCCGACAGCACCGCCGGACAGCACGCCATGGGTGACATAGGCCGACACGGACTTAGCACCCGCATTCATCAGCGCCACGGAGGCGTTACAGAGGGTGCCAGCCGAATCGACAATATCGTCGACCAGAATGCAATCGCGGTCTTTGACGTCACCAATGATATTCATAACTTCGGAAACGCCTGCTCGTTCGCGTCTTTTATCGATGATCGCCAACTCTGTGTTGAGACGTTTGGCGATCGCGCGGGCGCGGACCACACCGCCCACATCCGGAGAAATAATCATTGGTCCGCTATAGCCGTCATAGCGGCTCTTGATGTCCTCTACAAACACGGGCTGGCCGTACAGGTTGTCCAGGGGGATATCGAAGAATCCCTGAATCTGCCCTGAGTGGAGGTCCAGTGTGAGGACCCGGCTGGCACCAGCCTGATGAATTAGATTGGCGACTAGTTTGGCGGTAATGGGCGTGCGTGGGGCAGTCTTGCGGTCTTGTCGAGCATATCCGTAGTAAGGAATGACGGCCGTCACACGCTCGGCAGAGGCTCGGCGCAACGCGTCCAGTGTGACCAGGAGTTCCATTAAATTATCGTTGGCGGGGTAGGACGTGGGCTGGATGACAAAAACATCTTCCCCACGGACGTTCTCGTGAATCTCGACAAAGACTTCCATGTCGGAAAAGCGCTTAACTGATGCGTTGGTCAGTTCCACATGCAGGTATGCGGCGATGGCTTCGGCGAGTGGCCGATTGGCGTTGCCAGCCAAAAGTTTCATTGATTTAAGACCCCCGACGGCATGCGCCCTATAAATCGGCTTTTGGTGCCGCTCCTCAGCCGTATCAAACCGGCGAAAACCTATCAACCTGTCACAAGTCTGTAAACGTCCTGAAGGGCCGATTCAGCAGCGAATTTAGACTTTATCCACTGCCATAGGGTCTATCGCCGAGGGGCGGCCGTTTTGGCAATGATTTCAAGCAAACCCGGCAGCGCGCCGTCAACGATAGCCTCGGCAATCATCCCCCATGGCCCGTTCAGTTCGCCGCGCGGTATGCGATTATCGAGCCTGACTTCACCTAAGGATTGACCATCCGGTGAGAGGACCTGCCAGATGATTGCCACATCGTCAGAAACAGCGTCGAATTGAGACACGTTGACTGTCGCTGCAAAAGTGACGTCAGGCGCGCCGGTGGCCGGCTTAAAGCCCTCACGGGCGAGTCTTGAGGCCATGGCATTGCCAAGAGCCTCCGATCCATCACCAGGTGCCGAGCCTGGTTTTTGAATGGTGGCTGTCAGGCCTTCCCAGGGAGCTTTGGGTGTCTCAATCGTCTGGCTCTCTAGGGGCGGTGCCAAGAGCACAGCAAGACGGATCGCGATATCATCAGCAACGTGATTGAGCTCAGTCTCCAACCCTTCTTCCCAAGGTGCAGTTTCAACATAGACGTCTTGATCCAGCCGCTCGACAATTTGTCCGAGGCGATTGAGCAGTCGCCAATTGAACGTCAATATCGTCTCCGGCCCGTTTTCCACGGACTCCCACAGGTTCCCTTCCAGGGTAAAGCCAAGAATACCGATGCGGTCGACTGCCTCGGCCGGGATCTCTCGCTGCCGTAAGTGTTCTGCTATTTGTTCCGCAATGTGGGATGCGGCGATGCGATCAATACCGACGGGCGGCGCAATGCCAACGCCGGCACCACTCGGGTTGGCCAGTAGAGGATTTGAAGAGGTGGCGACCCGCCTAAACGGCTGGGGGACGTTTCCGCACGCGCTTATCAGAAACGGAACAGCAGCGTGTGCCGCTAAACAGAGGAGTCGTCTTCTGCTCTGCATGATTCCTAAGGCACCAATGCGATGCCAGAAAGTTGCCGACCGTAGTCAGGTTCACCCTTGTGGCACGACCGGCGATAACTAAAAAAGCGGTCTTCGTCTTTGCATGTATCTGCATCAATGCGATCAATGGATAAAACACCAGCAGCTTTTGCGCAGTCGGATGTGAAACCACCAATGTCAAAGTAGGTGTGGCCATCTCTAGGTGAGGGTTTGAAATATCGCGTGTTCTGTTGGTTTTTTGTTATGAAGCGGTCCCTGAATTCTGGCCCAACTTCATAAGACGCCGCGCCGATACAGGGGCCGATGGCAACTCGAATATTGTCGCGTGCTGCGCCGAGGTCTGTCATCACCTCGATCGTGTTTTCGATAACACCCGTGATCGCGCCTTTCCATCCAGCGTGGGCAGCACCAATTATGCGCGCACCAGGGTCAACAAAAAGGACGGGTGTACAATCGGCAGCGAGCACAGCGAGCGCAATATTCGGCATGTTTGTGACCAAGCCATCAGCTACGGGTGCGTGTTCTATAGTCCAGGGCCCTTTGACCGTGACCACATCGGCGGTGTGTTCCTGTTGTACAGTGAGGAGTGATTGAGCCGCGACGCCAAGCGCTTCGGCGCAGATCGTCCGGTTGGCGACAACGGCTTTGTGGTCATCCTCAGAGCCGAGGCCGCAATTCAAACTACTGTACAGACCGTCAGACCGCCCGCCTGTTCGCGTGAAAAAGCCATGACGGATGCATGAAATGCCGGCGAATGTTTTGGCTTCGATCATAAATCGACGTCCGCTGTAAATCCTGATAGCGGTGGGCTTCCAGTCGGGCCGATTGCAATGACTTTAAACATCCGACCCATCTTGTCAGGGTCGATGAGGCGCCGAATGCCGCTCCGAATGAGGGCTGCATCCGCTGCTGATTTTCCATCCGCAAGCTGGGTTTCTCTGACACGTGCGCCAAGACGATTAAGCCATTGTCCTTGTTCGACGGGTCCATGAACGCTTGCGCCTTGGGAGCGCGCAACTTGCCCAACCGCAGCAAAATCGACGTGTGCAGTTAGATCAGCCTCTCCCGGCGTGTCGAGGACAGGATGGAAAGCGTGTTTCTTTACGGCCTGCAATGTATCGCCCACATCTGTGATTGTGTGCCCGTAGTCGATTAGGAGGGCGACTCCGGGCCTCGCGGTACATAGAACTGCCAACTCTGACGTCACATTTTCAACAGCCTCAGATCGCTCCAGAATGCTGCCGTCTGGCGCGTCGTCAAATGTGTCATCTATCGCGGTGTCGGGAAGGGGGGAAACGTCAAACTTAAGACCACTCGTGTCGCAGGTTACAAGGCGCTCGCACCATCCCGCGGGTGTCTTGACGAATTGCGAGATCGGTAAGGCATCTAGAAATTCATTGCCAAAGATAATCACCTGGCCAGCAGGCAACGACGACAGGTTGTCATGCCAATCGATTTCATAGGGCGCAAGATTCTGCCGTTGTTGTTCCCGTAACGAAGGGCTTCGTTCTATCAAGTGAAGAGAGGCCGCGCGGGCGAATTCTGGTGCCACGTCCCAAACGGTTCGTAAAACATCGGTCATCAATGTGCCACGCCCCGGTCCGCATTCTACGAGATTAAAATGCCGGGGCTGGCCGAGCGCTTGCCAAGCCGTAACGCACCAGAGCCCGACCAGTTCTCCAAAGATTTGAGAGATCTCGGGTGCGGTAACAAAATCACCTTCTTTCCCAAAAACCTGTCCTTGCGCGTAGTAGGTTGCGGCAACCTCATCCATATACGTCGCTACGGTAATAGAACCCTGTTGCTCAATTTGCGCCATGAGCTGGTCTAAGAGTTTTGGTTGATTTTCTGCTTGCACCTTAGAAGCTACGCCTCACTTGGAGAGGGGGGAGCGTCTTAGAGATCGCCGTATCACCCAAGCACCAAACAGCAAGAGTGCGCCAGAGAGTATTTGTCCCATCGTTAACCCGAAAGCCAGGAAACCAAGGTGCCTGTCCGGTTCGCGGAAAAACTCTACAATAATTCTGGCAATGGCGTAGCCAGCGCAAAAGCAGCCCGTAATAATTCCAGGGCGGTCTCGCACGGCATCGTTTCGCCACAAGAGATTGAGTATGACGAACAAGACGAGGCCTTCGAGAACAGCCTCGTACAATTGACTTGGGTGGCGTGGTGTGGTGCCCCCTCCTGGGAAGGCCATTGCCCAACTGACTTCGGGCGCAGCACGACCGTATAGCTCTCCGTTGATGAAGTTAGCGATACGGCCTAACAAGAGCCCGATTGGAACGGCACAACTCACGTTATCTGCGACGTACCATTTGTCGACATTTAGCTTGCGTGCAAACAAGATGATCGCAAGCGTTACGCCGATTAACCCACCGTGGAAGGACATGCCGCCCTCCCAGGTCATGAGTATTTCGCCTGGGTTGGAGAGGTAGTAGGCGGGTTTGTAAAACAGCACGTATCCGAGTCGTCCGCCCAGAATCACACCGATCAACGCCCAGATCAGAAAATCGTCCGCGCGCTCTGGAGTGATGAGTGCCGGAGGCTTGGCCACAAGTTTGCGCATGTACCAAGTGCCGCCAAATAATCCGGCAATGTATGCCAATGCGTACCAACGAATAGCGAAGGGACCAATCTCAATCAGGACTGGGTCAATCGTTGGAAATGTCAGGGCTAAAAGGCTCATGAGAAATTAGGTGGTCAGCGGAAAGGGTCAGGTTGGGCGAGGTGGTCTTTGATGGAGATGGTGACACCCTCTTCAAGCGAGGTAAACGACTCTGTGTACCCTGCTTGTCGCAAGCGAGCCAGGTCAGCTTCGGTGAAATATTGATAGTGTTCCCTAAGACTCTCCGGTGTATCGCGCCAGCTTGGTTCAAAATCTTTTCCACATGCCGCGTGCACAGCCTTCGCGAGGTCAAGGAATGTCCGCGCCTGTCCACTTCCAACGTTAAAGAGCCCTGAGATGTTGGGGTTGGCCAACAGCCATTGAATGACAGCGGCACAGTCATCGACGAATACAAAGTCGCGACGCTGCTCTCCGTCAGATACGTCCGGGTGGTGTGAGCGGAACAGGGGATAGGGTTCGCCCCGAGCCACCACAGGATGCATCTGACTAACGACGCTGGCCTGAGTGCCCTTGTGTGATTCATTTGGCCCAAACACGTTGAAAAAACGAAGCCCTGCCCATTGTGGAGGTAGAGCCGCAGCTGACCCCACTTGCTCGCCTACAAAAAGATCGAATGCCAGTTTGCTTTCGCCATAAATATTGAGCGGTTTTAGTTTCGCCATGGTGTCGGGAGAGAGGTCGTCTACAAAGCCAAGGGTACCGTCGCCATACACAGAAGCAGATGACGCGTAAATAAATGGTGTTTGTGAGTCTGTTGACCAACCCCACAGGGCTTTACTTAGGTCAACGTTAACCGCGAATACGGCGTCTCGATCTGTAGCGGTGGTGGCTGTTTCCGCGCCGAGATGAATAACCGCCTTTATGTCGGACTGATGCGCAGCGAGATAGGCCATAGTCTGAGAGGGCTCTACCCACGTTACGTTGCTTCTTTTGGCAACGTTGTTTCGTTTGGCGTCGCTATCCAGAATATCGAACGCCACAATGGGACCGGCACTCGCTTTTTCAAGCGCTGCAAGGAGATTTGATCCAATAAATCCGGCGGCACCGGTAATGGCTAGCATAAAGGGCTCGTTACGCTGACTGAGCATCGAGTTATGCCGGATCAGTCATGCAGCGGCAATCAAACAAAAAGAGTTCTGCTCTCTTCCAGCACTTGAAGGTTTGGCAGTAGAGGCCGATATTACCAGTCACGCGCTGACAAAGGAGACTCGTCATGCAGAGTCAGAAACGAATTTTTGATGATATCGCTAAGGTGGCCGGCGGCGCCCTCGGGGCTTTAGGTAGTCTGAAGCAAGAAATCGAGAATTTGGTGAAGCAACGTGTTGACCGCTTCATGGCTGATCACGACTTGGTCAGCCGCGAGGAGTTCGAAGCTGTGAAAGCGATGGCGTCTGAAGCTCGGGCAGAACAGGAGCGCATTGCAACGCGGCTTGCAGAGCTCGAAAAGGAGCAGTCTGCAAAACCAAAGTCATCGACACCGAAGCGAACCCCTAGAGCCAAAAAAGCGATTAAGACGTCGGCTAAGAAAAAAGCGTAGTGCGACCACCTAGCTCCATGGCAATGTCGTGAAAACGCGCCATTAACCGCCCCTCTATGGTGAAAAACTGACGATCTAAGACTCGGCACATTCACTAACATTAGTTATTGCCGCTCCTCAGAACCTACTATATCTTGATTCGAAGGCTACAAGTTTGACAACTCGATTTGTTGATCGAGTCTGTGGCAAATGAGGGGTATCCATGCGCACCACTGCCGTCAGCCATGACTCAACAGCGGATAATCCGTTGGATCGCATTGAAGAAGTCATCTCTATAAAAGACTGGGTATTTGATCGTCGCAGTGATGAAGAGATGGCTGTCGAAGCACCGGGAACGTGGTGTGATTTTGGATTATTTTTTGCTTGGTCTCAGGAACTAGATGCGCTGCATTTTTCTTGCGCCCTAGACATGCGGGTACAGCCTAAGATCCTTAGCAATATTTATGAACTCATCGCCAAACTGAATGAGCGTCTCTGGACGGGACATTTCGCCATTTGGGTTGATGAAGGTATCCCCATGTTTCGGCATACCATTCACTGTAGCGGTGGCAGATTAGATGCCGCGCATGTAGATGAGCTTGTCGACCTAGCCCGTAGCGAATGTGAACGTTATTACCCGGCCTTTCAGTTCGTGATTTGGGGTGGGCGTACGCCTGAAGACGCGATTGCCTGCGCGCTGCTCGATACGGTTGGTGAAGCTTAGATTCACTCTACAGCTAAAACCTTTCTTTGAGGCGGCGGAAAGACCGCCTATTTGTGCTATGATGGTAGCATGATTGAAGGCACCATACTCCTCGTCGGCTGCGGAAAAATGGGCGGCGCTCTTCTAAAGGGCTGGTTCGCGCAGGGATTAAGCCCAGTCGACATCATGATTGTAGAACCCGCTGGGCGTCCTGCTGTCGAAATGGCCGAAGAACACCCTGCTCTTAGCGTTCTTACTGATGCAGCAGAGCTGCCAAGCGACTTTACACCCGATGCCATTTTATTTGCAGTTAAGCCGCAGGCAGCTGCCGACGTCATTCCTAAATACGCCCGCTTCGCCGAAGGGGGCACGGTATATTTGTCTATCATTGCCGGTATGTCGTTGCAGAGGTTGCGAGAAATGCTTGGTCCAGAGGCTGCGGTGGTACGGGCAATGCCAAACACACCGGCGGCGATCGGCCGCGGCATCAGTGTGTTGTGTTCTGCAGAGTATGTAGGTCCGTCGCAGAAACGCGTGTGCAAGGTTCTGATGGCTGCGGCTGGGCAGACGGCATGGATCAAAGATGAGGTAGATATGGATGCGGTGACTGCAGTATCCGGAAGCGGCCCGGCTTACGTGTTCCTTTTGGCCGAGGCGTTGATGGAGGCTGGCATTAGAGCCGGATTAGCTCCGGCTTTGGCGGAGCAATTAGCGCAAGCGACGGTATCCGGAGCTGGTGCCCTGCTGGAGGCAGAAACGCTGTCAGCCAGCACGTTACGGGAGAACGTCACAAGCCCTGGGGGCACAACTGAAGCGGCACTTAAGATACTAATGGCCGAGGATGGTTTACCTCCCTTGCTGCAGCGTGCTGTTGAGGCTGCCACCGAGCGCTCAAAAGATCTGTCAGGTTAAGAGGATGACTGCGAAGAAGACGGCTAAACCCAGGTCTCGAGCAAAGACTGACTCCAGTCTAAAAGATCGTATTGCTGATTCCGCATTGGACCTCGCAGCACGCGAAGGCTGGGAGGCTGTGACCTTACCGAAAATGGCAGATACCACCGGAGAGCCATTGGGAGCAGTTATCGCCGAATGTCCGACAACGTCTCGCATTGCGTCGACTTTATTAGACCGGATCGACCAACAGGTTTTGTCAAAGGTGCAGGCCATTGATGAGACAGAAACACCTCGGGATCGTCTGTTTGGAATCTTGATGAGCAGGTTTGATGCGCTACAAAGTCATCGCTCTGGCTACGTTGCTGTGATCCATGGGTTGTTGCGTCGACCCTCGGCTATTTTGCTGAGGGCTCCAGCAATGGTGCACTCCATGGCATTGATGCTCATTGCATCTGGAATGGAAGCAAGCAGTCCACTCGGTATGGCTCGCGCGCATGCGTTAGCAGCAGCATATGCTTTGGTCATACGGACTTGGCTTAAGGATGACAGCGCAGATATGGCAAAGACAATGTCCGCACTGGATAAAAACCTAAGCCGGCTCAAAAAGGTGCAGTCTATGGTCTTGGCACGGAAACCTGCTCGAAGTTCTGCATCTGAAGACGGCGCAGAAGAGAGCTAAACGGGAAACCTCACGGTTGATCGGAGCCCCCCCAATTCGCTTTGGCCCAGGGTCAGGTCCCCGCCAAGGCTTTGGGCGATATCTCTTGCAATCGTAAGGCCTAATCCAACACCACCCGTCTCCGGGTTGCGTGAAGAGTCGACCCTGTAAAAGGCTTTGAAAACATTCTCGCGTTGGTCCTCAGCAATACCCGGTCCGTCGTCGTCAACGTTGATCTCAATGCGGGCCCCAATTTGTCTCGCAGTAATGTCGACACGGAAACCATAGCGAGTGGCATTGCCAATGAGATTGGATAGGCAGCGTCTAACGGCAATCGGTTTAGTTGTGAACTCATCGCTTAGGCCTGTCACCTTTAATTTAACGGTAGCCTCGCTATGCTGGAAACGGCGGTGAATGTCATTTAGGAGCTCATTCAGATTAGTTGGTGCTGATTGTTCGTCTCCCTCGCCACGGGCAAAAGCTAGATAGCCGTCTAACATGCGTTCCATTTCATCAACGTCTTCTTTGATGTCAGCCACATCTTCTGGCGCTGCGCCATCGAGCATTTCGATCTGCAGCCGCAGTCGTGTAAGTGGTGTGCGTAAGTCATGCGAGACACCAGCAAGCATCTCTGTTCGCTGATCGATTTGTCGTTGGATACGATTGCGCATGGCCGTGAAAGCCAGCGCAGCCTGTCGGACTTCTCGAGCACCCTCGGGTTTGAAGTTGGGTACGTCGCGTCCCTTACCAAAACCATCGGCCGCGCGCGCTAGGCGGCGTACAGCCCTCACCTGAATGTTTAGAAACAGGGCGGCAACACCGAATAATAGCATAGATGACCCTACCATCCACAATACAAATACATAAGTCGTTGAGCTAAAAAGGCGTTTCCTTGGCGCGAGCACATGAAGGACGCCGCCCGGCAACCGCATGTTGATTTCTATCTCTCGGTCGGAATGCTCAAAATCTATGGTGAACGGTCTTTTCAGCTCCCTCCAAAGTTCACGAGTCAAGACGTCCGGAAATGGACCTTCAGCCGTGATTGTCTCTGCTGCGGCTAGTGTGCCACGCAGCTCGTAGTCGATATCCAACTGCATTGTTTGCCGTGCAGTTGTTTTAATCCAAGCAAAATCTTCGGGTGCTGGATTGTCTCTGAGATAAATACGGATGTGAGAAATATCACCGGCAAGGCCTTGTGCTAGCCGGCGAGACAGCGTCTCCCAATGGTTGTCGTAGAATATGAAAGTTGAAATAATTTGGACTAGAATGAGAGGGATGAGAATGATTAAGGCAGACCGACCCATTAGCGTCGCTGGCATCCAGCTATCCCAACCAGAGTAATCGATCAAACGTGCAAGGCGATTAGTCATAGATTCTTTGGTGCGGATGTTCTCAGTCATGACTACTCATCCAGCATTCTAATCTGTGCGCAGCAAGTAACCGGTGCCGCGGACCGTTTGCAAGTAGCGGGGTTGGCGGGGGTCGCTCTCGATTTTTCGTCGTAGTCGCGTGACTTGGACGTCGATGGTTCGCGGGTTGGTATGACCGTTCTCGTCACTGCTCAAATGACTGCGTTGTACGGGCGTATTTGCATTCAGTGCCAGGGCGCGGAGAAGAACAGCTTCTGCTGAAGTGAGATGAACGGAAGCACCATTTCTGACCAAAGTATTGCGGGCAATATCATAGCGGCATTCACCAAAGCTCAGTTCGTGCATGCTGTCGTCTGGCGGTGGTGGGGTCCGCCGAAGAATTGCGTTGACCCTCAAAAGCAATTCCCTCGGTTCAAAGGGTTTTCCCATGTAATCGTCAACGCCATGCTCCAGCCCTTGTATCCTGTGTTCTGCCTCGCCCATGGCCGTTAGCATGAGAATTGGAATTTCGCTATCGGCTCGGACGGCACCGGCGAAACTCATACCGTCTTCACCCGGCATCATGACATCAAGAACAATCAAATCGAATTGTAGTGATGCCATGTGCTGCCGTGCCTCGTGAGCAGAGGATGCGCCGGTCACAAGGAATCCTTGTTCTTTAAGATATTTCTGAATCAACCGTCGTAAGCGTTTGTCGTCGTCAACAACGAGGATGTGGGCGGGTGATTCGTTTTGAGAGAGTTTGACCATGGTATCAGCCTAAGTCTTATCCTCGTTAAAGCGGTGGCGGGCAGAGTCTTCCATGATTCCAAGCATGACCTTTCGGAAACCTTCTACCGCATCGGCGCCGGCATTTTTGTAAGCGGCGGCTATCCTGGCGCGCTGTTCACTGGTCAAAAGCTGTTCCAGCTCCTTGCCCTTCGCTGTCAGAGTTAGAAGACGTTGCCGCCGGTCCCTCGTCCCCGGCTGTTGATCAATGTAGCCTTCGTCCACGAGCTGGCGCAGGACACGCGATAGGCTCTGTTTGGTGATCGATAGAATGTCTAAGAGGTTGCTCACGCTCATGCCTGGGTACTGTCCGACAAAGTAAATTACGCGGTGGTGAGCGCGTCCGAATTTCTGTTTGGACAATATTGTGTCCCCCTCCGCCGTGAAGTCGCGGTAGGCAAAAAAGAGGAGCTCAATTCCCTGTCGTAGGTCCTCGTCACGGAGGAAGAGAAGGTTAGTGCCTGGCTTTGTTTCGACCATAGTTCTGCGTCGCATCGCTTGGGGTTGAGGTCAATGGGGTAATTTATAAGTCAGTATTATTGACATATATTAATTGGGCTGTTACGTCTGAATCCAGGTTTGATTTACAAAGTGTCTCAAATAGACCTCATCAAGCTCTATCAGGGAAACAACATATAATGTCCACCCAGCCCTTCGACGATCGAGACGGATATATCTGGTTCAACGGAGAACTCCAACCGTGGCGGGATGCGAAGCTCCATGTTCTCACGCATGCGCTTCATTATGCCTCCTCAGTGTTTGAGGGGGAGCGCATATACAACGGCAAGCTTTTCAAGCTCGAGGAGCATACGGATCGGCTGTTTTATTCAGCAGAGACCCTTGATATGGAGATGCCCTTTGACCGCGATAAAGTAAACGAGGCCTGTCTTGAGGCAATGCAGGCTAATGGAATTACAGACGGATACGTGCGGCCTATCGCTTGGCGCGGCAGTGATCTCATGGGTGTCACGGCGCAAGGTGCTCGGGTCAATGTCGCTATCGCGGTTTGGCCATGGCCTTCATACTTTTCACCTGAAGCGCGTCTCAAAGGATTAAAGCTCGATATCGCGGAATGGAGGAGGCCCTCGCCGGAGACGTCGCCGGTTTTTGCGAAGGCGGCGGGTCTCTACATGATTTGTACTCTTTCCAAACATGCTGCAGAGCGCAAAGGTCTGGATGATGCTTTGCTACTTGATTGGCGGGGTCAAGTTGCTGAGGCGACCGGGGCGAATATTTTTTTCGTTATGGACGGGAAATTACATACTCCAACGCCAGATTGTTTCCTGGACGGGATCACACGCCGTACCGTTATGGGGTTGGCGCAGCAACATGGTTACGAGGTCATCGAACGTGCAATCATGCCTGAAGAGATGGCCAACGCCGATGAGTGCTTTTTGACAGGGACCGCTGCCGAAGTAACGCCTGTCGGTTCGATCGGATCCTATACGTTCCATCCTGGCGAGGTGTGTAAGACTCTGATGGAAGCTTACGACGTGACTGTTGGTAAAACTGTGCCAGCGGAATCAACCGCGGCCTAATCTACCTTTTCCCAACGCTTAGCGCGTGCGTCATCTCTTTCTCTGGCGACTACCCATGATGAGTCTGTGCTACTATGTTCACGTTTCCAGAAAGGAGCTTGGGTTTTTAGCCTGTCCATAATGAATTCACAGGCTGAGAAGGAGTCCCCCCTATGGGCGGCGGCGGCACAGACCAGTACAATGGCATCCCCAGGATTCATGCGACCATGACGGTGAATGACTAGCGCGGCGTCCAGGGTCCAGCGCTTCTGAGCTTCTGCACTAATTCGCTCAAGTTCTTTCTCGGTCATGCCGGGGTAGTGTTCAAGCTCAAGCGCAGAAACGCAAGTGCTCTCTCCCGCCCCCTGTTCTTGAAAATCACGGACCTGACCAACAAACGTGGCGACGCCACCTGAATTAGAATTGCTGGCTAGGAACGTATTGATTTCCTCGCCCGCGTTGATCGGTTCGCTTTGTAATTTGATCACCATGCGCCTCCAGTCACCGGAGGAAAAAAGGCTATCTCTTTCGCGTCTCCAATATCCGTGTCGAAGGGGACGTGCAGTTGATCAAGAGCAATGCGGATTTGACTCTTGTCTGAAAAGGCGGAGGCGTGGCCTGGGGATTGCGTTTCTAGCCAAGCAATAAAGTCTGAGATGGTCTTAACATTGTCCGGTGGAGACAGTTGCTCTTCTCCGATGCCGACTTTCTCTTTAACCCATGCAAAGTATAAAACCGTTATCGACACGCTGTCACTCCGCTTCATTTTCGAGCATATGTACGACACCCGCCTTCAAGTAGTCGTAGCCCGTGATCAGGGTAAGCAACGCGGCAAGCCAAAGCCCAACTTCACCAATGGCCTGTGCCGGAATCCATGATGGCGCATCTGACCCAACTATGAGGAACCCGAGGGTAAACATCTGCAGTGTTGTCTTCCATTTCGCGAGCGTGGATACCGGAACACTGACTTGGGTCTGAGCAAGAAATTCACGCAATCCCGAAACGAGCAGCTCTCTTGTCAATATGACGACGGCGGGCAGATACGACCAGGTTGTCATACGCTCAAACCCGACCAGCATCAGCAGCAACGCCGCGACCAAAAGTTTGTCTGCTATGGGGTCAAGAAATCTCCCAAAAGCTGAAACCTGGTTACTTCGCCGAGCGAGGTAGCCGTCAAAGAAGTCCGTGATGCCAGCAGCGGTAAATAGTCCCAGCATGATCCAGCGGGTTGTCGGGCTATCCCAATAAAATAATGCGATTACGATGGGTATAATGAATATACGGGACAGAGTGAGAATGTTTGGCAGGTTAAGCACGCGTTGTGTCCATCGCTAAAATTAAGAAGTGCAGTTTAGTGGTCTGGATGGAAGTGATCATAGATTCTTTTTGCCAGCCCCGCACTGATCCCGTCCACGGTCGACAAATCTTCAACACCGGCCTGTGCAACTGCTTTGGCGGAGCCGAATCGGTGGAGTAGTGCCTTTTTACGCTGTCCACCAATCCCCTCAACTTCATCCAATTCAGAGCGCGCAATCGCTTTGGACCGCCGGTTCCGATGGTGCGAAATTGCGAATCTATGGGCTTCGTCCCTCAGTCTTTGCAGAAAGTACAAAGCTGGGTGCGAGGGCGGTAGGGTAAACGGCACTTTATTTGTGCGATGAAATTGCTCTCGGCCTGCGTTTCGATCGGGACCCTTGGATATGGCGACGAGAGGCACGTCATCAACGCCCAAATCCTCGAGGGTCTGTTGAGCCGTTGAAAGCTGGCCTTTGCCTCCATCGATCAATACCAGATCTGGCCAGATTCCTTTTGTTCTCTCCGGATCTTCTTTCTGGGCCCTAGAAAACCTACGGGTCAGCACTTCTCGCATGGCACCATAATCATCACCGGATGCTAGATCGGTATTCTTAATATTGAACTTTCTGTATGCATTCTTTTCGAAGCCCGTAGGGCCAGATACGATCATGCCTCCCACCATATGAGTGCCCGAGATATGTGAGTTGTCGTAGACTTCTACACGCGCTGGCGTGGTCGGCAGATCGAATATTTCGGCAAGGGAATTCAACAGCTTCAGTTGAGCCGAACTTTCAGCCATAAGCCTTCCCAACGCTTCCCTCGCATTTAGGGAGACGTGATCGACAAGTTTGCGCTTGTTGCCGCGCACTGGGATTAGAATTTCAACTTTTCGTTCTGCGTGTATACCTAAAGCTTCTGAGATCAGTTCTTTATTCGGTGGTTCATGGCTAATCAGAATTGTCCGTGGTGCTGCTGTGGTGTCGTAGAATTGACCAAGGAACGCTTCGATAATGGCGCCATCTTCGTCGTCGGAATTATGAGACGGATAGTAGGCGCGGTTGCCGAAGTTCTGTCCCCCCCGGAAGAAAAAAATTTGAACGCAAGACTGGCCACCAGCGCGATGTAGTCCGATAACATCCGTGTCGTCATTCGAGGGAAGGTTTATATCCTGATGGCTCTGTACATTTGTTAATGCGCGGATGCGATCTCGGTAGGCCGCCGCCGATTCAAAATCTAATTCTTTGCTAGCGGCTTCCATATGCCGAGATAGCTCTTCTTGTATTTCATTGTTGTCACCATTTAAGAAATTTTGCGATTGGCGAATCAGTTCGCCGTAGTCTTCTTCAGAAACTTTATCGACGCAGGGCGCGCAACAACGCTTGATTTGATGAAGCAGGCATGGCCGGGAGCGGTTTGCGAA
The DNA here is from genome assembly GCA_029245025.1 of Rhodospirillaceae bacterium. GTDB lineage: Bacteria > Pseudomonadota > Alphaproteobacteria > Rhodospirillales > Rhodospirillaceae > WLXB01. Next base: position 245,547 of record JAQWQC010000034.1, read on the forward strand.
TACTGCATCAGAACAGGTCCGTAATAAAAAGATGCGTTGTAGGGTCGCAAGAGAGTGGTTTACCGCACCAGCTGACGCGAATGGCCCATAATATTGATGGGGTGGCTTGCGTTTGCCGCGGTGTTTAACAATGCGCGGGTAAGGGTGATTGCCGGTCACCATGATATAGGCGAAAGACTTATCGTCCCGTAAAAGGATGTTGTACCGGGGCTTCAATTGTTTGATGAGATTGTTTTCTAATAAAAGCGCTTCAGCTTCTGTATGAGTGGTGACCACTTCTAAGTGATGGGTCTCTGTGACCATGCGCTGTAAACGCATCGGCATGCGTTCGATCCGAGTGTATGACGTCACTCGTTTTTTGAGGTTTTTTGCCTTACCCACATACAATGCATCGCCCTTGGCATTTAGCATGCGGTAGACACCCGGCCGGCTCGGCAGGTTGGGCAGGGCACCGGAAATCACTGTCAGACCCGTGCCGACTGGCGCTGGGTCTTCTTTTTGGACCTTCGGTACAGCCTCTGCAGGGTCGTCCCTATGCCCGGACTGGTCACTGCGTGTTCGCTCCATAGTTCGGATGTCGCACTGATGCGGTTTGCGGTCAACTACGGACCGTATATCCCTGAAAATCCTGGCAAATATCAATCCAGGCTGTGGAAAACTCTGTGGGAATAAGGGCGCCTCCGCATCTCCGGCATAGAATCTCCTTTGCAACCCCAGAAAAAGGTGAGATTTGGTCCCATTCAGTAAAGTATTGATATTTATAGAGAAAAACTGTCAGCCAGGGGCGGTGCATCCAACTCGCTTCAAGTATGGTTCCCATCTGAACAAACTTCACAGACTCTTAATTTGGTGTGCACAACTCGCTTGACTTGCGTGGCCCATTAGAGTCAGTTTTTGATTCGAACTGTACTTCTCTTGACAAATCAATGGCTTAAAAGATCTAACCCCAAAATCAGTCGAGGCACTTCCTCTCAATTTCGACACCGACGCTTTCAACATCTGGGAAAACGTCCAGTTTCTCAATTCGCACCCTGACCGTATGGCAGTCCGGATGTTGAAGGCAGGTTTGAGCGATCCGTTCCGCCAGAGTTTCGACAAGGTTTGTATGTCCATCTGCCGTAATAGCCCGAGTCCGTGTCACCACATCCTCATAGCAAACGACGTTCTCCAGCTGGTCGGCGAGGGGGTCCCTACTGTCCATGACAGCGAGGTCGAGGTTGATGCGCACTCTTTGTGGAGTGCCCTTTTCGTGCGGATGGACCCCGATATCGCACGCCAGGACGAGATCGCGAATGAAGACGTGGCGAACCTGCTCTGCTGCATCCGCAATGCGCAGCGGCTCGATGACTCTCGATTTGCTAACTTCACCCATTCAACGATTGTCTTTCCTTTGACTGGGTCCAACCCAGATGTTCACCGCTGTCTACAGTTATCATCTCGCCTGTCACTGATCGAGCTGTGAGCAAGTACTTTACTGCCGCCGCAATGTCATCAGGTTCGACCTGTCTTTGTAGAGGCGTGCTTGAGACCTGTCGTTGGAAAGTCTCGTCTGTTTGTCGTTCATTTGGGAGAGTCGGCCCTGGTCCGACTCCATTGACACGGATTCGCGGTGCTAGAGCCATAGCGAGTGTTTGGGTCAACGTCCAAAGCCCTGTTTTGCTAACGGTATAAGACATGAACTCTGGGGATAGGTTAAAGACGCGCTGGTCAATGATGTTCACAATCGCGCCCTCTAGCTCGTCGGGTAGGGCGCGTGCAAAGGCTTGGCTTAGAACAAATGGCGCATGAAGATTTATCTCAAGGTGCTGCGCCCAAGAATCTGGCGTTACATCATCCCAACCTTCTTCTTCAAATATGGATGCGTTGTTGATGATGGCTCCTAATGGACCCATCGAATCAACAACCTGAGACATGAGTCTCACTGTTTCGTCGGGATCGTTGAGATCAGCTGAGAATACTGCCGCTTTCCCATTGGCATCGGTAATCGATTTGGCAAGAGATTTGGCTTTTTTACCGGAGCCGAAGTAATGGATCGCCACCGCCCACCCATCAGCGGATAAACTTTCAGTTATTGCCTTGCCGATGCGCTTTGCACCCCCGGTAATCAGAACTGTTTTTGGCATGTCTGTCGTCATGAAAAGATGCGCTCAACACCAATGTACTGAATAGCAATGTATGCACCGTATAGGACTAAACATACCACACCTTCTTTGCGGTTCAGCACACTACCGGTCAACATTAGAGGGACTAAAACAACCGCTGCTGCTGCCATCACCCAAACATCAAAAGATAAGATTTGAGCATTCACTGGTACTTCAGTCACCATTGCTGTGACGCCCATAACGCCGAGAATATTAAAGATATTACTGCCCATTACATTGCCGACGATGAGGTCAGTCTGACGTTTGGCTGCTGCAGCGGCGACGGTCGCCAATTCAGGTAGGGAGGTTCCCACCGCGACCATAGTCAGGCCGATAACTTCTTCGGTAACTCCGAGTCCACGTGCAATTGTTGTTGCGCCGTTGACCAGTAGTTCAGTGCCAACCGCCACCCCAAATAATCCGCCGAGAACCCAGATCGTTGCGCGCGCCGGTGATATAACATCGTCAGCCGCGACCTCGTCCATGTCGATCATGCTGAAGTCGTCGGTGCCATGCCTCTTTCCTTGAACATAAGAAAAAAATAGAAAGGCAAAAAGCAGTCCGACCATAATCGCCCCTGACAAGGCGGCAAAAGACCCCGTAAAAGCGAGTGCAATAAAAAGCGCCGTCGCGCCCAACATCAAAAGGCTATCCCGTAAAAAATGATTTCGGTTGGCGGAAATGGGACACATGAGGGCGCCAGCGCCAATTATTAGGAGAATGTTGGCGATATTGCTGCCGACAACATTTCCAACTGCAATACCCGGTGCGCCAGCCATTGCAGCGCGGACACATACCACGAGTTCGGGCAAGGAGGTGCCCAGGGCAACAATCGTGAGTCCGACCACAAGTGGTGAAATATTGAGCCGCGTCGCGACGGCCACAGCCCCCCGGATAAGATAGTCTGCACCGCCGCTCAACAAAACCAAACCAACAATGAGGTAGGCGTAGGGGATAAGACTCGTCAACACGTTCACCCATTAGGAAGCTGCTCTCGAAGTGTCCTACGCGCGCCAGCAAGCCTTGGCAAGCGTCTGTATTCTTGCCTCGTCTCTTCCTTGGAGGTATCAAGTCCCATGTCTGAGAAACAGAGTTCTGATAACCAACAAGTACCACTACCCAGGCAGCCAATGGAGCGCAAGCTGCTCCTTGTCTTGTCGCTCGTCCTTGTCGCCGTCTGGCTTGTGTATCTGGTTGTCGCGCCTAGCCCGGAAGCTGAGTCCGGTTCTGGGGCGAATGTGCCATTGGGTCGCGAGAGTGGGGGTGCTGAAATCGGCCAAATTGCGGGCTTTACTGGGCTTTGAGAACCGAATAAACGGGCGGAGATGACGGCCTGGGGAGCGTCCTCGCTTGGCCACCAGTAGTGCTTTAAACTGACCAAGCGTTGATCATTCACTCCAATCGAGAGAGGTGGGTCATGATCGCGTCACGACTATCCTTACTGCAGTCTGTTTTGGGTGCATGCGTAATCGCCTGTCATTTCATGCTTCCCTGCTCTTCGGCAATGGCTATGGGGTCGGATGGTTCAGACATCGAAGATGCAGAGCTGGCCATTGAAGATGGTGATTTTGAAACGGCCGCTGATTTATTACGTACGGCCATAGAAGATGATCCAGGCAATGCGGATGCTTACAATTACCTAGCTTTCAGTCAACGCAACATGGGTCAAACAGACGAAGCCATGGAAAATTACGCCCGAGCGCTGGAGCTCAGCCCCGATCACAAGTATACTATTGAGTATCAAGGTGAGCTCTATCTTCAATTGGGCAATAAAGCTGGCGCTGAGGCGAACCTTCAGCGGCTCAGTGAACTATTGCGGTTTTCGGTGTCCAAAACCGCCCCCGCCTGGCGTGGCAATAGTCACCACGTCGCCAGGTTCGACGTCAGTGGCATCTGCGTAGGCGAGTGTTTGGATGTCACCGTTGGCTCGTTCCACCTGTGTTAATCCAGGTTGGCCGTCGTGTCCGCCTTCCAATCCGAAGGGCGCTGTGGTGCGACGGCCGGCGAGCATGGCGACAGACATAGGTTCAAGAAAACGAATGCGCCGGACAGCACCATCGCCGCCGCAGCGTTCGCCCACCCCACCTGAATCTTTTCGAACGCCGAAGGACTCTAGGAGAACCGGGTACCTCCATTCCAGAACCTCTGGGTCTGTTAGCCTAGAGTTTGTCATGTGGCTGTGCACCGCATCTGCTCCGTCAAAACCTGGCCCGGCTCCTGTGCCACCACACAAGGTTTCATAGTATTGGTAATCGGTATTTCCGAACGTCAGATTGTTCATTGTGCCCTGACTGGCAGCGAGCCGATTGATAGCGCCATAAAGGGCGTCACAGATAACCTGAGATGTTTCCACATTCCCGGCGACGACGGCAGCGGGAGAGGTCGGGTTCAGCATTGAACCTTCGGGAATGACAAGCGTCAGAGGTTTAAGGCATCCCTCATTCAACGGGATGTCGTCGTTCACCAAGGTGCGAAAGACGTAGAGCACGGCGGCACGGCAAACGGCGGCTGGCGCATTATAGTTAGTCGGCCGCTGGTTTGAAGTGCCGCTAAAATCGACCGTCGCTGCTCGAGCCGGGCGATCAATTGATATGGCGACGTGAATCTCGCCGCCGTCATCCATTGGAGCAATAAAGTGCCCTTCTTGCAGTGAGTCGATGACCCTTCGGACCGATTCCTCGGCGTTGTCTTGGACGTGATCGGTATAGGCTTTAACGCCCTCCAGCCCGTAATGAGAGATTATGGCCCGCAGTTCCGTAGCTCCTTTGGTGCAGGCTGCGACCTGCGCCCGGAGATCGGCGATGTTTTGATCTGGTGTGCGTGCAGGATGTAAACCAGATGCGAGAGTTGACCGTATTTCCTCCTCCAGCAGCACACCGTTCCGGACAAGTGGAGCGGCATCGAACAGCACGCCCTCATCGTCGATTGAGCGACTGTTTGGCGGCATGGAACCGGGTGTCATGCCGCCTATGTCAGCATGGTGTCCACGGGCCGCGACAAAGAACACGCGTTCACCCGTCGAAGCGTCATGCACTGGCGCGACGACAGTGACATCGGGTAGGTGGGTGCCCCCGTTGTAAGGTGCGTTGGTAATAAAAGCATCGCAAGATTCCATCGTCGAACCATGTGCTTCGATAACAGCGCGTACGCTTTCACCCATCGATCCAAGATGGACCGGCATGTGCGGAGCGTTGGCGACTAGAGCGCCGCTGGCATCGAATACAGCACAAGAAAAGTCCAACCGCTCCTTAATGTTGACGGAGTGGGCTGTATTCTGAAGTGCCGCGCCCATTTGTTCGGCAATGGACATAAACAGACTATTGAAGATCTCGACCAGAACTGGGTTGGCTGTTGTGTCCAAGGCCGAGGTTGCAGATCTAGGTGTGTAACGGGTCAGGATAAGGCGCCAGGATTGGTCGATGTCGGCCCGCCACCCTTTTTCTATGACTGTGGTGGCGTTTTTATCGATCAAGAGCGCCGGCCCATTGATGCTTTGCCCTGGTGTTAGCGATTCTGACTCGTAAACAGGAACCGTTTGCCAAGCGCTGTTTGACCAAATCGCTACGCGTTCCAGGGGTACAGACTCGTCTGAGTGGGCGTTTGTCAGATCGCTTTTGTGTAGCGGTGCACCACCGCCGCTGGCTTCAGATGTAATTGTCTCGACAACGAGTCCTTTTCCTGATTGCGAGAATCCAAACAACTTTTTGTGTTGGGTCTCGAACTTCTCTAGAGCGCACTCAAACGTACTAGCTTTTATGGGGATGGCTGAGTCTGATCCGTCGTACCGAACATGTAGGTGTTCGCTAATCTCAACTTCCTCTTCTGGCACCCCTTGAGCGACAAGACCACTAAGGGCAAGAGAGGTAAGGGACGCCAATGCTTCTGTTATCTGATCGAAAAATGATTCATCTAGTGGCAAGGCGATCGTTTGTTCTTTGAGTACTCGGAGGTTGGCCAATCCCATGCCATAGGCGGATAAAACACCAGCGAAGGGTGGAATAAAAATCTGATTCATACCAAGGCTGTCGGCAACGCGGCAGGCGTGCTGTCCTCCAGCGCCACCGAAACAGACCAAAGTGTATTTAGAAACGTCGTGCCCGCGTTGCACCGATATCGTTTTGATCGCGCGCGCCATGTTTTCCACCGCGAGCGTCAAGAATCCATCCGCCAATGCTTCAGGTGTGTGTTTGACATCTAGGGTTTCAGTAACCTGGTCGGCCAGGCCTTCAAAGGCAGTGCGTACAGCCTCCGAATCTAAAGGCTGTGACGCATTTTTTCCAAAAACTGCCGGGAAGTGGGCTGGCTGGATGCGTCCGAGCAACACATTGCAGTCTGTAATGGTGAGGGGACCGCCTCGCCGGTAGGCGGTAGGGCCAGGGTCTGAACCTGCGCTTTCGGGTCCGACTCTAAGGCGTAGGCCATCGAAGAGACATCGAGAGCCACCGCCAGCCGCAACCGTATGGATGTCCATCATCGGGGCGCGCAATCGGATACCGGCGACTGTCGTATCAAAGGTGCGCTCAAGGGATCCTGCGTAATGGGATACGTCGGTCGAGGTGCCGCCCATGTCGAACCCTATGATCTGGTCGAAGCCGGCAGTGGTTGCGACGCCCACCATCCCTACCGCGCCACCTGCAGGACCAGATAGAATGGCATCTTTGCCGCGAAATTTCTGGGCATCGGTCAAGCCGCCGTTCGACTGCATAAAAAGAACGCGGGCATTGCCAACATTGCTTGCGACTTGCTCTACGTATCGGCGCAGTTCAGGAGACAGATAAGCGTCCGCGACCGCGGTATCGCCGCGACCCACCAGTTTCATCAAAGGGATGACATCATGGGAGGCTGATACTTGAGTGAATCCGACCTCTTTTGCGATCTGAGACACCACCTTTTCATGAGCCGGGTATCGGTATGCATGAAGAAGAGCGATGGCAACAGACCGGAACCCTTTTGCGAACCCTTTTTGCAAACCCACGCGCAAGGCCGCCGTATCAAGGGGTGTTTCCACTGTCCCGTCGGCGAAGAGACGTTCTGGCACTTCCAGGACGTCAGAGTAGAGCATCGAGGGTTTTCGAATATTGAGGTCAAACAGAGTTGGACGCTGTTGGGTGCCAATCCGAAGGGCGTCCCCAAAGCCTCGGGTAATTGCCAAAAGTGTTGGCGCGCCTTTGCGTTCCAATAACGCGTTGGTGGCAACCGTCGTCCCCATCTTTATGGCGTCGACGATATCGCTTCCAATAGGCTCGTCTTCGGTAAGGCCTAAAATCTGCCTTACGCCAGCTACCGCTGAGTCACTGTAGTGTTCAGGATTTTCAGATAACAACTTCGCGGTTTGCAACCCTCCATTCGGGTCCCGCGCGACGATATCTGTGAACGTGCCACCGCGATCAATCCAAAATTGCCAGCCCATAGAATCCGTAGAGTTAGAGAGAAACAAAATAAACCAGAGTGGTCTCAGGGTTCCATGACGTCTCTGCGGACGCAAGCCTTAGTGCGGACTTTATATAAGTGTCTCAGAGCGGTACATTTGATGCGGTTCAGTAAGATTTCAAATAAATTTCAAATAGCAATCATGCCGCAGCGAGGACCTATCATTTTATCATTCCTAAATCGTCCCGATTGTCAGTCTTCATTTACAGTTGAGTTCTGAGTGGAAAATTTTTTGTCACCGAAGTTAGCCGCTGTCCTCGATAGGGGAATGGCCCTTCACCGGGCTGGGAATCTGAGCGCGGCCCTTGAGGCGTACAACAAGGTTCTCAAGAAGCAACCCCGCCAACCGGATGCTTTGTCTTTCAAGGGGGTCGCATTGATGCGGCTGGGAGATGCCGAGGGTGCCGTCAAATTATTGAGCCTGGCCGCAAAACGGCGGCCAGAAGACGCGATCATCTTAAATGACCTGGGTATGGCGCAAGAAGCTATGGGTGACGCTGACTCGGCTTATCAAACATTCCAGAAAGCCTATGAACTTGATCCCGCATTGCCAGCAGCGTTGGTCAATATGGCAAGATACGGTTTGGCTGCCGGTGATGCTGACGAGGCTTTGGTTCAGGCTGATCGAGCAATCAAGGCGCAACCCGGTTTTGTCCAAGCCTACAATGTGCGTGGCTTGGCTCTTCAGGCCCTTTATAGGAAGGATGAGGCTCTCATCGCCTATGCAGCCGCCCTGGCCCAATCACCAAACGATGCGGACGCTTTGTTCAATAAGGGAGAGCTGCTTCGGCAAATGGGCACTGAGGATGGGGCGTTGACCGCTCTTGAGCGGGCAATACAGGCCACTGCTGAAGGTTCGCGGGTCTGGGTCAAAGCCGCAATGACCATCGGTCTGATACAGGCGTCTCAGGGAGACCACGAGGCCGCTATGCGGCTCTACAATAGGGTGCTGGAACAGGCACCCTCTGACGTTTCCACGCTGATCAATCGTGGCGAGCTCAAACAAAAACTTGGAGATATCGACGGGGCGGACGCAGATTTCTCTGCCGCTCTCGACATCGACAATGAGAGCCCCATTGCACGGTTTAATAAGGCTTGCGGGTACCTTCTCAGCGGTGATTGGGCGGCAGGATGGGATGCTCATGAGGCACGGTGGTCTATTGGTGACCCTTCATTGCACTCTCGTGCCCGTGGAATCGCCAAATGGGATGGAGCATTCAAGGGTGGACTTAAGGTGTTGGTTTGGGGCGAACAAGGCCTTGGCGACCAGGTGCTGTTTTCTGGTTTGATTAGAGATCTGGTGTGTAGTGGGCTGGATCTTACTGTGGAGCTCGATCAACGCATGGTACCGCTATTACAGCGCAGCTTCCCAGACTTGAATGTGGTGTCCTACGATTCCTTGCAGCCAGATGAGCTGTTATCTTTCGACGCTCAAATCGCTCTTGGGTCGCTTGGTCGATTCCTAAGGCGGTCACCCGAGGCGTTTCCAGAAGCTGAATCTTACCTTACTGCGGATGCAGAGCATGCTCGTCGCCTGCGTCAAAAATATCTCGATGCCGCCGCTGGCCGGAAAGTCGTGGGCGTCGCGTGGAACAGCGTTAACCCTAGTAGCGGTGTTGCTAAGTCTTTGCCGCTGAATCAATGGGGTCCAATTCTGAAGCCAGAGGATGCCACCTTTGTTTCACTGCAATATGGCGATGTCGCAGACGATGTTAGAGCAGCGTCGACGGCGGCAGGTGTCGATATACTCGTAGACGAAGAGATTGATCCAATTGCGGATTTCGATGGTGCCGCCGCGCAAATTGCTGCCATGGACTTAATTATCTCCACGTCGAACACCGCGGTACATGTCGCCGGAGCACTTGGTGTGCCCACTTGGGTGATGGTGCCGATTGCCCCTAACTGGCGCTGGGGCTTCGACGGGCAATCGGCGCCCTGGTACCCTAATCTCAGACTTTTCAGGCAAGCCAGCTATGGAGAATGGGATTCGGTGATTGCCGAGGTTGCCGATGCTTTTGAAGCATGGCGCAAGGACGCCTAGCTGGCGCTAGACGTTGTGTTGCTTGCAACCGCCGCGCCCGTAATCGCACTGTCATCACCGTTGATGATTCCCAGTGGGCTGTAGGCGACAGTGGGGAACACAGTGTCCAAAGAGGGGCTGTTGTGCCTCTTGGCCAGAATTTCGGCGATGACCTGACGATAGTCAGTTGTCACGGCCAGATCACCGTTATCCAAATCCGATGGGCTTAGGCCAGGCCAGGCACCGTACATTTGTCCACCGTTAGCGTTGCCCGATAAGACCATCATGATAGATCCGGAGCCATGGTCGGTGCCGGCACTTGCGTTTTCATTCAGCCGGCGACCGAACTCGGTCATGAACACTAAGGTGATGCGGTCGCGATACTCAGCCACATCTTCCCAAAACGCGCTCAGTGATTGGGACAGTTCAGTGACATTATTTCTAAATTCGTTGAGTAGATTGTTGTGGTGGTCCCATCCGCCCTGATCGACGGTCGCCACATCAAGCCCAACGTCCATCTTGATGAGAGCCGCTAAATTGCGCAGAGAACTTGAAAGCGGTCCGTTGGTATAGGCTGGACCAGTTTCGCTTTCACCCTCACCTTCGCCTTCACCCTCTGCGGCTACCAGCTCTTCGAGTTTAAGTTGGACCGTATTGATTGCCTCGATTGTTTGCTGAGCAACCTGCTGGTAGGCGGAGCTACCCGAGTTTAATCCGGCAATGACATTGGCGTTCACATCGCCACCAACGACATTGAAGTTGTTTACGTCAGGGATGCTAACGGCTTGCGGATAACCCAGCAGTGAGATCGGGTTGCTCGATGCCGTCGAGATGGTCGACAAAAGTGGGCGGTCGGCCGTTAGTGTTTCAACATGCCGTGTCAGCCAGCCAGACAAAATATTGTCTTCGTTGTCGGCGACGCCACGTTCCATCATGTCTTGCGTTTTAAAATGGCTGCGGTTTTCCGTAGGGACGCCTGCCGCATGAATCAGGGCAAGATCACCAGACGTGTACAGATCATTGAGTTCAGGGGCGCCGGGGTTCATGAAGAAGTCAACGCCATCTAATCCGTTCGCCATTGCTATGCCTGCATTGGCGCCGGAGGATTGCACGGCGAGGGAGGGGCGGGCCTGTTGGTAAAAGGAGTCCTCAGAAGGCGCGGCCAATTGAAGCCCATCGATGCCGCCACGGGCGAACATGACAACCAGTATTTCATCACTGGTGCTCTCAGCCGCCATTGAAACGCGGAGTCCGGGGCCTGCGGACGCCATAAATGCGCCGCCTGAAGCACCGAGAAGAAGGTTTCTGCGTGTAATTCTCATGGTCTGTCTCCTAACGGAACGAAAATTCTTCGGTGGTTGAACTAAGCGAATCTAGGCGTTTGAACGCGTCTTCCATGGTCTGGGCATAACCAAAGTTAAGGCTCGTCATTATGCTGGCTAAGCTGCTTGCAGCATCAACAACAAGAGCTTTCTGTCACCGGGATAAGAACTGACTCAGGGACAGTGACAAGAAAGCGAGATCACATGGGGTACTGAACACGTTTCTCTGGGTTGGCATTTCCTTGTTGGTTTCAACTGCTTCGTTGTTTCATTTTGTGGAAATTTTTCCAAGAAACACAAGTTAATACTGAGTTCCAGGTTGTCAGACTAGCTGTGGTCGAAAACCAATAGCCGTTTACATCTGACCGACCATTGGGCGCGGGCCATGTAAAAAGGCTGTCCTTGAGCGACTCGGGGACATTATTCATCGCCGGGCGGGCGTTCACCAGTGTGTCAGTCTTGCGGTAAACGGCCATGAGCTGCTTGAAGGGACGGCGGATCCTGGTTTGCGGGCTTGCTGACACTCATTATATGCGCCCAGGCAACCCTTTGGATGTATTGGTTCGTGAGGATTCGCCCATCCCATTTGTCGCAATAAAAAAGGGCTAGCACTGGGCTAGCCCCTTGGTATTTGTTGTGAGGCTTGTATTAGAAGCTGTATTGAACTTCTACGCCAAAATCACGGCCACGGGGTTGGTTGAAGAAGAACCCACGCCATGAGGACGATCCACAAACCGCCGCGCCGCAGAAGTTGCTGCCAGACGCCCTCCGATAGTCACGGAAGCGGAGAATGTTGTTTGGCGTCAGGTCTTCCAACAGGTTGTTCACATAACCAGTGATCTTCCAGTTATCAGCTTCGACACCCATGCGCAGGTTCAGCTTGTAGGAGTCTCCATTGTGCTGAAAGTTTGAAACCTGCGTATAACGCTTTGACTCAACGTTGAGGTCCGCGCGAATGAACCAGTCTGCATCAGCAGACAAGCTGTCCCGGTAGGTGCCATTGACGTTGAGTGTGTGTTTCGGGCTCTTGGGAAGTTGATTGCCCGAGACGTTGCCGCCGTTGATCAAAGCTTCATCGTTTTCGCCGGTGAGCAAGAAGTGCTGCTCATCGTTAAAAACTTTGATCTTTGAGTCAGCGAGACCGTAACCAAGACCAAGGGTCAATTCTTCAGTAGCGGCGAAGCTGGTTTCAATTTCACCACCCTTGATTTCAGTTGAACCGAGGTTGACCAAAATCGGCGCTGAGTTCGGTGCGCCCTGTGCATCGATGACGTCAATTATGTTGGTTAGGGTCTGGTTTGACCAATCAATGTAGTAGCCACTGATATTGAAGGTGCCACGGCCGTCCATGAATGAGGTTTTCACACCCGCTTCATAATTCCAGGAGCGTTCTTCGTTAAAGGCGATGGTACCATTGGCCCGCGCTGTTGCCAGCGTTTGTGCTGACTCATCGAACAGGCCAGCGTTGAAGCCCCCGGGCTTGGTACCCTTGGAGATCAAAGCGTACCACAACACATCGTCATTAATACGGTAGTCGATGCTGACGCGAGGCGCGAAGCTGTTGAAGGTTACGCTTTCATTGGTGTTACTAGCAGCTGTGATGGCCCCAATAGTGTCTTCCGAATAGCGACCTTCAACGGTTAATGTGAGATCTTCCGTGATGTCATATTCGAGTTGGGCGTAAACTGACCAGTTTTCGACGGTTTCTGTTAACGGGAAGGCTGGGGGTTCGAATGTTGAGCGAACGAAGCTAGGGTTGTCGAATGATCCCGAGATCGGACCAAAGCTGGTACCGATTCCGCGGTTCCCCGATACGTGTTCTTCGTCATAATAAGTGATGCCCGCCAGGCCACGCAGCTGGTTGTCGTCCGGGGATGTCACGCGCAGTTCCATGGAGTAGTCCCGGAAGTCATCAAAAAACGCGGACTGCAGGAGTCCAGTGCCGGAAATACCGCGCTCACCAATGGTATCACCATCGAATGCGGTATTTTCATCGTCCTTGTTGTATGCGGCCCGCGTCATGATGCCCCAACCGTCCAAGTCGATGTCGGCTTGGGCGAGGAAGCGCATTGTTTCACGCTGCAAGCCGGGTTTGGCTGGGTCGATGATGATCGGACCGCTGCCACGAATGAAGAAAATTCCGTTGGTGGTCAGGCCGTCAACAAAGTCGGGAATATTTAGGATTGGTTGGCGGGCTTCACCTGTAAGGGGGTCACGTGCCTCCAACTCGCCACAAATATATCCGGCGGATGTATCAGGCGCGGTGCCTCCAGCGCTGATTGGATTCACACAGTTGTGTTCATCGCGACCAGCTAGTGTTCTTGGGTAATGGCTGTCGTCTACATCGCTGTAAGTGGCCTTGAACGTCAATTCGACATTTTCTGATGGTTTAGCCAACAGCTTAATGGTGAGGTCTTGTGTCTCTTCTGTGCCGAGGCGTGAGTTGTCCCCGCGGGTTGGAGCTTCAGCGAAGGCCGGAATGAACGGAATATTGAAGTAGGCATTGTTGGCTGTGTTGGGCTGCAAACCATTACGCCATTCGCCACCGTAATAATCCCAATTGGCGGCGGCGAAGTAATACAATTTATCTTCAATCACGGGGCCACTCATCCACACCGATGCTTTGGCGTCATTGTGGGTGCCAAACTTGCCGTTGAATTGGCCTTCGTGTTCGTCGGTCGGGCGCTTGGTGATATAGTTGATGGCACCAGCAAAGGTGGCGCGACCGAACAGAGCGGCCTGCGGGCCACGCACAATTTCGATCCGCTCGAGGGAGTCGATTGTCGTGGAAGAAATTGTGTTGGACACAAACACGCCATCGACAAAGAAGGAGGCGTTTTGATTGCCCAGGATAGATGCTTGTCCGCGAATAACTGGGCGGTCAAAGAATCGGCCAAATCCATCATCCATAGCAAATCCGGCTGTCATTTCAGCCAGGTCCTTAATGTCACGAATACCCTGGTCACGCAGTTGATCGACGGTGAAGGCGGTAATGGACAACGGAATGTCTTGTACGCTTTCACTGCGAAGGCGCGAGGTGACAACGATTTCCTCTATCGCGATATTTTGCGCGGTGGCGGGCATTGCAACAGTAAGTGCAAGTGCGCAGGCTGCTGACGTTCGAAGTAAATTGGCACATATGGACATTGTATAATCCCCAATTCAGCTATGTATTCGGCATTCGGTTCGTGTGAGGCCTTACATCGGGTAGCCTAGTCCTAGCCAAATGCATGAAAATAAATTCTCCCTTCCCTTATCCAACGGCTTTCAGAGCCTGAAAGCAACCAAAGAAACAACATAAAAGCGCTATATGCGATCTTGTTGTATTCATGCGACGTTAGGGCAGCCCCTAAAAGGAATTATATTCTAATAAAATGGGTTTTTATTAAGATATAATACTAATTAACCCATTCTAGGTGCAGCCACGCCGCCTGCAGCGGCCCAGTTCAGTGTTGTCTGCTGTGGGGAGGCGGCCCTAGTTTGAAGTGATAATTATGCCGCGAATGCCCGTTTCAGACTTGGCACCGCATTCATCAGAGTTCGAGTGTAGTCGTGATTCGGGGCCGTCAGAACCTGTTCAGACTCGCCAGCTTCCACAACTTTGCTTTGATACATTACAGCGACCTTATCGGCGATGTGCCGCACAACAGCGACATCGTGAGAAATGAACAAGTAGGTCAGGCCATATTGGTCCTGCAGGTCAAGCAGCAAGTTCAGAATTTGGGCTTGTACGGAAACGTCGAGCGCAGACGTTGGCTCGTCCAATACAAGTAGCTTTGGACGTACAGAGAGCGCACGACCAACGGCGATACGCTGCCGCTGGCCGCCAGAGAACTCGTGGGGTAGGCGGTCAATTTGGCTTGGCTCCAAGCCGACCATTTCGCATAGGCTTGCTGCTTTGACGCGCAACTCCGCTTTTGATGGCGACTGGCCAACGGTTAAAGGCTCAGTCATAATTTTCCAGACTGGCCATCTCGGATCCAAAGATGATTGCGGGTCTTGAAACACGATCTGAATTTCACGTCTTGTTTCCGGGTCATGGTCCAGAACATTTTTGCCGCGAAATAGAATTGCACCATCAGCCAATTTGTTGAGTCCGACGACCGCATTGGCGAGAGATGTTTTGCCGCAGCCAGACTCTCCGACGAGTGCGAGGGTCTCGCCCTCTTCTATTTCTAAGGTGACATTATCAACGGCGGTATGAAATGTGATTGGGCGACCAAAGAGATTGTACTCTTTGGGATATCGGACAACGGCCCCTTGAATTTGCAATATCGTGTCGCCAGTGCGGGCGACGCGCGTGACTTGCTCGATGGGCTCGTCAATAACGTTGTCCGCTCCCCCTTCCAGCATTGCGGCGGCAACGGTAGCCAAACGGCTCTTGGGCTGCTTGCCTTCCGGCAATGAGTTTAACAAAGCCCGGGTATAGACGTGCTGAGGGTTGCCAATTACATCTTTCGTAGTGCCCTCCTCAACAAACTCTCCCTTATACATCACGTAGACCCGATCACAGATTTGAGCGACTACCGCCAAATCGTGAGTAATGAGAAGCACTGACGTGCCCGTTTTTTGAGCCCGTTCTTTCAAGAGAGACAGAATTTGTGCTTGGACTGTCACGTCGAGGGCCGTCGTTGGTTCGTCGGCCACTATCAGCTTCGGTGAGCAGGAGAAGGCCATGGCAATCATCGCGCGCTGACGCATTCCGCCCGATAGTTCGTGGGGAAATGATTCATAAACACGCCGCGGGTCTGTGATTTTAGTATCGGCAAGAAGTTTCAAAGACATCTCCTCCGCTTCTTGCGGTGTGACATCTTTGTGTCGAAGTATGACGTCGTCGATTTGATCCTTGACCCGAAGCACTGGGTTGAGCGCGGTCATCGGCTCCTGGAAAATCATCGAGACTTCACCGCCGCGAATATGCTGAAGCTGCTTTTCGTTCATGGCGCGCACGTCATGATCGAGCACAGAAATTGTGCCAGTTGGAACATTGATTTTTGTGCGGGGCAGAAGCTGCAGAAGGTTCATGGCCGTTACCGACTTGCCAGACCCGGACTCGCCGACCACACCGACTATTTCTCCTTCGCCAATCTCTAACGAGATCCCTTTAAGGGCTTCGAATGCGCCAGTTTGGCCGAGAAATTCAAGGCGCAGATCATCAACGCGCACAACAGGCTTAACCATAAGAACTCCGGTCTAATAAGGTAATTTGAGCCGAGGTATTAAACGTCAATGCTCCGGCCTTTCTTGCGGGATAAGCTGGCAATGCCATCGCCGACCAAATTCATGGTTACAACAGCAGTGACGATGGCTCCGGCCGGAACAATCAGCATCCAGGGCGCTCTAATCATGTACTGGCGACTTTCCGCAAGCATGTTACCCCATGTAGGCACGCCTAGTGGTGCGCCCAGGCCGAGAAAAGATAGGGCGCTCTCCGCGATAAGAAGACCAGCGAAGTGGAACGCAAAAATCACAAATAAGCTGGCTCTGACGCCGGGCAGCACGTGGGTGAACATGATTGACCACCGACTTACACCTGCCAGTCGGGCAGCTTGTACGTACTCACGTTGAAATAGGCTGGATGCTTCAGCGTAGATCACGCGCATATAAACCACCCAGGATAAAAATCCGAGAGTTAGAACAAGGGTCCAGAACCCCTGGCCGACGACAACGACAACGCAGATCAAAATGATCAACCCTGGGAGTGATTGCAGCGTGTACACAAACTGATTCACGATGATTCTTAGCGCCCCTGGTTTTTCAGCCGCGAGCAGACCAAGCGTTGAGCCCAACAACAAATTGATCACGTTGGCTGTTAGCGCGCAGGCCATTGACCATTGCAGCCCATCAACCATGCGGGACCATAGATCGCGGCCGAGGTGGTCGCTCCCCAAGAAGTAGCCTTCCTGTCCCGGCGGAGTAAAACGCTTAAGCAAATCTCCCTGCATGGGGTCGTGAGTTTGCAGGAATTGACCTAAGATCGCGAGTATCATCAGAACTGTAAACAAAGTGAGGGCGATGACGATTTCAGGATTGGCGACCTGGCGCACTTTTTCCCAACTAAACGACTTACCTTCTTCGGTGCCTAACAATCCACCTGCGCGGCTAACTTTAACCTCATCAGACATGTGCTAGTTACCCTTCGTGCGTAATCGTGGATCGAGAAACTGGAAGCTGAGATCGGTAAGGGCATTCACCGTAAACACGAGCGTGGCAATGCATAAGGCGAGAGACTGAACGACTGGAAAATCGAGAGTCTGGGTTGATTCAATCAGCAGCCAACCAATGCCCGGCCACGCAAAGATTGTTTCGGTGATCACCGCGCCTCCCATCAAAAAGGCGAACTGAGTGCCGATCAACGCAGCCGCGCCGAGCAACGCGTTTGGAAGGGCGTGGCGCCAGAGAAGAGTCGAGGCTGGCGCGCCGCCCGCTCGGGCCGTGCGTATGTAGTCCTCACGCATAGCCTCTGCTGTGTTCGCAGCGACCACGCGGGTCAAGCTAGGCAGCAGGAACCAAGCCAAGCTTGCGGCCGGCAATACCCAGGTTTTTGACGGCACAGGTATGGGGATGGATAAGCTTTCAGTGATGGCCCAATACATAATGGTCCCCCACTCCATCCCGAGAGACGGGAGCCACCTTAAGTTCACAGCAAAAATCTGAATAAATATTAGGGCTGTTACGAAACCCGGAACGCCTTGGAATACAAAGATGATGCCTGAGACACCTCTTCGATCACCGCGCTCGGGTTTAAAGCCAAGCCATGCGCCAAGTGGAATCGCAACAATGATTGAGAAGGCCATGGCCAGACCAGCAATCAACAAAGTTGCGGGCAGCATGGTGAGTACTTTGCCCATCGCGGGCTCACCGCTCGCGAGCGACTTTCCAAAGTCACCTTGGAGCAAATTACCCATGTAATTCAGGTATTGAATGAACAAGGGTTTATCGAGCCCATATTGAGCTCGAATCGCTTCAAGTTGTTCGGGGGTTGCGTCATTGCCAGCCAGGACGAGGGCGGGGTCGCCGGCGAGCCTCAGCATGAAGAAGAGGAGAGTCGTGACCATGAACAACAGGACTACCAGTCGGGTTAACTGCTGCATGACGGGAACCATCGGCCCCATCAAAGTTTCTAGTGTCCCTCCCGGTTGGTTTTCCTGGGGGGCGGTTTCAGCTGTTGAACTCATGCCTCTCCTGCATTCTTCGCTATTTTTATTATTATTTTAGGGATCTTGTTGAAGGTCTCCCCTATACGACACCTTCCTGACTCCCTTATCGAAAACCGACCTAATGATCGATGACCGACCATAAATAGCGTGGCGCGGAACGCAAGCGAAAGCGAACAATGGTCTTTGCCTTGTGATCCCTTGGAATTCCTTGGCCGGTGGTGTATCTCCGGTTCATCCCAGATTGCCGTCCGGCGCGATCACGCCGACTCGATCTTACTTTGAGAAAAGGACAAAAAAATGACTGTACGGGTCGCGATGAATGGATTTGGCCGCATTGGCCGTATGGTTTTTCGGGCGCTGGCTGAATCAGGGCGGGATGACATCGAAGTCGTCTCTATCAATGATTTGGGGTCAGCGGAAGATAATGCCCACATGCTCCGCTACGACTCCGTTCATGGCCCACTTAATAAGAAAGTTGCGGTCAGCGGCGACTTAATGACAGTCGATGGCCGGTCAATAAAGGTGTTGGCGGAAAGAGATCCATCTGGGTTGCCCTGGGGCGATCTTGGTGTCGATATCGTGGCCGAGTGCACAGGTATTTTTTCGGATCGCGATAAAGCTGCTGTTCATCTTGATGCTGGGGCGAAGCGGGTGCTAGTTTCCGCCCCGTCAAAAGGCGCGGACCTTACCGTAGTTTATGGCGTGAACCATCAAAAACTCACCTCAGATCATCTCGTCGTATCCAACGCATCATGCACTACCAATTGCCTTGCACCTGTTGCTCATGTGCTGAACCGGTCATTCGGTCTTGATCATGGATACATGACAACCGTTCACGCTTTTACGGGCGACCAAAGAACTGTTGATACGTTACATTCTGACCTGCGTAGGGCACGTGCTGCCGCTGTCAGTATGATTCCCACATCCACCGGTGCGGCGCGCGCCGTTGGTGAAGTGTTGCCCGAACTTAAAGGCAAACTTGACGGATCAGCCATTCGTGTGCCGACACCAAATGTATCCATGATTGATCTCAAGTGTGTATTGGGTAAAAACGTGACCGAGAGTGACGTCAATGCGGCTATGCAAGAAGCGGCTGACGGCGACCTTAAAGGGGTGCTTGTCGTGAACGAGTTGCCCTTGGTTTCGATCGATTTCAATCACAACCCTGCCAGTTCAACATTTGATGCCACACAAACAAAAGTCCTAGAGAATAATTTCCTTCGGGTCTTGTCTTGGTACGACAATGAATGGGGCTTTTCTAATCGTATGCTCGATACGCTCGCGGCCATGGGCAAGAAATTATAGGACCCGGGAGTGCCAGCGTACCGAACGCTCGATGATCTAGAGGTCGACGGCCAGCGCGTGCTGGTTCGTGGTGACTTAAATGTCCCTATGGCGCAGGGGCAGGTGTCGGACACCACCCGACTTGAGCGATTGGTTCCTACTTTGCGAGAGCTCGCCGACAAAGGCGCGCGTGTCGTCGTTATGTCGCATTTCGGCCGACCCAAAGGCGAACGCCGAGATGATATGTCGCTCAAATCTGTTGCCGACGCGCTGGGCCAAGTCATGAATCGTGATATCGCCTTTGGGGATGATTGTGTGGGGCCAGTGGCTGAGGGTGTTGTTAACAGCTTGGCGTCTGGTGACATCGCCGTTCTTGAAAACCTTCGCTTTCACGCCGGTGAAGAAGCCAATACGCCGGATTTCGCGAGTGCTTTAGCCGACTTAGGCGACCTCTATGTAAGTGACGCATTCTCGGCTGCGCATCGCGCCCATGCGTCAACTGAGCAATTGGCACATCTTCTTCCCAATGCCGCTGGCCGCCAGATGCAGGCTGAATTAGATGCGCTTGCGGCCGCGCTCGACAATCCAGCTCGTCCAGTCGCGGCGGTGGTCGGGGGTGCGAAGGTTTCTTCAAAGTTGGATGTTCTTGGTAACTTGGTCGATAAAGTCGACATGCTGATTATTGGTGGCGGCATGGCGAACACATTTCTTCATGCCCAAGGCATAGAAGTCGGCGCTTCTCTGCATGAGCCGGACCTAGCCGACACGGCGCGCGAGATTCTAGCTAAGGCGGAAACCGCTGGGTGTGAGATTGTACTACCTGTTGATGCCGTCGTAGCGTCAGGTCTAGATGCTGGAACTGACTCGCAAACCTGCGCAATCGATGCGGTACCTCATACAAAGATGATTCTGGATGTCGGTCCGGACAGTATAGCCGACCTCGAGGACCGAATAAAAAAATGTAAGACCGTGATGTGGAACGGACCGCTTGGTGCTTTCGAAATTAAGCCGTTCGATGTTGGAACCAATCGTGTCGCTGCCGCTGCTGCTGATCTCACTGCGGCAGGTAAGTTGGTTTCCGTTGCGGGCGGAGGCGATACAGTCGCTGCGCTAAATGGAGCGGGGGCGACTGAGCGGTTTACTTATGTTTCGACGGCTGGCGGTGCTTTTCTTGAATGGTTAGAGGGCAAAGTTCTACCCGGCGTCAAAGTGCTAGGATGGTAAGCCAGCAAGCGTTCGCTTTGGCATGTCGTGCCAATCCCATTCAAAGGTGCGGATTTACGATGTCGCTGCGTGAAACGTTCAAACGCTTCGCCGGTCGAGAGGCGCGACGCAAAGAGCTTGCGGCTAAATTTAACGATGATGGTGTGGTTTTTGCGCAAGCAAGGCCCCCCGTGTTTTCTACTTTGAAAACAAGCCGTCTATGAGTCGGAGAGTCGACCCATTGCGATAAATTTGTCGCGACGTTTGGCCCTTAGCTGGCCACCCTCCACTTCAAGAAGGTTTTTCAGGTGTTGCTCGATGGTGTCGCCGACATTCTGATATGTGGCTTGGGCGTTGCGGTGAGCCCCACCAATCGGCTCTTGAACAACCGCATCGATAATACTCAAGCGATCTAAATCCTGAGCGGTTAGCTTCAGTGCTTCTGCGGCCGCTTTTGCTTGATCACCGTCGCGCCATAAAATTGAGGCGCAGCCTTCAGGTGAAATTACGGAGTAAATGGAATGCTCCAGCATCAAGACGATGTTTCCCGTGGCAAGCGCAATCGCGCCACCAGAGCCGCCCTCTCCGATGATCACACTAATCAACGGCACGCGTAAGTTGAGACTGGTTTCAATGGATCGGGCAATGGCTTCTGCCTGTCCTCGTTCTTCCGCGCCAATACCTGGATAAGCTCCAGCGGTATCGACAAAGGTCAGGACGGGGATGCCAAATCTGTCGGCCAGTTCCATAAGGCGGCGTGCTTTTCGGTAGCCCTCTGGTCGCGCCATGCCGAAGTTGTGTTTCAAGCGCGTTTTCGTGTCACGCCCTTTTTCTTGTCCAATCACCATAACGGAGCGTCCGCGGAATCGCCCGATGCCGCCGATGATGGCGTGATCTTCTGAATAGTTGCGGTCACCGGCCAATGGCATGAAGTTTGCTACCAAAGCGCCAATGTAATCTAAGCAGTGTGGCCGGTCCGGATGGCGCGCAACTTGAGTTTTTTGCCACGGCGATAGTTTCGAGTATGTCGCCTTTAGATCTTTGTCGACCTTGCTTTCTAGTCGCGCAACCTCTTCGGCAATATTCATCCCGTCCGCATCACTCATGTGGCGCAGTTCAGAGATTTTGCCTTCTAATTCCGCAATCGACTTTTCGAACTCTAGAAAATGCATAGGTACTCCAGCTTCTCCATCATTTCCGGCGCGCGGCGCGCATCCTTGTGAAGGAGGCCCGTGTTGTCAACTCACAGATATCCCCTGTGTTGCTTTATGTGTCGGTGAATCCGCATGTAACCCTCCTAAAATAGCCTCATAGTAAGATTCTGGGTCTGGCGAGATGTTCAGCAAAACACGATTTGACCCAGCCAATTGTCTGGTTATCCGCGTTGGACGGCAAAAGTGTGACAGGTCGTATGCGTTGCAGGCCCGTATCCGATTAAGAAAACCCATGGGGTTGGAATCTGCCTTCGTTTGTAACGGGTCTATGGTCGCCATCACCGATCGTCCTTATAATGATGTCATAACCAGATGCAATTTCTGTCGTTCGCAAGATCAGGCCCAATATGCAAAGCAAAGTTAAGTTAATCCTGCACTGGAGCGTTTTCGTTCTAGCCGTTGCCATCACGACTGGTTGGCTGGTGTTATGTTTTGTTTACTTGAGCCGCCTTGGTTGGGATGGGCTTATGTCCCTGGAGCCCGGGGCATTGGCAGCAACTCTCGCCGCGGCTGCTGGACCGCCTGTAGCCCTATGGCTCATTCTTGTTGTCACGGCTCAGAGGCAAGAGCTGGTAGGTCTTAAGAGCGCGGTGCTCGATTTTGGTTTGGCTGTCCGTCGCGGGCAGCACCATGCGGAGTCCCAAGGCCGCGCCTTGCTCGAAATATCAGCGGCCTCTCAAAGAAAAGCGGCCAAAGATGAATTGGCCATTGGCTTGGACGACCTTGCGTCCCACGCATCTGTTGTCGCTGAACGTCTGGGTGTTTTAGAGCCTAATGGAATATTACAAGCTTGGGAGCGCTATGGGTCTGGTGATCGGTGGGCGCTTATGAGGCCCTTTATTGATCGAGCGGCGGCAGAGACGGATTTTGGGGACCGGTTGGCTGGAGCGCTCGAGGGAGACGCAGTGTCCCAACTTGCTGCAAGTGCTTTTGTGCGCCGTCTTGATCTTCTGAGAGGGAATGGGGCCGCTGGTGAGCAAAAACTAATCCACGAAATACTCGTGGACGGACCGGTCGTGCAAGTCGCACGATTGTTCACAAAAGAAGAAGCCAGTGTCGCTGAGGCAGATGTTTCTAATGCTGATGAAGATCAGGGCCAAATTGGTGGTGATCAGAGTGTGTCCATAGAGGGGTGCCTTGGTCCCCAGCCAACTCTATTTCAACCAGATTCCAAGACGGCGTAGCGGGGGCACCGCGCCCTATTTTATGCCAATCATGCTGCGAAGGGCGTTGATCTGTCTGATTGTCGCGATTTGATTGACCGCCCTCTTATTCTTAAGGCCTCCAAGCAAGTTGTTGACAAAGCCATGGCTCATCCGGCCAGTCGATATATTGCTGTGAAAATCATGCGAGGGTTGCTGGAGTGCAGGCCCGATGGCCCAATCAGGGAGACCTCGCCTCAGGATCAGCGGAACCGTGGTCCAGGGCCTAATAAACCCTAAAAAACAGCCATCTAGCCCTTGACGGAGCCAAAACACACCGCTAAAACCCGCCATTCTTCGGGGCTTGGCCCAGGATCGGCTTGTAGGAGTTTGATAATGTCGCGACGCTGTGACATCACCGGTAAAGGGGTCATGACTGGCAACAATGTCAGCCACGCCCAAAACAAGACCCGCCGACGCTTCCTGCCTAATCTGCAGGCTGTGTCTCTTTTGAGCGAGGCCTTGGATACGCCGATCAAGCTTCGCCTTGCTACCAGCACGCTACGTTCCATTGAAAAGCGCGGTGGTTTGGATGCCTATCTATTGTCGGCTAAGGACGCCGAGCTGACGGAAGGTGCCATAAAAATTAAGCGCCGCATCAAAAAGTCCCAAGCTAAAGCCGCTTAGTGTCCTTTTTGTTTGCGGTTTAGGAGGCCCGCTAAGCGGGCCTTTTTCTTTATGGGTTGGGATTTAACCGGATAGATGGTTCTTGCTGAGAGTATCACAATGTCCAAGCTCAGACAGACGCGCACCAACTATAGTTAAAAGACGGCCGCGGAGAGCGCAGCCGACTGGTACTCATCGTCTTCGTCGAATAGGTCTGTCAGCTGGGCCATCACGGCGCCACCAAGTTCATCTACGTCCATGAGAGTAATGGCTCTGCGATAATACCGCGTCACATCGTGCCCGATACCTATAGCCAGCAGTTGCACGGGAGATCTGTTCTCAATAAATGTGATGACATCTCGAAGATGTTTTTCCAGGTAGTTTCCTGGGTTAACAGACAGGGTTGAGTCATCAACCGGGGCGCCATCTGAGACAACCATCAGAATACGTCTTGCTTCTGATCGACCCATCAATCGGGTGTGCGCCCAGGCCAATGCTTCGCCATCTATGTTTTCCTTAAGAATGCCTTCGCGCAGCATTAACCCTAAGTTCTTGCGCGCGCGCCGCCACGGCGTATCGGCAGATTTATAGATAATGTGCCGAAGGTCGTTGAGGCGGCCCGGATGTGCAGGCTTGCCGGAATCAACCCACTGCTTGCGTGACTGGCCACCTTTCCACTGGCTAGTTGTAAAGCCTAGAATTTCTACCTTCACCCCACATCGTTCCAATGTTCGCGCGAGAATATCTGCACTCATGGCAGCGATGGTAATGGGTCGACCTCGCATTGAGCCCGAGTTGTCAATAAGCAATGTCACGACAGTGTCGCGAAACTCCATTTCTTTTTCACGTTTGAAAGATAGTGAATGGGTTGGGTTCGCAACAATTCGGGCCAGCCGGCTGGTGTCGAGCAAGCCTTCTTCCAGATCAAATTCCCAATTGCGAACTTGTTGCGCCATGAGTTTGCGCTGCAAGCGGTTGGCGAGGCGTGAGACCACGCCCTGCATGTGGGCAAGTTGACGGTCTAACTGAATTCTTAGCCTTGAGAGCTCTTCTGAGTCGCATAGGTTGTAAGCATCTTCAATCTGGTCGAATTCGGTGGTGTAAACGCGATACCGCTCTTCTTTTGCGCCACGGTTATGACCAGCTTGGGGTTTCGGTTGTTCGCCATCGTTACCCGGGTCTTCGGCGGAATCCATGGCGAATGGGATGGATGACTCTTCTTCGTTGTCACTCAACTGAACGTCTTCATCGGTTTCGCCGGATTCCGGGTCCATATCGCCAGAGTCTGGCTCTGACTGGTCTTCTCCTTCGCTTTCGCCTTCATCACTTTCTGACGTCGACTCTGACTCTTCGTTGAGGTCGGGGCTTTCATCCTCGTCTAAATCTCTTCCTCCATCGTCTTTCTCGAGGTCAAGCACCTCGATCATTTCGCGCAGGATGTCTGAGAACGACTGCTGGTCCTCAATATTCTCTGATAGTCGATCAAGGTACGGGGCGAGGGCGTCGCCATACTCCCGCTCAGCGACTTCAAGCACGTGGGTTCCGGCTTCGCCGAGTTTGAGAACGCCACACTTTGAATGGATCATGACTTTGAGCGCATCTTGCATCTGGATCTGCACAGATGCGCGAGCCATTTGATACCCTTCGAGTGCTAAGCGCTGTTCTAAAGATTGGCCTAGGTTGGATGCAACCCCCATGTAGTCTTGTGAGCCAAGCACCTCTACCCGCGTTTGTTCCATCGCGTTATAGGCATCAATGGCGTCTTTGCCGTGCGGTATACGGCGCTGATGAATCCGATCATTGTGATGGCGGATGCGCATGGCGCTGGCATCGGCCGAACCTCTCAGGCGAATTACGTTTTCTGGCGTCAGTTTTGCCGGTGGTAGGGGTAACCGCACGGCTGATTCAGTGCCGCTGCTCTTCTGGTTGGTTGCAATTGGCGTGTATGAAACTTTTGTCTCAGGTTTTCCAGAAAGCGCCCTGACGGCTGCTGTTGTTGCTGTTTTCAGAGTCTCGACGCGTCCAGCCGACTTTCCACTATTTCTGTCAGTGGTTGGTGCCTTTGGTTTGATGTCAATGTCCTGCTTTGTATGCGGTGGCATGGCTGGAGTTCCAGCTAAGCGACAGCAACTGAGTCTAGCAGTTCTTCGCCGAAACAGCGCTGGAAGTATTCAGAAACAACTGGCCGTTCAGTTTCATCGCACTTGTTTAAGAAAGTGACGCGGAATGCGTAGGGGATATCATCGAAAATCTTTGCATTCTCGGCCCACGTGATTACCGTTCGTGGCGACATCACGGTTGAGATGTCTCCCGCCATAAATCCAGCCCGCGAGAGATCGGCGACCCGGACCATTGCTGATAGCGTTTCTTTGCCTTTTTTATTGTCGTAGGCAGGAACTTTAGCGAGGACGATATCTGCTTCCGCGTTGTGTTCCAGGTAGTTTAGCGTGGCGACGATGTTCCACCTGTCCATTTGCCCTTGGTTGATCTGTTGCGTTCCGTGATACAGCCCTGTGGTGTCTCCCAAACCTACAGTGTTTGCCGTCGAGAACAGGCGAAACGCTGGGTGAGGAAGGATCACTTTGTTTTGGTCGAGAAGGGTGAGGCGGCCTTCGACTTCTAGGACGCGCTGAATTACGAACATGACATCCGGCCGTCCTGCGTCATATTCGTCAAACACCAGGGCGATAGGGTTTTGCAATGCCCATGGCAGGATGCCCTCGCGGAACTCAGTCACTTGAACGCCGTCGCGTAAAACAATGGCATCCTTGCCAACCAAGTCGATCCGGCTGATATGACTGTCCAGATTGACGCGTAGGCAGGGCCAGTTTAGTCGCGCGGCGACCTGTTCAATATGGGTGGATTTGCCGGTGCCGTGATATCCCTGAATCATTACCCGCCGGTTGTGGCTAAAGCCGGCCAGGATCGCGAGCGTGGTGTCAGGGTCAAACTGATATGCTGGGTCGACTTCAGGCACATGTTCTTCACGAGCACTGAACGCTGGTACAACCATTTTTCTGTCGAGGCCAAAAACGTCTTTTACGTTGACCTCGGTGTCCGGGAGGCCTGGGGTTTTTTCACTATCGGGCGCCATGAAACAATCCTTGTCTGAGACCGGTTTATACCCTGACCAAAGGTGGCTTTGTAAAGCCCGGTAAACCTGTGACTGGGGTGAGCTAGCCGATGCCCTTGGTCCAGCCACCGTCTGCAGTGAGGCAGGCCCCTGTCATATTGGCTGCGCGTTCAGAGGCAAGGAAGGCTGCTAAGAGGCCAATTTCCTCAGGTTCGGCCAGGCGGTCCATGGGTATCTGGTCGGTGTAGTGAGATTCAACCTCGGGTACTGTTATTCCGCTGCTTTCTGCCAGTTTGGCCATCAGGTTTGTCCAGCGCTCTGTCCGCGTGGGCCCTGGGTTGAGTGCATTAACGATAATATTGTGGGGGGCCAGCTCTTCCCCTAGACCGCGGGTCACGGCAAGTAGGGCCGCATTCGCTGCTGATCCAGGCAACAGCCTGGGCGACGGCTGGGCCCCTGTGTTTCCGACAATATTGACGATGCGTCCGCCCTTATTGTCGATCATGTGCGGAATGACAGCGCGCATCATGCGGATTGTACCCATGACTTTGAGTTCTATACTGTCCTGCCAAACCTGATCAGGAACTTCCCAAAACAAACCGCCCTGTGAGGCGCCGGCTGAATTGACGAGAATATCAATCCGGTCAAATGCGTCGATGCTAGCTTTCACGACTTTGTCAGAAATTGCGCCTTGGGTCAGGTCAGCTGGCACGGTGACCACACGAACACCATGCTCCGCAATGAGCTGTTTGCTCTGAGCTGTCAGGGCGCCTTCGTCTCTAGCGGATAAAATAAGGTTGGTGCCTTCGGCTGCAAGTGCAGCTGCGGAAGCCGCTCCTAGGCCACGACTGGCTCCTGTGATAATTGCAACTTTGTCTTTTAGTAGAAGGTCCATGGTGTGGTGATGCCTTAGTTGGGGTCGCCCTATTGCGGTGCGAGGGCAGACCGAATCGTTTGGTAAGCTGCGTTGATGGTTTTCATACGGTCTTCGGAAACCGTTGACCCACCGTTTGCATCAGGATGATATCGTTTTACGAGTTCTTTGTATCGCCCTTTAAGCTCTTCGAGCGAGGGGTTGCCAGACAAGCCGAGCGTTCTCTGTGCTTTCGAAACTTCTAATGATACCGACCCAGTTTCTCCACGCGGGGGTCCATCTGTGTCAGGCTTGTCTCTGTATACATCGAAAGGATCATAGATATTTTGCCAGGGACGACCCGGGGCTTGTCTTTCACCCATCTTCCACGTCGGTCGATCCCAGGTCGCAGCGCTGCGATATTCTATTTCCATATCATCCGGCCCAAGGCCTTCATGATAATTCCATTGCGCGTTGTATAGCCGGACATGGTCCAAGCAGAAAAAATAGTAATCCGTCAGAGACGGGTCTTGTGGCGCACGGTGGAGTCCAACCCCTGCGCAGCCGCGCCATTGACACCGCCGCGCGGCGCCATCACCAACTGACTGAGCGCCGGGAAACTTTTCTTGAGATGTGGAAGTCTTCATTATGTAAAAAGTATCCGGACCTAAGCCAACGCGCGCAATATTGCTTCTTCAAGTGAAGTATGCTTGTTCATGTCGAGCATCAACCTTGTTTTGAAAAAAGGGCGGTTATGGGTGACTACTACAATCGCATAGAGCGCAAACTCACAGATGCTTTAGCGCCGGAACACCTAACCATAGAGGATGATTCACATCGTCATGTGGGGCATGCAGGTGTGCATCCCGACGGCGGTGCTGAAACGCATTTCAATGTCGAAATCATTTCTCAGGGTTTCGAGGGACAAAATCGCGTGGCCCGCCAACGCCAAGTTTATGAGTTGCTGTCAGACGAATTGAGGGGGCGTGTCCATGCTTTATCTTTGGTGACCCTTACGCCCGAGGAGGCGTCGAAGCGACGCGCGGGCTAAGCGCCTGTGTAGTGCTTAGGGAACTCTCTTTTGACGATTTCACCGTCTTGAGCCCATGCGTGACAAGTGTCGAGAATAGGCGGTCGTTTAATAGCTCCAGATTTTAAAGCAGCGCTCAGTTTCCCCATGCGCCTACCAACCAGTGTTTGAAAGGCAGTCGTGGCGATAGGTTTGATGAGTTCGACCAAATGGGTGCAGCCTTGGGTGCCACCCAGTCGCTCTTGAACATTCCTAGTTAAGCCTTGAGTTATGCGAAGACCAATCAGCTTCTGGAAATTCGGTGTGATGTTTTCGCATAGTGTAAAGGGGCTGTAATCTGTCACTGCCATGCAATCCCTGATCGTCAAGGTGTCATCAATCGTTACACGCAGCCCCATCCCATGGAGGGGCTCTCCTGCCTTAATCTCAACTCGATCATGGTTAGGGAAATTGTAAGTCTTTATGTCTGTCATCCATCCGTCGATGTCCCACATGCCGTCGGCGCGCTGGTAGCCGCGGCATTCAATGGTGCGCGTGTGTAGCAATTCGCGGTCCTCTATTGGGGCGGGTAAGGGCATTGCGGTCCTAGCTTCAGTTGGTTAAGGCGCAGGCTTACCTGAATGGCGTGCCTAGGCAAAGGCACAAGCATGAATACCGACCAGGTAGCGCAAGCATGGCTAAAAAGCATTAGCCTGTGCCGTAGTTCTCGCCATAAATAAATGCGTTGCGATCTTTCAAATCTTCTTCTAGCTCAAGATTATAGATCGCGTAGAGGTCGCGAACCGACACCATACCTACAAGTGTATCGCCGTCAGTTACCGGCAGATGACGATAATTGCGCTCAATCATCATTTTGATCGCTTGGGCTGGCGTGTCTTCGGGATGCAGGGTATCGGGGTTAGCGGTCATAATCTCTTTAGCCGTTAAAGCATCTGGGTCCAGTCCCCCTGCAATAATACGCGTAGTCATGTCGCGCTCCGTAATGATGCCGACGAGGACGTCACTTTCGGTCACCAAAACAGCTGCTATACGTTTGTCATGCATGATCTTGGCAACGGCACGGGCTTTGCAGTTCTGCTGAACCGTGACGAGGGTTTGCCCGCTAATAACATCTGGGACGATCTTGCGCATCGCGGCTCTAAGTTTCCTCCCCTACTTAAGTTTCTTTGGACAGTTAACGACTACCTACAACAAATTGTCGCTCTCCGGTTTGCAGGGGTCAAGGCGCCACCCGGCCGCGCCGCCTAAGTGGCTGAATCACTTTGCTCCGACGCCTCCTCAAGGGCCTGTTTTGGCGGCGTAACGCGCATTTTAGCAATTTGATTACGATGCCTACGCAAGATTTCGAAACGGAAACTATGGAAGCTAAACACTTGGCCGGGTGAGGGAATGGTTCGCGACTCGGCCATCACCAGCCCTGCAATGGTTGACGCCTCTGCATCCGGTAGGTCCCACTCAAATTCACGATTTAGGTCTCTAATGGTGACGGATCCATCGACGAGGTAGCTGCCCCCGCGCTGGGGGGTCACACCGGACACGGACACGTCGGTTTCATCGACAATGTCCCCGACGATTTCTTCCAATATGTCTTCAAGGGTGACGACACCCTGCACATCACCGTATTCGTCGACGACGATAGCGAAATGTTCACGCCGTTCACGGAATGCATTTAGTTGGTCGAGGAGATTAGTTGTCTCTGGAACAAACCAGGGTTCTGCGCATACGGAAAGAATATCAATTGTGTCTGCATCACCTCCGGATGCGCGAAGTGCACGCAAAACGGGCTTTGTGTGCAATACCCCGACAATGTTCTCGGTGCTCTTCTGCCACAATGGTACGCGCGTGTAGGGGCTATCTGAAATTTCAGAAAGTATTTGTTCCGTAGGTAGATCCGCATCGATTGTAATCAGGCTATTGCGGTGTGTCATAATTTCGCCGATCTCGACGTCGGCCAGATCAAGCACGCTACGCAACATGGCGCGTTCGTGTTTGATCTCTTCTTTAATCTCAGCTTCTCCAGTGTGCAGGTCAATTGCACCGCGAAGCTCGGACAGTGTTTGTTTGGCTGATAGCACGCTCTCAGTGCTGGCGCCCAAAAGAGTGAGGGCAACCCGAATGATACCTTGGATGACGACATTGATGGGGCCGAATACCCAAGTCAGCATTTGCATCACGGGGGCTACTGCTAGGGCCATTTTGTGGGTATGTATGAGGGCGTATGTTTTAGGAAGGATCTCTGCAAAAATGAGCACCAATAGCGTCATCACGGCAGTAGCGTAGACCACGCCAGGCTCGCCGAAGATTTCGATCATCAAGCTCGTCGCAATCGCTGAAGCAGAGATGTTGACGAGATTGTTACCTAATAAAATAGTGGCAATCAGTCGCTCTCGATGGCTCAGCAGTCCATTGACTCGCTTGGCCCGGACATCACCGTCATTTTCACGTTGATGCATATAGGAGCGTGAGGTTGCAGTAAGCGCCGTCTCAGATCCTGAGAAGAACGCAGACAGCAGCAAAAGAAAAAATACTAGTCCTGCGGTATACACCATTGGTGAGAAGCTCCGAAGAAGTCATGGAATGGTTAGGCGGTAAGGGCGGCGTTGAGTGTGGCCGTAACATCTCTTGGTGAAACATTTTGAGTTAGGAACGCTTGGCCAATGCCGTGGAGCAAGACGAATGTGAGGGCTCCGTCGGCGACCTTTTTGTCTTGGGCCATGTGTTTCAGGAACACATCAGCGGTGAAGTTCCGGGCCAGCTCTGGCGGATTGACGGGAAGTCCGACAGTCTCGAAATGTGTGCGCACCCGGTCGATGTCACTGGCAGGGCAAAGTCCCAAGCGAACAGAAAGATCAAATGCCATAAGCATGCCAAAGGCTACGGCTTCCCCGTGCAACAAAGCGCCGGAATACCCAAGTTCAGCCTCGAAGGCATGGGCAAAGGTGTGCCCCAAATTGAGCAGCGCACGAACGCCACTCTCACGCTCATCTTCCGCAACGATCCGTGCTTTGGCTCTACAACTCGCCTCGATGGCATGGGTGATGGCTTTGTCGTCACCGGACAGAATTTTCTCGCCGTTTTTTTCTAGCCATTCCCATAACTTTAGGTCGCCCAGTAATCCATATTTGCAGACTTCCGCATACCCGGCCAGGCGCTCTCGGTCTGGCAGTGTTGCTAAGGTGTCGGTATCCACCAAAACGGCTTTGGGTTGATAGAAGCTTCCGGCTAGGTTCTTGCCTTGGCCTGTGTTGATGCCCGTTTTTCCACCCACAGAACTATCGACTTGCGCAAGTAGCGTGGTCGGAATTTGTACAAAATCAATTCCACGTAGTGTTACAGATGCTGCGAAGCCAGCTAAATCGCCGACAACCCCTCCACCTAGGGCGATGACCGTTGTCGAGCGTTCAACTTTAGCCGACAGCATTGATTCAACGACGACTTGCAGGTTGGCGAAGCTCTTGGTGGATTCGCCGGGTGGGAGTATCAGGTAGTCACTGTCGATGTTTGATGTTTGCAGAGAGTCTTGAAGTGGCGCCAGGTGGTGTTCCGCGACATTCTCATCCGTAACAATATATACCCGGGGCTTTTGGATAAGGGGCGCTAGAATTTTACCCGCCTGTTCAATCAAGCCCGCGCCGATATCAATGGGATAGCTTCGGTCTTGAAGGGCGACAGTGAGCAATGTTGATTCGGTCATGATGTCTGCACTGAACGTTGTTTCGATAGATCACTCTCGTCGGCAGTTGCTCCATGGGCGGCAAGTGCATCTATCACCCGTGCACAGGTCACATTTGCACTATCCGAGCCCGTATCGATCGTCAGGTCCGCTTCAGAATAGATCGGGTAGCGCTGGTCTATCAGTATGGACAATATTTCTCTTTGATTGCCGCTGTTTAACAATGGCCTATGGTTCCGACCAGATGTTCGAGCGACCAAAGTATCTAAGTCCGCGCGGAGCCAAACGGACAGACTCTTTTCATTGATAAGCGCTCGAGTTTGTTCGTCGATGTAAGCACCACCGCCGGTGGCAATCACAGTGGGTGGCCCGTCCAGCAATCGGGCGATTACGCGTCGCTCGCCATCGCGAAACGCCTCTTCTCCGTATTGCTCGAAGATATCAACGATAGAGCAGCCAGCGGCTGCTTCGACTTCGGAATCAGCATCCAGAAAAGGAATATTGAGGCTTTCCGCAACGCGCCGCCCAACGCAACTTTTACCCGCCCCCATTAGGCCGACTAAGACAATAATCTTATCCTGAGGTGGGTATTGATCTTTCGTGGGCGCTGAGCTGGTCATAGGGATATTTTACAGAAGACGTCGAACAAAAAATGGGGCTAATTTTGCTTTAGAATGATCTTGGTTGTTGTGGCCTGTCGAGGCTTGAGCGACGGACCGTTGCTAGACATTATCACACCTGTCACGTAGTGTCCCGGCCATAGGTAGAGCATTGTCGGCTCTGCCTTGTCCAAGATACGGAGTAGCCCTGAATCAGCCACAGTTGACGGTAATTATCAGACGCTGGATGGGGCCAACCATCACCCACTTTGGTTTAAAGCTGCAGCATGAAGCTTATCACTCGTACTCTAATCGTTCTTGTCATTTTTCTTGTTGTCGCTGGCGCTTTCGCGTTGGCGACGTGGGACATGCCGCCGCCAACGGCGACCCGAGAAAAGATTATATCCAATGATCGATTCCGATAGAGGCATGATCCTAAACATGCATCGCGCGTCTATTTTTGTCGCCATTGCCATCATGGTCGGCGCGCAGGCGGACGCTCAGGAGTCGGTTTTTGATGAGGGCGTCCAGGTTGAGCCCGCTTTTATCGAGGCGCTACCGCCGCCAATCATACTGTTACCCGGTGGGCGCTCGGATACACCATCCCGACAAAGCACTTCGCAAGTTATTCCTGAGGGTGCAATCTCCGTCTTGCAATTGGATGAGCTTAGCCCGGATTCAATTGGTCTGATGGACAGGTTCTCCGGCGGGCTCCAGTTTGATATGTGGTCTGGAACCTCAAAAGAGCTGGTTGATCTTCTGCTGCCAAGGTTGCCCCGGCAAGTGAAGTCGGGCGCAATGCGATCCCTCACCAAACGACTCCTTCTTTCGGTGGCTCGACCGCCAGAACCCTCTCTCTCAGAAGACGTGTTCGTGGATATGACGGCCATAGTGCCAAGCGCGATTGGATTTACACCTGACAGTTCGGGCGTAGCAGAGGGGCGGAAATCAAATGCTGAGCAAGAACAGAGCGAAGGCTTGACTCTACTTGAGCGCCGATTGACCCAATTGGCTGCTATGGGCGACTGGGACTCTGTCGGTGCGATGATCCCGTTGGTGCCTCAATCTTCGGTCACTGAAGGTATAAGAATTCTTGCGGTAGATCATGCGCTGGTTGAAGGCCGTAATGATCAAGCCTGCCTTTATGTGAATGAAGACCTTAGGTTTTCGAATGAACCCTATTGGCAAAAAGCGTTTGCCTTTTGTCAGCTTCTTAACGGCAAGGTTGCGAGCGCATTCCTGACTCTCGACTTGCTGCGGGAAACAGGAATTGATGATGCTGCATTCTTCTGGGTAGCTGAGTTAATGGCTGGCAACCGGCCGATCACGCCCAATGGATTGGATCGCCTATCCCCTCTTCAACTAGCGATGTTGCGACATGCTGGTCGGCCATTTCCGCCCCAGCTTGTCCGCGATGGTGACCCAACGCTGCTTAGGGTTCTTGCAACAGCTGAGCCGCTATACGTAGCGACGGAAGATGAAGCTGAGGATGTTGTCGCCGAGCGCATTCGCCAAGGACTCGATGTTCGCCTGGAGGCGGCCGAACGTGCTGTAGAGCTCGGCGCGCTCTCACCAGACGTTCTGAGGGCCTTGTATCGGGACGAAGGCGTGCTCGAAGCAGAGCGTGTAGCTGCGTTGCAGGCCGAGGGTGTCGGTCAGCTAGACACTCAAAATGGTAATGATATTTCAGAGGTCGAATTGGATCTAAACTCAATTCCTGTGGCGACGGCATTGGATCGCGCGCGCCTGTTTATCCTTGCCGAAGAACAAGTCATTCCGACGGCGCGTGCCGAAGTGATTTCTAGGGCGATTGATTTTGCCCGGAATGATCTTGGTCGTAATAGCCCCAATGTTGCAGCCGTAGGGCTCGTGTTCGCCCCGCTCATCATGGAAATTGCGCCAACGGGTGATCTCTCATGGTTCGCTGGGAATGCGGCTCGGGCTCTGATAGCTGCCGGAGAAGTAGAGGCTGGCACGATCTGGATGCAGCTTTCCCAGGCTTACGCGAGAACAAGCATAGAAGCCTCCGACGTAGCCGCAGCAATGTGGCCAACGGAACGCCAGTTGCTGCCATCCATGACCAATCGCTTTACACCCTTACGCTTTAAGCGATGGGAAGAGTCACGCCCGCCTGGCTTGGTTGCAGCCAATAAAACGCTTGTCCTTGGCACGCTAACTGCGTTGGGTGAGTCTGTGACGTCTGCGGACTGGATGAGCCTTATGGACCGTCCCACGAGCCGGTCAGTCAATATGCCAGCGCCCCAGATTTGGAATGGCCTTGCTTTGGCTGCTAAAGGTGGCCGTCTTGGTGAAACTGTTTTGCTAGCATTAATCGCGTTAAATGAAGGCGGGCCTTCTGGGTCGTCACCGATTGTGCTGTCCCGCGTCATTTCATCCCTGATGACTGTAGGGCTGGAGCAGGATGCACGACGCTTTGCCGTCGAAGCCTCCCTTATCCAAGGGTTGTAACGACATCACGCCAACAATGGGTGGGCCGTGAGCCGATATATAGAGTCCTTTCTCGATATGATGTCCGCAGAGCGAGGCGCGTCTAGACATACGTTGGATGCATATCATTGTGATCTTGACGGGTTGGGGGGCGCATTGGGCGGCGATATTACCGATGCAACCCCAGAACAACTGCGCACCTATCTGGACGGACTTTTGACTCAAGGTTTGGCTCCTCGTACAGCGGCAAGGCGGTTGTCATGTCTCCGTCAGTTTTTCCAATTTTTACTTGCTGAGGGGGTGCGCAAGGATGACCCGACGTCAGCTTTCGATAGTCCGCAGCAGGGCGGACGGTTGCCCAAGTATCTTGGCGAAGACGAGGTTGATGCCTTGCTTAAGGCAGCGCGCGCTGAGACAACGCGCCAAGCGCTCCGGCTGACTGCCCTTTTCGAGCTCTTGTATGCCACCGGCCTTAGAGTTTCTGAATTGGTGTCATTGCCACTGGCTGCCGTTGTGCGTGATAGACCTGTTCTAATTGTTAGCGGCAAGGGCAACAAAGAACGCATGGTGCCGATCGGCGCGCCCGCGCGGGCTGCAGTGGCCGCGTATTTGGAGATTAGGTCAAGCTTCATTCCCGGAAAGGAGAAGAGCAGCCGGTGGCTGTTTCCTTCTCGATCAGCAAGCGGCCATCTCACTCGTGGCGCCGTATCTAGTGCGTTTAAGGGCCTGGCAGTCGCTGCGGGGGTCGCGCCCTCTCGTGTTTCCCCCCATGTGTTGCGGCACTCTTTTGCATCGCATCTGCTGGCCCATGGCGCTGATTTGCGAAGTCTTCAGGAGATGTTGGGGCATGCTGATATTTCGACCACGCAAATTTATACACACGTATTGGACGAACGTCTTCGGCGCTTGGTGGAGACAAACCATCCATTGGCTGGGCTGTCCCTATCCGAATAAGTGTTGGCTGTCTTGACGACAGCAATTCAGAACCTCACAAGGACATTGTAAGTTTATGAAAAGCATGACCGCGCTTTGCCTTTGACGCTGAAACCCGCTAGTTTTTTGGAATAGTTTTCAGCCTGTGTCATTGAGGGTGAGAAAAAGGGATGTCGAGTGCCGTCGAGAATTGTCCGACCCTTGTCCTGAACGCCGACTTTCGGCCGCTCAGCTACTTTCCTTTATCCTTGTGGTCTTGGCAGGACGCGCTTAAGGCGGTCTTCTTGGAACGAGTAAACGTGGTCTCTGAGTACGACACGGTCGTTCGTTCTCCCAGTTTCGAACTAAAATTGCCCAGCGTCATTTCACTAAAGAAATATGCGCCGACGAATCGGTCGCCAGCATTCACGCGATTCAACGTATTCTTGAGGGACTATTTCACCTGCCAGTACTGCGGTGTAAATCAGTCGGCCAACGATCTTACGTTTGATCACGTTGTGCCGCGGTCTAGGGGTGGGCGCACCACCTGGCAGAACGTTGCAGCGGCCTGCTCTGCTTGCAATTTGCACAAAGCCAACCGGACACCGCAGGAAGCGAGCATGACTCTTCGCCGGGTACCCGCTAAGCCGACGGCGCGACAATTGCAGGAATGTGGCCGCGCGTTCCCACCAGACTTTCTGCACAAGAGTTGGCGGGATTTTCTGTACTGGGATTCTGAACTCGAACCGTGGTGAGTCTCGGCGACGCTAAGGAAATATCCGCGTTTAGATCCGCGTTGAGAGCCAAATCGCCAATCTAGACGCCGTTTTAATGGCGCCTGTAAGAAGCGGGTAGGCTGGTGCTTGTTCGGCACCTTCTGATAGCCCAACGGTATGATGATGTTGTTCGTCGGCGCGGAATTGCTCGATAGTGGCGCGCAACTCAGCTTCGTCGTCGCCCAGCTGTTCTGCTTGAGCCGCATAGTGTTCGTCGATGACTTCTTCGACAGCGACCGTGCAGGCCATAGCAGTCTCCCGTCCGAGCAACGCTGTGCCAGCCCCGAGAGCGAAGCCAGCAATGTTCCATAACGGTTGAAGTGCCGTTGGGCGAATTTTTCGGTCTGCCAGTTCTTGGTCAAAGCGGTCCAGATGTGTCTGTTCCTGGTCAAGCATCTCTTGAAGAATGGGTTCTGCATCAGTGCCTTTGAGAACGGCGAGTTGACCT
This sequence comes from Rhodospirillaceae bacterium, assembly GCA_029245025.1. Lineage (GTDB taxonomy): Bacteria > Pseudomonadota > Alphaproteobacteria > Rhodospirillales > Rhodospirillaceae > WLXB01. The sequence goes on from JAQWQC010000034.1 coordinate 282,941, forward strand.
TCGTAGATACGCTTAGCGCCATATTCGCCAGCGTGGTCGACCCTAACGATCTGCGCAATCGTTTGGTCGTGGTTTGGGTCGCCAGGCAGATTTCCTTCGGCTGTTCTTTTTGGATGAGCGGATCTCGTCATGAGTCTTGCCACAACTCCGGTCGGCGGGCCGCCCTAAGACTTAGGGCCGAAAACACTATGCCTGCTATCATATTGTATCCTGCGAACGAGAGTCCAAGTAACGCAAATGGAATGTCATTGCACGCGGGCTGCCCCGGCTGTTGTAGCGCGGATCGCACATCGTCCAATGAAAAAGCTTGGCTTCCCGTTGGGGCGCAGTTTGAGCTCCACCACGCTTGTTCGACGCCTAAATGGTAAAAGGCAACTCCTGCTGTTGTGATGAATAAAAGGGCCGAGACGTAGGCCGCCAATTGGCGAGCGCTCGGATCAACGATTGGCGTAATCGCCAGAAGCGAGAGCAGGGCAATTCCGATGTATGGAAGTCTTTGGTAGAGACATAACTCACAAGGGAACAAGCCAAACCCGTATTGTGCCGTCCAAGCTGCGCTTAAAGCTGCGATCGCCACAAGCCCGATAAGAGTTATCGCCACTTGGCTGGGATGTAATCGAAACAGCATCTCAAGACTCTAATTGATAAAGCCAGCGGCCACGAAGCCACCAAAAAGGAGTATAAACATCGCTAATGTGACAAGACCAAGGCGTTTCTCAACAAACGATTTAATCGACGGACCAAATCTCCACAGCAGCGCGGCTTCGACATAAAAGCGAAGACCGCGAGCAAGGATGGAGGCGATCACGAAAACCAGTGGGTCAAGTGCGACTGCACCGCTGGCGATGGTAACTACTTTGTAGGGTAATGGCGTCAGGCCAGCGCTAAAGACAATCCACGCCCCCCATTCCTGATACAAATCCTGGAACTGCGTAAAATCGTCGGAGTAGCCGTAAAGGGAGACCAAGGGTTGGCCGACGGTCTCAAACAGGAACAAGCCAATGGCGTATCCAGCCAGTCCGCCAACGACACTGGCCACTGTCGCCACGGCGGCTATTTTCCAGGCCTTTTCCCGCGCTGCCAGAATCATCGGCAGAATGAGGACGTCAGGGGGGATGGGGAATATGGAACTCTCGACCAAAGCGACCACGGCCAAAAGCGCCAAAGCGTTTTTGCGGCCCGCCAGAGATAGGGTCCAGTTGTAGAGCCTACGAATCACAGAGGAAACTCCATATTGCCGGGTTTAACAGGTCGCCGTTGGGGCGGCAACGCCCCCGATACAACACCGGCATAGAAGTCGTATGGTGTTCGCTTGCGGGTCCGCGAACGCGCGTTTATAAGGGGCGCGCTGTAGCGTGCGGGTGTGGCGGAACTGGTAGACGCGCTGGATTCAAAATCCAGTTCCCTTACGGGAGTGTGGGTTCGATTCCCTCCACCCGCACCACAGACAGCTAGGATGTTAGCCAGGCCGACATAAGCGTGAGTCTGCGAAAGCAACGACCTGAGAGTGGTGTGCCGACATGAGAATTTCTCTAAGAACACTTATCTTTTTGTTTGTTTTTCTGTCTGTGCAGGGCGCAAGCGCATCTTGTGTAACAGTGGCGTTGCTTGACGATGCCGGTCTCGTCGTCAAACCAGATGGTTTGGTGGTTGGTATTAGGGTTGGGTCCGCACCCGTATTCGTTCAACAGTTGCCCCCGCATGCGACCCAGCGAGAGGTCGGACAGGTGAGTTGTCCCCCGAATGTTATTCAACGGGTCCGAAGTTTATTTGATCTATCGTGCCGCTCTGAACAGGCCATGATGCAAGTTGCAGAAAATAACTCAGCGCGTCTCGACGCTATTCGGCAACGTTGTGTAGATCTTCAGACGGCGCTCAAATCCGCGCTGAACGGCTGATCGATCTTCAATAAGGGCGAGGAGGCGGAACCAGTGCGAAATGACGGCGAAATCGAGTCCGCATTAGAAAATCGAACCTTTACGACCACTGACAATCTGTCTCTTAACTACGTCGTCTATTCGGGTCCGGCCGCGCCCATCCCGGTTGTTTGTCTGCCAGGCTTGACACGCAACGCCCGCGATTTTGCGGTGATTGCTCACCGCTTAAGTGCGCAACGTGCAGTGTACTGTCTCGAATTTCGCGGGCGTGGATGTTCTGAGTGGGATGCGGACGCGAGCCATTATCAAGCGCCCGTCTATGTCGCCGATACCTTAGGTGTTCTGGCACAAGAGAATTTGAATCGCGTCATTGTTCTCGGCACGTCGCTCGGCGGCATTGTTGGGGCTGGTATCGCGCAAGCCAATCCGGCGGTGCTGGCGGGTGTTATTTTGAATGACATCGGGCCTGTGATTGACCCGTCTGGCCTGAGGCGGATCGGTAGTTATCTCGGCCATGGTGATCAATGGTCGACATGGGATGAGGCGGCAGCGGTGCTCAAGACCGTCAACAAGGTCGTCTATCCAGATTTTACGGATGAGGATTGGCTGAGCTACGCTCGCAAAACTTGCCGACAAAATGACGATGGCATGATCGCACAGGATTATGATCCGAAGCTTTCTCAAAGTTTTGCGACCGACAGTGCAGCAAAGTTAGATCTCTGGCCCGTTTTTGAAGCCCTAAAACATATTCCTACGCTTTTGATCCGCGGCGCCTTGTCAGATCTGCTGTCCGTGGAAACAGCCGAAGAGATGGTCGAGCGGATGCCACAACTGGAAATATCGACCATCGCGAACCGTGGTCACGTTCCTACGCTTGAAGAGCCAGACGCAATCTCAGCCACTGAGGGATTTATCGCCAACATAGATAATCTCTAGCGCAAACAGATGAGAGCGGAGCAACGTCTTTATGTCCATCACATCACCTTGGCGAAGACCTGATAGGCCAAACGCAGGCCGCAGTCACCGTGAGACCCTGAGGTCATGTGCATTGGTTGGCTGTGGACTAGCTCTTGGTTTGCCCAAAGTCAGTGCCCAATCTGCATTTAATCCTGCGACCTCGCCCGGCCGCGGCATTCGCAGTTTACCTATGGTGGAGAATGGCGTGTACGTCTATTAATCCGCGCCGCAAAACGGTAGCCAAGACGGTCATACGGCAAATGTTCAGTGAAAACTGACCAATCAGTCCCTTGAGGGTTGTTGCTGTTGAGAGATCCAGTGGCGCCATATCGGGCAGTGGTAGAGTTTCGTATAAGGTAAGTGCATTGGTTTCCCCGGTCCTTTGCATGGTTTGTGCTGCACTCTCGAACGTGTCGTCTGCAAGAAGTGGTGTCAGGGCATCCTCAAGGTTTTCCAGAAAACCGGGCCACTGTCCAAAGTGACGGTAAAGAGATGGAATAACGCCCGTATCTTCGCCATGAGTTTGACGGGCGAGATTATGCAAGGCGTCATGGGTCCTGATTGGTGCTGTTGCCGGGTCGACCATCGGTAATAATCCAACAAGATCGTTGCGATTGATAAGATCCGACATGTTGAGCGCAGGTCCTTTTGGCGTGCCAGGGCTCTGCGATGTGCCGTCTAGAGCGAGATCAATAATCTTCAGTCCGATTAGGTTCATCGGGTTTGCCCGACCATAAGCGTCTAGAACTCGATCAATCGCCACAACATCAGCCAACGAGAGATTGTTATTCGCGACGGGCGTGTTCAGGTCTGCTGAATGGCCTGGAAGGACGTCTGCTGTCAGCGCGGCGGCGGCGTCTGGGATTTCACCACTCGCATATAGAGGTCGAATAGTGCCCCACGCCCACATCAGGCACCCAGGCACGGTGGCCATATGGCGGAAAATAAGATTGACCATCGGTACGTCGACGACGGCGCGAAGATCGTCATAAAGGGCGGCAATTTCGCCGGTGGCGTCGTCTTCTTTGATTTCAGGAAGGGGAGCCTTGGCCACCATGTTGTCTTTGTCGTTATGCAGGCATGAGGCTTGATTGCCTCAACATGCCTTCCATCTCGTAGCCTGTGATGGGCCTAGAATAAAAGTTACCCTGAATGACGTCGCACCCGAGGTCGCGCAAGAGGCCTGCTTGCTCCACAATCTCAGCGCCCTCGGCGACGATTTCGAGATCCAGTCCCTTTGATATACCAAGAATGGTGCGTGCGTCTTCCGCAGCGAGTTGATCGCCAGTGTATCCCGTGAGCTTTTCAAAAGATTCGTTGACCCGGGCTATTTTCCCCGATTGATCGGTGGCCACAACGGCGTCGCTGGTCGCGCTGAGCATCGCGTGAAAAAGTGCTTCAGTATCCGGCATACCTCAAGTCAATCCCACGTCCTAGAGAATCAGTATCGCTCAATGTACCCCGCTCCGACCCCGGTTGGTAGAGGTTAGGGCCCTGTTCCGAGGGTGGAAATGCCCGTCCAGCCTGGGCATGATGGAGGTCTGGGCCGAATCGGTTTGGGCTCTAAAACACATAATACAGGGATCTACAAAATGGACGTCAAAGCTGCTGTGGCCTATGAAGCCGGAAAACCCCTTCAAATAGAAACCGTACAGTTAGAAGGCCCTAAGGCTGGTGAAATTCTGGTTGAAATGAAGGCCACTGGCATTTGCCATACTGACGCGTTCACCCTGTCCGGTGACGATCCAGAGGGGATTTTCCCGGCTATTCTGGGGCATGAGGGCGCGGGCGTGGTTGTTGAGGTTGGCACTGGGGTGAAATCTGTAAAGCCCGGCGACCACGTGATCCCGCTCTACACTCCCGAGTGTCGTGAATGCGATTTCTGTCTGCACCCTAAAACTAATTTGTGCCAAGCCGTTCGGGCGACTCAAGGGCAAGGCCTTATGCCGGACGGTACAAGCCGCTTTTCTCTGAACGGTAAACCAATTTTCCATTACATGGGGTGCTCAACGTTTTCCAATTTCTCAGTGATGCCTGAGATCGCTGTCGCAAAGGTTCGTGAGGACGCACCGTTTGATAAGATTTGTTACATCGGATGTGGCGTGACGACAGGAGTTGGGGCTGTTGCTCTTGACGCCAAGGTGGAGCCTGGGTCAAACGTCGTGGTTTTTGGTCTGGGTGGTATCGGCCTGAATGTCATTCAGGGCGCTCGCATGGTCGGAGCAGACAAAATAATTGGTGTAGACATAAATGAAAGCAAGGTCGCGCTCGCGAAACAATTTGGTATGACGGAATTCGTAAACCCCAAGAATGTAGATAATGTGGTTGAGGCTATTATTGATCTTACCGACGGGGGTGCGGACTACTCTTTCGAGTGCATTGGCAACGTTGAGACCATGCGACAATCGTTAGAGTGTTGCCACAAGGGCTGGGGCGAAAGCATTATCATTGGCGTAGCTGGCGCGGGCCAGGAAATTTCAACACGTCCGTTTCAGTTGGTCACTGGGCGTGTTTGGCGTGGCACAGCTTTTGGCGGCGCGCGCGGCCGCACAGATGTTCCAAAGATTGTTGACTGGTACATGGACGGCAAGATCAATATCGATGATCTTATCACCCACACCATGCCCCTCGAAAAAATCAATGATGCGTTTGATTTGATGCATGAAGGCAAATCGATACGTAGCGTGGTTTTGTACGATTAGTCTTGGCGACACGGGCTATCTTTTGAGGAAATTCAATGAAAAATTTGTTCGATTCTCTGTCAGGGCATCGCATTGTAATTTCTCTTGTCTTGCTTTTTGTTGTCTTTCTCGTCCTGCCGCTTTCGCAGTCTGAGACGCATCATCACCTGGATTCTATCTCCGCTGATGAGATTGCCTGCGCTATCGATGTTCTAAAAGACGAAGGACATGTCGACGACAGCGCAAAGGCTCTCATAATCAGTCTATGGGAAATGAACAAAGAAGTCGTTCTTGCGAGGGAGCCTAGTGACGATGTCACGCGGGCCGCGTTCGTCAATGTGCGCAAAGACGGCGTGGTCTATGAAGCAAGAGTAGATATTTCAGCAGAAGAGGTTTTGCGATGGAATGTCATCTCAGGTGTGCAACCCAACCGTTAATCTACCGTCTACGTTTCGTTGAAATAATATCTTGAGGCAATGTTCTGATGATTATTGAGACTCTTTCCGAACACCAGAGTCACGGCGGTACTGTTGGTTTCTACCGTCATGATTCCCAAGAAAATAATTGTACGATGCAGTTTTCCGTTTTTGTACCGCCTCAAGCCAAGTCCGGGCCTGTTCCGGTGCTCACTTACCTAGCTGGTTTAACCTGCACCGAAGAAACGTTTATGATCAAAGGTGGAGCGCATCGTATTGCAGCTGAGCTCGGTCTTATGCTTGTGGCGCCGGATACGTCACCGCGAGGTGAAAATGTTCCTGATGACCCTGACGGCGGCTGGGACTTTGGCCTTGGGGCAGGGTTTTGCCTGGATGCCACCGAAGCGCCGTATGCGACGAACTATCGTATGTACTCCTATATCACGCGGGAGCTGCGTGCTCTGATCGCTAATCACTTTCCGGCAGATTCCAAACGAGAAGGTATTTTTGGGCATTCCATGGGTGGCCATGGCGCTTTGACCATTGGCCTCAAGAATCCGCTCGTCTATCGCAGTATTTCAGCCTTTGCGCCCATTTGTTCCCCACTCAACTGCCCCTGGGGTGAGAAAGCGCTGCCGCTCTATCTTGGGCTCGATCAAGAGACTTGGACACAGTATGACGCGTCCGCTCTCATTGCTGGGCTGGAAAAGAATGAGGCCCACAAACGGCCACCCTTGCTCGTTGACCAAGGGATGAACGACCAGTTCCTCGAAAGTCAGCTGCGCCCCCATTTACTGGAGAATGCCTGCTCAGAAGTAGGAATGGCCCTGACTCTGCGCAGTCATGCCGGGTATGATCACGGTTACTATTTCATCTCGACCTTCATGGAAGATCATCTCCGTCATCACGCTGAAGCGCTTATCTAATATCGTCGGCGCGTCACACGTGCGATCATTGCAAAAAGGATAGACCGCTCATGCGTCGCGTTTTTTACGGTTGGGTAGTGCTGGGCGGTCTTTGTCTCGCGTATGCCGCATCCAATGGAATTCTGCTTTCCGCGCTTCCATTGTTTTACCCGTCATTGATCGACGAGTTTGGGTGGACGGAAAGCCAAGTTACGCAGCCAGCCGCACTTTCCTTTCTTGCAACGGCTATATTTTCCTTATTTGTCGGGTTTCTCGTTGACAAGTTTAAGCCTCGGGTACTGATGGTCGCAGGCTCGACTGTTTATGTATGCGTGCTTGTCGTCTTAAGTTCCATAACGACCTTGACCCAAATGTCAGCGTTGTACGTCGGAATTTCCGTCGCGCTGTCCCTCAACGGTATTCTTCCCAGCATGGTTATCGCGAGCCGCTGGTTCGCTAAGTACCGCGGCGTTGCTGTCGGCATACTGCTGATGTCGTCGAGTCTGGGTGGGGCGATTATGCCACCTATAATTGCCCCGGTTATTGAGGTCGAGGGTTGGCGTGCAGCATGCATGGCTGTCGCGGGTATTGGCCTTTTCATGATGGTCCTGCCCTGCATTTTCCTGGTTCGCAATGATCCATCAGAGGCCCAGTCCGTTCCGGATGGCCGTGGTTTTGAAATGGATGAGTCCCAACCGGAAGTGAAAGGCAAACTTTCTGGCATTTCGGTGCGCGACGCAATGAAGTCGCCCATGTTCTATCTGCTCGCCTTTGCAACCGGTGTCATGTGGTTCTGCATCACGGGCGTTGTGCAGCATCAATCTATATATTTGGTGAGAGACGTCGGTATTCCGCTGAAAGATTTTAGCAATGCCTTGGTACTGTACTTTGTGTCGTCTGTGATTGGCAAATTCCTGTTTGGCTGGCTTAGCGATCACTTTGACAAGGCGAACATTATGATGTTGGCGACAGTGAATCTCACGGTTGGATTGGTGCTTTTCTCTATGATTAAAGGGGACAGCGCGTTTTCTCTACGGGCCTATGCTGTGGTGTATGGCATCGGATTTTCCGGTGCATTCACTATGATTCAGTTGATGATTGCGGATCTTTTTGCTGGTCCGACATATGGGTCTATCCTTGGTATGTTCGTCTTCATTGACACGCTCGCCGGCGCGGTTGGCATTGTAGCCCTTGGATGGATAAAGGGTGCTACTGAGAGCTATAGCCCCGCGATCTACCTCATGATCGCGTTATGCATGGCTGCGTTCGTCTGTGTATATGTCATTAAGCGTACGACTTATCGAAGTGAGTCCGTAGCAGCCTCAACCTAGGGACTAAAATCTATGCCGCGTATTTTTTACGGATGGTTTGTTCTTTTCGCTCTGTTCGTAACCTACGCGGTGTCCAACGGCATTTCCAATTTCACGCTGCCTCTGCTGTATCCCTCTCTTATTGGGGAGTTTTCCTGGAACGAAGCGGAAGTTACGCGCCCGGCGGCGCTTATGTTCTTTGCGGCAGCGTTTTATTCCATCGCCGTTGGTTTTCTAATTGATCGCTTCTCAGCCCGTCTAATGATGATTATTGGCGCGTTCATCGTCATCATTGATCTTGTCGCTTACACCTTCATCTCAGAGCTTTGGCATCTGACAGCGGTCCACCTCATTTTTTCTTTTGGGCTGACCCTCTGCGGGATGATGCCTGTGATGGTTGTGGCCAGTCGATGGTTCACGAAATACCGTGGGGTCGCGTTCGGTATATTGCTAATGGCGTCCAGTTTCGGCGGTGCAGTTTTGCCTTTGACCATCGCTGGAGCATTGCAGGAAAGCGATTGGCGCGCCGCGCTATGGACCCTCATAACGTTTGCCGCGGTCTTTATGGTTGCACCACTGGTGTGGCCACTGCGTAGCAAACCTGAAAATGTTGGCACAACGCCCGACGGCCTTCCTCTCGGGGAAGAAGGGTCCGCAGAGCAGCAAGAACAGCGTGGTGTTGCAGCTGGCGCAACCATTCGCCAAGCCATGACCATGCCGGTCTTCTATTTACTCATTGTTGCTACCGGCACGCTGTGGTTTTGCATTACCGGTATTCTCCAGCATCAGTCAATTTACCTGGGGCGAGATCGGGGATTGGAGGGCGCTGAGCTGGCGTTCGCATTTAGTGTCTTTTTTTGGTGCTCAATCATCGGCAAGGTTTTGTTCGGCTGGCTCAGCGATAAATTTTCAAAGGGCCGTATCATGCTGCTCGCTATCCTCAATATCACATTCGGGCTGGTTATCCTGCGTATGGTCGATGGGTCCAGCATGACGATGATCTATCTTTATGCGCTGGTGTATGGAATCGGATTCTCAGGCACCTTCACCATGATTCAATTGATGATTGCGGAGCTGTTTGCGGGGCCAACTTACGGCCGAATTCTTGGCGTGTACTTTTTTATCGATACTCTGGCCGCTGGTGCAGGGATTAGCCTCACCGGAGAGATTCGCGTTCGGGCAGACAGCTATATCCCAGCCATTGATATGATGATTGGTATGTGCGTGATAGCGGTCGTCTGCGTGATCGCAATAAACCGTCTGGCGGCGAAGCCAAGCCCGTCGGTTACAGCGTGAGAGAGTAAAAATCCACCTTTGAAAAGAGTATCCCTGGACCCGTCTTTTGCGTAGTTTTAGGTCCTATTTCAATCAAGCGCCCCAACCAGGGCCTGTTCCACAGGGATGAAGCAAATGCGGGTATTTTACGGCTGGTGGGTTCTGGGCGGCTTGTTTCTCATGTATGCCGTGTCCAATGGTATCTCCACATTTACTTTGCCGATTTTCTACTCGTCGTTCGTCGATGAATTCGGCTGGAGTTATCGAGAAGTCACGCAGCCTGCTGCGATCAAATTTCTTTTTGCGGCGATCTATAATTTGTCAGTCGGTTTCTTGTTAGACCGTTATTCACCGCGCCCGATTATGGGCGCCGGTGCTCTCATCATGGTGGCGGGGCTTGTTTCATTCCTTTATATGGACAGTCTTTTGCATTTCACTGCCATCTATTTGCTTATCGCATTCGGTCTTTCCATGTGTGGCCTTGTGCCTTCCATGCTCACGGCCAGTCGGTGGTTCACAAAATATCGCGGCCGCGCCGTCGGTATTTTGTTGATGGCGTCCAGCCTGGGCGGTGCAGTTCTTCCTAAAATCATCCAGACCCCTATGGCTGAAGGGGATTGGCGGATGGCTATGATGGTTCTTGCGGGTATCGGCTTTTTCGGAATGTTCCTGCCAGTTTTATGGCCCGTCCGTGGCCGGCCAGAAGACAAGGATACGACCCCTGATGGACTGCCTCTCGAAGGTGCTCAGGCACAGGGGGCCGCCGATAAACAGATTGGCATTTTTGGTGGGGCGCCTCTTGGTGAGGCCGCGAGAATGCCTGTGTTTTACTATTTGCTTATCGCGACAGGCATTCTTTGGTTCTGCATTACGGGCGTAACCCAACATCATGCGTTGTTCCTTGAGAAGGATGCTGGGTACAGTCGCTCTGATGTCATCGATGTTGTATTCATCTTCTTCCTTTGCGCTATCGTCGGTAAATTTACGTTTGGTTGGCTCAGCGATCACGTCAACCGGTTGCTGGTTATGTTTCTCGCTGCAGCAAATTTAGGACTTGGATTGATTATCCTTCGTCTTGTTGATGGCGAGAGCGTCTTGATGACTTATGCCTATGCAGTGGTCTTCGGGATTGGTTTCTCCGGAACATTTACGATGATTCAACTCACGATCGCTGAGTTGTTTGCCGGACCCACCTACGGTCGTATCCTAGGTGTTTACGTTGCTGTTGATACTATTTCAGCATCGGCCGGTATTTTCAGTCTTGGTGTTATGAGGGATGCGTTAGGCAGTTACTATCGTTCATTTGAACTTATGCTGTTATTGGTCGCTATCGCCCTAGCCTGTGTTTGGGCAATTAAGAAAGCCGCAGATGCACGAGAGGCGCCTCAGGCAGCGGCCGCTGAATAGAGTCTAATCAGGGCTAGAGATTGCGAGACGTCGATTCTATGCAGGAACTGGATGATAAAAAGATGGTTTTCAAGGTCTGTCAGGATCATGGTAATCGCCCAGCAGATCTCGTCCAGATTTTGCACGAGGTGCAAGCTCATAAGGGTTTCCTCAGTGATGAAGTCTTAAGAGAAATCGCGTCCTGCCTCAACCTTTCCCGCGCTGAGGTGCATGGCGTCGTTAGTTTCTATCATGACTTTCGCCGTGTCCCGGCTGGTAAGACCGTGGTTAAGATTTGTCTGGCAGAGGCCTGTCAGGCTGTGGGGTGTGACGAGCTCAAAGAACATGCAACGCAGACCCTCTCAGTGGGTCTGGGAGAGACATCGTCTGGTGGTGCGGTATCTTTGCAGCATGTGTATTGTTTAGGCAATTGCGCCCTGGGACCAGCGGTTATGATCAACGGCAATCTATACGGCCGGGTCACACCAGAAAAATTGGATGCCTTGGTCTCTGAGGCTGAGTCATGAGTACAGTTACGGTCTTCGTGCCGAAAGATGCTGCGGCTATTTCGGTGGGGGCGGACGACGTTGCAGCCGCGCTTAGTCAAGAAGCGCAAAACCGAGGTATTGATATCAATCTTGTTCGCAACGGGTCGCGCGGCTTGCTATGGCTAGAGCCTCTGGTGGAAGTTGACACACCAACCGGGCGCGTTGCCTTTGGACCGGTTGCGACGAGCGATATTGCCAGTTTGTTTGACGCAGGATTTCTAAGAGGTGGCGATCATAATCTTGGCTATGGTCTGACCGAGGAAATTCCCTATTTGGCCAACCAGGAGCGACTGACCTTTGCCCGTTGCGGTGTTGCCGACCCATTGGATTTGCTGGCTTATGAAGCACTCGGCGGTCTTGTTGGTCTCAAGAAAGCGCTAGAGCTTGAGTCTTCTGCAATCGTAGAAGAAGTCACGCTGTCCGGATTAAGAGGCCGAGGCGGTGCCGGCTTCCCCGCCGGAATTAAATGGGAGACCGTGCGCAAAAAGGCCGCCGAACAAAAGTATATCTGTTGTAACGCCGATGAAGGTGACAGCGGCACGTTTGCAGATCGTATGCTCATTGAGGGGGACCCCTTTGTGCTGCTTGAGGGCATGTTGATCGCCGGGCGGGCTGTCGGCGCTGATACCGGATACATCTATATTCGTTCAGAGTATCCCCATGCCATTCGCACACTCACAGACGCTATTTCGAGATTTGAACAAGCGGGCTTTCTTGGCGAAAACATCCTCGGCAGTGGGCAGGACTTTAATATTCACATACGAGTTGGCGCCGGGGCTTACATTTGCGGCGAAGAATCATCCATGCTTGAAAGTCTGGAAGGCAAGCGCGGCCAGGTGCGCGCCAAGCCACCTATTCCCGCGACCAGTGGGCTATTTGGCAAGCCGACGGTGGTAAATAACGTCCTAACGCTTGCGACAGTACCGTATGTCCTGGCAAACGGTGGCAAATCATACAGTGAGTATGGGCAGAGCAAATCTCTTGGTACACAGCCCTTTCAATTGGCGGGTGACATTGCCCGTGGTGGTTTGGTTGAAAAAGCTTTTGGCATCACATTGCGTGAGCTGGTTGAAGATTTTGGTGGAGGAACGCGCAGTGGGCGACCGGTTCGCACAGCGCAAGTCGGTGGTCCATTGGGCGCCTATATTCCTCAATCCGCCTTTGACGTCCATATGGATTATGAAAGTCTCTCCGGGTCGGGCGCTATGCTGGGGCATGGCGGTGTCGTTGTATTTAACGATTCGGTTGATATGGCCAGACAGGCTCGGTTTGCCATGGAATTTTGCGAAATCGAATCATGCGGTAAGTGCACGCCCTGCCGCATTGGATCGGTGCGCGGTAAGGAAACTCTTGATAAGATAATTGCCGGAGCGAATCTGGAGAAAAACCTGGCCGTGCTCGACGATCTTTGCGTGTTGATGACCGATGCATCGCTGTGTGCCATGGGCGGGCTAACCCCCATGCCGGTGACGAGTGCCCTCAAGCACTTTCCGGAGGACTTTGGTTCGGCACGACAGGCGGCGGAGTAGGACGGTTAGATGGCGCTCCTCAAAGAACCAGACTTAGGGACACCAAGTCCTAAATCCCACAGAACGGTTGCACTTGAGATTGATGGCATGACTGTTATGGCTGAGCAGGGCGCTAGCATTATGCGCGCCGCAGCTCAGGCCGGAGTTTCAATTCCCAAGTTATGTGCAACAGACTCGGTGGACGCCTTTGGGTCTTGTCGGCTGTGTTTGGTGGAAATCGACGGTCGCCGCGGCACGCTGTCGTCCTGCACCACACCGGTGGAAGAGGGGATGGTTGTCCATACCCAGAATCAGCGGCTCGCTGATCTTCGCCGTGGTGTGATGGAGCTCTATATCTCCGATCACCCTTTGGATTGCCTAACCTGCTCTGACAATGGCGACTGTGAGCTCCAAGATATGGCTGGTGCGGTCGGTCTCAGGGAGGTCCGCTACGGCTATGACGGGGACAGTCACACGGCCCTAGGCAAAGACGAAAGCAATCCATATTTCGACTACGACCCGTCCAAATGCATCGTCTGCTCTCGCTGTGTACGGGCTTGCGACGAGGTGCAAGGCACGTTGGCTTTGACCATAGAAGGTCGAGGCTTTGCCTCACGTGTCGCGGCGGGTATCAGCGAAAGCTTCTTTGACTCGGAATGCGTGTCTTGCGGTGCTTGTGTCCAGGCCTGTCCGACAGCGACGTTGCAAGAAAAATCTGTCGTCGAGCACGGCGTTCCTGATCGCACGGTGCAAACAACATGCGCCTATTGCGGTGTCGGTTGTTCCTTCAACGCTGAGCTCAAGGGTGATCAAGTTATTCGCATGGTGCCCTCCAAAGATGGCAAGGCCAATCAAGGACACTCTTGCGTGAAAGGCCGCTTTGCCTGGGGTTACGCGACACACAAAGACCGTATCACCAGCCCCATGATTCGCGACAAAATCACTGACCCCTGGCGCGAAGTCAGTTGGGAAGAGGCGATTGAGTTTGCTGCAGCTCAACTTAAGGAGACCCAGGAAGCCTACGGCCGGAAATCCATCGGCGCAATTTCATCCAGCCGGTGCACAATTGAGGAGGTCTGGGCGGTTGTTCGGATGACACGCACTGCCTTTGCTAACAATAACATCGATACCTGCGCCCGGGTGTGTCACTCCCCCACTGGCTATGGCTTGAAGCAAACTTTTGGCACGTCGGCTGGCACGCAGCACTTTGAAAGTGTACAGGACTCAGATGTCATGCTGCTGATTGGGGCGAACCCAACGGATGCTCACCCGGTGTTTGCATCACAAATGAAACGGCGCTTGCGCCAGGGGGCGAAGCTCATAGTTGCTGACCCCCGCGCGATTGATCTGGTGCGTACGCCCCATGTGGAAGCCGCCCACCACCTACCCCTTTTGCCTGGCACCAACGTGGCGCTTGTCAACGCGCTGGCTCATGTGGCGGCTACTGAAGGGCTACTCGATGATGAGTTTATTCAGTCCCGATGTGAGGGTGACTCATTTGCGGAGTGGCTAGAGTTTATAAAGCGGGATGAAAATTCGCCTGAAACCGTGACAGCCATTTCAGGTGTACCTGCAGAGGATATTCGCGCGGCGGCCCGCCTGTATGCGACCGCCGATAACGCTGCGATTTATTACGGGTTAGGGGTCACTGAGCACAGCCAGGGCTCCACCATGGTCATGGGGATGGCAAACTTGGCCATGGCCACTGGCAATATTGGCCGTAGCGGTGTGGGTGTAAATCCACTGCGTGGGCAAAACAATGTCCAGGGGTCGTGTGATATGGGGTCATTCCCCCACGAATTTTCCGATTACAGACCGGTGTCAGACGAGACGGTCCGCGCGGAATTCGAGGCGGCCTGGGGTACGCCCCAGGATGAAGAAAACGGTTTCCGAATCCCCAATATGCTTGACGAAGCCTGCGCCGGCGGATTTAAGGGCCTCTATGTGCAGGGAGAAGACATCGCCCAGTCAGATCCGAATACTCTGCATGTTGAAGAAGCGCTTCGCGCCATGGACATCATTATCGTCCAGGATTTGTTTTTGAATGAAACCGCCCGATTCGCACACGTGTTCCTGCCTGGCACCTCGTTCCTGGAAAAAGACGGATGCTTTATCAATGCGGAACGGCGCATCAATCGTGTCCGGCCGGTCACCAAATCCGCCACAGATAAGGATGAGTGGGAAGTCACCCAAGCCCTCGCCAACGCGCTTGGCAATGACAAAATGAATTTCACGTCTGCAGCTGAAATTATGGACGAAATCGCTGCTTTAACCCCGTCTTTCGGGGGTGTTTCCCACACCATGCTTGATGAAAAGGGTAGCGTGCAATGGCCATGTAATGCAGATGCGCCGGAAGGCACGCCAATTATGCACGTGGACGAATTTGTGCGGGGTAAGGGGCATTTCGTTCTGACGGAGTTCGTGCCAACGACGGAGAAAGCCAATCGTAAGTTCCCCATGTTACTGACCACCGGGCGCATTTTGTCGCAATACAATGTCGGCGCTCAGACGCGGCGGACAGAAAATACGCAATGGTGGGAAGAGGATGTTCTGGAAATGCACCCATCCGACGCAGAGGTGCGGGGCATTCAAGATGGGCATTGTGTGTCTATACGCAGCCGCAAAGGTGAGATCACATTGAAGGCTGTGTTATCGGAGCGGATGGCGCCGGGTGTCGTCTATACCACTTTTCATCATCCCGAAACGGGTGCCAATGTGGTAACCACAGAAAACTCTGACTGGGCAACGGAATGCCCTGAATACAAGGTGACGGCTGTGGAAGTGACACCAGCTAATCATCGATCTGCATGGCAGGAAGAGTACGCAGCCAGTACACCCAATATGCGACAAGTTGCTGCGTCTTCTCAGTTGGAGCCAGCCGAGTAACGTGGTTGATATTACGTACCATGGAACACCACTGCCAACGGACCGTCTCATCAAAACGAATGGTATGAGTGCTTCGCCGGACTGGTATGTCCCCGAAGAAACCCCAGTTGCCTTTGTTTATAATCAACGCAACTACGCCGTAATGTTGGCGACACCAGCCGATTTGTCCGACTTCGCGGTTGGATTTTCTCTGACTGAACGGGTTGTTGATCATGTAGAAGAAATCTCCAAGATCGATGTTCATCAGGAAGAGAGGGGTATAGATTTCCGATGCAAGATCAGGCCTGATCAGCTCGATCGGCTCGATGTTCGTCAGCAACGCCGCAATATGGTTGGTCGTGCTGGGTGCGGGGTTTGTGGTCTTGAGAATGCAGAGGTGTTTTTTGAGCCATTGTCACTTGTTGCGGATCATAGGGTTTCTTTGACACAGGCAGCCCTGACTAAGGCCCATGCAGACTTTGACGCCCATCAGCCTCTGAGCGCGCGTACGCGCACCGTCCATTGTGCTGCCTGGGTGTCGACTGAGGGTGAGATCAGAATAGTGCGCGAAGATGTGGGGCGCCATAACGCGTTGGATAAATTGATCGGTGCTCTGGCGATCAGCAACGCCGACTTTGGCGCTGGTTTTGTTATGATTTCCAGCCGCTGCTCCTACGAGATTATCGAGAAATCTGCCCGCGTCGGCATCAAGGCTGTAGCCGCGCTCTCTGGACCAACCGCATTTGCCCTCAAAAAAGCCACTGAAGCCAACATGGCGCTTTATTGCAGGTCGGATAATGAATTCGTAGCAGCGGTTTCAGATTAGGTAGAGTGCGAGTCCCATAAAGCAAAACCGCCGCTGGTGCCGTAGCGGCGGCTCTGAATAACGTGATGCTTATTGTGTCGCTTAGGATCCGGCAGTCGCGAGCTTCTGATCCAAAAAGCGGATCCATTTGCCTGCATCAGACTTGGTGTTTTTGAAGCGAGCAGACCGTGTCATGGAGCGTTTTGCAGCGGTAAAGCGCTCACGCTCCAGCTGGGTGATGCCAATCAGCATCCACACCGTGCCTTTTTCGTTGTCACTCAAACCTTTTTTGTCCAGGCTCTTCGCTAGCGCTGTTTCAGCTTTCGCCCATTGCTCATCCTGCAAGTAGGCCTGGCCTAAGCGATAGGACAGCTTGCCTTTGTCCGACATGTTAGCCGCGTCGCTGAGCGGTGGAATGGCTTTGTCGAATTCACGGGAATTAAAGTAAGCGTTAGCCAGAATCTCAAGATTCTCAGCTTTACGCTTAATGGTCTCGGACTTGAAACCCCGCTCCATAATTTCAGCCGCTTTGATCGGTGTTTCATGGAACATGTACATGCGGGCCAAGCGAACAAGTTCTGACTCTTTGTCGAGGAAGCCTTGCTTGTCGGCCATTACCAAGACCTGGAAGGATTCTACATCCTTGCCAAGTTCTCCGTACAGGGCGGCCAGCTGTAGGAAATAGGTTTTCTTGGTCGGGAAGTAATCGACCATGATTTCAAGTAGATCAGCTCCACGAACGTAGTCTTCAAGTTCCAAATAAGCAGCCAGCAGCAGTTGATACCATTGCTCCCGGGGCTCTGGTTCCATGTCGATAGCTTCGACCACTAAGGGAATTGTTGAATTATACTGTTCAATTTGGAAGTAGGCGTTGGCGAGAAGGATCAATGCTCCAGCGTTGACCGTCTCTACTTCGCGGCGCCATTCTTCAAAAACACGGATCGCATCTTGGTAGCGCTCAACCACCATGTAGAGTTGGCCAAGGTTGTACTTTGTCGACAGCACTTGACCTGGCGGAAGACCAATGCCTTCCAGCGGATTGCTGAGGGCGATGGCGTTTTGAAAGGCGTCGATAGCCCCGTTGTAGTTTTCTTGCTCCGCAAACAGGTAGGCGTATGTCATCCAGATGGATGCTTTTTCGTATTCGTTGGTTTTTTTGTCCGCCAAACCTTCTCGAAGCTGAATGTCTGCGGTTGCGTAATCCTTAAGCTCAATGGCTTCCTGCGCCGCCGTCAACCGATCATAAGTCGGTTTCTTCATTGACTGGACTTTGATCGTCTTGGGTTTTTCGGGCTTGGCTTTTTCCTGAGCGACTGCAGCCTTGCCGGTAAACGCGGGAGATGTAAATTCGGTGCTGCCCCCAAACATGACGGCAAAGCTGACAACACCACCTAGTAAGGTTCTCATGCTCATTGGATCTTGTCTCCTCTGGTGCGGGTCTAATTTCCGCAGTCGATAATAGTCAGGCTTATTGTTCGAGCTCGAAGGTAATAACCACTTGGTTATTGTAGCGACGCGCTGGGCGGCCATCGACAATTTTAGGCTTGTACTTCCAGCGTCCTAGAGCACGCTCAGCGGCGCGTTCAAAATATCCAGTGGGCTCGGCGGCAACGACCATAATGTCTTCGACACCACCACTTTCTGTAATTGTGAATTCCAATTGCACCCAGCCGTTGATTCCGCGGGAGGCTGCGCGTTGCGGATACTGAGGCGGAACACGCACTAAGGGAATGGCATCACCATCGGTCGGCGCATTAAGACCGGAGCGATCAAGATTTAGGCCGCGGCCCAGCGCAGGCGCGTTAATGCCAACCCCACCAGAATCTGGAGCGGTATTGTTGGCAAGGTTCATTGGCGGTGGCGGCGGGGGAGTATCAGGTTTGTCAGGACGGTCGGGGATTGCGCGGTCTTTGGCTTGAACAGCTTCGTCACGATCAACCCGGGTGAAATCAATAGCGGCGCCCTTTACCTCTTCGGTAATCGCGTCCATGCCGTTGTTGATCAGGAAATTCATTAGCCAGAACAGGGCAATGGTGACGATAACAGCCAAAGGGATCGATGCCCCGATGCGCATTGTATTGGAATTCATTGCTTCGCTTCCTGTCAGTGGAGGGTCACACGCTTATGACCGTCTCCGGTGTTGGTTCCTTGCCTAAGTCAGGTGGCTAATCTTTGGCAGTCGATATCGCCGTCGCTGGAGCCCCAGCTTGGCGAACCTGATCCATGATTTGCATCAGAATACCAGATTTTGACTTCTGGTCAGCCTGAATAACCACGGAACCAAGCGGGTTTTCGGCCAAAAGCTTTTCTACTCCAGCCCGTACGGCCCGGACATCGACTTCCTTATTGTCCATCCAGACGGAGTCGCCGGGGCCAATGGCGATCAAAATGCTCACCCGCCGCTGGTCCTCGGCCGTTTCGGCCTCTGGTCGAATGACTTCCAGGCCAGACTGTTTGACGAATGTTGCGGTAACAATGAAGAAGATCAACATGATGAACACGATGTCCAGCATCGGGGTCATGTCGACCGCAGCTTCATCTTTTTCCTTTGCAGCGAGACGAGATGCCACAGTGTTCCTCCGTTACCTTATTGAAGCTCGGCGATGGACACACCGGCCGCGCCTGCGAGACGAGCCTGATCCATAACACCGACCATGAGGTTACTCTCTGATTGTGGGTCCGCTTGAACGACCACAGAACTGTCGGGGTTTTCTGCAATCAACCGCTCAACGTTGGCGCGCACCGCTCGTACATCAATGTCGCGGCCTTCCATGGAAATGGTGCCGGTCTCAGATATTGAAATAAGTATGGTGACGTTTTGTGATTCCGGCGGTGGTTCGTCAGAATCCGGACGGGTAACATCCAAGCCGCGCTCGTTGATGAAGGTTGCGGTTACGATGAAGAAGATCAACATGATGAACACGATGTCTAGCATCGGGGTCATGTCGACTTCTGCTTCGTCTGCTCCCGCCTTATGACGTCTTGACACAGGGGCCTCCTTAGTAGTCAAGCTCGAGGTGGTCGGCCACCTCAAGAACCTCAGTCTGCGCCTTTCGGGCAAGACGGAAGCTGAAATACAGACCGGACAGAGCGGCGACCATGCCGGACATTGTCGGGATGGTCGCTTTAGACACACCGCCTGCCATGGCCCGTGGATTGGATGACCCGGTGATGGCCATAACGTCGAACACCTCGACCATGCCAGTCACGGTGCCGAGCAGCCCAAACATCGGGCACAAGGCGACCAAAGTTGCAATGAAGCCCAATCCCACGGTGGTGTTTTCCCGCACCGTTGAGATCAACTGATTGCGAACCTGGTGTGCATGCCAAGATTTGTGGTCCGTGCGCGCATTCCACTTGTCCGTCACTTCTTTAACGACCTGCTTATGGAAGACGCCAAAGTAGATGAACCGTTCCACGATCAAGGCCCACATAAAGAATGTGATGACCATGATCGCGTTTAGGACCGGTCCGCCCTTCTCCAGAAACTGCTGGATTTGGGCAAAGATGTCGAAATCGCCCATTAGGACCTCTCGGCGTGGCTCGCGATGATGCCGGCGCTTTGCTCTTCAAGCACTTCAATCACAGCCTTAGAGCGGCCAGAAGCAATGGAGTGCAGAAGGATTAGCGGGATGGCCGCAACCAGACCAAGGACGGTAGTGATAAGCGCTTGCGAAATACCACCAGCCATCATCTTGGGGTCGCCGGTACCGAACAAGGTAATCGCCTGAAAGGTTTCAATCATCCCGGTCACAGTTCCGAGCAAGCCCATCATCGGAGAGATTGCAGCCAGCACTTTAATGGTCGACAGACCGCGCTCGAGAGCGGGCAGTTCCTTGAGGATGGCGTCGTCGAGCTTCAATTGAAGGTTTTCGACATCCATGCCGCGGTTCTTTTCGTAGGTCTGCATGATCCGGCCTAACGGGTTGTTGCCGTTGGCAGCGCTGTTCTTCTTTTGAGCGCTTACCTTAGACCCGGTGAGGGACAGGCTCACGATACGAACCAGAGCAAGCGCAATACCAAGGATCAACAGGGTGATGATCACGTAGCCGACGAGGCCACCTTGATCGATCCGTTCCTGCAGAGATGGTGTTTGCACCAGCAGGCCCAAAAGGGCGCCACGTGAAGGGTCTACCGCTGCTGCGACGACCCCGGAAGTGGCTTCGTAGGTGTCTTCACCGGCGCTGACGAATAGAGCGCCAGGCTGGCGAGCTAGTTCGGTCAGACGCTGGGTTTCGCTAAGGTAATCAACGAATTTCCCGTCAGAAAGGGCCGTAAATGGACCAATTCGAACAACAGTGGCATTGGCTTCGTTGCCATCGACTGAGACAACGGGGGCCTGGAAGCGCACGACTTGGCCTTGGGCGGTGGCTTCTTCAAGCAGCGTGTACCAAAGCTTTTCCAGCTGCGCGAGTTGAGGCAATTCTGTGCTCTGGGCCAGCTTATCGATGGCATCTTCACGACCCGGCATTTGTGAGCTGATCAAAGACTGACGCAGCTGACCACGGGTATCACCAGCGACCTGGCGAACAACACCAAACAGTTCACCAAAGGCTCCGAGGCGTTCATCTAGAACAGCTTCGAGTTCGGCGAGGCGAATTTCGTTCTCTTGGAAGGTCGCTTCGAGCTGTTCACTCAAGCGTTCCTCTCGGACGACTGCCGCTTTGGCTTCGTCCAGCAGACGTTGTTGGGCCGCCTTAGTGCGGGTGAATTCACTAACCCGTTGTTGGTTCGCTTGGTTATCTGTGGCGCGGCCTTGGCGGACGCGATCAAGCAACTCTTGCAGGGAAGCAGCAGGGGCTGAGGCCTGGGCCCAAGCTACAGGGGCTGACGTTGCCAATCCGGCGGCCACAAGAACTGCGGCTGTCAAAGTTTTGTTGAGGCGGTTCATTGTGCAGTCTCCGGAGCATCGATCGGCAAGAGGAGGAGGTCGGGAGCAGCTTGCTCACGGGCGATAGACAGGGCTTTTTTGATTGGTGCCACAAAGTCTGAGTCGATGGTTTCCCATGTCCCGCTATCCTTGTTCCAGCGAGCAAGCTGGGCGTCGTCCAAGGTTTTATAGTAGAGGGCGACCCGGCCGACGCGGAGGAAGTCCACAGTCAGTTGGCGGCCATCTGTCGTATCAACAGTGCCTCGGATACCTTCAATGGTCCGGCCATATTCATTCTCAATCTGATAGGCCTCGAGGACGCGGCGGAATTTTTCAGCGGGGCTGGCATCTGCCCGCTGCATCAAGCTGCGAAGATTGGCGATACGAGTGCGGCGCTCTTCGATAAGGAAGGGCACGTCCAGCTGAACGAATTGGTCAATGCCATCGACCATGCGCAGCATCAGTGGCACAACTTCACGGTCAATTGTCGTGACCCGGTCGATGTCACGCTGAGTGATCTCGATTTCAGCCACTTGAGCAGCGATCAAGTCGCGTAGCTGTTGATTGTAAACCCGCAGGGTATCCAATTGCTGAAGAACTGCCTTGTACTCGGATTCGAGTTGGGAGGTCTGATCGTCCAGCGTATTGATCCGTTCCTGAGAGTTCACGCCTTCGGCCTGAGCCGTTTGCAATTCTCTCTTATTGGATCCTAACAGTTGAGCCTGAGCGGTTGGCGCAGCGGCCACCAGGGCTAAAACGAGGCCTGAGGCCACAGTGACCCCAATCCGGGCCGACAAAAATGTTTCTATAGCGTTCCGCATGTGTGCGGTCCCCTTTTTCCCTAACAGTGTTTACCGAATCTTGCCCATGTGCCGGGCCATTTTGATTCGCACAACGTCGGCGGCATTCCCCTGCCAGCCAACTCGACCGTATCCATGGACCACCGCCCGCACTGGAATCAACCATTTATTCACCTGTCATAAGGTGAATCGGTCCAAATTCACGTACCGGAACGAAAATTCCTTCTTTCGAAGGCGGCGTTAGCACGTTTTAGTCTCGGCCAATGGCCAAAAACTTGACGTTCTCATGGACGATTCGCTTGCAACGGTCCTTGGATGCCAGATGTTATAGAGGAATGGACCCCATGTCTGACATGCCCCACACCATACCGCGACCGGACCGTGAACACCCCTTCTTCGGCGCCCCGTCGGCGATGATTATGGCGCGTGTGATCGCATTTTTCGGGTGCCTCTCTCCCGGGTTCGTTTGGGCCGATGTGGCGGGGTCCGTCTAAGTGAAAAATGGCGGGGTGATTTCCTTCAATGGCGAGTGATCTGAGGGTCGCTGCAAGGATGGTGCCGAGGTTAGGATATACCGGTTCTTGGCGCCCTCCCTGAACCGCGAGTGCACGATTGCCGGTGGCGAATATTGGCGTTGTGAATTGGCCTCAGCCGCGGCTCTGCTAAAGGTCGTGAGGGAGTGCCAGGTTGTGTGCCGGGAGATTAAAAAAGATCGTGACGGGCGGCTGATGGCGATTTGTTTTATCGAGGGCTGCAGCCTCAAACAATTTATGGTCGAACTGGGCTGGAGCAGACAGGTACGTCACGGGCACGCGCAATGGCTTTGAGGCGCAAGCCAAAGCCCATAAGTGCGGGTTATGGGGTAGCGATTCTAGCACTGACGACGAGGACTAATTCGCGCTGGTTGGGCGATCTTAGGTCTCAGGCGGTCCAAGGTTATCAATCATCTGCCCAATCAGATGGAAAACCCGATCCTGATCAGTGGTATTCATACCTGTCATGGCTTGAGCTGGGACTTGCCTAGCCTTAATCATGAGCTCGGTTTTGAATTCTTTGGCCCGATCGGTCAGATGAATGCGTGTCCGGCGCTTATCATCAGGATCTGCGACGCGCTGTACAAGTCCGTCCCGCTCCATGCGGTTGAGTGTGTTGGCCATGGTTGGCTGTTCAACGTTAATGCGTTGGCAAAGGTCCGCTTGGGTTAGCCCATCTTTTTGGTACAGCATGACTAGAGCCGGAAACTGGCCGGGTAGAACGCCGAAGGCCGTGAGTTCGGACTCCAGCGCACGGTCGAATAACCGACCTAACAACCCGATCTGATATCCCAAAGCATCTTGGCGCCGTATGGCCATGGCCTCTTACCTCTCTCGCCGCTGCCAAAACAGGCGGCGCAAATACATCGCAAGCAGTGAATCTTAGCGCAGCATGACAGTCTTTAACATCCTAGTTTGAATGCGGTTTGCGTCTGGCGCTCTAGGTATCGCCAGGCTGGCGGTAGCCTTTTCGGGTCATGCAGCTGGCGATCAAAGAGTCATAGAGCGATGACGCATCAGACCGCTCTGAAATGGCCATAGGGTCGTCTCCTCGGGGATTAAAGGTTCCCGGGCGTTCCGTCCCTGCTGTGCCATATCCTTGCCGGTCGGCACGGCGCATAATCAAAGTTGCGTCTTCCGCGCGCTCCTTGCACACGGCGTAGTCTGCCCGGGTCATGGCTTCGTTTTTGGTCGATTGCCGCCACCCACCTAAAGAGTAGGCGCAGGCGCCCAGACACCCTATGAGAGCAATCGTGGCCACAACGCGGCTCAAAAGAGCCTGGGGATAGCCGTTTTTCTTGACCGGACTAAGTCGACCTGTTTGTGTGCCGCACAAATTCAATTCCATTAGCCCTTAGGCTCCCTTAGCTAATTTGAAAGGTATCTTCGCATGGCCCAGGACGGTTCTTCCATCAGATATTACTTCGAAGACCTAGACGAGGGCATGTCTGCCGAATTCACCAAGACGGTTACAGAGGCGGACATCATTAAATATGCAGAAGTCTCAGGTGACACTAATCCAGTCCATTTGGACGCTGAGTTTGCTGTCACGACGATGTTCAAAGAACGCATTGCTCACGGCATGCTGACCGCGGGATTCATTTCGGCTGTGTTTGGCACCAAGCTTCCCGGCACAGGCTCGATTTACGTGAACCAAACTCTGAAGTTCAAAGCGCCGGTCAAAATTGGTGACGAAGTCACCGCCACGATTGAGGTGACGGGCAAGGTGCCCGAGAAAAAATTCGTCACATTCTCAACAGTGTGCACAGTCGGTGGCAAACCGGTGTTACAAGGTGACGCGACCTTGATGGTTCCAACCAAAGATTAAGCTTTGCTCACTGCTCGATTATGCAATTGATTCGATACATTGATGACGTGCCCCTCGCCTTAAAAGGCGGTGTGGTTGCCCTAGGTAACTTCGACGGCTTGCACCGTGGTCATCATGCTGTGATCAAAACCGCACAGCGCATCGCTCAAGAGAAAGGGGTGGCGGCAGCGGTAATGACCTTTGAGCCTCATCCGCGCGCCTTCTTTCAACCTGACCAATCCGCGTTTCGCCTCAGCCCATTCCGGATCAAGTGTCGTCAGATGCGGTTTAGAGGTGTCGACTTTCTCTACGTACAGCGTTTTAACGCAAGTTTCTCAAGCCAGACGGCAGATGAGTTCGTTGACCAGTTTTTGGTCAAAGGCCTTGAAGTGTCTCATGTCGTGATTGGCTACGACTATGTATTTGGCAACAAACGCGGTGGTAACGCAGATTTTCTTCTTCGACGTGGTCAGGAAGCCGGGTTTGATGTCACAGCCGTTGAAGAATATCGAATTGATGCAACAGCACAAGTTTCGTCGACGGCCATCAGAGAATTCTTGTCAGAAGGTGCCTGCGCAGAGGCAGCGCGTCTTCTCGGTCGTTATTGGGAAATCGCTGGCCGTGTCCAGCATGGCGATAAGCGAGGCCGTCAACTGGGGTTTCCCACCGCTAATGTCCCGCTTGGCGAGCATCACTATCCTCGAGAAGGCGTCTACGCGGTAAGGGCAGGCGTTGATAAAGGTGGTGAAACCGTTTGGTATGATGCGGTCGCCAATTTTGGACGGCGGCCGACCTTCAACAAGTCAGACGTGCTGTTGGAAGTGCATTTGTTTGACTTTGACGAGAGCCTCTACAACCGAAACCTTAGGGTCGGCTTTGTCGAATTCATCAGACCGGAACAAAAATTCGATGGGCTAGACGCTTTGAGAGCCCAATTGAGCCAAGACTGTGACGCGGCACGGAATATCTTGGGCAAACAGACCTTCCCAGCCAACCCGTATCCCTTTGTGGCTATGGCGGAGATGGAGGGCAGCTGAGCCTTACGCACCCCTGGGTCACTTGCCTCAATCCCTGGGCCCTGCTACATCCCGCAGGATGACTGCGTCGCACTCCATTGCGTTCATAAAAGAGCGAATTATTACCCCGGTCCTGTAAGCCAGGATCGGCTATTCCCAAGCGTCACTTTTCCTTGAAGAACTCCTCGCTTAGCTGGACTCTGCGACCATGACAGATTCAAAAACATCTACTGATACAGATCAGGACACTGTCGATTATAAATCGACTGTCTTTTTGCCCAAGACCGATTTTCCCATGAAGGCAGGCTTGCCGAAATTGGAGCCTAAGTTGCTCGATCGCTGGGCCAAGATGGACCTCTATAATCGTTTACGTAAAACCGCCAAGGGGCGCAAACAATTCGTTCTCCACGACGGCCCGCCCTATGCTAACGGCAACCTCCACATTGGCCACGCGCTGAATAAGATTTTGAAAGACGTCATCGTGCGCGCCCAACAAATGATGGGCTACGATGCCAACTATGTTCCAGGCTGGGATTGCCACGGGCTGCCGATCGAATGGAAGATCGAAGAGGGCTACCGCAAGAAGGGGAAGAACAAAGACGATATTCCTATTCTTGAATTCCGGCAAGAGTGCAGGGAGTTCGCTGCACATTGGATTGAGATTCAAAAAGAAGAATTCAAACGTCTCGGCATCACGGGTGATTGGGATGATCCCTACACCACCATGAGCAATAAAGCCGAAGCCATGATTGTGCGCGAGCTCGGCAAATTTGTTCTCAATGGTGGCCTCTATAAGGGCTCAAAGCCGGTGCTGTGGTCAGTAGTTGAGAAGACCGCCTTGGCTGATGCTGAGGTGGAATACGCGGATCACACGTCGACGATCGTATGGGTAAAGTTTCCTGTCGCTCAATCGCCGGTTGCGGCGCTTGAAGGGCACGACATTGTCATCTGGACAACAACGCCATGGACGTTGCCCGGCAACCGGGCCATCGCCTTCGGTGCGGACATCGACTACACGGTGATTGAAGTCACAGAAGTGGGCGAAGGTGCACTCGCGGCTGTTGGCAATCGCTTTGCCGTCGCTGAAGCGTTGCTCAATGAGACTTTGGGTAAAGCCAGCATCACTGGCCACACGGTGACTGAGCAGCTCAAGGGGTCTGCGTTTACGGGGACTGTGTGTCGCCACTGTTTGCACGAAGACGGATTTGAGTTTGATGTGCCGTTGCATGCGGGGTCATTCGTCACAACCGAGCAGGGCACCGGCTTTGTTCATATTGCTCCGGGTCATGGTGAAGACGATTTCAATCTCGGCCGTGAGGTTGGCTTTGAGGTGCCTGATACTGTCAATGGCGACGGACTCTATTACGACACCGTACCCCGGTTTGCTGGCAGGCATGTATTCAAGGTTAACCCTGAGGTTGTCGACGCTCTCAAGGAGCGCGGGCGGCTATTGGCGGAAGGTACACTGGAGCATAGTTATCCGCATTCCTGGCGCTCCAAGGCGCCTCTTATTTTCCGCAACACGCCCCAGTGGTTCATCTCGATGGATACCAACGACCTGCGCGCAAAGGCGTTGCAGGCTATCGACGATACCCAATGGGTGCCGGCCCAAGGCCGTAATCGCATCCAGGCTATGGTGGAGAGTCGGCCCGATTGGTGCGTGTCGCGACAACGCCAATGGGGTGTCCCCATCACCGTGTTCGTGAGCAAAAAGACGGGCAAAGTGTTGCGCGATCCCGCTGTCATTGAACGCATCGCCGCTGCTGTTGAAGAAGAGAGTTCCGATACCTGGCTGTCTTCCGACCCCGCTCGGTTTTTGGGCAATGAGTACGATGTAGAAGAATGGGAGCAAGTGCAGGACGTCGTCGAGGTGTGGTTTGATTCCGGATCTAGTCACGCTTTTGTCCTCGAAAATTGCGACGACTTGAAGTGGCCTGCGGACTTGTATCTCGAAGGATCCGATCAACATCGCGGTTGGTTCCACACCTCGCTGTTAGAAAGTTGTGGCACCCGCGGACGCGCACCGTATGACGCTGTGCTGACCCATGGCTTTGTTCTCGATGAGAAGGGCCGCAAGATGTCCAAGTCCATGGGCAATGTGGTCGAGCCATTTAAGGTCATAAATCAATCCGGCGCCGACATTCTGCGGCTTTGGGTGGTGGCATCTGATTACAGCCAAGACCTCTCAATCGGGCCCAACATTCTGAAACAGATGTCGGATCTTTATCGCCGCTTGCGCAACACGTTCCGCTATCTTCTCGGCAACCTTAACGGCTTCACTAACGAAGAGCGCGTAGAGGTGGCCGATATGCCGGAGCTTGAGCGCTGGGTGCTGCATCGTCTGTGGCAGATGGATAAGCGCATTCGCGAGGCGTGCACGACCTATGACTTCCACGGCTTATTTAACGAGTTGCATCATTTTTGCGCCATCGAGCTTTCGGCGTTCTATTTTGATATGCGCAAAGATGTTGTGTATTGCGACGCGCCGGACAATTTGCGGCGTCGGGCAGCGCGTACCGTGCTCGACACCTTATATGATTGCTTAGTGAAATGGCTCGCGCCGTTTATTTGTTTTACGGCGGAGGAAGCGTGGCTCGCTCGTAACCCGTCTGATGATGGCTCTATTCATTTGCAGCAATTCCCGACGGTTCCTGAGGCCTGGCGCGATGATGCGTTAGCAGAGAAGTGGACCAATGTGCGTCGCTTACGCCGTGCCGTGACTGCGGCCATCGAACAAGAGCGTGCGGCTAAACGCATTGGTTCAAGTTTGCAGGCGTCCCCAACTGTCACCGCGCCCGAAGAATTGATTGTAGCATGCGCCGGTCTCGACATGGCAGATGTCTGTATTACGTCTGACATCACGTTGGTCGAAGGAACGCCCAGCGCGGAGGACTTCGTGCTTGAAGATGTGCCCGAGGTTGGAGTTGTGGTGAATTCAGCGGAGGGCAAAAAATGTGCCCGCTGTTGGAAAGTCTTGCCTGACGTCGGCAGCCACGCGCACCCGGGTGTGTGTGGTCGCTGTTCCGATGCTGTTGATTCACTACCGTCGGCGGCGTGATAAAAACAATGCGTCTTGGTCTGGTCATCGCTGCTCTTATTGCTCTTGCCGATCAGGTATCCAAAATTTGGATGGTTGAGCGTGTCTTTCGTCCAGACGGGGTCACCGACACGCCATTCTTTACTTGGCAATTGATAGAAGTGTTGCCGTTCTTCAACCTTCGCCTCGCCTGGAACCCTGGCATCAGTTTCAGTATGTTCAGTTCAGGCGAACCATTGACTTTTGCCCTGCTTGTTACAATGCAATTGTGCATCGTCGGTCTGATGCTGTGGTGGCTGCGTCAGGCCACGTCCCTATGGATGAAGATCGGTATCGGCTGCATCGTCGGCGGGGGATTTGGCAACATCATTGACCGACTGCATTACGGCATGGTTGTCGACTTCCTTGATTTTCATGCCGCGGGGTATCATTTCCCAACCTTCAATTTGGCCGATTCTGCCATTACAATCGGCGCTGGCTTTTGGTTGCTTGACGCCTTCGTCACACGGAACCAGGATGAAGCTACACCAGACCCCAAATGAGGCACTTCAATTGAGTTTAAATATGACCGCTCCGCTGAAACATATCGCTCTGGCTGCCGCCGCACTGCTAGCTCTCAGTGGGTGTGACGATACCAAGCGCGCCCTCGGCATCGATAAGTCGATACCAGATGAATTTGCCGTGGTCCGTCGCGCCCCGTTGGTGATGCCACCCGACTACAACCTGCGCCCCCCGGCACCCGGTTCGGAGCGCCCCCAGGAAGGCACCACGTCACAGCAGGCCCGCAATGCCCTTATCGGTCGCAATCGTTTAGATGGGTATCGCGTCCGCGGATTTAGCCCCGGAGAAGTAGAGTTATTGGCCCTTGCTGGTGCGGACCAAATTGTTCCCGGTGTCCGCGATACAGTTGATCGCGAAACCTCAGCCTTCGCCGTTGAGAGCGATAGCTTCACAGATCGTCTCGTGTTTTGGAGCGACAACCGTCAGTTCGGAACACCGATAGACCCTATGGCCGAGCAAAAGCGGCTGAGCCAGAATCAGGCCCTCGGCAAGAAAGCAAACGAAGGACCGATCCCCGTGATCACCAAAGGCGGTGCTTCCGTTCTCGGAATATTTTAGACTTTAAAGATCACCTGAAGTGCACCCGAACCAGGGTTGCGCACAGTAACGGCGTCGACAGTTCCTAATCCTGGTATGTCGTATTGGCCAGGGGGCGCATACGTCTCAGCTCCTAGTTGCGCACTCTCTTCTATGGCGTAGTCGAGATCTTTCACCTCAAACATTTGCGCGATGTATCCCGTGTTGGGAGCTACGGCATCTGGTGTGAGATCACGGCATTCGTAATTCAATGGCATCGAAAGAGCGATTTTGCCGAACATGTGGTTGCCCTGCATGAACTTGATGGCCGTGCGTCCATCTTCGGGAATGTTGAGGAATCTATTGACCTCAGGGCGATCAAAAATCTCGTCAATGAGCACCCCGTTTTTCAAAACCTTTTCATAAAAAGACACAGCTTTATCCATGTCCGCCACGCAATGTGATGTGGTGACCACAGGCGTAAAACCGGTGGGTGTGCGGCCATGGTCACGCACATAGGCACGCATTTGTCCAACACGTGTGTTGGGATCGTCGCCGGTGAGCTCGACAAAATTGATGGCGACGGAATCTGGACCGTCAAACACTACTTCTGTTGGCGCCCCTTGAGAGTCAGACATTTCGTAGAATGTCGGCTCGGACCAGAATCGATAGCCCTCCGCTTGCAACCGCTTGGTGTCAGCGCGGATATCATCAGTGTAGAAATTGAGGTTTACCAAGCCAATCGCTCGCGGAGTAACTGCCGGGCGAATGTGGTGCTTAGCAACGTCTCCGAAATCGAGCAGCAAGACGCGGCCAACCGGGCAGTCAGGCAGTTCGCAAAACACAGCTTGCGCCGAGGCGCCTTCGGGTATGTGCCAGAGAGATTCAAAACCAGAGCCAGACCAGGTGACCGGGTCATGGGCGGTGAGGCCGATGATGTCGCGATAAAAATGCAAGGACGCATCCATATCCTCGACACCAATCACAGCGACGTTCAACGGGCTACCGTCTAGCGCAACAATTTCTCCCACTTGATCTCTCCTCTCGTTTTCTCAAAGACCCAGAATATATCGGCCAGTGTCAGCCCATGTGTCGCCGGACAAATGCCCCGATGCCGGCAATGGCTCGGCGTCCGTCGGTTAGCCAATCGGCCATCATGTGCCAAACGTGAAACAGTCCTGGCCACTCTTCAAGTCTCACCGGAACGTCATCAGCGCGGGCGCGGACAGCCAGTTTGCGGCTGTCATCGAGCAAAACTTCACGGCTTCCCACTTGGATAAACAAAGGTGGGAGGCCGCGAAGGTCTCCAAACACCGGCGAAACCAGCGGGTCTTTGTTGTCATGGCCATTTAAATAGTCGTTTGCTGCGCGCTTCAGTGTGGCTTGCTGTGTCACCGGATCATCTTTGGCTTTGCTGTCCATGGTTTCGCCGTCGCAGGCCATGTTGACCCATGGTGATAACGCGATAAGAGCCGCCGGTTGATCGAGGTCGCCTTCTTTGAGGCGGAGGGCGGTTGAGATTGCCAAACCTCCGCCCGCCGAATCTCCAGCGATGGCGAGTTGGCCTGGCTTGACCTCTTGATCAAGCAGCCACCGATAGGCCGTTACACAATCATCGAGCCCAGCGGGGAAGGGATGCTCAGGTGCAAGGCGGTAATCTATCAGCAGGACACGTGCGGAACATGCCGCGCTGAGGTCTGCCGCCAAACGTTGGTGAGACGTCAGACTGCCCGCGCTAAATCCACCACCGTGTAGGTACAAGATAACCCGATCCGGGTCCGAGCCTGCAGCAGTGACCCATCGGCTTGGGACGCCTCCGGCATCGACGTCCAATGTTGTTACGTCTTCGGGCACCGCAAAACGCGAAAAAAATCCATCGATCATCACACGCATTTCAGTTGCGGTCTCTTTAGGTTTATCGCTTATGTAATCAGCGAGTTCTTTTAGGGTGGCATCGACTTCGTCGGTCAGGTCACCTTGTTGCAAGCCAATGGCTTCAACATCGTCTCTATAGCCCAGCGTGTGACCTATGCAGTCGCCCTGTTGACCACTTTGATCCGACGCCATGGACTGCGAGATGCGGTTGTAGACAAACGCAAACAAGGTGGCCGGAAAGACCAGGATCATCAGGCTGCCGAGGGCCCCGACGACAGTACCCAAAATTACACCGGCACTTTCTGCCGTGGATTCGGAGATAGCACCCACTATTGAAGTGAAAATGGCCACCACCATTTGCATTGGAATCAACAAGAGGAAGACGCACAAAACGCTCAGAACAAAAATAGCGGCCATATGCATGCCGAGACCTTTTGTGCGGCCCCACGCTTCACTGAGTACCGCAGGGCGGCCCGTCGCTGCCATAGCCAGCACCAGGGAAAGGCGGCATCCAACGGCGATAATTGCCATAGCTAAGATGACCACAAGCGCGGTCGACAATGCTTGTGCGGCGACAGCGCTGGCCGTTCCGATCAGGCCGACGATAGCCCCGACCACCAGCATACCGCCTCCAGCAGTCGCGAACATGATTACCGCAATAATGATCTGCCACCCCAGCAGGCGGCCTTCCAGACGCGTGAACTTGAACGGCGGCCGGCCATTCAAATCATCTTGACCCAATATAATCATGCGATACCAGGTGACGGTAAATGGCAAGAACACGATCGCGCTGATTATGTTGAGAACAGCAAACACGGGACTTCTAAAATCTGTCGCGTCCAAGCCCATTTGCCAGGCGGTCAGATTCGCCACAACGGTCAATGCCACTGGTGCCACGGCATGGTGCAGCGCGACCCGTCGCATGTTCCAGCAATAGTCCAGTATTTCTTTGACCGTTTGAAAAATAGTCAGCTGCATCCGGTCCCCGTCCATGGTTTGTTTTTCCTGACCCTACTAGGAGCCTTCGCCAAAGTGAACGGTCGGTATCATTGTGATGGTTGACCCCTCTCGCCTAGCGGTCCAAATAGGCGGTCAAGAAGTGCAGTATTGGTAAAGGAAATGTCCATGCGTTCAGTTGGGGTTTTTAGTGCCTGCATATCGGCAATTCTCGCGTTTGTAGCCATGGTGGCCGGGCGTCCGGCCCAGGCCGATGTCTTTGGTGCCGAATCATTCATGCTTGATAACGGGATGCAGGTGGTGGTGATCCCCAATCACCGGGTGCCCATCGTTAGCCACATGGTCTGGTATAAAGTTGGCTCTGCTGACGAACAGCCGGGCAAGGCGGGTATCGCACACTTTCTTGAACACCTGATGTTTAAGGGCACGCCTACTTACCCGGCTGGTGAAATTACGGACTTGGTAGCGCGCAACGGCGGACAGCAAAATGCGTTCACGTCCTACGACTATACAGCTTATTACCAAAATGTTGCCGCCGACCGGCTGCCCAAAATGATGGAGCTGGAAGCGGACCGCATGCGCAATCTGATTCTCAGTGAAGAAAATGTGCGGTTGGAACGGGATGTTGTGCTCGAAGAACGTCGCATGCGCGTGGATAGCCGGCCGGCGTCTATTTTATCGGAACGGCTCGACGCCGCGTTGTGGGTGACCAACCGGTACGGCACGCCGGTCATTGGTTGGGAAGAGGAAATTCAAGCACTCAATCGTGACGACGCATTCGACTTTTATCGCCGTTGGTATGCGCCGAAGAGTGCCATTCTGGTTGTGGCGGGCGACATCACCGCAAAAGAACTGCGCCCATTGGCTGAGGCAACCTATGGAAAAATAGAACCGGTTGATTCGGTCACATCGCGTGAGCGGTCTACGTTCTTGCCTCAATCAGCTGCCGTGCGGGTCACTATGACTGACCCTCGTGTGCAGCAACCGCGTTGGTCGCGCACGTACATCGCGCCGAGTGTCAATGTTGGCGACCTTCAAGATACATACGCTTTGCAAGTCCTCAGCGAGATTCTCGGTGGTGGTTCAACAAGCCGCCTATATCAAGCTTTAGTGGTTGAGCAGGCTGTAGCCGCCTCCGCCGGTGCTTTTTATCTCGATGATGCGGTGAGCTGGGGACGGTTTGTGGTTGCGGTTTCGCCGAGCCCTGGCATCGATGTTACGGCCTTAGAAAATGCCGTGGATGCCGAACTCGCTACCGTCGTCGCAAACGGATTGTCCGACGATGAGGTAGAGCGAGCGAGGACCCGCCTTCAAGCGGAAGTGATCTACGCCAAAGATTCCCCAATAACCGCAGCCCGTACCGTTGGGTCTCTGCTTGCTGTTGGCATGACCATAGAGGAGATCGAGGCCTGGCCTGACCGCGTATCAGAAGTGACCACGGACCAGGTCAATGCGGCGGCTCGTGCGCTGATCACCAAGGCCCCCAACGGAACCGGCGTGTTGCTGCCGGAGGGAGGGGTCTGATGTTTTATTCTCAAAATATAAGAGCGGCGAGTGTGCTGGTTGCCCTGCTCGCCTGGTCGGGTGTGGCGTTAGCGATTGACGTTCAAGAGGTTAAAACCCGCGATGGCATCACAGCTTACTTGGCGCAAGATGATAGCAATCCGATTATCGCGTTCAGCTTTGAGTTCCGTGGCGGTTCCAGCATCGACCCGGATGACAAACTTGGGTTATCGAATATGGTTGCGGGCTTGCTTGATGAGGGCGCTGGAGATCTTGATTCTTTCGCATTCCAATCGACGTTGCAAGACAAAGCCATTCGACTTGGCTTCGATGCCAATACGGATTCCTTTTCGGGTTCGCTGATTACCATCAAGGCAAACGTTGATGAGGCTTTTTATCTGATGGCGCTGGCCTTGTCTGCGCCCCGGTTTGATGAAGAACCGGTAGAGCGTATTCGTCGCCAGATTCAGGTCAGCTTAGCGCGTAACGCCGAGAACCCCGGTCGTATTGCCCGCGACACTCTATTCGCTGAGATCTTTCCTGATCACCCCTATGGCCGTCCGTCGGGTGGTACGCCGGAAACAGTCCAGTCCATTGCAGTCGATGACTTGGCCGCTTACAGCGCTGAGCGCTTTGCAAAAGATCGGCTTATTGTCGGAGTTTCTGGTGACATCTCGTCGAGGCAGTTGCGAAAGCGACTTGATCAGGTATTCGGTCACCTACCTGACACGGTAGAGACGAATTGGCGGGTCCCCAATACAGCTATCACCCATGTGGGGACTGTTGTGGTTGATAAGGCGGTGCCACAAAGCACTGTCTACATAGCGCAATCTGGTCTCTCTCGCGACGACCCTGATTGGTACACGGCACTTGTCACAGATTACATTCTTGGAGGTGGGTCGTTCGCCTCCCGCCTTATGGATGAAGTACGAGAGAAGCGCGGTTTGGCCTACGGCGTTAACACCAGTTTGGTGCCGTATGACTCTGCGCCATTAATAATCGCTTCCGTCGGTACGCGGAATGAGTCCGTGGCGGAGAGCATCTCAGTTATTCGCGATGAGTGGCGCAAGTTTCAAGCTGAGGGCCCTACGGCTGATGAGTTGGAAGGCGCAAAAATGTACCTGACCGGGTCTTGGCCATTGCGCTTTACGGCATCAGGCCGGATTGCCAGCACGCTCGTTGCGGTTCAACGTAACGACCTTGGTCTCGACTATCTAGACCGTCGCAATGACTACATCGAATCGATCACTCTTGAGGATGTCCGGCGCGTTGCAGCGAAGCTCTACAAGCCAGATGAGTTGTCCGTGATCGTTGTCGGGCAGCCAGTTGGGGTTGAAAACGGCGGCGGCTAGGGTTTTCGCAATTTTTCGAGGCTGCTGGTACAGTGCCGTCCAAGAGCTACCTGTCAAATCCGAATCGCGGGCCTACGAATTGCTATGATTGTTCCTGATCCAACCTTAACTGACGCATGGGCAGCTCTTGCCCGCCACAGAAACACGATGGCAAATGTTTCTTTGCGCAGTCGCTTCGAGGAGGACGCGACACGGTTTGATAGCCTGTCTTGGTCCGTTGCGGGATTAACGGTCGATCTCTCCAAGCAGCATCTGGATGACGAGACCTTGCCGTTGTTGCTCGACTTAGCCACTGCCATGGATGTGGAAGGTCGCCGCGCTGGGTTGTTCGCCGGAGACCGGGTCAATGTAACTGAAGGCCGTGCGGCTCTTCATGTGGCCCTACGTGACTCAACGGATCGTTCGTATGTGGTGGACGGTGAGGACGTATCCGTGCAGCTAAAGTATGCGCGCGGGCGTATGCTCGCATTCGCTGGTCACGTTATTGACGGGCAACGCACTGGTCATACAGGTCAGCGGTTTGACCGCATTATTAATATCGGGATTGGTGGATCTGATCTCGGGCCGCGGTGTGCAGTTGCGGCACTGATTGATCACGCCGTTTCTGAATTGGATGTCGCGTTTGTCGCCACTGTCGATGGCATCGCATTGCGGGATGCTATGGCTGAGTCAGACCCTGAAAAAACTCTTTTCATCGTTTGTTCAAAGAGTTTTTCTACCCGGGAAACCATGACTAATGCCAATGAAGCTAAGCGCTGGTTGATAGAAGCGTTGGATGAGGCCGCTGTAGCGGATCATTTTGTTGCGGTGACGGCTGAGCCATCTAAAGCGGTTGACTTCGGTTTAACCGACGACGCCATCTTTCCAATGTGGGACTGGGTCGGCGGACGATATTCTTTATGTTCGGCGATTGGATTGTCGCTGGCACTGGCGTGCGGTCCGCAGGTTTTTCAGAGGGTTCTTGCTGGCGCTAACGCTATGGACCAGCATTTTGAGACAGCGCCATTGGCGGATAACCTACCCGTGCTGATGGCGCTACTCAGCATTTGGAATCAGGATTTCTGGAACACTACGGCATTGGCTATGCTGCCCTATGATCATCGCCTTCGCCTCTTACCAGCGCACTTCCAGCAGCTGATGATGGAAAGCAATGGCAAGGGTGTGCGTGTTGATGGTGGAGACGTGTCTTTCAGAACCGCCCCCATCGTTTTTGGTGGCTCTGGGGCGGAAAGCCAGCACTCATTCATGCAGCAGATTCACCAATCACCAAAGGTTGTACCTGTTGAATTTATTATTGCGCTAGACGGGCAGGGTGAAGAGGACCGCGATATCTTAGTGGCTAACGCATTTGCCCAATCTGAAGCCCTCATGAGGGGCCTTACGGCTGACGAAATATCCCAGAACTCTGGGAAAAAACTCATTCCCCATAAAGCTTGCCCCGGCAACCGTCAAAGCACGACAATCCTTCTCGAATCGCTCACACCCGAAACCTTCGGCGCCCTTATTGCGTTGTATGAGCACCGCACCTTCGTGGAAGGGACGTTATGGGGGCTCAATTCCTTCGATCAGTGGGGGGTGGAATTCGGCAAGGCTCTGGCCTCGCGTCTACTGGAAGATGTCGCCAAGGGCCGTGCTGGAGATGGGCACGACTCCTCGACGGCGGGGTTACTAAACGCTTATCTCGCACACCGGTCGACGACCCCGTCATGACTGTCCGCTTTCTTCCGCCAAATCTGGTCAACCAGATCGCTGCCGGCGAGGTTGTTGAACGTCCGGCCTCAGTCGTGAAGGAATTGGTCGAGAACGCACTCGATGCGGGCGCAAGCCATGTGGATGTCACCATGAACGACGGCGGCCGGTCTCGCATTGTTGTGGCAGACGATGGGTGCGGTATGGATGACCGCGAATTGGCCCTTGCTGTTGAACGACATGCCACGTCTAAATTGCCCGACGATGATTTGACAAAAATCGGCTTCTTCGGATTTCGCGGAGAAGCGCTGCCGTCTATCGGTGCTGTCGCCCGATTGACCATCACCAGCCGAACGCAAGACGCCCCCAGCGCATGGTACATCCGCATTGAAGGCGGTCGCCGAGAAGGGCCGGTGCCGACACCCCATCCGGCGGGCACGCGGGTTGAAGTGCGCGATTTGTTCTATGCAACGCCGGCACGATTGAAATTTTTAAAAACGGCGCGGACTGAACTTAATCATGCGGTCGACACTATTGAACGGTTAGCTATGGCCAACCCGACTGTGGCGTTCACTCTCATGGCCGATGGTCGCACCCGTTTGTCCCTAGAGGTAGAAGACGGAGATTTGTTTGATGCGCGTCTGGCACGTCTAGGCGCCATTATGGGCAAGGACTTCGTTCCAAATGCGGTGAAGGTCGAGGCCGATCGCGGCGGTATGCGTCTCACAGGGTACGCCGGTGTGCCGACCTACAACCGCGGCAATGCCCTAGCCCAGCACATGTTTGTCAACGGTCGGCCCGTGCGAGATCGTCTCTTGCAAGGGGTTGTGCGCAGGGCCTATCAGGATTTTCTGGCCAGCAACCGGTACCCCTATCTGGCTTTGTTTCTTGACGTGCTGCCGCGGGAAGTGGACGTCAATGTCCATCCAGCCAAAGCGGAGGTGCGTTTTCGCGACGCCGGGCAAGTGCGTGGCTTAATCATTGGGGCATTGAAGCATGCTTTGGCCGAGGCTGGACATCAGGCGTCAACGACGGCCAGTGATGCAGCATTGGGTGCGATGACGCCCGGCACGTTGCCACCGCGTCCGTCACAGTCCTTGTTTGACGTGGCGCGCGCCGGTCAAGCACCGCTGCAAGAGACTGGTTTGGCAGAAGACCAAACCACCTATGATGACGCACCGACGGCTGTCGTTTTTGATCCGAAGACCGATAACGGCGCAGACGGCGACTATCCCCTCGGCGTTGCCCGTGCGCAGGTTCATGAAACCTATATTGTGGCGCAAACAGAAGATGGCTTGGTGATAGTAGATCAGCACGCCGCCCACGAACGCCTTGTCTACGAGCGTATGAAAGCCATGCTGGCGGATACCGGTGTCGCCCGGCAGTTGCTACTGCTGCCCGAAGTTGTGGACCTGGATGAAGCTGCGGCTCAGTGCCTTGCGGCTCGGGCAGATGAACTGGCCGAGCTGGGTTTGGTGCTCGAGGCCTTCGGCGATGGCGCGGTTATGATTCGAGAAGTACCAGCCTTGCTTGGTGATACGGATGTCCAGGGCTTGGTAAAAGACTTGGCCGATGAATTGGCCGATTTCGGCGAAGCCCTAACGTTACAAGATAAAATGGCAGATGTCTGTGGCACCATGGCCTGTCACGGTTCTATCCGTGCTGGACGTCGCCTCGGTGGACCAGAGATGAATGCCCTCCTCAGAGAAATGGAGCACACTCCCCACGCAGGGCAGTGCAACCATGGACGTCCCACCTATGTTACGCTTAAACTTACCGATATAGAAAAGCTGTTCGGTCGCCGATGACATTGACGGCCTGGAGGATTTGCAGATCAGCATGGCCGTAAAGCGTTTGCCTAACGGCCTCAAAGTTGGTGTCAAGGGCAAGCCCACCTGTTCTTGGGCTGCGGGTGACGCAGGCTATCAAATCTATCACGATGACGAGTGGGGTCGTCCCGTAGGCGACAATATTCGCTTGTTTGAAAAGCTCTGCCTAGAAGGCTTTCAAGCCGGGTTGTCGTGGTTGACCATACTGCGCAAGCGCGAGAATTTTCGCAAAGCGTTTAAGGGGTTTGATTTCAAGAAGGTCGCGCGCTTCGGCGAGAAAGATGTTGATCGCCTTTTGCAAGACTCTGGCGTCATTCGACATCGCGGCAAGATTGAAGCCACCATCAACAACGCCCAGCGGGCCTTGGAAATGGTGAAAGAAGAGGGCTCCATCGCCGCTTTTATTTGGCGCTATGAACCAGACCCCAAAGGTCGGCCAAAGAAGCTGACCAAAAAAGCGCTGATGAAACTGACCCAAGTGCCCGAAAGCGCTGCCCTCAGCAAAGAACTCAAGAAACGCGGTTGGCGTTTTGTCGGCCCGACCACCATGTATGCCTTGATGCAGGCTATGGGCATGGTCAACGATCACATCGATGGCTGCCACGTGCGTGACGTCGTTGAGAAAGAACGCAAGAAATTTAAGCGGCCATCTTAGGTATTGAGGGTAATTCACCATGAAGCGACGTGACGTATTGGCATGCGGACTGGCGGCTCTCGCCTTGGGACAAGCGTCCAAACGCGTTCTCGCCGATGGTCAGAAGGGTCGCGTTCTGATTTTGGGTGCGACCGGGCGCATTGGGCGCTTCATCGCCGAGACCATTCGCGCCGATGGCTACACCGTGCGGGCCACCACCCGCAATGTTGAGCGGGCGAAGCGGCGCATTCCCGGTGACTACGAATGGGTCCAAGCCGATGTGCGCGATCCGCGGACATTGGTCGAACCCCTGCGCGATGTGGACTACGTGGTGTCGTCGATCCGCTCGTCACAATGGGTGGGCGGTTATAATCCGGAATTTGTCGACTACCACGGCATGCAAAATCTGGTCGGTGCTGCCAAGGCGGCAGGTGTCAAACATTTCGTTTTGATTTCTACTGCGACGTCCGGTCCGCAAGTAGATCAAACCAAAAATCCTGCAAAGAATTATGTGCGTTACTTCAAGACCAAGGGCGAAGAGGTCGTGCGTGCCAGTGGCCTCAGATACACAATTATTGCACCAGGCCGCGTACCGGAAGAACCGGGCGGTGAGATCCCATTCATTCTGCTCGACCGCAAAGACTATTACGTATCCATCATCAAAGCCGGTGATGTTGCTTTGGCCGCCCTCGATGCGCTGACCAATCCTGCGGCCCGCGGCAAAGCTTTTGGCTTGCGCAACGAACCAGGTGTGGCGCTCGGCCATTGGCGCACTCAATACGCTGAAATGCCGGACCGGTAGGAGCCGACGATGAACACAAACCTCCTTAGACGTGCTGGCCAGCTTCTGTGTGCTGCTGGGCTCGCTCTTATCTCAAGTGGCTGTGCGCAAAAGTCATCTGATCCGCTTCAAGTGTCGCGCGACGCCGATAATGATTTACCGCCCGGCAACTTGCGTGACTGCGCCATTTGTCCCGAACTCAGAATTATTCCAGCGGGAAGTTTCACCATGGGCGCGGATGCGGACTTGGTGAATGAATTGCCGTGGACCCGGCACATCGAAGGCGTTCGTATTCTTTGGGAGTCTCCCAAGAAGAGAATCCGTTTTGCAACGCCCTTCGCGCTGGGCACCTTTGAAGTGACCCGCGATCAATATGCGGAGTTCGTCAAAGAAACAGAACGCAAGGCCAATTCCGACTGTGTCGTGTGGGCCGGAGGCTGGGATAGATCAGCCAACGTTAAAACCTGGGCTGATCCTGGTATTCCGCAAACTGCCGATCACCCGGTGGTCTGCGTGTCGAAAAAGGATGCTGAGGCCTATGCCGCCTGGCTGACTGAAATAACCGGTCGTGCTTATGCTCTACCGACTGAATCTCAGTGGGAATATGCCCTGCGCGCCGGCGGCACGTCGACTTACCCCTGGGGTGAAGAAGGATTTGAGGTGTGCACCTATGGCAATGTGGCAAACGCCTCACTGAGCGCGGCGCATCCGGCGCGGGCCAGTCAGTCTTGCGATGACAGTTACCTCTATACTGCCCCTGCCGGGATGCATCAGCCCAACCCTTGGGGTCTTTACGATATGACGGGCAATGTATGGGAATGGGTGTCTGACTGCTGGACGCCGAACCACGATGCTTTGCCTGATGACGGCGGCCCGGTGACCACCGGATTCTGTGATGAAAGCCCACTTCGCGGCGGCGCCTATGGCACGGGACCACTATTTACCCGCTCATCGACACGAGGCGGTCCTGATCACCATGATGTGAGGCAGAGCTGGGTCGGATTCCGCGTTGCGGCGGAGGTCGAGTAGAGCTGAACCGATGACCAAAACGTCCGTACCTCAGGTGTCCACCGCGGATCTCATCGCAACTTTGCGGCAGATTGTCGCGGAAGTCGATGTAACGACAGACGACGACACACGATTCCTACTCAGTCACGACCTGTTCTTCTGGGACAATGTTGTGGCTCCTGCCGTAGTGGTTTCGCCGTCTTCATCTCAAGAGGTCGCTGCCGCACTGCAAGTGGCACAACGTCATGACCGTTCCGTTTACGTGCGGGGCGGTGGTATGTCTTACACCAACGCCTACGGTCCCACGGAAGCGGAGAGCATTCTCCTGGATCTTAGCAAGCTTAATCGCGTGCGCGAAATTGATAGCATTAATCGCTACATTGTTGTTGAGGCGGGTTGTACCTGGAGCGATGTGGTTGAAGCTCTGCGTCCTCACGATATGGCGGTCGACTTTCCTGCACCTCTGTCCGGGTCTCACTCCACAGTCGGTGGCGCGATTGCGCAAAACGTACCGGGAGGCATGCAGGGTGTGCTGGGCATTGAAGTCGCCACGGCTGATGGGTCGCTGCTGAAAACCGGTTCGTGGAGTTCGTCCGTCAATGACAAGCCCTATTACCGCAACTACGGACCAGACCTCACAGGACTGTTTATTGGTGATAGTGGCGTGTTCGGGGTTAAGACGGCGGTGTCGCTACACCTTAAGGCCAAGCTGACGGGCGTGGCCTATGGATCGTTTGCGTTCGAGAGCTATGAAGATATGGCTGAGGCGATGATCGGTTTATCGCCGATGGATTTCATTTCCAGACGTACCGGTTTGGACCCTTTTGAGACTGCCAATATTTCTAAGGTTGGCATGGGCGACGCCATTAAAGCGTTGGCAGGTGCTATGGCCGAAGAGAAAACACTCTCTGCTGGAATTCGGTCTATCGCCAAGATGGCAGCTGGTGGCAAAAACTTTCTCGAAGGCGTGAAATGGTCACTGCATCTTAAGGCGGAAGGGCCAAGCACTAGAGGGGCAGAAGATGGACTCGACCTTGCGCGTCAAGTCTGCGTGCAGAAGGGGCGGGAGCTTCCCCCTATTCTGCCGCGTGCACGTGATGCGGTCGGTTTCTCCATCCGAAAATTTCTCGGTCGAGATGGCGAACGTTGGGTTGCCACCAGTTCCTTGTGGCCCATCAGCCGCGCAGTAGAAATTGCCACAAAAACACAGGCGTTTTTTGCCGAACGCCAGGGTGATATGGCGGAGCTGAACATCGAACACTCTTACATTACCAACTTCAGCCCGTATTATTTTTTATGTGAGCCATGTTTGTATTGGCCCGATGCCCTAAGCCGCCTGCACCTCGATAATATCTCGGCTTCTGAGCAAAAGAAGTTCAGTGGTTTTCAAGCCAATCCCGAGGCACGGGCCTATGTACGGCAGATGCGCACGGACTTGCGCGATTATTATCAGGAGCTCGGTTCTATCCATGTTCAGGTCGGTGGCTACTATCACTTTGCGGACGTTCTTCAGCCCGAGGCCCTGAGTTTGCTATCGCGCATCAAACAGGCGGTCGATCCAACTGGCATCGTTAATACGGGTAAGCTGGATGGCCTCTCTCCCGAAGATCAAAGCTAGGCCGGTATTCGCGCACGGGCCGAATTTGAGAGCAGACGCGGCTAGTTGGTTTTTTTGCCGCGCCGCTTGTCTTCAAAAGCTTGTAAGCCTTCGAAGGCTTTCATCATATCTTCCATATTCAACGGCGGGATCGCTGGGTCGTGGGTGTGGAACGTTTTGTTGGCGCAGTCTGGATTTCCAACGCAGGCAGCGGTCATCGCGGTGAAATCAAAAACATTCGCCGCGTGACGAACCGTGCGATCTTCGGTGAACTCAACTGTTCCTGTGGGCTTATCGGTCAGAATGATGCCAGTTCTGACAATGGTATAGGTCATCCCACTGGCACGGAGGAAATCTTCCGCCGCCGTTTTGTCGGCATAGATCTGCTTAAACGATGTGCGCTGTCGTTCCCCCAATGTGCCAGCGCTATCGCCAGCCCCAACGGTTCCCATAAGAATTAGTTGGTCCACGCCGCCCAATAGTGCGGCCGCTGTGATTGCGTTGTTGCCCGTCCGGTGAATGGTCACCCCTTCTTGTGCAGAGCCGAAGGACCCGGAGCGCGAAATAGAGCTGATGACTGTCTTGTAGTCCCCCCCAGCAAACACGCGATGCAGCGAGTTAGAATCCAGGACATCGCCGACCACATAGGACACGTTAATCTTGTCTAAGTCTTCAACATTTGATGTGGCACGGACAAAGACAGTGACAGCCTGGCCCTGATCTTTCAAAGCTTTGACGATCTCATAGCCAATCATCCCAGTGCCACCGAAGACGAGCACCTTTGCCTGGGCGCTCTGCATCGCTACGAAGGCGAAGAGAACAAAGAGCGTCAAGAACAACCGTGATGCCATGAGTAGTTTCCTGATTCTGGTTGATATCCCGCTGTCTTGCCCGAGCAGAGCGCTAGAAATCTATCGTCGATTAACGCTACCACCGTCACGCGGTCGTTTCCTGTCCCCAGGACTAACGTTCACCTGTGTAAGTAGCTCCCCGAAAATTCTTTACAGGCCAGTTGAAATTGATATCTAAGCCCCTAAATCGCTTTTCTCGACCCGGCCAAAGAGCACGCTACCATGAAGAACATCGACAGCCTGTTTCAACAGACCCATGACGAGTACGTCCGCACCCGCTATATCGCCAAGCTGCATAATCATTGCTTGATGAATGTCCGGTTCAAGGTGCGTGATGCCTATGAAACATCGGTGAAGCCGGAATTCGAAAAGAAGAATGGCCGCAGCCCCGAAACTGGCCATGAAATATCTAAGGCCATCGAGAAGAACCTGTTTTATCGCACCTATAGTTCGGTTCGGTATAACGCTCAGGAAATGCTCTCCCAATCAAAACAGCCGGCCGTCGAACGGAAGCTACCTGAAATGGTTGCGGTGGTACGTAAGGTAGCCAACGAAAATCCAGCCGGTGGCACACTTAAGACTGATCCAAACTTAGAAATTCCCAAATACATCACCGCGCAAGATGTGCATTTGATTCCCGGTGGCTACCACTCAGAGTTTACGGAAGATGATGTGGCTCAAGGGTTTCTGCTTGGGGCACGCCATGGTGGTCCGCCCATTAATCCAGGGCGCGATTTTGGAAGCGTCGGAAACTCGGTCAACGCATGGCTCAAGCATGCCTATCCAGATTTCAAACCCGCCAAGATACTCGACATGGGTACGCAAGGTGGTAGCAACCTGATGACCTACAAGGTCGCATATCCAGATGTTGAATTGTACGGAATCGACATCGCCGCCCCGAGCCTTCGATACGGCCACGCCAAAGCGGAAATGGCTGGCGTCAAGATGCACCTGAGCCAACAGAATGCTGAGAAAGTCGATTTTGAGGACGAGACTCTCGATCTCGTGGTCACCAGTTTCTTCTTTCACGAAATTGCTGTGCCAGCGTCCAAGC
This sequence comes from Rhodospirillaceae bacterium, assembly GCA_029245025.1. Taxonomy (GTDB): domain Bacteria; phylum Pseudomonadota; class Alphaproteobacteria; order Rhodospirillales; family Rhodospirillaceae; genus WLXB01. The sequence goes on from JAQWQC010000034.1 coordinate 327,744, forward strand.
GCATTTTGAAAGAAGCTTATCGCGTTCTAAAGCCGGGTGGTCTGATGGTGAATTTGGAACTGCCGCCCCATAAATCCTGCGAGCCGTTTCTCAATTTCATGTTTGATTGGGACACCCGCCACAATAACGAGCCAAACTATCGGAATTATCGCTCACAAGATCCGACAGCGTTGATGACTGAAGCGGGGTTCCCCGAGTCAGAGACGTTCGAGCGCATTGTCCCCGAGGTCGCGACCTATCCAAAAGACAAACTGGCCGATGTGTGGGACGACAAAGTTGAGCCGCCTCTGCACGGGCGCGGCGGTTGGTTTATTTACGGCAGCCGAAAAGCCTAGTTCGCGTTACTCGACTGTGTATTCCGTTAGCAGGTAGTCCTGTCCGCGAAATGTTTGCTTCGCCAAAATACGGTCACCTTTGATCGCCCAAATGTCCAGCACGCCCGTGTCGTAGTGAACTGTGTCAAAGGTTCCGGCGGGCACTGTTATGGTTTCTTCGCCGACACGCTTCAAAGTGGCGCGCACGACTTTGCCCAACACCGGCCCATCACCTTCTTTCACCGGGCTAATGAAGTAAGACGTCCGGGCGGATTCTTTGTTACTGACGCCGGGTTGATCATCCGTGGGGTCAAGCACTGACGCGCTCCAGGCATTGAGACCTTCACCATGGGTAACCACGGCCAGCGCGGGTGGCACCCGCACGGCATGCTCGGTCAGGCCAATAGGGCTAAACGAGGTCGCTTGCAAAAGGTCGCCATCAATCGTAACGCGGATCGAGCCTTTAAATCCGGTGGGGTACCAGTAGCTGCCAAAAGCTTCGAGAGGCCGGAACTGTGGGTCAACGCGCATGGTGATGTTGTGCTGGCGGTCGCTGTCGAACATGATTTTGCTGAGCGCCATGGTTCGGCTGCCATCGGCATGGGCAATCATGCGAAAGTGTTCTTGTCCTCGTACGGTGGTGCCATCTTCCTCATAAAAGCTGTGGGTGCCCGTGACCATGCGGAGAATATTGTTGTTTTTATCTGAACCAGCGGCAGGCCAGGATGTCACGCATAGGGCAAGCAGAGCGGCGGAGAGAAATTGGCGGGCGTTCATGGTGATCTCCTCAGATCTGACGGATGTTTTTCACCGTAGGCTGAATACAGGTTCCTGGTATAGGCTCTGTCTATGGACCCGTTGACGCAAGGCGCGCTGGGCGCTGCGCTCGCGCAGGCGACGCCGACCAGAACCAAGAACATCGCTCTTGCCGGAGGGTTGGGGTTTGTCTCGGGCATGGCGGCCGATCTCGACGCGCTGATACGCTCGACATCGGACCCGCTCATTTTTCTTGAGTACCACAGGCACTTTACCCATTCGCTCGCGTTCATCCCCATTGGTGGGCTGCTTTGCGCATTGGCGCTTTACTATGCTGTTGGCCGGCGTTGGCAGCTCTCGCGCCTTCAAACATTCGCGTGTTGTACTTTGGGCTACGCCACCCATGGGTTGCTCGATGCGTCGACGTCATATGGCACCATGTTGCTGTGGCCGGTCAGTGAGATACGACTGGCGTGGAGTATCATCCCCATCATTGATCCGCTGTTTACCATCGTGTTGGTTACGCTCTGCGTGGCGGCGGCCTGGAAACAAAACCGAATGTTTTCCGCCGCGGCGTTGCTTTGGGTGGGTGCCTACATCTCAATGGGAGCTATGCAACACAGCGCCGCGCTGGCCATGGGGCAGCAGATTGCAGCCTCTCGCGGGCATAATCCGGCCCGGCTCGAAGCCAAGCCAAGTTTTGCAAACATCCTGGTATGGAAAACCATCTATGAAACGGAAGAGAGCTTTCATGTTGATGCAGTGCGGGTCGGTATCGGGGCGCAGCATTTTACCGGCACGTCCATTCTTAAATTGAAACTGGCACGGGATTTGCCGTGGCTTGACGCTGACACCCAACAAGCGACTGATGTGCAGCGCTTCATCGCGTTTAGTAACGGGTTTGTGTCTATGGATCCCAAACACCCCAACCGCGTCATCGATATTCGGTATTCTTTTGTTCCGAACGAAATTGATCCGCTATGGTCCCTTAAGTTGGCGCCTGATGCTGGTGGATCAGCGCATGCGATCTATCAAACCCACCGGGAAAATCCCCGTGAGAGCTTTGGCCGCCTCTGGGAGTTGCTCACACAGGATTAGAGTCTCGTGCTCGTCCCAACAAGGAAACCCAATGCCCGCTTTTCTCATCGCAGATATCGACGTCAACGACCCCGACACCTACGCGAATTACATCAAGGCCAATCCGGATATCGTCAATAAATTCGGAGGTCGCTATATCGCGCGTGGAGGTGCGGTAAAAGTGTTGGAAGGCGATTGGCAGCCGCGACGTACCGTGGTTATTGAATTTCCCGACATGGCGACAATCGAGGCATTTTACGACTCCCCCGAATACACGGAGCTCCGCAAAATCCGTTGGCAGAGCGCCGACTCAAGGTTGGTTGCCATTGAGACATTGGATGAGCCGATCGAGCGGCCGTAAAAGTTTTCTTGCAAGGGTTTCCATGTAAAATCTCAGAGGGTTGCCGTAGGTCCTTCATCCATACTCGTCTGTAAACTTTCTAAATTTCTGAGCGCACTCGAGAATTTCTTCAAAACCCCATGGTGCATGGGCTCGTTCCTCGCAAATCCGAATTTTATTTTTTTAGGGGTCGCGAATGAGGTAGGTCAGTGCACCGCGGCCGTAACTACGGACATCCTCGACGATAAACCCCGCGGGCGCTGTCACCGTCTCGCCGGTCGCTGACTCGACCACGATGATTGCATTGTCTGTGAGCCAATCTTTACCGACCAATGCAGTCAAGGTCGGGTCTATGAGGCATTGTTCATAAGGGGGGTCGAGCAGGGCTAGATCATAGGGTTGCGCGGCGGTCGGCAAAGTCGTTGCATCCATTGTTAGAACCGTCACTTTATCGTTGACCCCGAGGGCTGTGATATTTCGCTTGAGCACAGAAAGAGATGGCCCGTTTTGCTCAATAAAAGTCACATGTGCGGCGCCTCGACTAAGGGCATCAAGGCCGAGGGCGCCAGTGCCGGCGAATAGGTCAATCACCCGCGCGCCCCGCAGTTTGAATCCGATATTTGAAAAACTGTGTTCAAGACGGTTGAACAACGCCTGGCGGGCGCGGTCGGAGGTGGGGCGTACGCTGTCGCCGTCGGGCACAGCGAGAGGTTTGTTCTTAAACGTGCCCGCCGTTATCCGAACTTTGCCGCTCATTTCTTTTGGTTGTTTTTGCCGGTGTTTTTCTTGATCTCCGGCACGTCGGCGCCCAGTTGTTCTTTTAGCACCTTGCCGGGAATCTCAGTCAGTTCACCGGGCTTTAGAGAGCCCAACTGGAAGGGGCCATATGCCGTGCGCATCAAACGATTAACCTTGAGGCCAACGTGCTCCATTAATCGGCGCACTTCACGGTTTTTGCCTTCCTTCAATGTCACGGTCAGCCAGGAGTTCACGCCGGGCTTGCGGTCTAGCTTAACCCCAACGGGTCCGTAGTGAATGCCGTCGATGGTCACGCCTTTGGTCAACGGATCGAACATTTTGTCTTTGATATCGCCGTGAACCCGCACTCTATAGCGCCGGGTCCAGCCGCGCGAGGGGTGTTCCATGGATCGTGCGAGGCCACCGTCGTTTGTCAGTAACAGCAAACCTTCAGAGTTGATGTCCAGGCGACCGATGGAAATGACTCGGGGGAGAAAGGCGGGCAGGGAGTCGAATACGGTCTCGCGGCTTCGCTCGTCCTTGTGGCTGGTGACCAGCCCAGTCGGCTTGTTGTATCGCCACAACCGAGGTGGATCGAGGGCGGGCAGTTTCTCACCATCGACCCGCACTAAATCGTTTGCTGTTACTTTGACGCCCGGTTTTTCGAGGGTCACGCCATTCACGGTCACGCGGCCCTGTTCTATCAGGGTTTCTGCTTCGCGACGCGAGCATATGCCGGCGCGCGCAATAACCTTAGCAACGCGGTCACCATCGGGTGAGTCAGCTATAGATGCTTTTGGCGCGTTCATGTGCAGGCCTGAATGAAGGAGTCATACAGCCGGCGGTCGCCGTCCGAGATGTGAAACTCCGGGTGCCACTGCACGCCAATGCACCACCGCTTTGATGGGTCCTCGATTCCTTCAATTACCCCGTCGGGGGCAATTGCGTCGACGACGACATGAGATGGCACGGCTTTCACAGCCTGATGATGGGCGCTGTTCACCGCCAAGGTTTCAACGCCAACAATGTCGTGCAGGTGCGTACCTGAGGTGATGGTTACATCATGTCCGGCTTCATCACGTGGGTTGGGTTGTTCATGGGCCAAGGCGTTGTCGACTTCATCGGGAATGTGTTGGATCAGTGATCCACCAAGGGCGACTGCGAGCAACTGCTGGCCCCCACAGATGCCAAAGATCGGCTTATCATCGGCGAGAAAGTTTTGCGTGAGTCCCAGCTCGAAGTCAGTGCGGTCCGCCTTCAGGACGACTGTGTCGTGCGCCGTTTCTTCTCCAAACAGGGCGGGGTCAACGTCGAAGGCGCCGCCGGATACGATCAAGCCATCGATCATCGATGCGTATTGATCAACCAGGTTGGTGTCAGGGGGCAAAATAATGGGAATGCCGCCTGCAGCTTGTACCGCCGAGCAATAGTTCACACGCAACGCATACCAATGGAACTTCGAGTATCCACCTGGATCTTCACGGTCGGCGGTAATGCCTATTATGGGAGAAGTCATGGACCGGGCTTTACGCTGTCGTCCGCCACCGGGTCAAGACGCAGGCTAACTAAACCTATGCGCGAAGGGGCTGATCTTGGGCCTGCGGGTTGGCCTGGCGGTACGCCTGCTCAGCCGTGATCGCACTGTCCCGATCAAATGCCTGAGTCAGGACGCTGCCCCAGTCGTTGCGACCGAATCCAATTGTGCCAAGGGCGAAGGGGTCGTCAACCATCTGCATCGGGAGGGCTGATATCATCTGTGACAGCATTTGAAGCAGATATATGGAAATACTCATCTGATCTGTTTCACCGGACCGTTGCGCTGCGCCGACACAAAAGGGCGAGGTAGTAGTTCTGCTAAAAGCAGGTGACGCTGGTGTCGATTGTTGGCTTGGGTCAAACAACCCAGCCACATTAGCGGTTGCACTCAAGCGATCGGTAAACTTGTCTCTTAGCCAGTCAATCACTTCGGCGGCTGTGCGGGCGAGGCCATTGTTCTCGAAGAAGACAGTTTTATTTGCATTTGCTGCGGCTGGCAGTAAATCAACAGCTGGCTTGGTCGGGTCTTGCTCTGCTGTGGTGACCAAAGCTGTCGCGCCCCAGGCACTAAGGAAGTGGGCGAAGTAGAGCTCCGCCGGAGAGGCTTCTCGGCCGAGAGATGTTTCGAGAGTTTGGGCATTGTCGCTGGCGAAAAACGCGGCGAAACGGGATGAGATGTATGGATCGCTGCGCAAAGCTAGAATTTCGATTTCCGCGTCTTCATTTAGTACTGTCATACGCCCGGTGACACTTTCTTTCACTTGAGCGGCGAGATCACCAAAGCCCAAGCCGTCACCATGGCGCCGCATCATGTCGAGCCAGGTACCACGCGTGAACTGAAATAGGCCAGTGGCCGATGAAGTTGATGCCTTGGCGTTGGAATCAAACCCACTCTCTTGCGCGGCTTTCGCGAGCAAGTAGTGGAAGCTGACGCCGCTTTCGGCGCTCGCCGTTTGAATGCCCTTGAGGGTGCGATGCTCGACCTGGTGGCCGCAGTTCCGCACCAAATTAACAGCGTGATCCATCATGGCAGAAAAACCCCAAATATTTTATCTCATCTGTACTTTAGGCGCGGAAAGTTACCAGAACGTTACCGATCAAGGCTGGAACGCTTGACCTGAGGGCATAGCCCCCCGATTGTCCGGCTATGACCAAGACAGATTTCATGGGTATGGCCCTAGAACAGGCACAAAAGGCGGCAGACCGGGGCGAAGTGCCGGTTGGCGCGGTTATGGTCGATCCTGATAAAAACCAGGTTGTGGCCAGGGCTGGCAATGAAGTTGAAGCCACGCATGATCCGACGGCACATGCGGAAATGCTTGTGATTCGGGAGGCTGCCGCGAGCCACGGGAGTGCCCGGCTGTCAGGATTTGATCTCTATGTCACTCTCGAGCCCTGCCCGATGTGCGCCACGGCGATATCCTTCGCGCGCCTTAGGCGAGTCGAATTCGGCGCCTACGACCCCAAAGGTGGCGGGGTTGAGCATGGGGCAAAGATTTTCTCACAGCCAACCTGCCACCATCGCCCGGAGATTTTCGGCGGCGTGCAGGAGCAAGAGGCTGCTACCCTGCTCAAAGGGTTTTTCGCGTCACGTCGGTGACGCTTGCGCTGGGAAGAAGGCCCGCTAGGGTGATGCCACGATGAAAACAATCATTTCGGTGTTTGGTATTCTTTTGACGTTCTCTGCTGTCGACCCCGCATCAGCGCAAGAAGAAGTCCTGTGACTCCGTGCTTTTGCCGGTAGGCATATCCAAATCGATCCAATTATGGCCACGTTTCAGACCGCCAGTGGCATTCGCTAAGAAATCCTGACTGGCAGGCTGGTCATCGGCAAAGATTCAACCGTTCGCTGAGCCAGTTGGATTGCACCTAAGAAGCATGAAGATATCATATTTCGGTTGTGGGACCGCACCCTGACAACGGCGGACTTTGAGGGCGACCGCAAAGCCGAAATGTCTCAAGCTACATTTAGGTTTGCCCGTGAGTAGACTGACCCGTGTTACTATACGGCGGTCAAATTTGCCGACGGTTTTGAAGAGATGGATGGGGATTATTCAAACCTCTCAACGCTCTGCAAGTAAATTCTAAATCAAAGACCTGCGAGTCCTGCCATTCCGCGATACCAGACATCCATACTTCGCGTGTAGACTGTTTCGCGCCACTCCGCGGAGTCTGGAGAAAAGGCCTCTTTGAGATTAGCCTTAATAGATCGAGCCGCCTCGGAATTTAGGTCCCCATGAAGATGAAGCCAGTTATCGGCGCGGAGTGCGCGGTAGACAACGTCTAGGGGGTGCGAGCCGAATTCCAGCGTGTTGCCATAAAAGGGTGTCGGCGCCAGTTCTCGTCCGATGCCCGTCAAATTGTAGCCGTCATGGGCGCTCCGCGACCCGGATGCTGCCAAGACGGTTACACCGTCGGTGCCCCAGATCTCATTTGCTTTTTCAACGCCGGGCTCACCTTCATCGCCGACAATGTAGCACTCACCATGGCCTGATGGCCCAAGCCCCGTATGAAAATCAATCAAGGCAACGTGGTCAGCGTCGGATGTGTGAGCGTCTAGGGTTGCTAGGATGGTTGTGCGCGACCACGTCGGTGCTGTGCCGCCGTAAAACAGCCCGTCAGGTCGGCTGAACTGTCCGCCCATGACGACGCGGTTGAGGGCTTTCTGGCCGTGCTCCTCAACGTAGGACTCTAATATGCTGTCGGCCTCAGCGAGCGCGCTGTCCGTCCAGTCATCGGGGCAAATAGCGCCATGTAATTTGTCGTACTCAGGGTTCTGAGGGGTGGGCTCGGCATAGTCTAGGAAGTTGCGATTAAGGTCGACGTTGCCCTCGGTTACGCGGCGTAGCCAGGCAAAGCCGTGCGGGTTCACCGCATGCATGAGGATGACAGAGGTGTTATCGGGGAGATCGCGGTACCGGTCTTCATCCATCCAACCAACTTGGGCGGCAGAGCCAATAAACCCTTCGCCACCGTGGGTCGCTGACATCGTGACAAACACTCTTTCGGCGTCGAGCGGACCAAATGCTGCGACGTCCAGCGCGAGTTCTTCGCCGGTTGGACCTTTCAGAGGGTGAATATTGTTGGTGACGACAGCCCCGGCGTCCTCAGCGGTGGCCAAGAATTTCTGCCGCGCTTCGCCATAGGTTGATGCGAAATAATTGTGCGGCGCAGTCATCACTTTGCAGTCTTAGCTTCGCGCTCTACCGCTCGCCATCCAATATCGCGTCGACAGAATCCGCCTGGCCACTCAATAGCATCGACGGCGTTATAGGCTTTCGATTGGGCGTTTGTTACGGAGGTTCCCATTGCAGTTACACCCAATACGCGGCCGCCAGTGGCTGTAAGTGTTTCGCCATCTTTCTTTGTGCCGGCATGGAAAACCAGTACGCCATCTTGCCCTTCAGCTGCATTGACTCCTTTGATTTCTGATCCTTTTTCGTAGGCACCGGGATAGCCATTTGCTGCCATCACCACGATCATTGCCGCATCGTCATGCCAGCGTAAATTAAATCGATCCAGTTGTCCGTCCGCTGCGGCGATCAAAGCAGGAAGGATGTCCGACTTTAGACGTCGCATCAGAACCTGGCATTCGGGATCACCGAAGCGCACGTTGTATTCCAAAATCTTGGTGCCCGTTTTTGAGATCATCAGCCCGGCGAAAAGGACGCCCACGTAGGGTGTGCCCATATCGGCCATGGTTTTTACGGTCGGGTTGATGATGGTTTCCATCACCTCTTCTGTTAGGGCGCCAGTCATCACGGGAGCTGGAGAGTACGCGCCCATGCCACCCGTATTGGGGCCGGTGTCACCATTCCCAACAGCCTTGTGGTCTTGTGCAGAGATCAAGGGGAGCGCGTGTGTGCCATCGACCAGAGCAAAGAAACTCGCTTCTTCTCCGTCCAGAAATTCTTCAATAACAATTTCGTTGCCGGCGTCCCCAAATGTTTTGTCGGTCATTATGGAATCGACGGCAGCGTGAGCCTCGTCCACGGTGTCGCACAAAATGACGCCCTTGCCGGCCGCAAGACCATCGGTTTTAACCACGATCGGTGCGCCTTGCTCAGTGATATAGGCTTTGGCGGTGGCGCTATCCGTGAAGCGTCCATAGGCGGCGGTCGGCACACCGCTCTTGGTCAGGAGATCTTTCATATAGGCTTTGGAGCCTTCAATTTGTGCCGCCGCTGCGCTGGGACCAAACGTCTTTATACCTGCTGCTCGCAGGTCATCGGCGAGTCCCATCACCAAGGGTGCTTCAGGGCCGACCACGACGAAATCAATGGCGTTCTCTTTAGCGAAGGAGACCAAGCCAGCGACATCTTCGGCGCCAATTGGAACGCACTCAGCTTCGCGGGCAATCCCGGCGTTTCCTGGGGCGCAATACAATTTGTCGCATAAGGGCGAGGCCGCAATTGACCAGCACAGGGCGTGCTCCCGCCCGCCACCACCGACTACCAAAACCTTCATCTAAATATCTCCGGCTTTTGCTGTTGCATTTGTTTGGCGCAGGAGGCCTCTTAATACAAGAATGTTTTCTCTTATGCCGAGTGTTGACGAGAATAAGATGATGTCAGCGAGATCGGCACGCGCTGATGGGTGATGCTGTGTCTCCGTTAACTGAAGAATTAGACAAAGAAAAATATAGGAAAACTGTGCACGAACTGTGTGATTCTCTAACAGTCCCTGGCGCAGACATTCCGGCGGACGCTGAAGTTGTCCTTTCTAATGCCCTGCTTAGCCGAGATTTTGATGTAGCGAAGCTGTGTACTGCTGCCCTTCACATTCTGATCTCATATGTCAAGGTGCAGGTCTATCTCAATGCCGCCTGGCGAGGTGACGTAGCGACTTTAGATCGCTTTCTTGCTGATGGTTCACTAATAGCTTTTCTAAACACGCGGCTCATGCAGGCCCTGCTCGTTACAACGCCGATTCCTCAACTTGCATTTGAACGGCTATTGATACATGCGAGGCGTTACTTTTTAGAGAAGGTGGTGCAACAAGATCAGCAATTCTCAGATGAAATATTAAGTGCAGCTACTGCAGTCTCAATCTACGGATTTTTGTCCGAGTACATTTTTCCTGAGTCCGCAGCTGAAAAACAGTCGATTGAAAGCTTATTGAGGCGTTTCGAGAAAGGGTCATCTGAGCGCCCTGATTTGTTGACTGTTGCAGTCTTGGGCGCCTATCGACCGCTAAATGATTTGTCGGTGACTGATGCTATTCTGTCTTATGCGGCATTAAGTCCGATGTTGGCTGACTTAATACGCGTCCAAATCAAGGAGCCAAGACGAGAGCGGGAAATTGCAGATGGGATCCCTTCTATCACACCCGTTATAGACGAGGTCTCTATCCAAGTGCGGTTGCAGTATGAAGAACACCCTTATCCTCGCTGGATGACTCATACGGACAATGACCCAGCTATACCCTTGGACTATTTTACCGCCTGTTGTGCGGAGTTTGACTCTGACGCTTTCGGCGAGCCTGAGCATTTTTCAATCTTGGTTGCTGGATGTGGAACTGGCCGCGTCGCAATCGAAGACAAGTTAGTTTGGCCAGAATCTGAGATGTTGGCGGTCGATCTATCTTTAACAAGTTTAGCCTACGGCGCTCGTAGGGCTCTGGATCTTGGTCTTGAGAAAATTTCATTTGCACAGGGTGATATACTTGAGCTTCCGGCATTGGATCGGACATTTGACTACGTCACCTGCACGGGGGTTTTACACCACATGACCGACCCAATTGAAGGGTGGCGTGCGCTTGCTGGGTTGCTCCGACCCGGTGGGATGATGCGCATTTGTTTATACAGTGCAAAGGCAAGACAATCTGTGAGAAACGTTAGAAACCTAATCGGTCCTCGAGGTGATACTGTTAACTCACAGAAAATGCGTGTAATTCGTGAGGGCCTGGTCGCTCAAATTTTAACCGGGACAGAGTCGAACGAAGCTCTGCATGACGTTTTCAACAAGCTTGATGTGTATTCAATGTCGATGTGTAGAGACTTGCTCTTCCATGTCCAAGAACAAGATTTCACCATCCCTAGGGTTGAGTTAGCCCTAAAAGATCTCGATTTGCGGTTTTGCGGGTTTGTAGACTCGTCGCGCTCACTTCTGACAAAATACCGGACCTTTGCGCCCAAAGATGAGCGCGGACTCAGCCTTAAGAATTGGCATAGGTTTGAGTCTGAGTACCCTCAGACATTCAATCGTATGTATGATTTCATGGTGCAGAAACCTCTATAGGCAACTTGCAGGCCCTGACGACGCTTCGAAACTATGCGATAACAGCATTCTATTTTGCTGGATCGACGGAAAGGACCAAAAATAGCTATGAGCCTTCTCGTATGGATTGTCGCGTTAATCGTCTTGTTTTTTATCGCCCGGGCTTGGCTGCGTGGTCATGAAGAAGACCACGGCGCAATGGCTGACCTTATGCCGCCACCCAAGGGGGACGCCATCGAGGAGTTGATCTGGCCCGTGGTCGGTGAAACCCAATTAAATGATGACCATTCCTCGCGCCAAGAAGCGATCGCCAAGTGCGGAGAAGGCATGCCCGTTCAGATCGAGTTTGTTGATGGCGGACCGGGAGGTGCAGACAGTGCCCGAGTGCTCACCGAGTTCGGTGAAATTGGTAATTTGCGCAAAGACGCCGTTGAGAAACTGTATCAGTTGAAACGCCACCATCAAAAGGTTGATGCTTATATTCGTGATCTCGAAGGTGGAACAGAGAAGAATCGAATTCGTTCTGCGATGCCTCAGGTTTATGTCTACAAAGATTGATGATGCGCATTTCAAAGACTCATGGCTGATCGCACCGCTTCACTGAACGTTCCTGAATTCACTGTTTCTGAGGTTTCTAGTGCCCTCAAGAGGACGGTAGAGGATGCTTTCGGCTATGTCCGCATTCGTGGTGAGATATCTCAGCCCAAGGTAGCGGCGTCTGGTCACTGCTACATGCGGCTCAAAGATGAGTCAGCGGTTATAGACGCGATTATTTGGCGTGGCGGAATGTCTAAGTTGGCGCATCGGCCAGAAGAGGGAATGGAAGTCATCGCCTCTGGCCGGTTGACTACCTATCCCGGTAGATCGTCATATCAAATCATTATCGACACTTTTGAACTCGCCGGCGAAGGGGCGCTCCTTAAGCTATTGGAGGACCGGCGTAAGGCGCTTGCGGCTGAGGGCTTATTTGCCGAGGACCGCAAAAAAACTCTGCCGCGTTTACCCGATGTTATTGGCGTCGTTACATCGCCAACCGGTGCTGTCATTCGCGATATTTTGCACCGTGTTCAAGATCGCTTTCCGCGTCGCGTCTTGTTGTGGCCGGTGAGAGTACAGGGTGACGGTGCGGCTTCAGAAATTTCAGCGGCGATAGACGGATTCAACACGCTGCAAAAGGGAGGCGATATCCCGCGCCCTGATCTTTTAATCATCGCTCGTGGCGGCGGTTCCCTCGAAGATTTATGGGCATTCAATGAAGAGGTTGTCGTTCGGTCTGCAGCAGCGTCGGAGATACCTTTAATCTCTGCTGTTGGCCACGAGACCGACACTACACTTATCGATTTCGCTTCTGATCGTCGCGCGCCCACGCCGACGGCCGCTGCCGAAATGGCGGTACCCGTGCGTATGGAATTAATCTCGCAGGTGCAAGAAGGTGGTGTCAGGCTCGGCCAGTCGATCAATCGCATGTTGTCGGAGAATAAGCTGCACCTTGCCGGATTGGCGCGAGGACTACCTAATCTCACTCAGTTGGTGGAGCAAAAGCAGCAGGACCTAGATGGGTTGTCAGAACGATTGGGAGCGGGGCCTGCGCGGTTACTAGCGGCCAAGGGGCAGGAGTTGTCGGTTGTTGCGGCTGGGCTCAAGACCACCCATCTGGCTCGTGACGTCAAACGCTATGACTCTCAGATACTCGACCTGTCAAATCGATTAGGCACTGCACTCAATCGTTCTGCAGATCGCACCAAAGAGCGCCTTGAGGGACTTGGCGCGCGACTTGATTCCGTTTCGCCAAAGCGGGTTCTGGAGCGCGGGTATGCATTGGTGAGAGATGCTGATGGTAATTCGATTACTGTCGCTGCGGGAGTATCTGCTGGTGCTGCTTTGCAAGTTGAATTCACTGACGGTGCGGTAGATGTTCACGTCGGTGAAGACGGGCCAAAAACCAAAGCCAAAAAACCGACATCAAATGCGACCCATACTAAGTCTGAGATAAAGGTCAGTAAAAAGGTCGAAGGTCGACAAGGGAGTCTCCTCTAATGCGTGCCCTCTTTTTTTGTACGGCGCTGTGTCTGCAGATGTCATCTGCCGCAGCTGACCCCATCGTGCTGCACGGTCGCCTCGAGCAGGGCGGCATTGTCTTTGGCAAAGTCATGCCCGGGTCCTGCCTTAAGCTTGATGGGCGGGTAGTTTCAGTCTCAGAGGCTGGGCGTTTCGTATTCGGTATGGATAGAGATGCCAAATCGTCTGCAATATTGGTGGCGCGGTACAGTGATGGTCGGGAGACGACGCAAGTTGTTTCTGTCGCGTCACGTGACTGGAAGATTGAGCGGGTCGACGGACTGCCACAAAACACAGTCACACCGAATCCTGAAACTGTAAAGCGCATCCGCAATGAAGGCGGAATGATTTTTGCTGCCCGTAACCGAACAGAGACCCTACCCTTTTTTGAAACTGGATTCTTACAGCCAGCTCAGGGAAGAATCTCAGGTGTGTTCGGCAGTCAGCGCATTCTCAACGGTCAACCTCGCTCCCCTCACTCGGGTCTAGATATTGCTGCACCGACGGGAACGCCAATCGTGGCGACAGCAGATGGAATCGTTAGTTTGGTTCACGATGGCATGGTTTTAACGGGCAAGACGGTGATGATTGATCACGGGTTTGGCCTTGATTCTGTTTATATCCATATGAGTGATATTTCTGTCGAGCAGGGGCAGCGGGTGTGGCAGGGCGACCCAATAGGGGCTATCGGTATGACCGGACGAACCAACGGGCCTCATCTTCACTTTGGTATTTCATGGTATGGCGCAAAGCTCGACCCCCAAACTGTTATGGCGGCGCTACCGGCTGGACAAAACATCCTGCAGTAAGGAGTCGATGATCGCAGGGTTCTGGTAATGCACTGCGATCCGCACGACATCGATCTGTTGTCGCTGATCTGGAGTCAATCGCATTGCATCTTTTTCAGTCGTGACAGGCAATGCGTCTAACGCATATGCTTCGTCTAAGATCGTCTGTATATCGGCCGGTTTGTAGAGATGGTGATCATCGAAGGGATGCGTGGCGGCAACCAGAGCACCAAGAGCAGTTAAGGTGTCAAAAAACTTTTGTGGCCGGCCTAGGCCAGCGAAAGCCACTACTTTGCGACCATGAAGATGAACGGATTCTGCCTCGGCTTTCAATGTTCCCGTCGCCTGAGTTAAATCGTCTGGTAATCGGCTGCGCAAGTCCGTCGCGTCTGCTCCCAGGATGATCACGCCATCGGCACGGGCTAAGCCCGCTCGCACCTCTTCTCGCAGTGGACCTGCCGGAAATATGCGATGGTTGCTGAAGCCAACTGGGCCGTCAACAACGAGGAGGGCGTGGTCTTTATGTAAGCTACCGTGTTGATGAGCGTCATCCAACACAATGCACGTCGCACCATCTGCGACGGCCGCTTTCGCCCCAAGAACACGTTTGCTCGCAACCCAGGTTGTTCCGTCACGGGCGTGAAGAAGGGCCTCATCTCCTACATCAAGAGCGGTATGCGCATCCGCATCGACCCGCAGTGGGCCTTTGAGTTGACCACCATATCCACGCAATATGACAGCTGGTCTATGTCCGATGTGTTTCAGGCGCTTCACCAGGTCACGAACCACAGGTGTCTTTCCCGTGCCGCCAACGGTGAGGTTGCCTACCGAGATGACAGGAACCGCGATGCGTTCGAGTGCTGCATGCCTGATCTGCCATGCAGCTATAGCGCCATATAAATTGCCAATGGGTGTAAGCGCTTTGACCAAGGGGCCGACAGATTGCCAGAACTCAGGCGCGCGCATTATCAGTCCCTTGCGCTTTGGCTGGCGGAATTTGTGACTGCCCGACCAAGGTATCGGCACGATTGCTTACCGCAATTAACGACCGTTCGAGGGTCTCTCTGAGCTGTGCAATTTCTTCCGCAGTGTAATCTTTGGATACTGATATGGGGGTGCCCCAAACGCGGGCACCACGGGCAAAGGGTAGTGGGACAATGAGTTTGTCCCAGGTCGACAAAACCTTTCGTCGACCGGTCGCAACTGCAGTTGGTAAGATTGTTGCGCCGGTCAGTTTAGCCAGCGAGATGGCGCCGTCGTTGGCCCTCATGCGCGGACCACGCGGGCCATCTGGTGTTATGCCCACGCTAGTTCCCGCATTGAGGTGGCGCACTAATTCGCGCATTGCTTGGGTGCCGCCTTTAGAACTGGAGCCCGTAACCGTTGAGATGCCAAACCAAGACACGGTTTTTGATATAAGGCGCCCGTCTGCGTGAGACGAAATCAGCATATGAAAAGGGGCCGAGGATGACCAGCAATGGGGCATGAGAAAAAGACGGTTGTGCCAAAATGCGATGATCACAGGTTTTGATCCCGCCCACGCGTCGGCCGCCATTTCTTCATTTTCGTCGACCCAGCGACTTGTTGCGCGGACCAGCCAAATGTAGCCAGCGGCGACAGCGCCAAGAAAGCTCTGTACAGCGGGGTTACGAAACAGAGCCTTGCGCAGGCGTTTCATGGCAAAGATGTCGCTCCTTGACTGATGTCGACGTAATCTTAGGTCATTATAGATTATACTCTCAAATTGAAACCCACGGGGCGACATAAAGTGTCGGCTGAGGGAACTTCGGATCAAACGTGAGGAGCTATCATATGTCTGACAGTAGTGGGGCGGTGTGGGTTATTGTTGTTAGCGTAGCGTTCGTAGCGTTCGTAGCCTTCGTAGCTTACTCTCTAAGTGACGCTAATGACGAAGATGATGCCATTGATGCAGTGATTGTGGGCGCGGATTCGGCCATCGTGACTTCGACCGACATGGATCGCCCCGTTTCGCAAGGGGGTGGGAATGTTCAACAAGCACCAAAGCAGATCCGCATGAATGCAAATCTCCAAGCTGCTAAAACTGAAGCCATGGAGCGCATGCAGAAGTTGGTCGAGAAAGCTTCTGAACCTATGAAGAGTGGTAAAAACCATATGCCCAATGCCATGGGCCGCATAATGGGTGACGCTGAAAAATCGATACCGAAATAGACGGTTCCAATTCTGGCGCTGTTGAACCCCTGGCGTTAGCGCTTTTAGTTCCTGTGTTAGCTTCCAGCAATGCTCATGCCGTCTATGCGAACCGTCGGGCTGTCGATGCCGCGACTTAGTTCTAAGTCGTTGGCTGCGGTCATGGCGAGGAACATGTCTTTTAAGTTGCTGGCGATAGTGATCTCGTTCACCGGATAGGCCAATTCACCGCTCTCGATCCAGAAGCCACTGACGCCACGGCTGTAATCTCCGGTTATACCATTAACTCCTTGGCCGAAGGCGTCGGTCACGTATAGGCCGCTCTTAATATCTCCAATCAATTGTTCCGGTGATTGTTCTCCAGCGACAAGGTTGACATTGGTCACAGACGGCGACGGTGGCGATGAGGGTCCTCGGCTTGCGTGTCCCGTAGGTGTGAGTCCTAGTTTGCGGGCAGAGCGGAGATCCAAAACCCAGGTCGTCAGAATGCCGTTATCGATCAGGTTTCGGCTCTTATTAGCGAGGCCTTCTGCATCGCAGGGTTTAGAGCGCATGCCGCGGGCCCGGTGTGGATCTTCAATAATTGTTATTGCGTCACTAAATACGGCTTTATCCATACTGTCTTTTAGGAATGTCGTTCCGCGCGCTACGGCGCTGCCGTTGATCGCGCCTACGAAGTGACTAATCAACCCCCGCGCCGAGCGGGATTCGAATATCACGGGAAATTTACCACTCTTCACTTTGCGAGCGCCCAGCTTTCTCACCGCACGTTCCCCGGCGGTCTGACCGACCTCTTTGGGTGACTTGAAATCTCTGGCATAGACGGCTGACGTGTATTCGTAGTCCGTCTCCATGCCTGACTCCACGTCGCCAGCCAGAACTGATGCTGAAAACGATCCACCGGTACTTTCATACGCACGTTGAAATCCATTGCTCGCTGCGATCGCTACGCGTGAGCGGCCCCAGTTCGCTTGCGCGCCTTCTGAGTTGGTTACGCCTTTGACAGCCCTGGCGGAGTCTTCGCAAGTGCGGGCGGCTTCAATCAGCGTTTCAGTGGAAATGTCTTCTGGGTCGCACATGTCGATTTCTGGCAGGTCCGTTGCAAGTTGGTCTGGATCTGCCAGGCCGAGCAGTTCATCGTCGGGTACGGTTTTTGCCATCGCGACCGCGCGTTCAACAAGGTCTGATAGAGCTTCTTTAGATCGGTCTGAAGAAGAGACGGTGGACTGCTTTTTACCGACCAGAACCCGCAGGCCGACATCGCCGCCTTCGGAGTGTTCCAGTTGTTCTAATTCACCTAAACGATAGGTCACAGATGTCGACTCACCGTCAGCTATTATGGCGTCTGCAGCATCTGCCCCGGCTGTTATGGCTTTGGCGATAAGTTCATTTAGTAGGTTTAAAGAGACGTCAGGCACGCTGTTCTCCAAAGTTATGCTTTGTCTTTCCATATCGGTGTACCGTTTCCTGGCAAGCCATATTCGGTCCATTTTTCTGTCACCAGATCAATAATGTCGTCGGTCATGCGGATTTTCTTGCCCCATGCTCTATTGGTTTCTGGAGGAATTTTCGTCGTTGCGTCCAATCCCAATTTGCCGCCTATCCCCGGTTCGGGGGACGCAAAGTCCAAGTAATCAATGGGTGTATTCTCAATCACCGTAATATCACGCGCCGGATCCATACGGGTTGATACAGCCCATATGACATCTTTCCAGTTACGAGCATTGATATCGTCGTCAACAACGATAACGAATTTTGTATAGACGAACTGTCGCAGAAAACTCCAAACGCCCATCATGACGCGTTTGGCATGTCCAGCGTATGACTTTTTCATACTGATAACTGCGATGCGATAACTGCAGCCCTCCGGCGGCAGCCAGAAATCAACTATCTCGGGAAATTGTTGGCTCAAGAGCGGGATGAACACTTCGTTGAGCGCTTCGCCCAGGATGCTCGGTTCATCGGGTGGGCGACCCGTGTACGTCGACAAATAAATCGGATTTTTCCGCATTGTGATGGCGGATATTTTAAAAACAGGAAATTGTTCTACTGCGTTGTAGTAACCTGTATGGTCGCCGTAGGGACCTTCGTCGCCATACTCATCCAACATCACGTGTCCTTCGAGAACAATTTCCGCCTCAGACGGCACCTGAAGAGGAACTGTCTTGCAGTCGACCAGATCAACCTTGCGACCACGCAAGAGCCCCGCGAATTGATATTCTGACAACGTGTCCGGTACAGGTGTCACCGCGGCAAGCAATGTTCCAGGGTCTGCGCCGATAACGGCAGCAGCGGGCAGTGGCTCAGCTTTTGAATCCTTCCATCGATCGTATTGGCTGGCACCACCGCGATGTTTAAGCCATCTCATCAAGGTCTGGTCTTTGCCCGTCACTTGCATGCGGTAAATGCCGAGATTGGTGATGTCTCTTTTGTCGCCGCCGGGGCCGTTGGTGACCACAAGGGGCCACGTGATTAAAGGGGCGGGTTCGTCGGGCCAGCAGGTCTGAATGGGAAGTTGATCCAGATCTACGTCATCGCCCGTCAGAATAATTTCTTGGCAGGGTGCTTTCGAGACTGTGCGCGGCTTCATTGCCATGACCGTCTTTAGCAATGGCAGCATCTTCATCGCTTGGCGCCAGCTAGCGGGTGGCTCTGGTTGTTTTAGAAAGGCGAGTGTTTCTCCAACTTCTCGGAGTTGGTCAGGGGTGCGATCCATGCCCAAAGCCACGCGCTCAACTGTCCCAAAGAGATTGGCCAGCACAGACGTGCCGAACTTGCTCCCGTCTTCTCTCAACACGTTCTCAAACAACAACGCCGGGCCACCTTCTGCAAGGACTCGAGTTTGAATTTCGGTCATTTCCAAATGCGGTGACACAGGTGTTGTGACTTTTGCCAGTTGGCCATCCCGCTCGAGGCGGTCGATGAAGTCGCGAAGGGAAGCAAATGGCATAAAATATTTCTGTGGTGGTTAGAGAGTGTGAGAGCGACGGTATGAGCGGTCTAAACGATGGCTTAGCGGCCCAGCCTGTAATGCGTCAAGATTCACGGCTCGACCAACTTCTCTGGCAACACAGAGGGGTGCACCTGAATGGGCCATTCTCCTTGCCCTTAGCCGCAGATATTAACCACCCTGTCAGCTTTTATTGCGTGTCACCTGTGCGCGATTTAATATATGGTCTAAACTACGTACAACCTTTGGTAAAGCAATGTTCAGAGGGGTCATAATCCCAGAAAAGGCATGGCTGGCAATGACTTGTTGTTGTATTTGATCCATACTATTTGCGCGTTCGGAAATGCGACGCGTCAGCGACGGTCCGAAATATCGTAGTTAGGGTAGAGTTTGCATACGTGCCGCGCATACCTGTCTGCCCAATAATCTGTGAATTGTCCTGATGCCCCAACCCGATCATGACGGATTTGAAAACGCATCCGCTGCTATAGAATCAGCCCGTGCATTGATTGAGGATGGGCGCCCGTATGATGCGGAAAAGCTTCTTCGGAAAGGGCTGGAGAAAGAGCCAGAAAACCAGAATCTCCTGAGTCATCTTGGCGTTGCGCTTCATAATCAGGGCCATCTCTCTGAGTGCGTCGGTATTCTTAATCATGCAGTTGAACTGGATCCATCGGATACTTTCGCCCAGGCTGCGTTGGGGGGTAGCTATACGAGGCTTGCTGATCCGCAGTCAGCGATCAAACATTACACCGCATGCTTACAAAGCAACCCCGCGCACGCTGAGGCTGGACTTGGGTTGGCGGACGCGTTGGCGCGAACATACCAATACAAAGACTCAGCATGTTGTGCACGGCGAATACTAGAGCATGATCCAGGCAACATTTCAGCTTCGGTTATTCTTGCTCGTTGCTTGAGGCATCTGGGTTCTGTGGAGGCAGCCGTTACAGTTCTTGACGGTATTGATCGTATAGAAGGAAATATTGAAAGGTTGCTTGCGGCGCCTGAGGTTCAATGGAAGCTCGATTTAGAACGCGCGCGCTGTCTTATAGATGTTGGAGACCATTCAGCTGCATTCTATTTTTTCGAAAAGGCCAATGCGAGGTTTCGGGACGCCAATCCTCTTTGGAAGAACCTTCATGCACTTTTTCAAAAGGATATTTGGGCACAGCAAGTGTATTTGGATGCGTTGTGTAAGCGGAAGCCAATGGCTAAAGGTGCAGAAACCCCGTTATTCGCTAAGCCTCAGGCATTTGTTGTTGGGTTTCCAAGGTCAGGGACGACACTTTTGCGCACTATCTTGGGGTCACACCCAGAGGTGGGGGTAGTTCAGGAGTCAAACGCGTTAGGAGATGCTTGTGTGTCAGTGCCAGGGGGGCTGACGACGGTTGCAACACCCGAGCATGTTCTTCATGCCGTACGTAGCAAATATTACTTAGACATAAACCCCCGAATTGCTAATGGATCCCATCGTGTTTTGGTGGATATCCATCCATACAATACACGCTTGGCGGCATGGATGGCTGAGTTGTTCCCGCACGCCAAGCTCGTTCTATTGGTGCGTCACCCATGTGATGTTTGTTTGAGTGCATATATGCAAGGATTTGAGCTCAATACTCTCACGTCTGGGATGCTCTCGCTTGAGGATACGGTTCGGTCCTATACTCAAATTATGTCGCTATGGAATAATGCGACCAAGGCGCTGCCCCTTGATGTTCTCGTCGCTCGCTATGAAGATATTGTTTCCGATTTTCAACCCGAGGTCGTTCGAATTCTGAATCACATCGGGGTGGATTGGGATGCACGAGTGAGTGAGTTCAATCAGAATGCAAGATCTGACCAACCAAAGACAGCTAGCGACCACCAAGTCATCAAGCCGTTATATGATCATGCCTCGTACCGATGGAAAAAGTGCCGCTCAATAATTGAGCCGCATTTTGAGAGTCTTGCGCCGTTTGTCGAAGCCTATGGGTATGATCTCGACTAAGGATGAATCATGCATGCATACCAAATATAGCAGCTGCGATCAGGAAGCCTGCGTCTCTGTTCGATCTAAATCTCTCTAAACAGTTATTTGTATCATCAGTATTCAGGGTGGCGGCTTGCCAAGTGAAGTGAATAGCTGCGGCGGTAAGTAGGACGCCAGTGACCCAAGAGAGCCCAACGATTCCTACTGCGAGCGCAAGAAGCACAATAGTCAAAGTATACATAGCGATGACAAAAGGGAGTGTCTGTGATCCAAGGGCCAGGGCAGAGGATTTTACGCCGATGAGAGCATCATCCTCTTTATCTTGGTGGGCGTAGATGGTGTCGTAACCAAGCGTCCAGAAGAAGCCGGCGGCATATAATGCGACCGCGGGCCAATCCAGTGAGCCCGTGACAGCGCTCCATCCCATCAATATGCCCCAGTTAAAGGTCAGCCCCAGCCAGGCCTGTGGCCAGTAAGTGATGCGCTTCATGAAAGGGTAGCTCACCACGAGCAAAAGTGACGCGACGCCTAATCCGATCGTTAGCATATTAAGCTGGACAAGAACGATAAATCCTACAAACAACTGAACAGTAAGAAAGGTCCAAGCCTGTGGGACCGACACCTCACCAGATGGAATAGGGCGCTGAGCGGTTCGGGAGACCTTGGCATCAAAGTCACGGTCAATGATGTCATTATAGGTACACCCAGCACCGCGCATTGCCATGGCCCCCAACGCAAATAAGATTATGAGGTCTAGGCGCAATTCAGATAGGCCATTTCCTTGGGCTAGCAAAATAGACCAAATACACGGCCAAAGCAGCAGCCAGGTGCCGATGGGTCTGTCGGCGCGGGCTAGCTTGAGGTAACCCCTGCTCCAGGCGGGCGCCAGCCGGTTGATCCAACCGCGTTGTGGAATATCCGACTTAGTCGAGTCAGAAGTAGGTGATGGTTTGGCATCGGTCATAGTATCGGTAAACTACGTAGAACGAACGTTTGTCACAATGCTCCATTGGACCAGTTTCATGTCAAATTACACGACGCCCCTTAGGCTCTATGTAACGAGCGACCTCGCGGTCGGCGTTGATGTCGAATTATCAACTGATCAAGCTCGCTATGTCGTCCAGGTAATGCGACGTGGGGCTGGAGACCCAATTCTTCTATTCAATGGTCGTCAAGGCGAATGGCAAGGCGCACTGACCAGCCTCAGCAAGAAAAGCGCAACGATTCACCTAGAGCGTCAAACACGCCCTCAGGAAAACGAGCGCGAACTCAGGCTTCTCTTTGCGCCAATCAAGCGCCCAGCCATGGAATTGATCGTTCAAAAGGCGACCGAGTTGGGTGTAACCGCATTGCAGCCTGTTATTACGCAGCACACCAACAGTGATCGGGTAAGAACTGATCGCCTCAAGACAATTGCGATGGAGGCGGCCGAACAGTGTTGTCGCATGATGGTGCCAGATGTCTGTGAGCTTGTCGCCCTTTCAGACGCAGTCTCTGATTGGTCAGAAGGGGACGTCTTATTTGTCATGGATGAGACAGGTGGGGGTGACCCCGTAGCGGACGTTATGGCTGAGACTGCAGGCCGCAATGCGGGCGGTATCTCATTCGTGATTGGTCCGGAAGGTGGATTTGCCGAGACAGAGCTTGACCTACTGCGTTCGCTGCCGTTTTCTAAGTCTGTTTCCTTGGGACCGCGCATACTTCGTGCGGATACGGCGGCCCTTGCCACGCTAACGTGCTGGCAAGCGTTGTGTGGGGACTGGCGTCGTGACCTGTAACCGGGACCGGCACCTAACAATTTGAGGCCGGGAACATTAAGTAAATTTTATGACGTCAATTCCAACCAAAGAGACGGCCCCTATTACGAGTAAAGATCAGCTGGCGGCATACGCAGAGGCCGGCTGTAAACCCCGTGAACAATGGCGTGTTGGCACTGAGCACGAAAAGTTTCTGTATTGCCTGGAGAACTATAAAGCTTTGACCTACAACGGTGAGAGCGGAATTCGCGCCATGCTCGAAGGAATGCAGCGATTTGGCTGGGAGCCTGTTTTTGAAGGCGATAACGTTATTGCGCTGAAGGCCCCTGGAAAGGGGTCTGTAAGCTTAGAGCCAGGCGGTCAGTTCGAGTTATCTGGCGCCCCGCTCGAAACAGTTCATCAAACCTGCAGCGAAGTGAACGAGCATCGTGCCCAAGTTAAAGAGGTAGCGGAAGAACTCGGATGCGGATTGCTTGGTTTAGGGATGACACCGAACTGGCGCCGCGAAGATACCAATTGGATGCCAAAGGGCCGTTACAAAATTATGCGCGAGTATATGCCTAAGGTTGGCAAGCTTGGCATCGATATGATGACGCGCACCTGCACTGTGCAGGTCAATCTTGATTATGATTCTGAATCGACCATGGTCAAAATGATGCGCGTATCGTTGGCGCTGCAGCCCATAGCGACCGCGTTATGGGCGAACTCTCCCTTTACAGAAGGTAAACCGAATGGGCTGTTAAGTCAGCGTGCAGCGGTTTGGCATGACACTGATAAAGACCGTACCGGAATGATGCCATTCGCATTTGAAGATGGCATGGGTTTCGAGCGGTATGTCGACTTTGTCCTCGACGCTCCAATGTATTTTGTCTATCGCGACGGCTATATCGATGCGTCCGGGCAGTCGTTTAGAGATTTCATGAATGGCACGCTTCCGGCACTCCCTGGTGAAACTCCGACCGTCGAAGATTGGGAAGACCACTTGTCGACGGTATTTCCAGAAGTGCGCCTCAAAAGATTCCTCGAAATGCGGGGCACGGACTCAGGACCTTGGGCTCGTCTTTGTGCCTTGCCGGCGTTTTGGATGGGTTTGCTTTACGATGACCAGGCCTTGGATGCTGCGTGGGACGTTGTGAAGGGTTGGACCGCGGAGGAGCGCGACTCACTCTACCGGTCTGTCCCTGTAAAAGCCCTCAAATCTCAGGTTGCGGGGCGTTCCGCACAGGAGGTTGCTCTGCAGGTTTTAAATATCGCGCGCGCTGGTTTAAACCGCCGGGCACGTATGGATTCCGCAGGTAATGATGAGACTGGATTCCTCACGCCCTTGCAAGAGATCGCTGCATCAGGGATAACACCAGCAGAGCTGATGCTCGACGCCTTCCACTCCAAGTGGGGCGGCGACATCACGAAGGTTTTTTCCGAGTATAGCTACTAATGCGACCTTATGACCGATCAAATTGATACTGATAGCCCGGTGTTGGAAGAATGTGAGTCTCTTGGTCAGGTGCGCGAGCATATCGACCGATTAGACCATGCGATTGTCCCCTTGCTTGTGGAGCGCAACCACTACGTCATGCAGGCGGCGAAACTCAAAGGCGATATTAATGCCGCTCGTGTGCCAGCTAGGATTGAAGACGTGGTCCAGAAAGTTCGTCGTGTCGCAGAAACGCGAGGGAGCAATCCAGAGATAGTCGAAGCGATTTACAGGGCGATGATTGAGATCAATATCCAGCTCGAACAAGAGCAGATCGAAAAGAGAAATAGTGGCGGTTGATGAACTCGGGTTCGGTCATTGCCGAAGGAGAAGGGTATCGCCTCCGGCAGCTGCGCTTGAGTGATGCCAAAGTTCTTGAAGAGTTTGCTGAGGACGAGCGGTACTGGCTTTTTTTGGCAGACTGCACGCGCACCCCATATCAAGTAAGACAATTGGTAATGAATTCGGTATCCGCATCCTCGCGCCCTCTCGCCCGCGAACAATGGTGGGCTGTTGAAAACCCGGCTTCAGAAAAGGTGATTGGTACAGCCAACCTCAAATACATTGGAGAGAAGGCAGACCGTAATGGATCAATCGGGTGTACGCTGGCGCCGGATTTCCAAGGCAAGGGGCTGGGCACAAGATTGGGTTGGGCTCTTGTTGTGCTCGCCTTTGAGACCTTCAATTTGCATCGAGTTGAGTGCACCTGTGCCGTCGATAACGATGCCTCCGTTCATATCATGAAAAACACCTACGGCATGGTTTATGAAGGTATACGCCGTGAGTATAGGTGCACGGCTCGTGGCTGGTGGAGCTCTCACGTGTTTTCGATTCTCGAAAACGAATATGCCGAGAAGGTGAATCGTTAGGCGCTAGATTCCAGGGTTCGTAAAGAATTTGGGGTAGTCTTTGCCGATGCGTTTGCGCAGCCACGAAGGAATACCTTCAGGTGTTTCCGTTTTTTCCGCGAGGTACCGCATCATGATATGGCCTGGTACGTCGTCCATGTCGAGCCAGCCAGGCCATGGTGCATCCGCAGCGATATGAGCAAAGCTTTTCGCGCTTAGAAGTTCTGGGTTTTGAACATCACGGGTGTCGGCTGAGAAAGTAATCATCTCGGTGAGTTGGACATCGCTTCGGCGTGGATTTTCCGTCGACATAGGTTCGACATCGGCAGGCCGAAACATGAGTATGTCGTCATTAAAGAAAATGCGTCCTTCCCCAAATAGGGGTGGTCCGACTTTGTTGACGAAGGCCGCCGGTGCTTCCCAGTCAATGTCGGGGTTGAACCCTCCTGTGGGATTGATGCGAACGAGTGGTCCCGGAACAGGTCGCTGGTGTTGCACCGGCACCAATTTACCTGTGATAGGATTGTCATAGAAGTCTTCGATCAATGCGCCAGTTTTCGGGTGTTGTGTGTAGTTGCACTCGACATATCGTAAGTCGATCGTTCGGTCGTTTCGGACTGTCATACGGTGTTGGCTGACCCCTTCGCGACAGAATAATAGCTGCGCGATGCCTACATTAGGGATTCCGTAAACATGGGCAACGTAGTGATACAAGCCAACACCACCGTCCAGACGTCCGCGGACTTTGGTATAAGCTGTTAGCCAATCGTAGGGATCGGTGAAATCGTAGGGTCCCGCTAGAGGGCTTTCTTGATTGTCTTGTGCCGATACACCGCAACTAAATGCACCGGCGCCCACAGTAAAGCTGGAGGCTGAGATCAACAATCGGCGACGGGTAAGGGGAGCGATCATGAAAATCCTCATCGGATAGGTGTGGCTAGACAAGGCAATACACTCCTCGACCTGTCATGCTCTGTCCACCCTTTGAGCAGGTCTGCTATTCTGCGCTAGAGTGCCTATTCAGGCTCAGGTAGTGTGCTGACCAGATACTGCTATGCCGCAAAAACCCAGAAAGGGAGATGTCTATGAAATTTATGGGAACCGGCGTTCCACTCATCAATCGGCGCCAGGCGCTACAATTTTCATCGGGGATAGGCCTTGGTGTTGCGGCTTCGACAATTTTGTCAACTCCAGCGGAAGCAATTGGCGGACCTGGGAATGACGCTCGCATCAATGGTCCGTATGTCGATCTCCGCACCAAAGAAGGCAACATGGAAGCTAGTGGTCGGATCTACGGCAACATAGACGCTGGTGTCCCTAAGTTCGGGTGGTACGACGGCTACGTCATGGGTGTTGCGCCCGGTGGTCCGGTGAAAAATATCTGCGGCTTTAAGGGCATGAGTGCAGCGAAGCTGATTCCTAACGAAGGCAAGCCAGGGTGGCGGAAAGTTTTGCGCGAAGTTGGTTTCTACTATGACCTTAAGACCGGCGAGATCATGGAAGAGATGGTCAACCCGTATACGGATGAAAAAGTCCGGGTGGTTCACGTGGCCAACGATCCATTCAATCAGACCATTGAGCCTTACTATCCACCACCCCCGAACTACGGTGGACTAAATGAGCAAAAAGAACCGTTGCCGCAAATCCCTGTCATCTTGACGTGGAATGTGTCCGGTGATGAACGCCTCCTCATGGAGCGCCACATTCATTTGTATTATCCTGCAGCTCTTGAGCCCAATAAGTGGGTCCGTGAAAGCTCAGGGCCGATGAACCGAGTGTCAGAAATGTTCTTCTTCAATATGTCTCTGGAGGACATGCAAAACGCAGACCTTACGTCGATTGAGTACTCTGGCACATGGGGACGCATTACACCTTGGCTCCCATGGATGCTGATGGGGCAGGCCCCTGGTAATGTTGTTTATCAGACCTTCATGGGTGGCTACGACAAGCTAGAGGACATTCCTCAGGATATCGTCGAGTATACGGCGAAGAACTACGAGAAGTACTTAACCCCACCGCCTGACGATTACGGTCCGTCACTTTCCAGCCTTGAAAACTACGCCCGGGAACAGGAGCCTATTCAGCCCGGTGGTGTATAAGACCATTCAATATAGATATGTTAAAGAGGCGCCGTTCGGCGCCTCTTTTTTACCCGGGCGGCTTTTCAGCCAATGGAAAGTCCACGTGGATATGGTTGCCGTCCGGATCGCGGAAATTGACCTGCACCATCGCCACATCGGGCATGTCGGCCAGATCAAAAGGGCAATCTATATTTTCAAGCCGGTTTAGAAATTCGCCCATACCGGTTGCTGTAAACGCGAAGTGCTCGACTTGTAAATTGCTATGGACCGGATCAGTTGAGTCGACCTCGATAAAGTGGACCCAAGCAGCGCTGTAGTTTTGTTTCACGGCATCCAGGCTATCAGCTATCTTTTCTTCGCCGTAGAGCCACGCCCCACCGGCGCCACCGAAGTGAGGGCGCGGTCCAGGCCTGAGGTCCAGCACCCGCTCATAGAACTCTAGCATCGTCTGCAGATTGGCAGTGCGAACGTTAACGTGATCCAGGGTCAGGTTCAGTCCCATGGCGTCTAAATCGCCTCTGGTGCGATTTGGAACCGGCGCAGTTCACTGCCTACCTGTGAGACAATACGCCCAGCTGTGGGTCCGTCAAAGTGGGCTGGCAGAACAGTGATATCATGGTCGGTAAGGCTGTCGACCAAAGCCGCGCGGGTGGCATTGGCCTTTGCTTTGTCTTCACAGAATGTCGTCGTCCATTCGGGATGGGCGATGCCGATGGGGCTGTGCAAAACATCACCGGTCAGGATTCCCTTGCGCCCGCCGCTATCCACCTGCACGCAGTAATGGCCAGGTGTGTGACCATGCGTCGGCAGAATAGTAAGCGCATCATCCAAAGCGAAATCGGTGTCAATGATCTCAGCCTGTTGTGCTTCTATAATTGGTAGAATGCTCTCTTGGAATGAGGGCGCGATGTACGCCGTTTGCGCATCCTTGGCCCGTTCTTTTGAGGCGTCTAAATCGTTTTTGGAGAAGACGTATTTGGCGCGAGGGAAGGTCGGTACCCAACGGCCATCTTTGATTTGGGTGTTCCAGCCCACATGGTCCGCATGAAGATGCGTGCACATGACATAATCGATCTCTTGGGGAGTCACGCCTAAGGTCGCAAGGTTGTCTAGGAATGGCCCTTCCCTATTGCCCCACTTTTCCAACATGCCACCAAAGGTTTTGTGATTGCCGATGCAGGTATCGACCAAAATCGTATGGTAGGGTGTACGAATGATATAGCTATGAAAGCTTAAAATGATGGCTTGAGCTGTAAAGTCGTAGAAGTGTGGCTCCAGCCACTCCCGATGTTGCTCGATAAGACTGAGGTCCTCTGCCGGATATGCGCGGGCCGCGTCGAACGGCTCGACCATATCGACGATTTTCTCAATTTTAACGTCACCGAAGACCTGTGGTTTCATTGCGGTTCCCCCCCAGTTTGAGTCGATATTTATTAGATGGAAATTCAAAATATCTATCGTTCCATGCTTCCGAGTGTGTCACTCAGCGGCGTGTGTCGTCCAGTCCAAGAATAGGAAGAAGGATAAGCGTGGTTGCTTGATCCCAGTAGGGCTGCATTTTTTTCGTCATAGTTACGACGCTGGCGTATTTAAGACGCGCCGTCGCCAATTTCGATTAAATGGTACATGAGGCGATCATTCATCGGCACCCAAGTCTTTACCCGTTTATGCACAGCGTCTAAGCCGACGACGGGAAACAGGAAAAGTGATTGAGCGACATCGTGATAGTAGGTCACGATTTCTCGCGTCAGCCTGTTGCGCTCTGTGATGTCGATGGTGCGTTCTGCTTTATCAATGATGGGCTGTATCGCCGGGTCACAAAACCAAGGGCCAGGCCCCTTACAGGCATGATTAGTGTTGAGCAACGGCTGCAAGGCATCTGCATATCGGTTAGTGAAGTCCATGAGGAAACCGTCTCCCTCGAGCTTACCCAATATGGTACGCTGAAGCAGCTGCGGATAGGTGATCAGTCGAACTTCCATGGTCATCCCAACTCGCTGCACGTCCGACGTTATTTGCTGCAAGATGGCGGTATCATTCGGCAAAATCCCAGCCAGAGATTCGATCACAAACGAAACCCCGTCTTCGTATCCTGCTTCAACGAGCAAAGCGCGGGCGCGCTCAGGATCGTATGGGTACGGTTTCACGTCAGGTGCGTAGCCCACGGCCGCTGGCGTCGCCCCTTGTCCGGCGGGTCCGACTAATCCAGCCAGTAAAACTTCAGTGATAATTTCTTTATTGATGGCGTAATTAAACGCTTGACGAACGCGCATATCGCTAAAGGGTGAATCCAAATCGTTAGACTTCAAGGCGAAGACAAGGATTCGGCTAGGGTTGCGGAGTACAGCACGGTGTCCATTCAGCTCTAGCATGTCTATTTGGTCTGTGCTTATTACCGTGGCGACGTCAATTAAACCGGTCTCAAGGGCTTGGATGCGGGCTGATGCATCCGGGACAAACCAGGCTTCCATCTTATCGACCTTGGGCGGTCTCCATGAATTACGATTAGCGGTCAAGGAGACTTTCTCAGGTTCCCATGTCTCGACAATAAATGGCCCGCTACCAACGGGTTCATTCACCAAGCCTCCGAGACCAACGTTTTGAACATGTCGTTCAGGCGCAACGAACAGCGCAGAGAGGTAAGCTGGCGCAACAGCGTTGGGCTGCTTGGTGTGAAACGCCACTGTCATGTCATCTATGACTTCAACGCGTGGCCAGAATTCGCTCTGTCGAGACCAGTAAAGGGCGTTTGCCCGGTCTTCCCGCATCATGTCGAAGACAACTTTGACCGAATGGGCGGTGAAACGTTCTCCGTTTGAGAACGTAACGCCCTGCCGCAATTTGAAATGCCATTCCAGGTCGTTGACTGGTTCCCATGACAACGCTAGTTCCGGAATAATATTGCCGTTGTTGTCGATATCGGTCAGGCGGTCGTATATCGCCGTCCAGAAGAAAGTTGGTGTGGTACCGATCGTGTAAAAAGGGTTGCCCTTCGTCGGCGGTGTCGCGCTGAGCGCAATTCGAAATGTCGACTCCGCCAAAACTTGTGCAGAGCCAAGAGCAAGAGCGAAGCCGTAAGTAAGAGTTCTAAACAAGTTGGTCATAAGATTTTCGTAACGTGGCAAGAAGCGGGTGCGCGGCGCATTGGTTATTTAAGCTATCTGAGCAATCCAACCGCTGCACCCATAGTGGAATACATCAGAATCGTGTAGCCACCGTCGATATACAGCAAGCGTCTTGGCTGGGACGAAAACATATAGTTGATGCCTATCGCTGCTGCTGCCGCGACTCCTATAATAAGCCCACCACTCATATTGGCTAGAAGGCCATTGGTCCGGTCAAGCAAGAGATTAAGGGCCAGCGCGCCGATCAGGGCATGGAGAGCCGCCCCACCATAGGCTTTAGTAGGTGGACCCATTTTCTCGTCCAGCATGCCAGTGTCTTCCATCCATGCTTTCTTGAACAACGGACCGTACCAGACGACGCCGATGGCCAAGGAAATGACGATGCAGAGTGGCAGGCTTAGCCAAATAATCTCACCCATTATTGCGGTCCCCGTAGTGTGAGTGGTTCGTGACCGTACCTGAATCTGGGACCGAGGGGGAGGGTGCGCGTCTAAAAAATCGTTGTGGACTACCTACAGGTGAATAGGGACTCGCACACATAGTCTTTGTCAGGCGCCTTGTGCTAGCGTCAACTCATATTTTTAAGGGAGTGTTTAGATGTCTGAAAAAATGACGCCAAACATGGCGAGTCCAATTGAAGTGTCTATTGATCGCCGCACAGCTTTGGCAGCTGGCTTGGCGATGGGCGCTTTTCCGCAAGTGGCGATGGCTGATTCTCATGGTGAAGACGATGTTTCGTTAAGGGGTCCGACCTACGATCTCACCACCGCATATGGCAATGTTGAAGCCTACGCCAAGCTCACTTCTAACCTTGATATGAAATCGACCCACTTCGGCTGGCTTGACGGCTATGTCATGGGCGTTGCGCCTGGCGGCGCGATCAAAACTTTCTGTGGATTTAAAGGACTCGGCACAACCCGGTTGCTACCCCTGGAAGGTGAGCATGGGTATCGCCGCGTCCTGCGTGAAGTGGTGTTTTACACAGACTTGGGAACCGGAGAAATTCTCGAAGAAATGGAAAATCCCTTCACCGGGGAAAACGTCCGAGTTGTTCCTGTCGCCAATGATCCCTTTAACCGCGTTATACGCGAGGCTGAGTTGAGCCGCCCAACCTTTGGTGGTCTCAATGTTGATGAGAAGTTAGAGCCCAAGCCCTTTATTCTAAACTGGAAAGCGTTTGGTGACCGGCTAATGATGGAGCGTCACATCAACCTCTATTATCCGAATGCTCTTGATCCCAAAAAATGGATACGAGAAAGCGCCGGGCCTATGAATCAGGTTACCGAGACCTACGTCTACAATATGAGTCTGGCCGATTTGCAGAACCCTAACCTCACGACAGTCGACACCACGACGGTTTGGGCGCGCCATACTCCCTGGCTGCCATGGATGCTAATGGGGCAAGCGCCAGGCCATTGTTTATACAATGTGATGGCGGCCAGTATTCACTCGCTGGAAGAGGCGCCAGACCAACGGGTCATTGAGTATATTGCAAAGAACTATCCCCGATACCTTGATGCCCCGACCGAATGGGAGGAGCCTTCACTTTCTTCATTGGAATGGTATGCCCGTGAACAGGAGCCAGCTCCACCAGGTGGGGTCTAGGCACACGTGTCGAAAAAGTGCTGCTCGAGATCGGGAAAAATTTCATAAAAGCCGTGTTTAAGACATGAAAAAGGGCCGCTCCGAAGGGCGGCCCTATTCGCGCGGACGCTAACGGGCTTAGGAACGCCGTGCGAACACAATATTTCTACAGTGACAGAGCCATCGAAGCAAAAAAGTTATTCCTGCACAAAGCAAAATAATTTCTTGCATTTCTAAATAGAAAACCGACCGAATAGAATTCTAGCCTATTGTGCGGGAGTTTTGGAGTGCTGAAATTTGGCTCATCTGAGTTTGAGTGAGTTGCTGACCAGCCCGCCAAGACTGCGATTTCCGACGGTGCTTTGCGAGGGTGTCGCCTTCAAAAAGACCATACGATTAAAGCTCATGGTGCAGATACGGTCTGGCTATACAAATGCGACCTCGACGCTGATGCGGGCAATGAAGCGTCTTCAGCCATAGCGTTTGAAATCAAAAAGGCGAGAAAAACGCGCCCGAGGCGGGTAATGTGCGGCTCGACTGTTGGCGGCGGTAGCTCTCGTGAAAGCCTAGGGTGGATTTTGCGTAATGATCCACCCTAGGGCCACATGCGTAAACTTGTTATCATTATATCATGTATTGGCCTAAGCGAAATCACCGCCCTTAAACGCATAAAAGAAATAATCCTATGCTGATCAACAACTGGTATGTCGCTGCTGAAAGCGATGAAGTGACCGACAAACCTCACCGGACGCGCATGGTCGGTGTAGACTTCGTGTTGTTCCGTGATGACAGTGGCAGATTGGTTTGCTTGTCGGATGTTTGTTGCCATCGTGGTGGTGCTTTACATCGTGGCGAAATGGTAAGTGGATGTATTGCCTGTCCTTATCACGGCTGGCATTTCAACGGTGCTGGCCAGTGCGTCAAAATCCCCGCTATGGGCGACGATGTGGCCATCCCCAAGCGGGCTCGTGTTGATTGTTACCCTGTAGAAGAGCGCATGGGGCTGATTTGGGTTTTTGTCGGTGATCAGGCGGAGGCAGACCGCCCTGAGATTCCTGATTGGTTCCAACCATTCGTCGACAATCCGGACTGGCGGGTCACCCGCTATAACTACGAGTGGACTGATTGCAATTGGGAGCGTTTGTGTGAAAACTCTCTCGACACGTCGCATCCCTCATTTGTGCATAAGCGTTTTGGTAGTCGTATCTCACCCAAGGCTAAGATTGTACCAATAGAGCACACAGAGCATGGTGCGACAGTTACCCGAGAACGGGCGGCCCCAGCTGCCAGCCAAAAAAGCGGCGCTATCGCCGATTTGCTACCTAAGGATCGCAAGACAACGCGGGTTACGGTTGAGTGGAGCATCATTGCCAATGCGGAAATACTCTATCAAGAAATGACCACAGAGATTACTCAGGTACTTTTCTCTGTGCGCACGCCAGTGGATGACAACACTGTGCGGTCCTATGGATTCCAAGCACGTAATTTCTTGATGGAGACCGAACATGATGCAGATCGCATCGAAGGGTTGTTTGAAGCTGTGAAGGAGGATCACGACATTGTGCGGTTCCTTAAGCCAAAGCACACCGTTACATCAGACGCGCGAGAAATGCTGATCGAGTCTGACGGTATGGAAATCGCTTTCCGCAACAAAGTTGCAGAGTGGCGTAATCTTAGCCGCTACGTTGACGGTGAGGCGCTAAAGCGCGATGGCAAAAGCGACGTCTTCGTGGTGCCGTCACCTGCACGCGCGGCTGATCCGAAGGGCTGGGTTCATCAAACCGTACCCCTTGTAAAGGGTGATCTGTTGGCGGTAAGCGTAGCCGAGTAGCGCATTGGATCAGGTCAGTTGATCTGGCGCCTTTGTTAAGACCGGCGGTAACAGTGTTGCTGCACAGACTGCTATGAATACTAATGCTACACCGGTCATCTCAAGCGCATAGTCGCTGGACTTAAACCAAACCTCTTCAAAAAATCCCCAAAAAGAGTCGACATCGGTGATGGTCCAATAAATCATCGCAACACCTATGGCATGGCGTACTGTGCTTGAATTATTTTATATATAGTTACCTGTTGCCAGAATGGGCAGTAATTTAGACAAGGGGAAATCGCCATGTTGGGGAAGTACTACCGCCCGCCATTCGTCGGGATTATTGCGTTTGTCACCGTCATTATGGCTCAGCCACTGGGGCATACCCTTTTCGTGATGTTGCAGGGCGTGCTGGGGTCTCCGGGTGAAGCGACTTTTGCTGCTAGCTTTTTGTGCGGACTGCTTGGTTTCATTTTGGTGTGGATCGGATTGAAGAAGAAAGAAACAGCAGCCACGTGGCTCGGGTTCATTGGCGCCATCCTGATTTGGACCGGTTGGTTTGAATACACCTGGGAGTTTTTCTCTCATCTTTTGAATGTGCAACCGCTTTACACCGCAACTGGCGAACTCGCCATGAGTTCTGGCCTGCAGGTGATCCAGGCATCAGGTATCATCATGATAGCGGTGACAGTGTTGTTCTACTTCAATCGCGATACGCGATGCACCGCTTTCAAGTGGCTCCACCGCAACGCCCATATGGACCCAGGTAAAGCGGCTCCAGGAAAAGACAGGGACTATGCCCGCAT
Source organism: Rhodospirillaceae bacterium (assembly GCA_029245025.1). Lineage (GTDB taxonomy): Bacteria > Pseudomonadota > Alphaproteobacteria > Rhodospirillales > Rhodospirillaceae > WLXB01. Next base: position 362,142 of record JAQWQC010000034.1, read on the forward strand.
AACCGCATTGGAAACGATCTTTGTTATTTGGTTTATCTACGTCATTAATCTCACCCTTTATGATGAGCGCATACTTGGCGTGGATCATCCAGTGACGTATGCGGTGTTCTTCGGATTTCTTGTCTGGGCGATTTATCTCAACACGCGGCTCATCAAGTACGCGCGCATGGCTCCTGCTGTGCGTTATGCCATCCCGACCACGGTTATCACTTGGCTCGATATCGAAGTTCTGAGTAAGTGGGGTATTCTAGAAGAATTCTGGCTGATGCCTGCTGAATACGCCTTGGAAATGATTTTGGTCGTCGCGGCCTTCGTTGTCGCCGGCGTCGCTATTTATCTCACTCCAGAGAGGGGCGAGGAAAACGCACCCTAGGTAGGATTAAACTTCTCACTTGAATTTTTCTCCCAGGCGCCTATTTCCTGCGCCTAAGGCTTTTCTGAGTATGAGGGTTGGTATGAGGGCTCTACTTTTTCTGGCGTTGTCGATAACGATCGGGGTGCAATCCGCACCTGTCGTGGCTCAGGACCAGGTCTTTCCGACAGTTAAAGCGCGCACCCTTAACAAAGATAAAATTACTGTCCCAGCCGATTTCACTGCCGCTCGGAACATTATGTTGTTGTCCTTTGGGCGTGACATGCAAGAGTCAGTAGATGCGTGGGACGCCGTGCTGGTCACTGTTCGAGAGGCGTCAGATGCTGTGCAAGTCTACAACGCGCCATTAATTCCAAAACCAAATGGTATCGTAAGAGGTTTTATCAATGGTGGGTTTCGCGGCATCTACAAAGATAAAGGGATACGTGACCGTGTTGTCATTCTCTATATCGATGAAGACGAAGTCTTTTCTGCTTTAAATATCTCAGAAGAAGACAAGCAGCATCCGTTAGTGATGGTGACGGATCAGCAGGGCGTAATTATCGGTCGTGTCTCAGGGTTGGCAGATGCAGCCAATGTTGCTCAGGTTGTGGCTCTTCTTACGCCGTAGCGCCAGATCCTGGCCCAGTTGCTTTGAGAGTCTTTTCGTCTAGTTTGTAGAACAACAGAAGTACCGCGCTCAGTGCCGCAGCTGCGGCTGGAAACACTCCTAGCCCAATATAAATGCCTGATACAGCTGCATCCGGTTGCGCAGCGAGTTCGCTGCCTCGGGTAGAGACGTAGCCCATGGCGCCCAGGTAGGCCCCGAACAATAAAGGTCCAAATCCGGATGCAGCTTTTTCCATCGTGCTGTAGAGCCCCGCGTAGATACCCTCGCGGTTGAGGCCAGTGCGTCGCCGATCGTATTCCATCGTGTCGGGCAGAATTGAGAAACCCATCACGAGAATCCCGGTGACTGCTAATCCAATCCCGAAGATGCGAGCATTAACAATCCACTGCGCTTCCGATGAATCGGAAAGGAGCCAAGTACTCATAACGATGGCGTAGAGAATTGCAGCTGCCATATAGGTAGGCTTTTTACCGAACCGTTTTCCAGCCCACGTCCAGAGTGGAATGGCAACGAAAGTTGAAATCGTAAAGTAGGTGCCAAACGCAAGCAGCAGTTCTTCGTTGCGTTGTAGGACGTAGACACCAAAGAATATAAGAGCGGCCTGGCTACTGGCTTGGGCGATGAGTTGGCAGAGCTTGACCGCGAGAAAAATCATAAAAGGTTTGTTGTCGGCGACCAGGGTCAATTGATCGCGAACCGAGATGTGCCTCTCTTCCGAACGCTCATAGCGGGGCACAGCCCGCGTCGAAAAGAATGCGACAAGCATGCTAATCAAGAGGACGCTTCCTAAGGCCCAACCCATCAGGCTGTAGCCTTGCTCTGGTCCATAGGTGCGAATGAGAAGAGCCCCGCCTAAAAACAGTCCTAGATTCGCGGTGGTGAAGAAAACCACACGATACCCCATCATGCTCGTGCGCTCATTGTAACTGTCGGTCATCTCAGCCGGCATGGCGAGATGAGGCACGTTGAAGATCGTGTAGGCGGTGGTGAACAAAATTAACAAAAAGGTGGTGTATGCCGCCATTTCTATCTCGCCGTTGATATCTGGTACGTTGAACAGGGCGACGAAGGCGATAAAGCAAACAATGCTACCGAGCAAAAGGTAGGGTCGGCGTCGCCCCCAATGAGACTGCGTGCGATCGCTGATGTACCCCATCAGGGGGTCGGTCACGAGGTCATACATCCGCGCGGCAAAGATAATCGCTCCAGCTAGAAACGCCGCGATGCCTAGGACATCTGTCATGTAATTGAGTAGGTAGGTCACCAGAACACCGATCATGGTAGACGTGCCATGTGCGCCGGTCGCCCACCCAAGCTTCTGGCCGAAAGTCAAGCGATTGACTGCACCGCTATCTGCCATAGTGATATTCTCCCTATTGCCAAACCAACATAGGGGATTGAGAGTGCTACTCCATGGTAAACAGGTTAGCCTCTCCAGCAGATGAACACAGAGAGCCGGAGAAAATAATATGACCGATTTCATCAAAATGATGATCGAGAATACAGACGCCTTCACACGGAAAAATATTGACGCGTTGGGGAGTAACCTTGCCGAAGATTATGCGTCCATTCGTATGGAGGATGGCGAGGCCATTAAGCGCACTGCCAGTCGCGAAGAAACCATGGCTGTTATTCAAGAGATGTTTGATGCCATTCCACTCAAGGGGTCTCACCTCGAACGGATAATGGTTGTTGGCGACCACGTGGTTGCCGTCGAGAAGGACACCTTTGAGACTCCCGCCGGCGACAAGACTACTACTACTCTCGGTGTCTACCACATGCAGGACGGCAAGATATGGCGGGCGTATAGCTTTCCTATAAATGAAGACGCCGCTTGACGCTTTCTAACTCCAGGGGTCTTCGATAAAGCCAGGGCGTCGGGCTTCCAACAAAGCCCGCGTGCTCTCGGGAATTTCATCGGTGCTTGGTAGTTTGCGCCCAACCAGTTCGAAGCTGCATGCACCCGCGCGTTGCCCCATACGCATCCAGGGGTACCAGCCACCTATGGACTGATAGTGCAAAGTGGTGGGGACAAAGGGCTCGTTCAGATCGGCAATATCGGCTTTATAGGTGGCTAACGATGTCCCTGACGCAATAGGACCGCTGTAGGTCAATGGGTCCGTGCCGGGGTCAGGTTCAGGCCGAATGGCTTTGGTGATCAACCGTTCTTGAGACCAAATGACGGGCCCATTGACGATCGGTTCAACGATTGCGCCCTCGAAGTGAAGCATTGCCGCTCGCCGTCCTTCTGCAGCTTCCCTATTTCCGTCAGCATCAAAGGAAAGAGTTTGCGAAGACTTAAAGTGCTTTGGTTGGCAGGCTAGCCCGTTCATGGGGTTAGTCCAGTTATCGGCCAGTTCACCAGTATCGGGATGTTGCCAAAAGCCGCATTCGATCATTTTCTGATCAACGCCACTACCTTCGCGAAAGGTCATTTTATTGAAGCTGAAGCCATCAACGCGGAAAAGTTGCCGCGCAATTTCACCCTGTGGCTTGCCCCAATAGGCACCGGAGTAGGACCAAAGGCCGTCAGAACCATCTAAGTTGCCCCGCAGTTGCACATACAGTTTGTTCTTATCGTAACTGCCTTGTGCTCGAACTCTATGCGACGCCGCAGCGATACCTAAGGCCGAAGTGGCACTTATTAGGGCGGCGCGGCGGGTGAGGGCAGTGAGGGGGCCTATAGTCATGCTTTTTCTCCGGTGGGTTCTAGAGTAACGCCATGACAATACCGATGAGTGCGCCGAGGGCGAGAACCAATGAGGACATGGTGGCTATGCCAAAGCCACGATACCGTTTCTCGGTAGCTTCATAATAACCCTTCGCGTACATAATGCGCCCAACCGCAAAGATGAGACCGAGAATTCCAGCCCAAATATCACCCCACGCGACCGCGAACAGCCAAAGTGCGGGCAAGTGGAAAACAATCTGTTCAACCATATTCTGGTGTACGCGGTTTATTCTCAGGAACTCATCGGGGCCGTCGACGGCTGGTGGTTTTACGCCGTATTTGGCACGTGCTTTTCCCACTTGGACCGTGCAGAAGAAATAGACGAGTAGGGTAACGATAGTGGCCAACGCTGTTAGTGGAAATTGTTCAAGAATCATTGGAAAGCCCCTGTGTAATTTATCTGCTGCTCTGTCATTATGGAGGCATTATGAGAGGTGGCTGCGAACGCGGCAATGGGGAGAGTATAGATGATAGAACGCACAAGTCCGGTAAAACGAACAACCATATTTTGTAGAGATATCGAGAAGTCACTCAACCTGTACCGCGATATTCTGGGTTTTTCTGTGGCTGAGGATAAAACGGTAGCCGGTCCGGCCATGGCCAAGATGATCGGTTTGACGGATTGCAGCATGCATATATGCCATCTCCGTGCACACAACAGTGAAGATGGTCTCATCGGGCTATATGAAATCACGGCAGACGATGTTTCCGAGACGTCACCGCCGCCGCCTGGTGTCATTCATAGGGGACAAGTGGCTATTGTGGTCAATACAGATCAGCCGGAAGCCATTGCTGCTGAGCTTGAAGAAAAGGGGTACCCGTTCCTGACGCCGCCCACCAAGTATGTAAAAGAAGAAAACAGTGAGTACATGAAGGCTGGCACATATACAGAAATGATTTTCTACGATCCGGATGGAGTTCTGGTCAGCATCCTAGGATATGAGCCCAAGTTGTCATGAAATAAGACAGTCAATGAGGAGTAAGGCGCCATGCTTAATCTATTAGTGGAAATCTTGTGTATGTTGACATGTGCGCCGCTGGCATTTGCGCAGACCTTCAAGAATGGATGACGTTCAGACCATTGACGATTTGATTTCTAGGTTGAAAAACCAGTTCGGCGACCGCTGCACAGTGAATAGCGATATCAGAGAGCGCCATGGCCGAGGTGAATCCTGGCATCCCCTAGCGATGCCTGATGTTGTTGTTTTCCCTCACACGACCGAAGAAACATCAATTGTGGTGCGATTATGCAGGGACGCCAATGTACCGATTGTTCCATTTGGGGCAGGAACGTCGTTGGAGGGACAGGTTCAGGCGGTACGCGGTGGTGTGTGCCTTGACCTCTCACAGATGAATGATCTCATCGCCATCAATGCTTCTGATATGGATTGTGTGATTCAGCCGGGAGTTACGCGCACTGATCTCAACGCTCAACTGCGTGATACAGGATTGTTCTTTCCCATTGACCCAGGTGCTGAATGCTCCATTGGTGGCATGGTTGCCACCCGGGCGTCCGGGACGAATGCCGTGCGTTATGGCACTATGCGAGAAAACGTGCTCGGGCTGACAGTCGTATTGGCTGATGGGTCTGTCATTAAAACTGGAGGGCGCGCACGAAAGTCTGCCGCTGGATATGACCTCACCCGGCTCTTTGTCGGGTCCGAGGGCACGCTGGGTATCATTACTGAGATCACGTTACGCTTGCATGGCATTCCGGAGGCCACGGCGGCCGCTGTTGTTTCATTTCCATCAATCAATTCAGCCGTTAAAACGGCGATGGATGTTATTCAATTGGGCGTACCTATCGCTCGAATTGAGTTGATGGACGAGGTGAGTATTGATGCCGTTAATCGATACTCGAACTTGAATCTAGCTATGGCACCGACTTTGTTTCTCGAATTCCATGGCTCGCTGACCAGTGTACAAGAGCAGGCGGAAACTGTTGAGGCCATCTCTATAGACCGAGGCGGCTCGTCCTTTTCTTGGTCAGATAAAACGGAGGAGCGGTCCCAATTGTGGCAGGCTCGCCACAATGCGTATTACGCCGGCCTTGCCCTTAAGCCAAACTCAATTGGTTTGGTGACAGATGTATGTGTGCCTATTTCCCGGCTTGCAGATTGTATTATAGAGACCAAGGAAGATCTCGCTGACTGCCCTATGCCGGCTCCGCTGCTGGGGCATGTGGGGGACGGGAACTTCCACGTCTGTTTTATTATGGATAGAGAATCGCCAGAACAGGTTGCCGAAGCTGAACGGCTTCACGGTCGTATGGTTGAGCGGGCTCTGGCCATGGGTGGCACATGTACGGGTGAGCATGGAATTGGCTTAGGTAAGCGAGAGTTGCTTTTGGAGGAAGCCGGTGACGCTGTTGCTGTCATGAGCCTGATCAAGAAAGCACTTGATCCTGGTAACGTTCTGAACCCAGGAAAAATATTCACTACGGACACGCCAGAATCGTGACTGTATCAAACGTCTGTATCGTTGGGCCCGGAGCGATTGGCGGCATGATGGCTGTCAAGCTGATCAAGGCTGGATTCAACGTATCTGCTTTGGTGCGGCCAGCGCGTGTCGACGCTATGACGGTTGAGGGCATAACGCTCCATGATTGTGGCGAGATTCTTCACGCTAAACCTCGCGTAGCGGCAGTGGCTAGTCAGTTGGGGCAACAGGATCTGGTTGTGGTGACGGTCAAAGAAACAGCTTTGAGAGATGTTGCACCGGCTATCAGTCCATTAATTGGTCAAGATACGCAGGTTGTCCAAATTACGAACGGGATTCCATGGTGGTTTTTTGAGGGATTTGAGGGACCGCTTCAGGGGTTACAGTTGGATAGCGTAGACCGCGATGGATTGGTTTCGGAGCACTTTGATCTGACACGTCACATCGGAGGCGTGATTAATTGCGGTGTATCACGGCGCGGAGACGGCTCACTTAGTCATGATCATTCAAATCAGTTGTATCTTGGGCGCCCCGACAATAGCCGGATTGGCATGGATAGGATAGCTGAGGTGTTTCTCGTGTCGGGCTATAATACCGCTGTCCCCGAAATTATTCATCAACATGTTATGACTAAGCTTCTCGCCAACATCAGCTTTAATCCGGTGAGCGCCTTAACCATGGCCACGTTAGATCTTTTGCTCAAAGATGACTTGGTAGCAGACACTCTGGTCGAGCTGATGAATGAAGCACGAGCTGTGACAAAAGGCTTGGGGCTCGATCCGGGGCCACTTCCGGATATACGCCAAAAAACAAGTAGGACATTAAACGCGTCTAAAACGTCTATGCTGCAGGATATGGAACGTGGGGCGCCTCTTGAAATTGATAGCATCTTGGCCACCGTAATCGAGGTGGCAGGCCTTCTAGATGTGCACGTGCCCCTGACGCGCACCATGTACGGAATGCTGCGGGTACGTCAGCAAATAGCCTTGGCGGCGAAGGTATGACGGTTTTTGGGCCTACACGCCAAATAGTAACGGCGGCTCTGATCCGAGCCGCCGCGTCTTATAACTATTTGATGGGCGGCTAAATCGCGCAGGTTTTCTCAGCGCTGGTCAGGTCGTAGCCGCCTTCATCAATATTGACCTGTTCAGCGACACCGTCATTTACAACCACTGAGAAGCGCTTGCCGCGTGTTCCCAAGCCGAAGCCAGATGCATCGAGTTCGAGGCCTAGGGCTTTCGTGTAATCGCCATTTCCGTCGGCCAACATGAGAATCTTGTCCCCAACGCCGCGGTCTTCGCCCCACGCTTTCATGACAAAGGCATCGTTAACCGCCATGCATGCGATGGTGTCGAAGCCTTTGGCTTTGATTGCTTCGTAATTCTTCAGATAGCTGGGCAAATGTTCGTTAGAGCAGGTTGGAGTAAAAGCGCCAGGCACTGAAAAAAGAGCCACCTTCTTACCGGCAAATAAGTCGTCTGTGCTCATGTCGTTAACGCCGTCGCTGGTCATTACTTTAAAGCTGCCGGCGGGCATTTTGTCGCCATTGCTGATGGTCATCTATTACGTCTCCTGTGTTTGCGTCAGTCTGGCGCGCCCCTCGCGCCGGGTCTCCTGCACACGGTTAGGGCGCGCGTCTATTGCCAGTATAACCTAAGCACTGTGGCCGCGCTTTCCAATCGCGGAATCGCGTTCTTAGGCATAAATCTGATGATTTTATCGGATCTGCTAATTCTTGTAGGTGTCGTGCAGGACGTAAATCCCGTCATCTACTTCTTCGAAGTAGTCGGGAATGTCTGGATGCATGACAGGGTCGCCGGTTTCGTCTTCAAGCAGGTTCTGCTGTGAAACGTATGCCACGTAGTGCGAGGAGTCGTTCTCTGCAAAGACGTGATAAAACGGCTGGTCTTTTCTTGGCCGCGCTTGCTCGGGTATGGATTGCCACCACTCGTCGGTGTTGCTGAATTCGGGGTCCACATCGAAGATGACGCCACGAAATGGGAACAAGCGGTGGCGCACCACTTGTCCAATTCGGAATTTGGCTTCCGTCGATAGATTGGCGGACCACATCGCCGTCATCAAAGTTCCTTTCGATACCTGGGCCCAATAATCACAGGTTAAGTCTATCACTTGGGATTGGGCAACGCTCAAGGCAATGCTTGATCGCCCTTTTCTGAACGGGAGGAAGCTCGTAAACTATTATTTCGTGCTTGAAAATAGGTGAACTCGATGCCCGATTCTCAGAGAAATGACGCTGACATTCTTGAAGTCCCAGAAAGCCGGGATTTTCGCGCCTATCATGCATTTCTGCGGTCATGCCGAAATTTCATGGAAGGCCCCATCGTCCGGCAAATGGGTGAGGCATATGAGCGGTCCGTGGCGGGCAGGGCGGAGCCCCAGTCCATCGAGGAGGCCCAGCCGGTCCTCGACGATCTTCTCGAATTCCAACTCTACTCCTGGTGTTTCCGGCATTTCCAAAGGTTCAAGTACCACCGGCCGGATTTCGGTATTTTCGACACGGTCAATAAGGACCGCGATCACATTATTTCGGAGCTAGAAGCCGCGGTTGCAACCGCCGGAGATGATTTGCGGCTCGATGAATCCTTGGAGCTTCCTGAGTACTATCGCCTTGTAGACTTTCATCAGCATACGGGAGGGGTCTACTCGGACCCTCTCGGCGGAATATCCTATGAGTTTGGCCGTCGGACGACAAACCCAGCTCACATGGATCCCAACCTTATCTACCGGTTGTCCTATAGCCAGTTTCCTGATCGTGCCTTTGAGAAGGTGCTTGATTGGGGAACCGGACATGGGGCAGGTCTCATTGAATGGCAGAAAATTCATCCCGAGTCAGAGTGTTACGGTGTGGATTTGTCCGCGCCCTGCTTAAAGCTCGCTCACAAACGGGCGCAAGAACATGGCTTTAAGTTTAATTTGTCCCAACAAGACTTGGAGCATCTGGATTTTGAGGACGGCACCTTCGACTGCATATTTCATCTCTTCATGTTCCATGAGATCCCACCACTTAACTTAAAGAATGCCTTGGGAGAAGCGCACCGTGTCCTAAAGCCTGGAGGCCTGTTCATTGGCCCCGAGTTTGGTCAGGGCGATGGGTCACCGATGTTTAAAGCGGTGCAGCAATCCCATGCGTGGAACAACAATGAGACTTATACAGCACCGTGGATTGAATTCGACATGGATAAAGCGGCCAAAGATGTAGGTTTTAGTAAGGTGTCGATCGAGCCCTTTAAGCCATACCAATCAGGTGGCGCAAAGAAAGGGTCTAGGGTGACATCGTGGCGTTTCTATCAGTTTGAAAAGTAGAGTCTGTTTTGTCTAAGCCAAAATATAAGACCGTGCGAACGGGACCGGTTACAGGTGACGAGCCGGATTGGATTCACGACCTGCCAGTCGACAACCTGGTCGGCGCTATTACCGCGCTCTCAGCCGAGGTTTATATCTTGAAAGAGCGTCTGCGTGCCATGGAGCGGGAACTTGTGCGCCGAGATGCCTTGACACCAACGGCCGTAGAAGAGCACGAGCCAACTGAAAATGAGCGCATTGATGATCAGAAAGAGCTGGATGCTTTCGTAAATAGAATCTGGACAGAGATCCTGAGGGATCGGCAGACAGTCGCCAACGTTGATCCTGGGGCAGTCAACTACTTCAAACAGCCTGAATAAGGCCGCTTACGCTTTTTCTGCCCAGTCTTGTGCTTCGTCGGCTGCGCCAGCGTAGTGTTTCAGGCCCCACATTATGAGCAAGATCGCGGGGATGCCGACCACTAATGGGATCACGGCCATCGCATATCGGAGCATGGCTGGGTCGCCCATAAGGTCTGTTAAGAATCCAACGGATGTGGGTCCCAGCATCAATCCTACGACATTGATGATGAGCCAATATATCGCCGTTGCCTGGGCGCGAACCTGGTTTGGGGCAATGTGCACGACAGCTGCCGCTCCGCATGCTGATGCCATGGCTCCGCCAATAATAGAGGGGACGTAAATAACCATTGCCCAGGTTCCTGAGGGCATAAGTGGGTATACGATATTGGTAATGACGGTAACGACAACGCCGTAGTACATCGCCCGCATTGGGCCGTCCTTGCCACCCATTTTTGTCAGTTTGTCGGCCAGCCAGCCGCCGCTATTGGCACCGATAGGGCCGAATATTAGTCCGGCGGTTCCGAGGGCGACACCAATCGTGCCGATATCCCACCCCCACGTGCGCTGAAACAGGGGGGCATTCCAAAAGCCGGTGTACCCAACCAGGGTGACGACGGACATGCCAAAGAACAGGCTGCCATACGCCCGCCACCGTTTCCCCAAGAATCCCATGCTGTCTTTGAAGGAAAGCTCACCCTTTTTGGAATTGCCGCTGCCCTGAATTTCGATCAGGCCTCTGCGCAAAGGCTCTTTAACCGTCAGCATAAGAAGGGCGACTAAAAGCCCAGGTAAACCAACAACCATAAAAGCTGTTTGCCAAGCTTGCAGTTCACCAACGACCGGGAACACAAGCGGGGGCATGGCGAGAAGAACCGCGATTAGTGGTCCCCCCAGAAGGTTAGCCAGGCCCTGTCCAAGTGAAATTCCGGACATGTACAAGCTCACGGCTCGGGCGCGTTTCTTTTGAGGAAAGTAATCACTGATAAGAGAAAGCGCGCTTGGCGTCAGGACGGCTTCCCCCGCGCCAACTCCGATGCGAGCGAGAAATAGCTGCGGAAAATTACGCGCCAAACCACATGCAGCGGTCATCAAGCACCAAACCGTAATACCCACGCCGATAATCGACCGACGGCTCTTTCGATCCGCAAGCCATCCTACGGGGATGCCCAGGGTGACATAAAAGATTGCAAAGGCTGGCCCGAGGATGAGTCCGATTTGCCCATCGGTGAGTTTCAGATCAGCTTTGATCGGCTCGATCAGCAGACTCATAATCTGCCGGTCGATGAAAGAGAGGATGTAGGCAACAAGGAGTAGGGAGGTAACGTACCAAGCGTACTTAGGGTTTGGGTAAGCCAGTTCTGCTGGTCCTGTCGAATCTACTACGTCGCTCATGCCCGACTATCCTTCTCAGACCAAAATAACATTAAGAGGCAGTGTTTCCTGAATTCCCGCGCCTAACAAGGTGCACGTTTAAGAATGGGTGGCTTTGCTCCAACTCTCTGCTTCCATGACGCTTGCGCGATACGGCTTTAGATTGAACACGAGTATCCAGATAAATGAACCGGTCACGGCTGACACTAGCGACAAGCCGTAGCGAATATCTGCGGGCCCATCAAAGAAAACTTCTGATGCCAATGCAACCGCTGTCGGTCCGATCATCAAGCCAAGTATGCTGAGAACAAACCAATACACGGCAGAGATTTGTCCGCGCATTTGATTCGGTGTGATCATCATCAGAGCTGTCGGCCCACAGGCTGTCGGTATGCCAGAGCCAATTGCGTGGGGTGCAAGGAGGACTAAACCCCACCATGGGTTCGGCATAAGGGGTACAAGAATAGCTGCGATCACCAACATTGTTGTGCCGATGAGGACTGCGCGCATGTGGCCATCTTTAATGCCACGTTTGTACATCGTGTCGCCCATCCAGCCGCCGAGGTTAACACCGATGATTCCGCCGACGCTTATTACCAGACCGTAATACAAACTAATCTCGGCAATCCCCCAGCCCCAGGTGCGTATAAAGACAGTGGGTATCCAGGCCAAATAGGCATTACCGATAATTCCCATAATCGAGAGGCCAAGAAAGTGGCTGCCATAGGTCCGCCAGTTTGTGATTAGAAATCGCACGACATCGCGAACGGGAACCTGCTCCGCATCTTGTCCTTCAATAATGAGCTGGTCACGACGGGTTGGTTCTTTGACTGTAACCATCAGTGCAGCGACCAGCAATCCTGGCAGCCCGACAACGAGGAACACGATCTGCCAACCGTAAATCTCGCCTATGAGGGGGAGTGAAATGGCGGGACCATCCGTAACCGCTGCGATAACCTGACCGCCGAGGACAAGTGCTAGCCCGGCACCAATGCCAAGCCCCATGGAATAGACGCTGATAGCCCGTCCGCGTTTCTCTCGCGGAAAGTAATCGCTGATCACAGACGCGGCGCAAGGTTGGAGCGTGGCTTCACCAACGCCCACACCCACACGCGCAATAAGGAGGTGGGTGAAGGTTTTTGCTAGCCCACAGGCCGCTGTCATAATACTCCAAATGGCCACGCCAACACCGATTATGGTTCTACGGCTTCGCCGGTCGGCAAGCCAGCCAACTGGAATGCCGAGTGTCACATAAAAGAAAGCGAAAGCTGGTCCGAGCAACAGACTCATCTGGAAATCTGTGACGCCTATGTCCTGTTTGATGGGTTCGACCAGAAGGGCAAGGATTTGGCGGTCCAGAAAGGCGAAAACGTAGGCCAGCATCAGAACGATCACTACGTACCAGGAGTATTTCGCGTTTGGATAGGGCGGCTCCGTGGCGGGCGTTGCGACCTGTTGCTCTGCCATAGGTTAAATCCTCACGTTTCCTGTGACTGAAAAACTATTCGTAGACCATACCCCTGCTACCGGGCATCAAAAACCCCATGCCGGGTTGAGGTGGTTAGAAGAATCCGAAAAAGTCCCTATTATTCGCGCTGCGGGCAGAGGACTCTTTGTCAGCCAAAGCCGACCTTTTCCGTCGTTTGGGGAATCGTAATGGGCTTGCAAGCGATAAGTAGCGCGTAAATTAAACTTCGGTTTGTGGGATTGTTCGCCATTCCGACGCTCGTGTTCTGCGTGGTGTGGCGCTATTGATGTTCGATCACAATCAGGCCAAACGGTGTTCACGGTCTATGTGCCAATGGTGCAGGCCCAAAAGCACGCCGCAGAGTAGATTCTGTCGTCGATTAAGCTGATTTAAGTGCGCCAGTAACGAAATAAGATTCACTGAATCCAGGAGTTGCGTTGGGGTCGATCTTTTTGTCCGCAATGTAACGCCCGGGAACGAACGCCTGAATATACGTCTCAGAGCTAAAGCCAATACTTGAATATAAATCTTTTAGTGACATGTCGTAGACTGTCAACATAAAGGGTTCGTTGTTGCATGTTGCATCCCAGTCCCTCAGAGACGCTTGATAAGGCGTTAAAGCGTCAAATTGAGGTGCGTCGCAATGCAGCATCAGGCCGCCTGGATTCAGAAGTCGATGGCATTCTTGAATAACGCCGGGCAGGGTGCTGGCAGACGTTTCATGAAGTAAAATGCGCGAGACGATTATGTCGAACGTGTGGTCAGCAAAGTTTGTTTTTTGCGCATCAGCCTGTTGAAAGTGAACATCTATACCCAAGGCGCACGCCCGCGCATGCGCGTAACGAAGGCAAGGTCCGCTAACATCTACGCCATATACGGTGGCGTCCGGGAAGCCGGATTTATAGGGAAGGGTGTTATTGCCAATGGTGCAGCCCATATCGAGGATTTGCGTGGGCTTTATTGTCGGAAAAGTTTCGCGTATCCAATTCACAATGCTATGAGCGGGGTCATCATTGTTGATGCCCTGGCTGCCCATATTATGTACAGTGATCGTGCGGTCGTACTGAGCGCCAGCGGAAATGTCATCTTCAAAATTTTCAACATGGTAGCCGCCAGGCTTTCGATGAATATCAACCTCGGTGAGGTAGCGCGGCATCTCAAGTGTTGGGTCTAGCGTTAGAGACCCCAAATTACCGGAAGCCGAAAGGGCGCGATCGGTAAGCGTTTTTGCTTGGCGGGAAATCATGTCACCCGTCACCGAATACATTCGGTCTTGATTATCGGTTCTAAGTCGGTACCAGATCTGAGTCCTGGTTTGTTTACGCATCGCCTTGGCGATTTCTCGAAAGTTTGGTTCGCGTCCGTATTCGGCCTCGAATGCCGGTTTAACCTCTGTTTCAAAGAGCATCTTTAGTGGTGGGCGAATATCTGCTGCTAACTTTACTGCCAGACCACGGCAGAAGTTCTCGCGTGCCTCTTCGTCATGAGTGCCTGTCGGGAGAAAGTCATACTGAGGAAGCGGCAGCATTGTATTCCAGTTTAATAGGGTGTCGGCGCTGAAAAAGGTTTGCTTTTAAACTGAGCTAGTGCGTCCGGTAGGTCCGGTTTGTGCTCTGGTGTTAGGGTAAATGGTAGTTTTTCCTCACCCCAGTGATTGACATGTTTGCCCCCCATGAATCGAATAAGACATACATTGCCGTTTCGTGATCCAAAAGGTCCGTGCCAAATGCCAGGTGGTCGCCAGAAATATGACCCGGCGTGCATGACGCCGCGTTCGCCTGCAATGTCTCCTGATAAAAGAAACATTTCCTCTACGCACGGGTGGGCAAGCGCGGCTTCTTTCCATCCCTCTGGATGGCTTTGAGCTCCACAGTTTAAGATCATTGTTTTCTCACCCTTTTCTTCGTCGTCACGAAGTATTTTGTGAGCGATGCGTAGAAAATCGAGATCCGGGTCAACGTCTGCTGTCACCCATTTCATATCATGAAGATTGAGATGCGGAATGGCTTGGTCGATTGGGTCGCTTGGACCGGCACTCGCTTTTGGAGCGGCAGAAAAGAAAGTCAGTGCCACCAAGCCTTCGTTAGTTTTCCAGTTTTCGTGGGTTTGGCCTGCGGGAAGATAGCCGTAGCTATCGAACGGATAGGTCTGCCCATTAATATCTATTGATCCGTCCAGCACCAGGAATTCGTGGTCACCGGCGAGGTGCTGGGTATCGGCTTGAGACCAACCCTTCGGGTAACGGAGGATTGTCGAGCAGGCGCCACTTTCTTCATCCATGCTAAGTACTTTGCATTCAACATCTACAAAGGGTCCCGGTAGCACATTGGTTTGCCACTCAAGGTCTTGTGCATGGATGAATTCTATATGAGGCCTGGGCATTGACACTCCTTGGCATTCTTTGGTTCGTAAAGAGGCTACTCTGACTAAATTACCGAGTCATATTAGAGTGTCCAATATGCCGAGTCCCACATTAACTGATTTTGGCAGCTATTACGCCTGCGTGTGTTTTGGCGTCGGGCTGGTCTGAGCGCCCCGAGAAACTGGCATGTTCGACGACCAACCCTGAATCGCGGCACACACGTGACAGTATGTCTGGGTCCATCGGATTCAGGTGCCGCTGTTGAGCCTTGGTTCGGGCTTGTTCGGGTAAAAACATCGTCACATCAGGAATAAACCCCGGCCACAATTCTCCCGCCGCTTTTCGTTCCTCATACGCGACTACCCCTCGCGCCCAGAAACCCGTGTAGAGCGTGTCCGTAATCAAAAAAAGTTTGCCACCTGGAGCCAGCCAATCGGCCATCGACTTAACTGCCTTAGTCACGTCTTCCCAATTCAAAAAATGTAGTGCGCGCGAGCAAAGAATGGCTGAGAAGCTGTTGGGCTCAAACGCGATCTGAGGCATTTCAGCGACAATACCGGCGACTCTCCCTGGCAGGTTACCCGTCGTTTTTGACAGGAGAACTTGCATATGCCCAGGGTCCATGTCGCATACGATGACCCGTGCGCCTTGATCCAGGGCTGCGAGAATAGCAATGCGCGTAAGCGCAGCCGAGATCAAGGCTCAGCCCGCCTGATTGACCGGCATGAATTGTGAAAGCCGCAGACACCGAGTCGAGCGACGTTGACATGAAACCCTTATTGTTCAAAGACGGGACCATGCCGCGGTCAGTTGCCTCCAGCATTTCCAGTGGCCTGGAGGCTAATTGTTTGCTGTGGCGCATACAAGTCCCGAAAGTATTGCAATCCACTGTAAAGATGCTTCCTAATATGAACATATAGCGGAGGGGAAAAGCTATGATGGATAAAGTGAAATCCTGGTGGGCGCTTGATGAGGCGGCTGAGGCAGAGACTGCAGATAATCCGTTCGCGCCTGTAAGGCCTGAGCAGCGTCAAGACACACTTCCAATGCTGACTCTCGCCTTTGGTTGGGGGTTTCTGATTACAGGATTGCTGACCGGTGGTCAGCTTGGTGCGGGAGTCGCATTTTGGCCCGATCTGATCGCTGCTTCGTTTGTTGGTAACGTTATCAACTTCACAATCGGGGGATTGGTCGCCTACATAGGATATAAGACGGCATGTAATTCCGGTCTTCTGTACCAGTTTGTATACGGCCGAATTGGCGTTTTTCTTCCAGTTATTTTCTTGGCACTCCTCACCACGGGCTGGCAGGCAATCGTGGTCGGCGCATTTGGTTTTGCCTGGGCGCAAGATTTCGATAGTCCGACTTTCTACGCCGTGGCTATTTTCGGCGGGCTACTATTTACCTGCACGACTTACTATGGGGTTAAAGGGATCGAACGTGTCAGTGTTCCGTCGGTCGCCATACTGGTTCTTGTTGGTCTTTACGCGATTTATTTGAATATTGACCAGGCAGGTGGTGGATCAGCGTTTCTCGCCATGTCTCGAGACGCGGCAGCTCAGAACCCAATTTCATTTGTCACTGCAGTGAACTTGGTTGTTGGGTCCTGGATCGTAGGTGCGGTTGTAATGGCCGAGTACACACGCTTTGCTAAAAAAGCATGGGTTGCCCTCGCAATTCCCTTCATCGTTATGATCATTGCTCAGTGGTTCCTACAAATTGTCGGTGCGTTAGGTGGTGTTGTGTCGGGCTCGGCTGATTTCACCACGTATTTGCTGCAGCAGGGTATGATCGTCGGCGGGATCGGTTTGATCGGCATGAGTCTTGCGTTGTGGACTACGGGTGACGCTAATTTATATCTTCCTGTCATTCAGACCTCCGCTGTCTTTAAGCGGCCCAAGCGAGTGATGGTGGTGATTTGGGGTGTGCTCGGAACAATTCTTGGGCTCGGTCTGTACCAATACTTTCTCGATTGGATCAATCTACTTGCCGCGCTGGTGCCGCCGCTGATTGGCCCACTGGTGGTTGATTACTACATCGTGCACAAAAGGCACTACGATGCGAATGACCTTAAAAGGCTCCATACCTGGAATTGGGCTGCCGTATTGTCTTACGCGATCGGCGCGTTCTTTGCCTATGGTGTGACATACGGTGTTCTCGACTTGCCAGACCTACTCATCCCTTCACTGTTGGGGCTTATTGTTTCAATGGTCGCTTACGCCATCATCTATTTTGTTGCAGCAGCAATGAACAAGAAGGTGGGGTACGCAAGTGTGGCTGCAGAAGATGATAGTAGGTGTCACAGTATGAATAATTGACTCATCTACTTATGTATCGGGATTATTCTTCTTTCAGCTCTCTTTGGGGGCGACTCTCTGGACTGGAGGGATATG
>JAQWQC010000012.1 GCA_029245025.1 Rhodospirillaceae bacterium
TGTAGGGATTGTCGAAGGCCTCAATCAGTTTTCCAGTTTCTAGGTCTGTGTAGAAAATAGCACTCATGCTTTTCGTGCTGTGGCCGCCATCTACATCTTCGGTCACAGATAGAAAACCAACGTGCATATCCCAGAAAGGAATGAACTGGCTATCGAACAAGCCGTGCCGGATGGCTCGAATGTACCAATACACCACCCGGTTATCGAAGGAATGATTGAGTTTTCTATGGATGACGTAGAGGTCGTCTGGGTCATGTGGATTTAACAGGTTTGTGGCTGCACCAACGGGCCTGGAAGTCAGTGCTGTTCCTGCAAATGGTGCGGCTCCAATTAGGCCTAAGATGTGTCTGCGATCCATGACTAAATCCCTCAATCAGTTTTGGATTATAAAATAGCGGTGTTTGTTACCAATTTCTTTTCTCTTTTATATAGCGTGCAGAATCTACCATGTCGGTCGGCAGATATTCTAAAGACAGGCCAGGGTCGATGGGTGGGCGGTACTTCTCATACACCGGCATGACCAGAGCCATCGGTACATCGGGGAGGCGGCGATTGCGTCGAAATTCAGCGATAGGGATGGTGGCCGAGACACTTTGCTCATACACGGATTTAGCGATACCAATGAGTTTTCCACCCGGACCATAAATACTGGTCCCTCCTGCGCCTGAGGCCCCTGTGTTATCGGGTGCAATCGATTGGTTCATTGTTATCGTGTAGTTGTCATTGAACAACGACGCGGATTGAGAATCGACTTGATTAAAACCACCGGAGGAAAACCGAATGCTGATCTCGACGCCTTTAAGGGCAATGGCACGGTGAATATCGGGGTCATACGGAGAGCAGAGTAGAGAGATATTGCCGATATCGGTGCGTGCTACGGGCAATACCGCGTCCTCCCCATACATCTCAATGTAGCGCGGTAAAACGTCGTAAGCCGATGTTGTGTACATCGTCCATCTCGGGTTTCTGCGAACGTTGTGTTGTTTCCAGTGATTGGCGACCACTCGGCCATCCGGCCCGATAAGAATCCCGTTCAGCAACAAGTGACCGGGCCAATTTTCTTCATCTTTGACGTAGGATGCAAAAGCGATATAGCAGCCGTGCTCTTTCGCCTTTTTACCCAGTGCTTCTGTTTCAGGGCCTGGCACTTCGATGCAAACCTTGAGTGCTTCTTCACGGGTCCATGGTGCCCACCCCATTATGGGTTGCTCAAAAAAGCCTACTAAATCTTGTTTGCCAGCGATGAAGCCGTTGTTTTGATCAACAAGATCCAGCATCCGTTGCAGATTACTCTCCATGACCGGCTTGGGATTGTCGGCGTCGGCGGGGATCATGGGAGACTGTATCGCCCTAACTCGAATGGACTCTTTCTTTAGAGGGACCCTTTCATAGACGCCGTCTGGCGCGACACTGATATCGTTATCAATGGCGGCGTGAGCGTCTTCTGGTGTCATGCTTGCAGCAACGGCTGCAGCTGTTCCAACGCTGGCTGCCGTTCGTAAAGCGGCTCTACGGGTCAGAGTTGAATTGGTGTCGTCATCCATTTTCTGCTCTCCGTCAGGTATCAAATTATTCTCGCGGCAATGAGCCAAATAACTGGGCGGCTTCTGCGCGGTGATGGATCGAGCATGGCTGATTGAGTGACTACGCGTCCATATAAATGCACGGAACAAGCGGGGTAGATGTTTAAGTGTTCGATCTGCGACTTTACGCTGAGTCCAATTTGGGATTTCTGCCTGATCTTGAGTATTTTCTATAGCCGCCTACTACCGACGGCCTAAATTAGATATCATCTTGTCGGCCAATCCGCCCAGCTGCGTAGTCTTTTTTGAGAGGATCAACATGCTCTGTTTATCGCGCCGCCAAATTTTGAAAATCACTGCCGCAGCGACGGTTATTCCAGCACTGCCCTCCTTGAGTTCATCGGTGCGCGCTGGTGATGAGAAACGCACATTGGGTCTCGGAGGTCCCGTCGTGTCTGGAGTTGGCGTCGGGTGTAACAACTTTGGTGGGCGGTTGGATGCGGCCGGGACGGATCGAGTAGTTCACGCTGCCGTGGCGAACGGCATTACTCTGTTCGATACAGCCGATGTGTATAGTGGTGGCCTGTCAGAAGAATATTTAGGTAAGGCGCTTGGCAAACGTCGCAACAAGGTCCTGATCGCGACAAAGTTTGGCGGCTCCATGGGGGCCGGTCCTTCCCCTGATGGCGGTGGTACGCGCGCCAACATCATGTATGCAGCTGAAGCGTCCTTGAAACGTCTCAATACGGATGTAATCGACATCTACCAATATCACCGACCTGATGGGGTGACGTCGGCCGAGGAGACGCTACGGGCTTTAGATGATCTCGTTCAGCAGGGAAAAGTGCGCTACATAGGCAATTCAAACTTTGATGCCTCACAGGCCCGGGAAAGCGCAAGAATTTCAGCGGACGACGGACTTGCCAGTTACGTCTCAGCGCAGAATTACTACAGTCTTCTGACGCGAAATATTGAAGACGAGTTGGTTCCTGCGTGCGAAGAACTTGGGTTGGGTGTGTTGCCGTTCTTCCCTCTGGAAAGTGGAGTGCTGACGGGCAAATACAAGCGAAATGAGGCGTTCCCCGAAGGGACACGCCTAGCCACCTTTGCGGCCCTTTCACCAGACTTAGCTGAACGCTTCATCAACGAGGAGCGTTTTAACAAAATTGATCAGCTGACCGAACTTGCAGACGCGAACGGTGTTTCCCTGCTCAATTTCGCTTTCGGCTGGTTACTTAATAAGCCTTATATCTCAAGTGTTATTGCCGGTGCTTCCCGTGCCGAACACATCGAATCTAACGTTAAAGCGGCAGAATGGCGTCCGACGCCTGATGTGGATCGAGCGATTGATAGGATCACCCGCTCGGCTTAATCCCTTAGCCACCTGTTGGTTGCTTGTGTTCTAGCTGGTAAATAAAGTGCGGAAAACTGGGGCAGATTTGATCCAGACAGGCACTTAGAGTGTAAGATCAATATAACAAAAGACCTTATCTGACGGGGGGATATTGACCATGACGGACACCACACCTGATCAGCTTTCAACCGAACCCAAAAGGGTGATGAATAGCTCCTGGGGGCTGGCTGCGGGTGTGGCCTTCTGCGTTGGCTATACGGCGCTAATATATTTCCTGAAGCCCTACATGCCCCAGATCGACTTCGCGCCTGATACGGGGGCCTCCCACTATTATTGGAAACTCCCAGATCCGACATTTTGGTCTCGAGCGACAGCATGGGCAGGCTACATCCTTCATCAATGCACAATATGGGGCATGATCTACTACGCCCAGAACACCAAGCTGTCGTACACCAAGGGTCTACACCCGATTAATATTTTAATTCTTGGTGCGAACGCTTTGTTTGTTCTGTTGCATCTGGTGCAAACACAGGTGTGGTATGATGGCACAGCGCAGGATACTCACATCATGACCTCCCAAGGGTCTGTGATCATCATGCTGGTGTTGATCTTGATAATGGAAAACCAACGCCGGGGTCTGGTGTTTGGAAAGAAAGTAGGCTTTTTAGCGGAGCCCGGCCGGGCCGTTCGCAAATATCACGGTTACATCTTCTCTTGGGCCGTGATCTACACATTTTGGTACCACCCGATGGAAACATCTGTCGGGCATCTCATGGGTACGTTTTATACCTGCATGATCATGCTTCAGGGCAGCTTGATATTCACTCGGGCGCACGTAAACAAATATTGGACAGCTTTTCTTGAGTTTTTTGTTGTCATACACGGCACAATTGTTGCGCTCATGCAGGGCAACGGACAATGGGGAATGTTCGCGTTTGGATTCCTCGCGATGTTTGTCATCACTCAGATGCATGGTCTTGGGTTGAAGCGCTGGCTGCGTTGGGCGTTCTTGGGCGCTTATCTGGCTGCGATTGGCATCGTGTATGGTGGGCGCGGCTGGCAAACTTTCGCAGAAATACCGCGTGTACCAATTGTCGAATATGCGCTTGTGTTTATATTCGGAGCGTTGATATGGCTCGGCATGTGGGTGCTGGCGCGGGTTGCAGGAACAGACCGCGCCCGGGCATAACATTAGGACAACTTTGAGCTTCAAAATCCTGCGACCATGCCATGGTTGTGGGCGAAAGAGGCTCGTCTTGAGCGCCAGAATCTGGCTATAGTCTGGATCACATTTTGTTTGATTTAGGCCCTTTATATGTCCCTAGCCGTTCATAGTTTCTTCCAGAAAACCGCGAAAATTGAGAGCCACGAACTCAGGGCAATCCTGGTTTCTTTCGTGTACTTGTTCTGCCTCATGGCGAGCTATTACACCATGCGGCCACTGCGGGACGCGCTGGCATCGGAAGTCGCGTCTGAGGACCTTAAGTTCTTGTGGACAGGCACCTTCGTCGCTTCAACCCTAGCGGCACTGGTATTTGGCTGGGTTGTCTCGCGCTTTAAGATTTCTTCCTGTCTGCCGTGGATCTACGGCTTTTTTATTATCAACATTGGAATTTTTTACGTGTTGATGGGGGGGTACCCCCTCGGCAGTACAGATACCATGACTGCGCCTGTTCTAAACGCGTGGCCCGTTGTGCTGGCGCCGGTGAAAGTCAGCACGGTTGTCGCCAGTGTTTACTATGTATGGCTTAGCGTCTTTAACATGTTTGTCGTCTCTGTTTTCTGGAGCTTCCTCGCCGATCGCTATTCCAAGGATCAATCTAAGCGGTTGTTTGGTTTTGTCGCAGCCGGTGGCAGTGCTGGCGCAGCACTCGGACCTCTCGCAACAGCTGCCATCGTAAATGATCTCGGCGTCGAGAATATGCTGTTGATCTCGGCCATTGTCCTATCGATTACAATTTTTTGTATACGTGATTTGAATCAGCACACAACGGGCGGTCAATCAGTAGAAGCGCAGTTAGAGAAGGCGAAAGGTAAAGTCGGCGGATCATCCTGGTCGGGCTTTGCGACTCTGTTTAAAGACCCGTATCTCATGGCTATCGCTGTGTTCGTGATGCTGTACACATTTATTTCTACCATTTTTTATGTGGCGCAGGTTGATTTGGTGCGGGCCGCATTTGAAACGCGTGAAGCACGCTATGCTGTGAATGCGATCGTTGATGGCATCGTCAATGGCTTAGCTATTTTCACCCAGCTTTTCGTGACGTCTCGTATCGCTGGACGTTGGGGCATGGTCTTTCTTTTGGCTTGCATGCCTGCATTCATGATTTTTGCATTCTTTGCGTTAAGCGCATTCCCAGTGCTGATGATGATCTTGTCTCTTCAGGTTGTTCGTAGAGCCGGAAACTATGCGATGACGAGACCGGGCCGAGAGATGCTGTGGACAGTTGTTGATCGAGATCGGAAATACAAAGCGAAGAACGTTGTTGATACGTCGGTTTATCGCGGCGCTGATCTCATTAATATTTGGATCGAGAACGGCCTTCGCTCAGCTGGATTTGGGCTGGCCCAAATTGCGTTGGTTGGTTCCGGCGTCGCTGCCGCGTGGTGTGGCGTTTCAGTATGGCTTGGTAAAACAGCAGAGAAACGCAAAACAGAACACCCAGGGTCTGCGAGTTAATGTATTTAGCAACTGGACTAATTATTTAATAACTAAGTTTATCAAAGGGATGGAGCACTCAATGTTGAAATCTTTATCAATATCGATACTGGCAGCAGTGGCGATCTCAACCTCAGCCTTAGCGGCAGATCTTGTGGTTGTTGTCGGCGGCACGGGTGGTACCGGCTGGGAAACGGTCAAAGAGGCAATGGCGCAAGGTTATGAAGTTCGCGCAACAACCACTAACGTGGAGCGGGCAACAGAAAACAAAGGCGACGATGGCTTAACGTGGGTCAAGATGGACGCCCGTATTCCGGATGACATTCGCAAGGCATTCGCTGGCGCTGACTATGTTATCTCCACGCTCGGTGGATCTTGCTTTGATCCAGGCGGCCCGAGGTCTGCTCGCCACGTCGATTTTCAAGGCGTTGTTAACATGGCCGGCATCGCCAAAGATTATGATGTAAAGATGTTTGTTCTAACATCAGCTCTTGGCGCGGGAATCCCTGATCAACCACTGAACCAATTCTGTGACAATGTTCAGATGTGGAAATGGTTGGGCGAGGACTACCTGCGTGATGGCGATTTGCCATACTCAATCATCCGACCGGGTGGACTAGGTAATGATGAAGGTGGGAAACAAGGCATCACGCTTGCGGCTGTCGGTGAACTTAAAACTAGCTTCATTCAGCGTGCTGATGTTGCAAAGGTTCTGGTCGAAGCGCTAACCAACAAAGATGCTGCTGGTAAGACAATTGCAATCGGCGGAGACTCAAACAGTAAGCCGGACGAGTGGCGTGATGATTTTGCGTCCATCCCAGTTGATGCGGCGCAGGCGCCACCGCTGCGCCCTGGTCAGGGCGAATGATATCAAGACGGCGGTTTTCACAGGCCGTATTTGGTATAGCGACAATTGGGGCGGCTCCACAGCGTGGAGCCGCTCAGTCGCAGGAGCTGATACTCGTAGCGGGGGCGACAGGGCGGACAGGCCGTTTTGTTGCTCAAGACCTACTAGACTCTGGTCATGCGGTACGCGGATTAACCCGCAACCCGGATCGTGCACGGGACCGGTATGGAGATGATGTGGAATGGGTTGAGGGAGATGTGCGTGATCGGGCATCTCTGCGTCCTTTGTACATTGGTTGCGACCGGGTTATTTCGGTGCTGGGGGCTACGGAACGGTCCGGTGAGAACACTCCTGAGGCAGTTGAGTACAACGGCAATGTAAACCTGATTGATCAAGCGAAAGAGAGCGGACTTAAACAGGTGGTAATGATCACCTCCTTGTCTGCCGGGCGCGCCGATTCAGACCCAGATTTGGTTGCGCGCTTCACAGGGATGCTTTGGAAAAACAAGGCTGAGCATTACCTCAGAGACAGCAATATTCCTTACACGATTGTCGGACCGGGTGGGCTAAGAGACTATGAGCCGCGTCTCCAGGGGATTTGGTTTCAAAGCGAAGACAATATTACGGTTGGAACAATTTCCCGGGCAGATGTTGGTGCTGTGATGGCCGAAGCCGCCCGCAATCCAGCGGCACTCAACAAGACTCTTCGCATCATTAATGATCCGGAACGACCTATTGATGGATGGAGAGATGCGCTTTCACAGGTACCGCTTGACTCCTAATTCACGTATTGCTTTCAAGTAAATCCAAGAAATAGTCGCCAATACATCGGTCATGCCAAGGCGTCGTGTGCCCCGCGCCATGGAAACCCACATGTCCGCCGTCATTACTGATAATAAGACTTAATGGTCGATTGGCGGACCAATCGTTGTCCAAGTACATGCTCAATGGAATCCATGGGTCTGTCGCTGCGTGGATAAGCAAGGTTGGAATACTTATTTCGCTAAGGCCGTTCTTTGCAGAGCAACTTGAATAATAATCTTTGGCACCTGAAAAGCCATTTCTTGGTGCAATAATAAGGTCGTCATAATCATAAACTGATTTCACACGCTCTAATGTTTTGGCGATCGCTTTATTGTCGCCTGGCAGAGCCTGTGCATCGGCCTTCATGCGATTGAGGAGGTATCGGTGATAGACGAAATTTCGCGGCGCCATAATGCGCTTTTGAGCCAATTCTAGGTCAATCGGCGAAGACACTGTGGCGATTCCACGAATATCGAAGGGGTAAGCCTGATCACTGGCGAATTTCAGAAGCATGTTCCCCCCAAGGGAGACACCAACCATTACGAAGCCGTTCTGTGTCAAATTACTCGGAATGCCTGCCATTACTTTTGTCAGGTCTTGTGTGCGTCCCGCGTGATATTGCTCGCGACAGAAGCCGACGGACGGTCCGGCGCCACGCAAGTTAAGCCGAAGAACCGGAAAGCCGAGGGATAAATAATGAGCGGCGGAAACCATGATGTTACGGCTCTCTTCACAACCTGTAAGTCCGTGAATGAGAACGAGGAGAGGGAGGCTGGTCTTTGCCTCTGGCCAATCTAAAAGCCCTAAGAGGGCATCTCCGGTACCGTCATTCATTTGGAAGGTGAGTCGTTCTTGCCTCTCGGGCGCGAAGCCCGGCTGGAGCCACATTAAGTTGTTCTTAATTGTCTGAAGGTCGCCACCGAGCCAGGGGTAAGCTGGTCGAAAACGTTGAAACACCGGTGGGGGATGGCCGTAAACGGTATATCCGGAGGTCATTCAGCATGTTCCCGCAAGACGCTTAGTGCGCCACTCTTCTACCTCTTAGAGGAAAGGGGAGCTAAGGTGTAGTATCTTCAGAAGAGAAAGGAGAGGTGTATGCAGGGGTGGTTCCGCGAACAAATGGCAATGTACACCGCCTACCATCGGGATTTACGTAATTGCGCCACCCATTTTTTCGGCGTACCGCTGATCGTTTTCTCGTTACTGGTCGCAATGTCACTCGTGCCCGTCGGGTCGATCGGCGGTCTAACGATAACATTGGCAACCATATTCCTATCGCTTCTTATGGTCTTGTATTGCGCCACTGTGCCGCTGATGGGGTTAGTATCTATCGTCGTATTTACGCCACTCCTTTGGTATGCGCAGTCTTTATCTCTTGAAGTGCCATCATTTGTTTGGACAGTTGCGGGGGCCTGTTTTGTCGGCGGTTGGGTCCTGCAACTCATCGGGCATTTTTTCGAAGGCCGGAAACCTGCGCTGACGGATAATCTGCTCCAGATCTTTATGGCGCCCGGCTTTCTCGTCGCTGAGGGTCTTTTTGCCTGTGGGTTTTTGGGTGATCTCAAGGCAGATCTAGATTCACGGTCACATAAATACGACCTAAGCTAAGTCTTAGCTCTACTATTCTGCCGGTAGAGGTGGAATTACCTCAGTTTCATGAAAGCCCTTGCGGGTGAGTAGGCGACGAAGCGTTGAGAATTTGTCGTCTCTCCAGACAGCAAAGCTCTCTCTCGCCATAAGCATGCAAGGCGTCACGATTAAAGTGAGTGCTGTTGCAAACAACAATCCGTAGATGATGGCTTGAGACATATATGCCCACCATTCGGTCGCCGGATCACCTATGCTTACGGTTCGATTGAAGAAGTCTACATTGAATTGCGTTGCGGTCGGAACCAATCCAAGAACCGTGGTTCCAGTTGTCAGTAGTACAGGGCGTAGACGGTCTTCACCTGTTTTTATGACCGCTTCCCGCAAGCTGCGAGCGCCGTCATTGAATTTATTAAAGGTGTCGATCAATACAATATTATTATTCACAACGATCCCAGCGAGCGCGATGGTTCCTATTCCAGACATCACGATACTGAAGCTTGAACCTGTTACGAGAAGCCCAAGAAATACGCCAGAAGTTGAAAGCACTACAGCTGTTAGGACAATAAACACTGAATAAAAGCTATTGAATTGAGCGAGTAGAATGATTCCCATCATAAAGATGGCAAGTAGGAACGCATTCGTCAGGAAGCTACTGCTCGCTTCAGAATCAGCTTCTTCGCCCTTGAAGATTACCTCTACGTTCGTTGGGACATCTTGGCCTGCAAGCCACTGCTTTAATCGAACAACTTGAAGGCCTGAAAAATATCCTGGCATGGGATCTGCGGACACTTTCATTGTTCGAATACCGTCCACACGAGCAATTTCACCTGCCTGTTGCACAGGAACGCGATTAACGAAGTTGCTGATGGGTACTGGGTCCCGACCAGTTTCAATGCGAACCTGGTCGAGGCTACGAATTGAACGAAGCTCCTCCGGATAGCGAACAACGATATCCAATTCCTCTTCGCTATCATCAGGACGGTATTCACCAAGCTTCAGTCCGTTGGTGATGAGTTGAATTGATTGGCCGATCACTGTGACATCAGCGTTGTATTTGGCCGCTTCAGAGCGATCGACTTGAAGCTGCCACTCAATGCCGGGTAGGGGGCGATTATCTGACTCGCTGGCAAATCCGCCCACTTCTGACATGCCCTGGCGGACCAGTTTGACAGTTTGTTGAAGCGCGATAGAATCCTTGGACGCGACTTCAATTTGAATGGCCTGGCCAAGTCTAGGTCCCTGACCTTCCTTCTTGATTAGAACTTCAATACCGGGAAGCGTGCTTACGCGGTTCTGAATATCGCCCAAAATCTCTAATGCTGGGCGCCGATTATTCCATGGAAGCATCTCGACTTTGATGTCCCCAATAAAATCTGGAGCTGGAGCATCAGCGCCGGCGCCGGGTGGACGGCCAGTCTTGGTATAGATGAACTTTATGCCGTCGAGGCCAAGGACTTGGTTCTCAACCTCGCTGACAAGCCGATCTTGTTCAGCAAGTGATAGATTGCCTCGCGCATGGATCGAAAGGGTCGCTGAGTCAGGCTCTTGAGGAGGGAAGAAGTAAACGCCTCTGCCGTAGTTTGAGTAGCCTACTTGAACGAAAACCAGTGTCATGATTGTAGTAAGAATAACCTTGCCTGGGTTGTCCACACATGTGTTGAGGAGCCAGGAGTAAGCTACAGCAATCGCTGACGATTTTTTTGACGTGCGTGTTCTACTGCTGGTGTTTGACTTAAGGCTGGCACCAATTGCAGGGACGAAAATCAACGCCATAACTAGTGCTGCGGAAAGAACACTTATGAGCGTGATGGGCAGGTACTTAAAAAATGCCCCTGTGTTTCCCGGCCAAAAGAGGAGGGGTAGGAAGACGACCAAGGTCGTCGCAGTTGATGTAGTAATCGGCCATGCCATACGTTGAGCAGCACGGACATAAGCATCGCGGGCTGATACGCCTTCTTCCTTTAAACTTTCTGCATTCTCGACCACCACGATTGCTCCATCAACCAATATGCCGACAGAGAGAATAAGGCCGATCAACGCCAAAGCGTTGAGGGTCACGCCCATAGTGGCCAGGACGAGTATACCGGTGAGGAAAGACCCGGGAATAGCGATTCCAACAAGAAGACCAGAGCGAAAGCCGAGGAACGCCATGCAGATCGCCATGACTATAAAGACTGCAGATATCACACTGTTCTGAAGGCTATCGAACCGAGATGTGATGTTCTCGGTGTCGTCCACCGGGAAAGACACATTCAAACCCTCGGGCCATGTCGGGCGCATGGTTTCGATAGCCTTGCGGGCTGATATGATGGTGCCGACAACATTAGCTTCGGGGCGCCGACTAATATCGACGGTAACGGCCGGTTGTCCATTAATACGAACAAAGGTTTGTCTATCTTTGAATGTACGGCGGATATCGGCGATATCGCCAAGTGTAACGACTGCCTTATCTGTCGATTTGATCGGGAGGCTATAAATATCCTGAGATGTTTCGAACAAGCCCGGAACCGTTACGGCAAAACGACCATTACCCGTATCAAGGTTACCTGCGGCAACCAATCTGTTCGATCGGCTAAAAATACGAAAGAGTTCATCTTTGTTGAGACCATAATATTCAACCAAGAGGGGGTCGATGATGATCTCTACCTGTTCATCTCTGGCGCCAGATATCGTTGCATCCAAAACAGTTGGGATTTGTCGAACTTCGTCGCGTAATTCTCGAGCGAGTGTTAAAAGAGTGCGCTCAGGAAAGTCACCAGATAAGGCCACCGCCAGGACTGGACGGCGCGTGAAGTCGACTTGGCTGATTGTCGGTTCTAACGCTTCTTCTGGGAGCTCTGGTTTTGAGCGGTCAACAGCGGCACGAACATCTTGCAGAGCTGTTTCTTCGCTTACGCCTGCATCAAATTCCAAAACAATATTTGCTCCACCTTGGAAGGCGGTTGCTCTCAGTTCTTTGACACCCTCAAGATTTTGAAGCTCTTCCTCTAGAGGGCGAACAAGTAGTCGCTCAGAATCTTCGGGAGACACCCCTTCGAGAATAACCGAGGTGTAAATGACAGTAATCGCTAGCTGCGGGAGAGATTCTCTCGGGACATTCACATAGGCCGCCACGCCGCTAATGATCAGGACCGCAAAGGCTGAATAGATGATTTTGGCTCTGTGCGCAGCCAAGGCAATTATGGCTTTCATATCAACGTCGCACACCCCAACTCACTGCAACACAATACAAACTAGTGTCTTGTCCGATAAAAAATGTACGGGCGTCGTCGTCGTTTAGATCAGTTTTGCGTTATTCTGCGGCTGTCAGTGATGTTCCATCGGAGGATGGGTTATTTTTATTCACTAGAGACCTGTACCACGTAAGAAAATTATGCTGGGCCATGAGTGCTGCCGGTGTGACTATCAAAGTCAGTACAGTCGCGAAGATGAGCCCGAACACGATCGCGGTGGCGAGATGCCTCCAGAACTGAAGGGCAGGGGATCCAAGTTCAATAGATCGGTCAAAGAAATCCACACCAATTTGCAGAGCCATAGGCACGAGCCCAAGGACAGTCGTTGCCGTGGTTAAGAACACCGGGCGGAGGCGCTCAATTCCGGTGCGTAGAATAGCGTCATAGGTAGAGAGGGCGTTCTTGCGAAAAAGGAAGAACGTATCGAGCAGAACGATGTTGTTGTTAACGACAATCCCTGCCAACGCGATAATGCCGACCCCAGATTGAGTGATGATGAAAGGGTTGCTGGTAATCAGCAGTCCTAGGAACACACCGATTGTAGAGAGGATTACAGAGCTTAGAATTAACGCAACAGCGTAGAAACTATTGAACTCCGCTAGCAGAATCATCGCCATGAGGAACATTGCCATAGAAAATGCTGTGACGAGGAAGTTTGAATTTTCTTGAGAATCTAGTTCCTCTCCTTTGAAAGTCAGATCGACGTCGCGACCGAGGTCTAGCTTCTCAATCTCTTCCTTTATGATTTTAACTTTCTCATTGGTAAGCACACCGGGCAATACACCGGCCGTCAGGGTGACAGTGCGACGGGCGTCAGTGCGCTCAATTTCGGCAATTTTTTGGACTGGGTCTCGGCGAACGAAATTACTAATCGGGATCAAACCTTGCTGAGTCTCAATCCGAACATCATCGAGCTGTCGGACGGTTCGGTAGTCGGCCGGATATCTTACGACAATATCGATTTCGTCTTCGCTGTCATCGGGTCGATAAGTGCCAAGGCGTAGACCGTTGGTGATGAGGCGGATGGATTCACCGACCAAAGTAATATCAACGCCGTACTTTGCAGCTTCGCTTCGGTCTACTGACAATTGCCATTCAATTCCAGGCGGGGGTAAAGTGTCATCGACATTGCGGAGGCCGTCTACTTTGTCAAAAACTTGACGAATCTGAAGGGCCGCTGCATTAAGTGCTAATGGGTCTTTGGAACTTACGACCAACTCCACAGCGATATCGGACGTCATGTGGAGTTGTTTTTTCGCTTCTATTTTGACACCGGCGATGTCGCTGGTCCGACGTGTGACTTCTGCAAGAACGTCGTCAGCTGGTCGACGTCCACCCCAACGCTTAAAAATAAGTCTTATTTCTCCGATCAGGTCAGCATCACTGGTGCCGCTACCTGGCGGCTTACCAGTGCGGACATACACGTGCTCGAAATCACCGATATCGAGAATGCGAATCTCAACTTCGCCGACGAGACGGTCTTGTTCTTCTATCGAAAGGTTGCCCAGAGCTTTAATCGCTAACATGGCCGCGCGAGGTTCTTCCGACGGATTAAGCGTAATGCCAGGACCGAATTTCATATATATGCCGGGTACGATGAAGAGCATCGCAAAGGTTGTGAGAATGACTTTGCCAGGATGGGCGAGTGCTCCTTTGAGCAATGTGACGTATGCGCCGGAAATACCAGTCTCAGTTTCCGGATTTACAAGCCCTGCTTCATCTGAGACGGTCTCAAAACCGCTGTCTTTGCGACGGGTTGCTGATCCAATGGTTGGCACAAATATCAAGGCCATTGTGACCGATGCGGTCAGCACCAGAATAATGGTCAGCGGAAGCTGCCCCATAAACTGACCGACAAAGCCAGGCCAAAAGAGCAGGGGAACGAATGCCGCCATCGTGGTACCGGTTGACGTAATGATCGGCCAAGCCATGCGCTTTGCGGCAGCCTTGTAGGCGATGGACGGTTTTTGTCCTGCGGCAATGCGTCGGTCAGCATTCTCAACGACGACGATGGCGCCATCTACGAGTAGACCAACAGATAGAATAAGCCCGAAAATCGCAACGAAGTTGATCGCCATGCCAAGCATGTACATGAAGAATATGCCGGTGAGAAAAGCGCCCGGAATTGAGGCGCCTACAAGGAGGCCAGAGCGCACACCAAGCAGCGCCATGCACAGGGTCATGACGAGGAAGATCGCGAGGACGACGCCGTTTTGAATGCTGTCTAATTGGGCGCGCACATTGACGGAGCGATCGGTGATAAACCTAACCTCTGCCGCTTCTGGCCAGTCTTTAGTTTCTCTAGCGATCATTGCGCGGACTTGCTCCGCGGTATTAAATATGTTGGTGCCTCGGCGGTTCTTAATGTCGACCGTAACTGCTGGGTTGCCGTTCACTCTGACCAGTGTTGTAGGGTCTTTGAAGGTGCGCCGGACTTCGCCGATATCTGAAAACCGCACCGTCCCATTGGCGTCTGCCTTTACCGGCAAGGTGAGAATGTCGTCTATGTCTTCAAAGAGGCCCGGCAAGGTGACAGCAAAGCGCCCTTGACCAGTGTCGAGACTACCTGCGGCAACGAGGCGATTAGACCGACTGAACAGTTGAAACAATTCAGTATTATTGAGGCCGTAGTGTTCGACCATCAGTGGATCAATAACGATCTCGACCTGTTCCTCACGAACGCCAGATATGGTGGCTTCCAACACATTGCCGATTTGGGCCGCACGGTCTCGTAGATCTCTTGAGAGCTGTAGCAATGTGCGTTCAGGCAGAGGCCCCGAAACGGTGACGGATAGGATAGGGAACCCTGAGCTATCAAACTCACGGACACTGGGTTCTTCAGCATCGACAGGGAGCTCAGTTTTAGCTCGGTCGACAGCGGCTCGCGTGTCAGCCAAAGCATCTTGAAGATCAGTCTCTATTTCGAATTCGAGGGTGATGCTTGCGCCACCCTGATAACCCGTCGCGCGGACTTCTTTGATCCCCGCGAGTGCTTGAACTTCTTCCTCTACGGGGCGAATGAGGAGACGTTCTGCATCACCCGGTGAAACGCCATCCAGCATCAGAGAAACAAAAATGAGCGGAAAGGTTATTTCCGGTTCGGCCTCTTTTGGGATTTCGACGTAAGAAACTGTGCCGACCAGAAACAGCACAATGAATCCTGATATGACCATGCGCGAGCGACTAAGGGCAGCATCAATAATGGCGTTCATGGGCTCTGGACCAAACTCTTCCTTGCGGTAACAATGTTAAGGACCAATACGACGGTATAACAGATCGGTGGCCCCTAACCTGTTGCGCAATATAGAGAGAACTTGGCTGGCTGCAATTTAACTAGGGTAACCGACGGTAACATGACCATTTGACGGCCGATAAGCAGCATTTCTAAAGTACTAGACTTAGGACTGATCTGCCGCCATCGAGACGACAACAGGTGTAACCTTTTGGCCGACGGCCACATAGTCTTGACCCACGACTACGATCGCGGCGGCTTGCGGCAGACCGGAGACCCATGTTCCCTGAGGGCCGTCATCAAGAATTTTAACGGGCCAAAATCGAATTGTTCTATTGGAATCCACTGTCTTTATGCCGATCTGGCCGCTGTCAGACAGGGTCAGTACCGATGGAGATACACTGTGGGCCATTACTTGACCGGCAGGTAATCTAAGTTGGGCAGCGAGACCGGCTAGAATATCCGACTCAGCATTAGGGACGAGCAGCTCAATTTTGAACGTCCGTGTACTGGGATCAGATACGGAGGCTACGTAACTGATTTCCCCTTCAACCTCTGTGCCATCAGACAGAACCATGCTGCCGCGCATACCGATATTGACGTCACGGACATTGCGCTCTGATATCTGTCCAGTGACTTTGAGTGGATCAAGGTCAACGACTGTTCCGATTTTGTCACTGACATTGAGAACCGCGCCGACGTCTGTATCCCGGGTGTCGAGGATCCCGTCGAAGGGCGCGCGAACTGTGGTGTTGGCCAGGTCTAGCTGAAAGCGCACTGCATCGGCTTGGGCCTGTTGGAACTGGGCCTCTGCTTCTGCAAGGCGGACTTGTGTTCCGAAATTCTGTTTGGCGAGTTGGCGCGCCGCCTCGACCTGAATGCGGCGCTGTTCAACAGCTGCTCGGGCCTGGTTCAGGCGGGCCGCCCGATCATTAACGGCAATTTTGAGAATGGCTTCATCTTTGCTGACAGGCTGACCTTCTCTGACAAGTATCTCCTCCGCGCGGCCGGAGACTTCGACCCGGAGTTCAACCTTCCGAGAGGCTGCGGTCCGTCCCTGGAGGACAATGTCACTCTCAAAAGGTTGCGCAATTGAGTCTAGAACCCTGACTGATGGCGGAGGTGCTTCAATTTGATTTAACTCCGCATCGGCTATGGCATTATTTGAATCAGTACCGTTACCGGTCAATACCCCTGATGCAATCCAAGCCACGCCAGCGAGAAGGATCGCTAATGCCGATAATTGAGCCTTATTCATGACTACAACCTAACCTTTTTCGCCGCGCGAAATTTTTTATATGTTACGGTGGAACCCCTGATCTGGATCAGTTTTGGGTATCTGAATCAGTTCCTCGACCTCGCTTAAGAGGTGGATGCCACACTCAAGGCCTAGGTTCTATTGTTGTTTGGTAACGAATTGTGACCGTTTAGAGCCCAGTCTGGCTCAATTCTGCCATGAAATGCCTCGCCGCCGACACATTCCCACTTTACAACTGAGTGAAATTCACTAGTTTTCTCAACGAATTTTGCTCATGTGAGGGTCGAGAATGATGCGTTTCCTAACTTTAGCTATTGCTGCTTTTGTCTTGGCAGCTGGCGGTTCACTGCCTGCGTCAGCCCAGGAAATGACCGAAGAACAACTGATGAAGCGTGGTAAACGCGTCTTCGTGCTGTGCCGGTCTTGCCACACTCTTGATGAAGGTGGGCGCAATAAAGTTGGTCCAAACCTCCATGGCATGTTTGGCAACTCGGCAGGTGTTAAGGAAGGCTTCCGGTACTCCGATGTGGTTAAGGACTCTGGGATCGTCTGGTCCGCAGAAACCCTTGAAGAATGGCTGGTAAAGCCGAAGGACTTCTTGCCCGGTAACAAAATGGCGTTCGCCGGTGTGCGCAAGGAAAGTGACCGAAAAGCGCTGATTACGTATCTTATGGCGGAGACGACAGCAACTGAATAAGAACCGCGCCATTATCAAGTTGTTAAAGCGGGGCCTTCGAGCCCCCTTTTTTTTATGTCATGACGCTGTATTTTTCCGAAAAGCGTGGAAACAGCCCATCCATGAAAAACGTATTTTTTTATCAGAAACTAACGTCTGGACATATTGAACCTAACCCTGGTGTCTTCGCTTTACTCAGTGACGCGGTCAACAAAAGCGGAGAGCTCGCGGTTGAATCGTTCTGGGTCTTCCATAAACGGCGCGTGACCGACGTTGTCATAGGTCGAAACCGCCGCATCGGGAAGTACAGTGGTAATAGCGGTCGCTCCGTCGTAACTCACTATGAGATCGTCCGTGCCATGACTGATTAGAACTGGCACTTTCACTTTATTGGCAAGGTCGCTGTTGTCTGTCGGATACCCCATCATCGCGCGACGCACGTAAAACGGGGTCATCATGTTGAACATGATGTTTTTCTCGCGGACGTCGGGCGCCAGAGGCTCGGTCGTCACAAGATCAATGAACGCTGTCACACCTTTCAAATTCACAGCTATGTCTGGCGACATCATGTGGCCGAACCATTCGGTGTTTTGACCCGGCTTCGGAGGAGGGGGCGGTACGGCCCCCTTTAATGACGTATTGGCGCCAACCAAATTAATGCCTGCTATGTCATCAATGCCGTGATGCCGAATATAGTTCATAATCACGAAACCGGCCCAAGACCATCCGACCAGAACGGGATTGTCTAAATTCTGTTGTTCGATGATTGCCGCAATGTCATCGCCCCACAGCTGGCTCGATCTATAGCTCTCCCGGTCAGACGGTTTGCCTGACGCGCCATGGCCGCGCAGATCAAAAACCGTAATCGAATACTTATCTCCGAGATCAGAATTTATTTGCTCGGCCCAACTCAAATAACTTTGCGAAAAGCCATGAATAAATAAAATATCGGGACCATCCGGTTTTCCTCCGTGACCGACGGAAAGAGGAACGCCGCCCCCTCCGCTGACAGTTGTAAAGGTCAGGTCCATGCTCTGAGCGGTTCCGATGCTCATTGTTCCAGTGAGAAGAACACTCAATAAAAACCAAAAACGTTTCATGGGTTAACCACCGCTTTGGAAACGGTCGAGTACTGCATCATCCATTCCAGCATCCCGAGAGATCTCGCCATAAAATTCGGCGGTAATCTCAGACGCCCCTTTTTCTTTGGCTGCCGCTTCCGCGTGGCGAATGACGGTTCGACGCACACCCGCTGGCACTCGACGTAGGGCTTGCATAGCGCCTTCATCCCACTCCATGCCTGTTACAAGGGCATGTACTTCTTGGGACGAGTCTTCAATGTCTTCCAACGTGTACATCTCGATATTGTCGCTGTGGCAATAGAAGTAATCGGCGCGGCGTTCATCCCCCAGTCCAATCGGTAGGTCCAGCGCACGAAGCCGATCTTCCCTGCCCATATCGACTAGATCTTCCTCGACCATAAGGGAAACAATGTTGCCGATTACATGTCCTTGTGTGGCGTCGAGTTCGACCGCTTCATCTAGGGTGCACTCGAGTATCTGTTTGCACTCTGAAATGCTCGGGGGCTTAACGCGTTTCGACGGAATTTGAGTGAAAGATGTGTGTTCGAGTTCATTCACACCTTCGGGATGAAAGCGTGCCGTTTCCATCATGTCTCTCAGGTGACTGGCCGAGGGACAGTTGATGACGAATTCGCCTGTATCGCGAATATTCTGGAAAGTATGTGATGTATTTCGAAAGCCCAGATAAATGCGTGGCGTTTTGTGCATCACATCGTATTGCATGATGTGGGAGTAGGGGGCCGCATTCACCTTGCCATCGGAATTGAGAGTCGTAACGATGGTGATGAGTTTTGGAAAAACGAATGTATCTGAATACCAAAACGGTTTGATTTTTACGTCTTTATGCATGCCGTGTTTTCCACTCTCTAAACTATATGTGCGTGTAGCCGTCGGGCTCAAAACTCTCGTGATGATGTAACATCATCCAGCGGCCTTCTACCTTACGCATCACGTCGGTTAACCGCATGTTGGCGGATAAGGCGTTGGGCGGCTCCCAGCCGGCGGCCATATGGCAAAGAACGATCGCCAGGTCACCGTAGAAGTCGATTTTGAGGGGATTGAGCGTAAAAGAGAATAGTCCCCGTGCTTGCGTGTTTTCTTGATCTTTTTTGTGAAATTCTTTGACCTCGGATAGAGACTTAAAGAGCTGGGGTAACGTGCCGTCCCAAACGGAATACTCGGGCAGTTGAACAGCCTCGATCTTTTCCGGTTGAAAGGTTCGATAAGCCTCGTAAATGCTTTCGATCACTTTGAATGCGGCCTCTTCCTCAGAACCCGGTTCCAGTTCGATAAACTTCCTTACGACATCCATCGGTCTGACCTAGTAGTTCGGTGGCTTCACGTAGGGTTTTGCGATCTTTTTGAGGTCATCGGGCAGAGATGGATTGAACTCTGGGTCCCAATAGAAGGGTGATTTCTCTTCGGCGATGGTGTTAGCCAGAGGACCATTTATGGTCCGTACCCAAAGGTGATACCCGGCATCGGTTCCGGCCGGGCCATGGTATTCACCTTCCAGCCACCAGACATATCCTCCAGGACCCATGCGGCCGCAATCTCCCCACACATATTCGCCATCGATGCAGAAGACTTCTTCGATCATCGGGTGGGTCCACTTGGGTTTCATCATACCGGCAGGAACCCTATGAGGGCGCGTGCAATACAGAAAGGATTGCTCGCCGGTGTAGGGGTCGTTGCGAAGCGGCTTGATAGCTGTGCCGCCAGCAAATTTTGGGTCGGTTAAGCCTTCATCCCATTCCATGGTCATGGGGTCGACGAACGGGATGAGGAGTTTTTCATCGTAGTCGGGGCCGCTCCCCGATTTGACTTCGGGTTTATCAGCGAAGGTGGTGAGCGTCACGCAGCCTTGTTCTGAGGACGCACTTTGCCGTGTGTAACCAGCGGGTAGAAAACCGTACTGATGGGCGCGATAGTTTTGACCGTTGATGGTGATTGACCCCTCAAGCACTAAAAACTCTTCATGAGCGGTGATGAATTCCGGTTCGGTGCGGCTCCAGCCTTTGGGGTATCGAATGATCGTGGTGGAGTCCGTCTCCGCTTCATCGATCGACAAAATCTTCATATCGATGTCATCGCGGCCTGGGCCGTACAGACCTTTCTGCCATGATATATCTTGCGCTTGGATGAAGAGAATATGTGGCCGCGCCATTGCTGCTTTCCCTTGTTTTGGTTGACATTGTGGGGAGGGATCATGGCGGAGGCAGCGTTGTCGCGCAACGCTTTAGAACTAGCTGAATAGCAGAGGATACAATGGTGTTTTTTGTTCGCGAGCTTGGGTAGACTTGATCTCTATAGGTGAGGGGATGCTGCTATGTCGCGACCGCACTGCATGTTTATCCAGGCCCAGGATGTGCCTTGGTCGAAAGGGTTTCCCGGCGGTGGTTGGGATGACCTCGAAGTCAAAGTGCTGAGTTTAGACGCAGACACAGGTGCCTGTTCGACAATCGTCCGCTACCCTGAAGGCTGGGAACGCAACGGCAATCGCTATTTAACTTGTCATGAAGAGTTTCTAGTGCTCGAAGGCACGCTGGTCATCAACAGTGTGGCCTATGGTCCCTATGCCTACGCCAACCTCCCAGCTGGCTACGCGCGGCAATCTGTATCCGCACCTAAAGGGGCTGTCGTGTTGACTATGCTCTCAGCCAGGCCGTTTGAAGCAGATGGTATTTCGCCCGAAGGTGTGTTCGATGAAAAATTGTTGGTTGAGCAGATTGATGTCGCTCCAGACGGATTAGAAGGGTGGACAGAAAATCCCTACAGCCGGTACTTGATGGGCACAGGCGTGCGCCCGTTGAGGGAAGACCCGTATACTGGCGAAATTAGTATTCTGTATGCCGCTCTTCCCTTTCGTTTCATGGAAAAAGAGTGGACTCATCCTACCGTGCAAGAAATGTTTGTGTTGTCGGGTGAATACGCGATCAACGATGCTGGCGTGATGTGCCCTGGATCTTACGCCTGGTGGGAACCGGAAAACCTGCACGGACCATATGGCTCTCATACGGGCTTTATGATGTTTATCCGAACCGTCGGTGGCAAATTGGCGAACAAGTTTGGCAAAGAAGGGATCGCGGTTGACTACGAAGCGCCTTACAAGCCTGTTGTAGAGTCCGATGCACTCAAACCCTATGCTAAGCCGCCAGTTAGGCGAACGTTGTATTAGAGGAAACATCGATGTCCGCTGCTGTTGCAATCGTAAAAACATTTCTCGACGCTCTTGGCCGGCGTGACATCGAAGCTGTCGATGTTTTGCTCGGGCCAGGGTTTCGCATGACGGTAAGTGGTGGTCATGTGTATACATCACCCGCTGAATTTGCGGCATTCTCTAAAGGGCGGCAAAAAGGCGCCCGTAAGACGACCGAACGTTATGATGCTATCCCTGGAGCAGACTGCATTGTTGTGTATGCGATGGGATCAATGGCGGGAACCTGGAATGACGACAGCTCGTTTGAAGGAGTGCGATATATCGATCGGTTTGAAATAGCGCACGGTAAGATCGTTGATATGCGGGTTTGGAGCGATATGTCTGAATTCCGACCCACGGACGAGTATTAGGACTGCGGAATGGCGCGCGCCCACACATGTTTTGTTCAAGCCCAGGAAATTCCCTGGGTCGACGGTGCACCGGGGAACCCGGACGTAGCCGTGCAGAGTAAGGTTCTAAGCCAAGACGATGAGACAGGTGCATTTACAGCGATCTTGAAAGTTGAGCCAGGGTTTACGCGATCTGGTCCTGTGCACTTTCGCTGCGACGTTGAAATCTTCGTTTTAGATGGTGAGCTAGAGGTGAACGGTGAGCAGTATACAAAAGATTGCTATGCCTTCTGGCCGTCGGGATACGTGCGGAATAGCACCACATCTGAACAGGGTTGTGTGCTATTGGCGCTATTTGATGGGCTTCATCAGCCGACCTTGGGTGCTGCACCGGAGGAGCATTTTCGAGACGATAAACTGATCAAGAAACTCAATGCCTATGAGATGGACTGGAAAACCGGGGAAGCGGGATCAGTGACAGGAAAACCTCTTTCACCGACAATTTTCACCAAGAAGCTCCGCGTTGACACGGATACTCGAGAGCAGACGTTTTTGTATGCCGCTTTGCCCCATCACGCACCGCCCCCGATCATGAAGGGTAAGTTTGGTCACCCGATGATTGAAGAAGTGTTTGTGCTGTCAGGCGAATATGTTTTCGGCGATGTCGGTAAAATGGGCCCTGGAGGCTATGCCTGGTGGCGGGA
Organism: Rhodospirillaceae bacterium; assembly: GCA_029245025.1. Taxonomy (GTDB): domain Bacteria; phylum Pseudomonadota; class Alphaproteobacteria; order Rhodospirillales; family Rhodospirillaceae; genus WLXB01. Next base: position 22,512 of record JAQWQC010000012.1, read on the forward strand.
AAATGAAATGCATGGTCCCGCTGGCAGCGAAATTGGCTACAACCTTTTCATTCGTATTTATGATGGTCCGTTGAAGAATAAATTTTTGGAAGAAGAATCACAGTTTTCTTTCCGGCCACCGCATAACCCGGCGCTGCCTGATCACCTGGAAGATTTTGATAAGCCTTATCCGTTTACTGATCCGTGGTGACTGCCCTAAGGAATACCGAGCACTTTGTGAACCTGTAGGCTTAGCCGCCAGGCAGGATTGTCCCGGCAGAAGTCCACACACGTTTTGAGATTGTCCTGATAGTCAGGTCCATCCATGGGCTGGACGAACCGATGGGTGAAATTTTGGTCTTCTAGGTCCCGCGGGTCAAAACTCACTTGGGGGTGCACAATCTTTAGCTCATCTCCAAAACATTGAACTTGCTCAACGCCGGCTTTGGGGCTGACACACACCCAATCAACGCCGGGTGGGACAGGCAGAGTGCCGTTGGTCTCAATCGCCACGTCAAAACGCTGGCCGTGGAGGGCCGTGATCAGACCATCATCCAGTTGCAGCAATGGTTCGCCGCCGGTGAATACAACATACGGGTGGCCACGGGCGTCGTCTGGCCAGTAGCTCGCTATTTTCAAAGCAAGGTCTGCAGCAGAAGTGAAAGTTCCACCGCCGTTGCCATTGGTGCCGACAAAGTCTGTATCGCAAAACTGACATTGGGCTGTTGCGCGATCCCGCTCAAGACCCGACCAAAGATTACACCCCGCGAAGCGGCAGAATACAGCTGCACGCCCTGTCTGTGCGCCTTCGCCCTGCAGTGTGTAGTGAATTTCTTTGACAGCGTAGGTCACGCAGCCTCCACGAAGCGATCGTATCCTGACGATCGTAAATCACAGGCAGGACAGTCGCCGCATCCGTAGCCCCAATGGTGACGGTGTTCTCGGTCACCTTGGTAACAGGTGTGAGTGTACTCAATAATGAGGTTCGTAAGAACCGATCCACCAAGGTCTTGTGACAATCTCCAAGTCGCGGCTTTATCGAGGTGCATTAGGGGTGTCTCGATGTGCATTGGCCGATCCAGACCAAGAGATAATGCTGTTTCCTGGGCATCGATGGTCGCGCGGCGACAATCAGGGTAGCCTGAGTAGTCTGTTTCACACATGCCACCAACCAGAGTTTTAATCCCACGGCGATAGGCAAGGGTACCAGCCGCATTGAGAAAGGCGAGATTGCGTCCAGGTACAAATGTGTTTGGCAGACCGGCCTCGTTCATATTAATGGCGACGTCATGGGTTATCGCCGTTTCGCCTAACGCGCTGAGATAACCTAGATCGATACGGTGATCGGCGCCTAGCCGTTCGTCCCAGGAGGGGAAGTGCTTACGCAGCCTAGCGCGTACAATGTCACGGCAAGCCATCTCAACATGATGTCTTTGGCCATAGTCAAACCCGATGGTTTCAACTGTTTCATAGCGGTCGAGCGCCCACGCAAGGCAGGTGGTTGAGTCCTGTCCGCCTGAAAAGAGGACCAGCGCTGCGACTGGCGCCCTGACTTGTGGAGGTAATTCCGTATTCATAGCCGCACTTTGACCAGCGCCGACCGCAGGTCAAGAATCATTTTCAACTATTTTAGTCTCAGGCATTTAATGGTCAAAAAAGGAAAGGCAGTGGCTGACTGTTTTCAGGCCGTGCTTTTTCTGGATGGTGGTGGCATAGTCCGCGCGTTTTCGGACCGTATTCACGTTTAGACCGCCAAACATCTTATGGATATCTTTAAGAGTTTTACCTTCGAAGCTGCTCATCACCTGGCCCCTAATGTGGCGCCAGAACATCGCTATGCGCGCCTGCACGGGCATTCGTTCGTGGCAGAAGTCTATCTGTCAGGTGAGCCAGAAGAAAAATCGGGATGGATTGTGGATTTCGCTAAAGTCGATGAGGCAATTAGTCATCTCAAAGGTGAACTGGATCACGGCTATCTCAATGACCTGGATGGCCTCAGCCATCCGACACTAGAAAACATAGCGATTTGGGTCTGGGGGCGTTTAGCCCCGCAGTTCCCGGCCTTGAGTAAAATTATAATTCGGCGTGGGTCGTGTGGCGAAGGCTGCGTCTACGAGGGTCCAAGCTAAGTTTTAAGGACGCCTGCCACGGCCTTGACGACAGCCAGCAGGTCTTCATTTTTCCAGGCAATCTCCATCGAGTTCCAGCCCAACCGGAAGGCCACTGCAGCTGATTCCTGCTGGAATGCTGATTCCTGGACGCTGTTCAGCGCTACCCATGCTGGTGTGCCGAAAATGAAACCATTAAAAAATCAACTAGTCGTCTTTCAGGACATTATCATCCCCAGCGAGAGCCAGGGCGACATCTGCCGTTGTCGGAAAAGCGATGGGCTTGAGGGCGTGTGTAATAGCACTGCGCATAGGTTCGCTACGTTTTAGCCGGTTATTTTTGTAATGTTTTGTATCGTTGGACTTGCACCAACTAAAGTTCCCTGGCATGTGTCCCCATATATTTTGTGGCGACCTTACATTTGCCATTCAAATAGATAAAAACCTCAAAATTAGGAGACGCACACCATGTATCTCGTGACAGGCGCAACTGGAAAGACCGGTGGGCAAACCGTCAAACATTTGTTGGCCAAAGGCGCTCCAGTGCGGGCTTTTGTCCGCGATGAGGAAAAAGCGGCACCACTAAAGGAACAGGGTGTTCAGCTTGCCATTGGAGATATTGGTGACGCCGATGCCGTAGCAAAAGCGATGGACGGGGTTGAAGGTGTTTTATTGACCCTGCCAAATGGTCCCAACCAACTCGACTGGGAATTGGGAGTTCTAAAAGAGGCCGAAGCCGCGGGCGTTAAGCATATGGTTTATATGTCGTCAACGGAGTCTAACCCGGATAACCCGCGGCGAATACCTCAAGTGCACGTCAAAGTGGCGGATGCGGTTATGGCGTCCAGCATGGGTTGGACGATCATGCGCCCTAACTTTTTCATGCAGGGCATTTACCCATTCGCCGGGCAGGTCAAGGCCAATGACGGTTTCTCATTCCCAGCGGGAGATGGCACCGCATCGATGTGCGACGTGCGGGATGTCGGTGAAGTGGCAGCGATTATTCTAACCGGCGGTGAGGCACATTATGGAAAGACCTACGATCTCACCGGCCCGAATATTGTATCCATGCACGATGTCGCTTCCCTACTGAGTAAGACGCTCGGCCGCGAAATCACATACAAGCCTATGCCGTTGCAGGCGTTCCATGATTATTTGGCAAGCGTCCTCAAGAGTGATTGGCACGTCGACGGTGTGGTCGAACTGATGCAAGAAATGTCGGAAGAGGGCGGTTTGGATTACACCACAGATACCATGGGCGAGTTGCTTGGTCGGCCACCGACGAACATTGCGCAATTCATCGAAGAGCACAAAGGGATGTTCGGCGGCTAACGCCTAGGACACCTGGACAATATATTTTCCGATATTCTGGCCGTTCAGCAGACCGATAAAAGCTTCTGGCGCAGAGTCTAATCCTTCGAAGATTTTGCGCTGGTATTGAAGACCTTCGTCTTTGACAAGGTCGGCGATGGTGTTGCGTGCGTCTGCGTACTCACTGACATGGTTGTGCACTGAGAACTGGCCGTCAAACTGCTCTGATTGGTTCCAGTCAGTCTTATTATAGTTGGAGATGATTCCGCAGCGGGTAATGCGACCGTTCTTTGACATGTGTGCCTTAATCGTCTCCGCCATTTCCCCGCCAGTGTTGTCGAAGAAATAATCAACGCCATCGGGGCAGGATTCTTTAATCGCGACATTGAGGTCTTCGGTTGTTTTGTAGTTAATAGCCGCGTCGAATCCTAGTTCATTCATTAAGTAGTCGCACTTTTCATCCGTGCTGGTTACGCCAACAACCCAGGCGTCCAATAAAAGTGCTAACTGTCCCGCCAAACAGCCAACCATACCGGCTGCGCTGGTGATGACGATTGATTCCTCTTGCTGAAGTTTTCCCTCGTGCTTGAGGGCCAAGATTGCCGTTAAACCTGGTGCGCCTAGAGGACCGATAAACTCGATGGGGTCGGCCAACTCAGGGTCACAAATTGCGACACCTTCTGGATTGTTGGTTGGGTGTGGCTCTCCGTCGGTGACTACATAATTTTGCCAGCCAAGAAAGCCCTCGACTAAATCACCTGAATTGTACTTAGGATTATTCGATTTAATAACCACACCAAGAATAGTTCCGGGTATGACTTTGCCAATGTCCGTCATCGGCCCGTGGGGGCGCATGGCTTTATTTTCATCATTGGTCGGATTCATCATTAGCCGGATGCGCGGCTCTAGACCTATATAGAGCGTGCGAATGAGCATCTCATTCTCACCGGGCTCAGGAATTGGACCTTCTTCAATGCGAAAATCGCTCAACTTCGGCATGCCATCAGGATAGGCGTTAAGAACAACTTTTCGGTGTGCGGTTTGGGTCATGATCAGGCCTGTAAGAAAGTCCAAATAAATTTATCCGGCGTGGTGCAAGTGAAAGCGTCAGTGCCAAACTCGTCAGATTGAATGTCCGAGAGGTCTGTACAGCCACCGGCGACACAATCTGCCTTAAACGTTACCAGATCGCGCACACGCCACGTCAGGAGGCTATGCCCAAGGCAGCCAGGTTTTGCAAGATTAGATTGATCTTCGAGGCCACTATCTGAGCTAAAGCGGAACATGAGGAGGCGGCCGGAGCGCCGTTCATCCATTCCGGCGCCCGAGCGCGGTTCCTCAAAATTTACTGACCAGTGGGTTTCTCCTTCGACCAAACTGAAGGCGCCACGGGACGCCATCGCTTCGTCCCAGGTGACTGGATGATCTGACACTCGCTTTAAGCCGAGCACGTGGTCATAAAAATCAAATACGGCGTGGTCATCGGCAGTCAGCATCAAGCCCGCGTGGGCGATTTGGGTGGCCGGGAATAGACAGTCATCATTAAATTTTCCGAGCAATTTGCTTTCATAATTGAATCGTTCCAGGAAGGCTTGGCGGGCGAGGGGCTGAACCAGGCTGTATTCGCGCACGGCAATGATCATGTCATGGAAAGGTACTGGGGCTTTACCGCCAAACAGATCTGGGTTGTAGGCCGAAAGGTCAATAAAGGTCGGCGGCAAATCATAGATTGGTTGGCCAGCTTTCTGGGCGACCCGGGCATGATTGGATATATCCGACGCGGAGCGGACAAATTGTCCTGCCCACCTGTTTCCGTGCCCGCGGAAGTGTCGAATACCTAGACCATCATTTATGGGCTGATCCCATTTCATCAATCGAATGAGGCCATGATCAGAGTCCATATGGAGCAGGCGACGGCTGGACAGCGTGCTTTTATGGCCAAAGAGAGACTCTGCGCGATCTGCGTCCAGTGAGCCTTCTGGACCATTTCGAAAGCCAAAGCTCTTCCAGTAACGGGTTGCGTCGTCCAGATCTGGGACCCCGATACAGGTTTCGAAAAGCCCACCAACTGCTTGAGGTTCTGACATGTGTGGAATTCTCCAGTCTCAGCTATCGCATCCTACCGCAGCGTGGTCATTCGGCAACCCGCAGATTGCTGAGCAATCGCTGGCCTTTACCCTGTTCGCGGATCGCCTCACAATCATGTCCATATGGACAGTTTTTGAGCACGTTTTAAAAGGGAACTATCGACCATGAGTAAGTACTACTTCAGTCGCCGGACGGCACTTAAAAGCGCCGGGGCAGCCGCCATCACCACAAGCATTGGTGTTGGCATGGCCCCTCGGTCGGTGCGGGCACAAAACGATTCAGACGTGCTCATTATCGGCGCCGGTCTTTCAGGTTTGGCGGCCGCTCATGTGCTGCAGGATGAAGGGTGCAGCGTTCAAGTGATTGAAGGTCGGGGTCGCATCGGTGGGCGTGTCTTGTCTCTGAGCGATATACCGGGCAACCCGGAAGCAGGTGGCAACGGCATCGGTGGTGGCTACGGGCGAGTGATCGATGCGGCTGAGCGCTTTGGGGCTAAGCTCAACAACATAATTGATCGTGCTCCCCTTATTCTGAATCGAAGTCTGTTTCTCGATGGCCAAATGATAAGCCAGGAAGATTGGCCCAGCCATCCGCGCAACGTGCTACCCGAACAATTCAAAGAAATGATGCCTTGGTCGTTTGTACCTATCTTTATCATTCAGAATAACCCTCTTGATTCCTATGAAGATTGGTACGATCCCAAGACGGCACCATTTGATATCTCAGTGCACGAATGGTTCCGATCCAAGGGGATAACAGACGAACAGATCAATCTCGCGTACAACATCAACTCAGACTTTGGAAACTCGTCTCACGACGTTTCTGCGCTCATGCTGATGTTTGTCTACGCGTGGGGAATGATGCAGCGGTCTAATGTCCCGCGCGCGACCTACGCTGCCATAGGAGGCAACCAGCGTATTCCAGAAGCAATGGCGGCTGCCCTTAAGAATGAAGTGCATCTGGGACGTAAAGTGATGGGCATAAGTAGCGATGATTCTGGCGCAGAGGCGCACTGCGATGACGGCACTGTATATCGTGCTAAGCGGATTATTTCTTCTATTCCGTTCTCGGTATTACGCACCATGAAGATTGAACCCGGCCTTTCAGGTGTCCAGCACCAGGCAGTGCAGACGTTGGGCAAACAATTGCTTACCCAATCTCATTTGGTGGCGAAGGAACCGTTCTGGGAAGAAGACGGCAAGCCCATTGGCATGTTCTCAGATAGTGTCCTTGGCAATGTGATGGCGCAGCATTTCGGAGATAGGCCCGAAGAAGTCACAAGTATCACTTGTTGGCACCGTGGCTGGAAAGCGCAACAAGTTGACCAGCTGCCTGAAGAAGACGCCAAGCAAATGGTGCTCGATACTTGGGCTGAGCAGCGCCCGGCATCAAAGGGCAAGCTTGAAGTCGCTGGCTTTAAGTCTTGGTACAATGACCCGTTCTCGTCCGGTGACTGGGCGGTCTGGAAGCCAGGTCAGATTAAAGATTTCATCGGCAAAATGTCCGAGCCTCACGGTAATTTGCATTTCTGCGGCGAGCATACGGCACTTTCTAATCGTGGTATGGAAGGCGCCATGGAATCAGGTGAGCGTGTGGCTTTCGAGGTGATGGATGCAATCTAGTACAGTAACGCGGCGCACTGCGCTTGCGACAGTAGGCGTAACATTGGCTGCATCGGGGTTAGTTCCAAAACCACTGCGGGCGCAAAACAGGACCGATGTTCTTGTTGTGGGCGCTGGACTGTCGGGTCTTAATGCCGCGTTGTTGCTCGAAGAACAGGGCTTCAAGGTACAGGTAATCGAGGGCCGTGACCGCATTGGTGGTCGGTTGCTTTCTCTTCGCGACATTCCTGGAAACCCTGAAGCCGGAGGTAATGGAATTGGCTCCGGCTATGGCCGGATGATTGACACGGTTGAGCGTCTTGAAATTCCGATGCTTAATTCGGCTGGACGTGCCCAAATCACACCTTTCGAGCTGTATTTAGACGGTGAGCGTATTTCGGGTGAGCAATGGCCAACCCATCCGCGCAATATTTTGCCAGAGGCGTTCAAGGCCTTTAGCCCACGACTTGTTCCTTTGGTTTTGCTTCGACAAACAAACCCCTTAGCGTCTTTTGAAGATTGGTACGATCCGAAATCGAAACCACATGACATATCTGTATATGACGTATTCAAGAAAAATGGGTTCACTGACGATCAGATTGACCTGACCTTTAACCTCAACGTGTCTTATGGCACGTCTGCCCACGACGTATCTGCCCTAATGATGTGGTTCAATGATGGTTGGGTTGCCTCTATGGAAGGAGGGCCGCCCACTCAGCTGTCTGCAATTGGTGGCAACATGACGATCCCGGAAACCATGGCAAAAGCGCTGAGCGGGGAAGTTCACTTGGAGCGCGAGGTTGTCGGGGTTCGTCAAGACGGTAATGGCGCAGAAGTCGTATGTGCCGATGGTACTGTCTATAAGGCAGACCATGTTGTCTCTTCATTACCCTTGCCGGTGATGCGGTATATTAAGTTTGATCCATTTTTACCATCGGTTCAGTCCAAGGCGATTTCAATGGTGCCTTACTTCCCGATGACTCAAGTGCATCTGGTCGCCAAAGATCCGTTTTGGGAAGACGACGAGTGGTCGCCGGATATGTGGACTGATACTGTTGCGGGGCATGTGATTGCCAATCGACACAATGTTAACAACTCGGATGTTACAAGCCTGACTGCCTGGGCGCGCGGATTTACGGCGCACAAATTAGATCAGGTAAGTCCAGAAGAAGGGATGGCTTGGGTCGTCTCGGAATTTGAACGTATTCGCCCCAGCGCAAAAGGAAAGCTCGAATCCCGATATATTAAGTCTTGGATGCGGGATCCTTTTGCCGGTGGTGACTATGCAGTCTGGCAGCCGGGCCAAGTGACCGAGTTTCTTCATGCGACGGGTCAGGCGCATGGACGTGTACACTTTTGTGGTGAACACACCGCGCTGTCAAACCGAGGTATGGAGGGGGCGATGGAATCCGGAGAGCGTGCAGCTTTCGAAATTATGAATATCTAGCTTAAGGATTCCATGTGGTGGCGGTTTTAGTCATCGCTCCCAGTTCGTAGACGCTGCCTTCTTTATCACCACTGGAAACAAGCATACGGGCCAGCATGTGGTGGGGGCCTGTCCGCCACACGTGCAGCTCTTTGCCGAAAGATGTTGCCCAGATAAAGCGTTCGCAGTCAAACCGACCAGCTGGAAGGTCTAAGGTTTCTGTCCCGTCATACCTGGCTTCGCTAGGAATTTTTTCACCGTGGCCTAACGTGCGACCGTTCCAGGTGTTGGAGACGGAATGCGGTAAAATTTTCTGCATCTCATTGGTCGAGGTGTCCATGAAACACATTTTCCACGAATCATGGATGATGTTGTGAAAGCCGATGGTCATGTGAGGCGGCGCGTCAAATTCTGCATAGTCGACATCGCCGTCCGGCGCAAAAACATATGAGTGAAGACGGTCACCTGTAAGTCGGCGTAACACCGAACCCTGTGGCTCACCCTTATAAAAAAGGCGACCGAGGCATTCGATTGGCCGCCAATCTGCGGCAACGGTCTGATTCACATCGCGTAGCAGGTCACCTTTAGGTGACTGCGTCACTGTGCGAAGCGTGCGAGAGCCACCAGGATTGGCGGTGAGCAGGAACCGCTCATACATCTGAGGGCTACCGCTAGGCTCGGTTATTAAAATATGTCCTTCGTAGATGTCGAAACTCATTGCCTAAACTTCGAAAGTGCGCTCAAATTTGGTTTGATTGAGTATACATAACTTGTTCCAGTTTGTCGGGTAGTTTGGGCTGATCGAAACATACAGACAAGGAATAGGCCACGAAAAACGCATCTAATCCTTTTGCTCACGCGACCCGCAGCGTGTGGACCGTGGAAGGCGAAGATAGCTAGTCCTTCGTTATTTAAGATGTCGAGGCGGAAGACGGCCTTATCCTCAACGGTGCGCGCACGGTTGCCTTGTTACAGCAAAAGTCCCGCCTGGGGGCGGATAGTTCATAGAATCGCATTAGAGGGGTCGCCGCATGTCAGATCCGAATACGACATTTACTGCCACGGCATTACAGATTGACTGTCACGCAGTGAACGGATGTGCTGACCGTGCAGAATCTTCCGCGCAGATGCTCAAACAGATTGAAAGTATGGGTGCTGCGATAAAGACTATTGATCTATTTACAATGGGCTTTAATGGAACGAAGACCAAACTGTTCGTGTTACCCGAATACTTTCTGTCTAGTTTCCCGATGGGGGAGCCTATTGCCCGGTGGCAAGAAATTGGGTCAATACCCATGGATGGACCTGAGTACGAAGCACTTGGCAAAATCGCTCAGTCCAATAACTGTTTTCTATCAGGCAATGTTTACGAAATCGACCCGAATTTCTCTGAACTCTACTTTCAGACGTGCTTTGTCATTGGATCGAGCGGTGATGTGGTGTTGCGCTATCGCCGATTGATCTCGCAGTTTGCACCGGGCCCCTACGATGTGCTGGACAAGTACCTTGATCTTTACGGTGCTGAAGCAATTTTTCCAGTGGCGGATACAGAGATTGGTAAGATCGGCTGTGTGGCGTCGGAAGAAATTTTATATCCAGAGATATCTCGATGCCTTGCGATGCGGGGTATGGAAATTCTATGTCACTCGACATCTGAGGTTGGCGCACCAATGCTGACACCGAAGGAAATTTGCAGACGAGCACGGGCGGTTGAGAACATGTGTTACGTTGTTTCATCAAACACGGCGAGCATCAAAGGGACACCGATCCCTGCAGAGTCCACGGGCGGGATGTCTAAGATCGTAGATTATAAAGGGTTAGTTTTGGCCGAGGCTTACACAGGCGAAACATTCTGTGCGAGCGCAATGCTAGACATGGATAGTCTGCGTAAAGTACGCAAACATTCAGGCATGACCAACCTTTTGTCGCGTCAGCCTTTCGACCTTTATGCGCAGCAGTATGGCAGGCATACTTTTGTGGAGCCCAATGGAATGCTTGAGAATGGTGAGGTGAAGGTGCCGGGTCGCGCTTTCTTTGTTCAACGCCAGCAAGAGGTGTTAGAGCGTCTGGGTAAAGAGGGAATACTTTCGTGAGCAGAGTGGTAGATTTTACGCATAGTGCTGACGGTCGTATAATTGGCATTTCCATATGCGTGTTCAACAGAGGTGGGCAGCGAAGAGCGGTGTGAGGACCTCAAATAAAAAGATAAATTCGAATGGACACTTGATGAGACTGCGGATCACGGCAGGAGCTGTATTTTTTAGTGAGCCATCATGATCACAGCTCTTGTTACCTTTGATTCAAACCCAGATCGTCCAGAGATGTATCCTAAAGATAAACTGTCGCTCTATGAGATGATCGCACCAAAGTATCAAAATATCCCTAGTTTGATATGTAATTATTTTATGGGCAGCGGAGACCTGGCAGGCGGTTGGTATGAATGGGACGCCATGGATGATGCGAAGGCTTATTACACGCTAGCTTGGCGTCAATTCATAACGAAGGCATATGGCCCGATTCTAAAAATTGAAGACTTTGATTGCCCGTGCGCGATCGATACCACGTGTGGTGGAGTATGTATCGTGCTGGAAGTCCGAGAAGCAGCAGAGAAAGACGCTACCCAATGAGTAAGGAAAAGGTCAAAAAATTTCTACGTATTATGGAAGAGCGAGACCTTGAAGCCGCACGGACGTTTCTCGCGTCAGATTTTAGTATGACATTCCCTGGCGGCGTAACGATGATATCCCTCGACGAGCTGGTTGAATGGTCGATGGGCCGCTACAAATCAATCAGTAAAACTTTTGAGGGTTTTGATGAGTTCCAAGAAGGCGATGAAACGGTGGTGTACAGCACTGGAATGTTAAACGGGGAGGCTTTGGACGGCTCCGCGATCAGTGAAGTGCGATATATCGACCGGTTCGTGTTTCGTGACGGGTTGATGGTCGAGCAACAAGTATGGAACGACTTGGCTGATGTTCTGCCTAAGTCGCCTTAATCTTAATGGGTGACTTAGTAGCCGACTTCGCTGATGTCGTCGATAAGTCCGGCATTCTCACGGGCGATGACATTGGACCTCGCTACACGGATACCCGAGGGCATAGTCCCCCAGGAGTCCCTCTCTGTGTAGTGCGACCCGAGTCTACCGCTCAAGTGTCAGAGATTATGAAGCTATGTCAAGAAGTCGGACGACCTGTAGTGCCGCAAGGCGGAATGACGGGTCTCGTTGGTGGCGGCACGCCAGGCAACGGCGATGTTGTGTTGTCTTTGGAGCGCATGAACGCGATAGAACACATTGATCCTATTGGACGAACCATGATTGCCGAAGCAGGGGTCGTGCTCGAAACCGCACAAGGTTTAGCAGAAGAGTCAGGTTTTGTATTGCCAATTGATCTTGGAGCGCGGGGCAGTGCAACCCTGGGCGGGTTAATCAGCACGAATGCTGGCGGTAATCGCGTTATTCGCTATGGCATGACCCGGCAGTCGGTTCTTGGCCTGGAAGTGGTTCTTGCAGATGGGACTGTACTGACGTCCATGAACCGGATGCTGAAAAACAACGCCGGGTATGACCTGAAACAGATGTTCATCGGATCAGAAGGCACGCTGGGTCTTGTCACACGTTGTGTGCTCAGACTACAGCCGAAGCCCCTGACCACCTTTACGGCATTCGTCGGCATCAACGACTTTAAATCTGTATCCGAGTTTCTCGCTTTGCTCGACAATAAATTGGGTGGGGGGCTTGGAGCTTTCGAAGTGATGTGGTCGGAGTACTATAATTTTGTGAGCGACCACTGCCCGTCCTTAAAGCCCCCTTTGTCACCAGACTACACCTACTATGTCGTGACAGACGCGTTGGGGTCTGACCCAGAAGGTGATAAGGATCGCTTCGACGCAATATTGGAGATGGCGCATACGCAGGGGCTTATTCAGGACGGTGTTGTTGCACAGTCAGACAAAGAGCGTGACGAACTATGGGCTATTCGGGAAGGCGCAGGTGAGGGGTTTCGCACTATTGCGCCCATGTTTACCTACGATGTCTCAATGCCAATCACCGCTATGGATGAATTTGCTTACCGTTCGATGGCTGATATCGAAAAAGAGTTCCCCAACGCCATTACTCTCATTCTCGGTCACCTCGGCGACGGGAATCTGCATGCGGTTGTATCGGTGCGCGATGGTTCTGACGCTGTGCATCGCAGGGTGAACGACATTCTATACGGCATCATTCGCGAGCTTGGTGGATCAGTCTCAGCTGAACACGGCATCGGTATAGAGAAGCGCGATTACTTGGACTGGAGCCGCACCGGCGCTGAGGTCGACGTTATGCGGATGCTCAAGCAGACTCTGGACCCCAAAGGGATTCTGAATCCGGGTAAAGTGATTTAGCCGTCGCGCCGCACCACGGCAATGCCGTCGAGAATTGCATCTGATGGATGCAGGATAACAGCTTCGTCTTGGCTTAACCCGTCGGCAACCTCTGCTTCCAGTGTGTTGCGACGCCCTAGGGTAATCAGTTGCAGTCGGGCGGCACTGTCGTCGTCAACAAACACGGCCCAGCTTTCGCCTGACCGAAATAATGCGCTCACGGGAATTTTTAGAATATCTCGCTGATCCTGGATGACGACGAGGGTTTCTACTCGATAACCATGTCCCAGGTTCTGCCACTCAGTCTGTGGCGAGACAAAATCGATAATGACGTTGACGCGCTGTTCTTCGATGCCAAGGGCAGAAATTTTTGTAAAGCCAAACGGTTCAACCAATCGAACACGGCCCTCCAATGGTTTGTCGCCACCCCAATCATCGACGATCACCCGATCTCCGGCCGAAATTTTGACAGCATCCGTCGACAAAAGGTCGACCACTATTTCCAACTCGGCCGGGTTACCCAATTCCATAAGGGGCGTCCCAGCAGCCAATACGCCTTCGCTCTCTTGAAGGACGCGTAAGACCCGACCGCTAATTGGCGCGCGTACGGGAATTAGCTCTTTGTTGTCAGAGCCGGTCTCACTTTCTTGAGACGTGATCAATGAGGCGCGGGCCGAATCAAGGTCGGCTTGGACCTTGCGAAAGTTCGCCGTGGCTTGCGCTAAGCTGGCCTGAGCGGTGCGTAATGAGAGTTGACGCTGATCCAATGTCGCTTGAGAGATGGTGCCCCGTTCCGCCAACGGCTCAGCACGCTGCAGCTCCGCGCGGTCATAATCGAGTTGCGCTTGGGCGCGAGATTGTTCCGCCTCGGCAAGACCAACAGCAGCTTCGGCTGCCTTAACGATGGCTTCTGCTTCGGTCCGGCTACGCAAATCCAGCATGATTGGGTCAGACGGTTCAAAAAGGGCAAGAATGGTGTCGCCAGCTATAACTGAATCGCCAGCTTCGATATCTATTCTTCGCACCTGCCCAGCAACGGGCGCTGACACAACGTAGACGTCTTTAAGGCGGGTCTGGCCCTCGTCATCGATGGTGACGAGCAGATCTCCACGGGTGACTTGCGCCACATCAACACCGACCGGCTGCGGTTGAAGCGATAGGCTTATTAGGGCAACCAAGACCAGAACGATGCCACCAATGGTCAAACTGCGGCGGGACAGGTTAGGCACAGACATACTCCTCCCTTTTATTCTCTGGTCTTCAGGGCTGTAACAAGGTCTAGCCCAAAGACCCGGCGACGGGTTATAAGGCCGCAGAACGCGGCCGAAATACACACAACAACTACCGACCATCCATAGGTCGAGTTTTCGATAACAAAGGGAAAGTTATACAGGTCGGTGGCAAGCATAGGCGACATTGCGAGAGCCATGCTGTAGCCCAGGACGCACCCCACAGGCAGCGAAACAAGAGTAAGGATGCCGAGTTCACCTAACAGAATGTAAGTCACTTCTTCTCGGGTAAAGCCGAGGACGCGCAAGCTTGCCAAGGCACGCGACCGTTCAGAAAGTGCTATGCGCGCCGCATTATACGCCACGCCAAAGGCGATCAAGCTGGCCAGAGCAACATAGAACCCAATCATTACGTTCATGGTGTTGTCCATGGTTTCGCGAAAGCTGGCGAGCGTTGCGGTTTGTTGGGCGATGCCCGCCACACCAGGTGTATCCTTCAGTGTGGCGTAAAGGTCATCGGCATGGTGGCTATCGACCATGACATGAATGCCGGTCACCGTTGGCCCTTCGCGCATCAGTCGGTTTACCGCATCAATGTGCATATAGGCTTGAAAGCCAAGATACTCCTCAACTAGGCGTACTATCTTGATCTCTTCAACAGGTCGACGTTCCTGCAAAACCTCAACCGTAACCATGTCGCCAAGTTTCAAATCGAGGTCTTGGGCAATGTGTTTTGATAAAGCCAATCCACCAGGGGGCGGTTCAATGGTCTTTTGATCACTGTCGAGTAATCGGTTTAGATCCGCGCCAGGGACGATTCCAATAATCGACTTGCGATCAGACAAATGCTGGTTGCGCAAACGAACGGCAACACTGCGTGTCGGCTGCGTTTGAATAACACCGGGCAGGTGTTGAATCTCTTGCTCAACGGTGGCGGGACGGGGCTCGACGAAAGATACAGTCAAGGTTTGTCGCTCGGCCTGGAAAAAGTACACATCGATCACCCGTTCGACCGAGTCGAGAAAGAACAGAGACATGATCATCAGGGCAACCGAAAAGGCGACGCCAATAGTTGTCAGACTTGCGCGAACGGGAAACCGCGTGACATGCCGAAAGATCATGCGCGTTGGCTGACTGATCGTAAACTGAGAGAAAAAGCGGGAGAGGGCACCCGTTTTGTAAGATGTTGGTACCGGTGGTGCCATAGCGACAGCGGGCGATAATTTCACGGCTTGGCGGACAGCTCCCAATCCGCCAACCAATCCAGCAATAAGGCTGACAATGGCAGCCGACGTTAATACGCCTGGGTCGATCCCGAGATCGAGCAAAGGAAATTTATAGTAGGTGGTGTACATGGTGATCATGCCGCCACCCATCCACGACCCGAGAGCCATGCCCATAGCAAGACCTGCGACCACCAAAATTAACACCAGCTTGAGATAGATCCAGCCGACTTCCAGGTCGTTATAGCCAAAAGCTTTGAGTAAGCCGATTTGTTCTCTTTCGGTCGCTACGATGCGCGAGACGACCACATTCAAAAGAAAAGCGGCGACCAATAAAAACACCGGTGGGAAGATCGCCCCGCTGGTGCGGAGTTGTGTGATCTCATTATTCAGAAAAAAGTTGGATAGCTGATCTTCCCGCGCGTAGGCACCAACCCCGCCATAGGGTTCCAATAATGTGTCGAGGCGGCGGATGACCTCTTCCTCAGATGCGCCAAGCTGTAGCGAAATTGTAACGTTGTTGAACGCACCATCGAGATCAAACGCTGCGGCGAGGGCTTGGCGTCCCATCCACATAACGCCAAATTGACGGTCATCTGGCATCAGAGAACCAGGTCCAAGTGCGTATATGTATTCGGCCGTCATACCTAAGCCGACAATTTCCAGACTGCGTTTGTTGCCGTTGATGATCGCCTTGAAACTATCTCCGACCGATAGCTTATGCGCATTGGCGAAGGCGTCTGTGACGGCAACTTCATTTGGCCGTTGGGCTGATGGGTACCGTCCTGACAACATGACAACGTCGTTGAGGAGCGGTGTGCCCCGTTCAGGCAATGAGAGCAATTGCCCCGTCGCAGGTTCGGCCATATTTGGCAGGTCTAGATTAACGGCGGCGATGATGCGCGTTTCGGCTACCGAAACCCCGGGGATACGTTCGATGTCTTCCTTTAGGCTGTCCGGCGCGCGTTTGAGAGAGGCGAACACGTCGGCAAAGCGGGTGCGGTCGTAAAACGCATTCATGCTTTCTTCGAGCACTGTGACAGTGCCAAAAGAGGAAATCATCAAAGCGATACCGCAGGCGACAACCGCGGAGATCGCGAGTGCTTGTCCTTTAATCCGCCATAGGTCGCGGAACAGTTTCCGGTTGAGGGAGTCGATGCGTATTACCACGTCAATTCCTCGGGAGCTTTTTTGTGCGGGTTCTCTTCCACGCTTATGATTTGGCCATCAGCAAACCGGATAACACGCTCCGACATATCTTTGATGCCAGCGTTGTGAGTGATCAAAGCCGTTGTGGTGCCAAGCTCTAGGTTAGCTCTATCTAAGGCCTCCAAAACAACGACTCCGGTTTTGCTGTCCAGAGCACCAGTTGGTTCGTCACACAACAGGACGTCTGGACGCTTGGCAATCGCCCTGGCAATCGCAACCCGCTGTTGTTCACCACCGGAGAGTTGAGACGGAAAATGGTCCAGTCGGTGCTCAAGGCCAACCATCTCGAGAGCTTCGTCAGCAGCCATTGGGTCTTCGGCAATCTCAGTTACAAGAGCGACATTCTCTCTCGCCGTTAAGCTGGGAATGAGGTTGTAAAACTGAAACACGAACCCAACGTGATCGCGACGATAGATTGTCAGGTCATGGGGTGAGCAGGCGTTTAGTTCCAGATCTTTAAAGAACAGTTGTCCGGCAGTCGGTAGATCTAAGCCACCAAGAATATTGAGGAGAGTGGATTTGCCGCTACCTGATGGACCAAGAAGAACAACCAGTTCTCCTTCGTATAGGGTGAGGTCTACACCACGTAAGGCTTCAACCCTAAGACCGCCAGTCTCATAAACCTTAGTGATCCCTTCCGCGCGGAAGGTTTCCGTCAGGCGTGTTCCGTCTTGCATTCCGTCCGGCATAATGCGGGCGTTCCTCGCAAAAGGATAAAGCGTGCTGTTATATCACTCAAACGTGGCGCACTATAGCTCTAACAGGCTGAAACATAAGGATGATATTCCTGCATAGGAGCCGTGCAAATCTTCGTCTTCCAATGATACGAATCAATAGAGACTATAGGAAATAACTATACTGGATGCCGTGTGAGTAATTTAGAGCAGAAGCCGGTTGAAACTGGCCAGGCCAAGGGCGGTAAGGACCTGACCACTGGGTCTGTAAAGCGGCATATCACCAAGTTAACAGCCTTTATGGCCATCGGCGCGGTGGCCTCAATGACCTTCCAGGTGGTTGATACCTATTTCGTGGCGCAATTGGGCACCCAGGAACTGGCCGCCATGGCGTTTACGTTCCCTGTAGTAATGATTTTACATGCGATTGCTGTCGGTCTTGGTACGGGTGTAACAGCTGTGGTGTCTCGATTTGTCGGCGGAGGGGGGACAGAATCGAAGGCGATATCGACGGATAGTTTGTACCTCGCCGTTTTGGTTACAGCAGTTTTCTCAATCATCGGGCTGATGACAATTGAGCCCGTGTTCGCTCTGCTCGGGGCTGAGCCAGCTATCATGCCGCTGATTCGAGATTACATGGAGATTTGGTATCTCGGCATTATTTTTATGATTGTGCCTTTAATTGGTAACGCGATTATTCGGGCCCACGGAGATGCCAAGTTTCCCAGCATGATTATGACCATCGCTGCGGTGCTCAACATCATACTTGACCCCATTTTAATATTTGGATTGTTTGGCGCGCCAAGATTAGAGCTACAAGGTGCGGCGCTGGCGACCGTGATTGCGAGAGGTGTCACTTTTGCTGCTTCGCTCGGTGTCCTTCATTTTCGTATGCGAGCGCTGACCTACGAAATACCGACCATTGACCGGTTGACAAAGAATTGGCAGCTCATACTCAACATTGGTCTTCCCTCAACAGCTACCCAAATGATTGGGCCAGTATCAACGGGCATTTTGACGGCGCTTGTTGCCTCTTTTGGATCCGTAGCTGTTGCTGCCTATGGCGTAGCGACGCGGGTTGAGATGTTTGCTTTAATTTTCGTGATGGCCACATCTA
Source organism: Rhodospirillaceae bacterium (assembly GCA_029245025.1). GTDB lineage: Bacteria > Pseudomonadota > Alphaproteobacteria > Rhodospirillales > Rhodospirillaceae > WLXB01. The sequence continues at coordinate 40,839 of JAQWQC010000012.1, forward strand.
TCGCGATGGGTCCGTTCGTCGGTCAAAACGCCGGCGCCTCCCGTATTGATCGAGTGAAGACAGCGTTGCGGTTTGCCTTCCAGGCAAACTTTGCCTACGGCGTGATGATTGCAGTGGTATTGGGATACTTCGGTGAGTCAATAGGTATGGTTTTTAGTGATGATGCCGATGTTGTTCATTTAGCCGCATTCTATTTGCTTGTCGTGCCTATGACTTACCCAATTGTAGCGATAATCGGGATCAGTTCGCAGGCATTCAATTCACTGGCCCACCCAATGCCAGCTATGATTATCGGGGCTTGCAAGGCTTTTGTCATTCAGGTGCCGCTCGCTTACGTAGGCGCGTTTTTGGGTGGGATGCAGGGCATATTCGTGTCTATGGCTGTATCGACGGCGTTGGTTTCGGGGCTTGCTTATGTCTGGTTAGGCAGAACTGTGGCTAAGGAAGAAAGATTGATTGCTCAGGCGCCAGTTGCTCAAACTGTTTAGACCGGTTAACGCGTGTGGCTCGATGCCATTTCACTAAAGGCAACAAACCCCTGGCGCATGTTCGTCATGATAAACTCGCCCTTGCCGGGTCGGTGACCTGAGTTTAACTATAATTTTTCAATGCCTTATCAAAGGTCAGAATCGATGGCATGGCAAGGTTGAAGCTTTGGAAACGCGACTAAAGACGAGGGTTTGGGTGCAGGCCTTCCTTCGCCGACTTGAGGTGGATGGCTACATGGCGGCACTGCTCAGCCGCGGTGACGATGACGCAGGGGCTGTATTGGTGAAGGTCAATAGGTTCTCAGACGGTTGTCGCGTTTATACCCAAGTTCGCAATGAACTCGGAGAACTAGCCTGGTTGTCGGGGACAGGGAGCGACCTTGTGCTGGAGACTGATGCGGAAGCATACATTGACCGGCAAAGAAAGTACGACGCCGATATTTGGGTGATCGAAGTCGAAGACCCAAAGGGCAACTATGGCGTAGATGGGGTCGTTCTTAAGGATTGAATTGAGGTAGGTGTTTGCACCACACCAAATCCATAACGCTCAAACATAGCTCGACCCTTAGGGCTCAGTAAATTGCGATAGAATGCCATTACTGGGGCTAAGTCACGCCCAGTAAGAACCGAGACGCTGTACTCAATTGGCGCATGCAATTCTGGCGGTATGATTGCAGCGAGGCGGATGTGATCACTCAATGCCGCGTCGGTTGCGTATATGATCCCGAGTGGAGTTTCACCGCGCTCTACCATAGCCAAAACAGCCCTCACATTGGATTGAAGCGCTAGGCGATCACGAACGGCCGGCCATATGCCTAGGTTTGCGATCGCTTCTTTTGCGTAATGGCCAGCCGGGACATGGCTCGGGTCACCAATAGCCATTCGACCGCCGTCTAGTCGACGAAGTATCTCAAGAGGTTTTGAGACGTTTAGGACACCCGTTTGTCGAGAAGAATTTGGTCCGACGAGTACCAATTGGTTGCGGGCGAGAGGGGCTATATGCCTTTGATCAAGGCGACCTCGCGATACCAGTTGGTCGGTCCACTGCGGTGACGCTGAGATGTAAATATCTGCCGGGGCGCCCTGGTTGATCTGTCGCGCCAACGCGCCGGAGCTGCCAATGGACACCAGCACAGAAACTCCAGATTGATCCGTGAATTGCGATGCAAGTTCTTGAACAACTGGAGCGGCGCTAGACGCAGAAAGGATCAAAACTCGGGTCGCATCTGCTGCTTGCACGCCCGCGGTCAAGCAAGCGCAAATCATTACTAATACCGATGAACGGAAATTTTTAATGAATGAGGCCATACCGGAGGGAGTATAGGTATGAACTTATTGAGCTCCAACGCCTTCCTGCTGTGGACAGGTGGGGCGTGTATGGGTATATTTCCCAGCGTTTCCGCCTTTTTCATATAATTCTGCGGCCAAATTCTGAGGTGACCTATGCCTGATGTATGGACAGATGATCGCATCGCTAAGCTCAAAAAGCTGTGGGCCGAAGGTTTGACGACCGGAGAGATCGGCAAACGCCTTGGCGTGTCCAAGAATGCGGTGGTCGGTAAAGCGCATCGGCTTGGGCTTAAAGGTCGTCCTTCTCCGATCAGAAGAGCCGGAAAGAAAGCTGAGCCAAAAAAGGAAGAAACGAAAGTTTACACCTTGGCGACCCTGACGACCCAGACCTGTCGCTGGCCTATCGGAGACCCAAAAGAAGATAATTTTCACTTTTGCGGTAAGCCGATCTTTCAAACGAAGCCTTATTGCGCGGAACATTGTGCCGCAGCCTACGTTGGGTCGAACAAAAATCGGGGCGAGAACGCCGCCTAGGATCTTGCTAGATTTGCCAATTAATGGGAACATTTGCCTCTGTTCAAGGCATAAAGACCCTCATTCCGCTGTCGGGTATATCGAGAGGTTCTGGTTTCCGCGATTGAAATATTCTCGTATTAATTAAACGCCAGTACCGGTCGAAACTTTCAGTAATTATGTTTCGGTAAGTATTATCAGCGTGTTAAGATTCCTTCCTATTTTAGACACGGAATTTCCAGCTTAGCTGGGTAATGAACGACATGGATCAGTATGCATGACTTTGGCAGTTAAGTTTTGGGGCGTTAGAGGCAGTATTGCTTGTCCATCGCCGCAGCATATGGTGTTTGGCGGCAATACGAGCTGTCTTGAGGTGTTTGCTGGCGACAAACGAATTATTCTTGATGCTGGTACAGGCATAAGACAGCTTGGCAATGAATTTGTTAAGGACGGGGTCAAAGATGGCGTCATTCTTCTTACCCATGGCCATGGTGATCACATAAGCGGATTCCCATTCTTTGGACCTGCTTTTATGTCAGATTGTAATTTTTCCATCTACGGGGGAAATTTATTTGATCATGGTGGTATCGAGAATGTTCTCGCTAATCAAATGGCGAACCCCATCTTTCCTGTGCCGCTAGAAGCGTTACAGGCCAACCTTGATTTTGTGGACTTTCAAACAGGTGAAAAGTGGGAATTGTATCCAGGTGTAAATCTGGCAACCAAACCGCTCAATCATCCTAATGGGGCAACTGGATACCGGATAGAGCATGACGGTCAGTCGATCTGCTATGTCACCGATACTGAACACATTATCGGTAAACCCGATGAAAATGTGCTTGCCCTAATCGAGGGTGCGGATCTTGTCGTTTATGACTCGACCTACACGGATGAAGAGTTTCCAGAAAAAATTGGCTGGGGCCATTCAACATGGGAAGAGGGTGTTCGGTTGTGCAAAGATGCAGACGTGAAGCAACTTGCAATCTTCCATCATGATCCCGACCACAACGATGACTTTATGCGAGAAGTCGAACTTAAGGCGCGTGACATGTGGGATGGCGCTCTCGTTGCTAGAGAGCGTATGACCCTAATTCCTGGTCAGTAAGAAAGGTCTCAGCGCTCTCGAAAAGATTCGTGCTTTAATTTCAAAACCGGCCTGATGAGATAGTCCATCACGGATTTGGTGCCGGTGTGGATGTCTACAGTCGCCCCCATTCCCGGAGATATAACAAAGCCATCTTCTTCGTTTCCGAGCCACGGCTGCGCGGTTTTAATCACGACTTTAAAATATGGTGCCGCGTTTTCGGGCACTGTGGAATCTGGCGCAACAGAAATTACTTCGCCTTCAATGCCGCCATAGCGGACAAAATCAAAAGTATCAATTTTGATTGTCGCGTCCTGGCCTTCTTGTACGAAACCTCGGTCCATTGGATTGAGGCGCGCTTCCACAACTAAGGTGTCTTCTGACGGCACGATATCGAGAATGGGTTCCCCAGGCCGGACGACGCCACCAATTGTGGTGTAGCGCATGTTCTTGACCACGCCGGTGATTGGGCTTCTGATCGTAGTGCGTGTTTGTTGATCGTCGGCAGTTGCTAATAATTCGCGCGTCCGGGCAATTCCCATTTCTGTTTCACCCAGTTCCTCTCGTGCTTCGCGGGCGAAACGCAAATTAAGTTCCTGAACCCGTTCTAATGCTTCGTTCATGGCGGCTTGGGCGCGGGGTAGAGCTTCGGTCAGGGCTGCAATTTCCCCTTCGAAACTTTCGACTTCACTTTCGATCTGAAGATGATCCATTGGTGACTGCAGTTTGTCTCTTAAAAGATCAGCTGACATCGTGAGCCGTTGACGCGCGAGACCAAGATTTGTTCGAACGGCATTGAGGCGAGCTTCAACTTCACGAACATCTTGCCCGCGCTGCACAGCTTGTCCCTCAAGAACGGCACGTGTACTATTTAACTCCTTTAGACGCGCTTCATAAGCTTTGCGCTCCGCCTCGATAATACTGTCCATGCCGGGCGTTAGATCTGCTGGCAGTGCCAGGGATGAGCTATTTGCCTCTGCCTCTAATCGAGCCTTACGGATGAGTAGGCCGTCACGGCGAACTTGAAGTTCGTCGATGTTGGTGACGGTTCCAGCTAAATCCAGTTGGACAAGGGGACTGCCCTCGCGAACAGTGTCGCCGTCACGCACGAACAATTCGTCTATAATGCCACCTTCAAGGTGTTGGATTGTTTTGACGCGCCCTTGTGGGACAACCTCGCCAGGCGCTATGGCGACTTCATCCAAGTCGGCGAAGGCAGACCACAAAAGAAACATACCAAGCAAGCCCATGATTGCATAGGCGACAAGGCGCCAGCTTGGCGCCGTATTGTGTTCAAGTAGATCGTCTAGTTGGCTCATTATCTGTTCGAAACTGCCCTTACTGATTCGCTGTTTCTGATGTGCTGTCTTTGTCCTGCGGTTCTACTTTCGTGACCTTGAAGGGTGACGTCTTAACCGGCCTGCCACCCTCAGATTGTGCAGCGGCCATCGCGTCCATGACTTTTTGGGTGGGACCGGCGGCTCGTATACGACCTTTTTCCATGATGATAACATTTTTACAGGCCTGAAGCAGGACGGGGCTATGGGTTACGACGATGACCGTATGCATTTTGCCGAGCTCGGAAAGGGTTTGTCTTAGGTTTGCTTCACCATCCTTATCTAGACTGCCTGATGGTTCGTCCATGACAATAACAGAAGGCGATCCAAGTAGGGCGCGAGCTATAGCGATACGTTGTCGCATTCCGCCTGACAACAGTGATCCACCTTCCCCAACTAAAGTGCCATAACCATCTGGTAAATTGATAAGCATGTCGTGCGCGTGGGCAAGTTTAGAAGCGCGCAAAATTTCGTCGTCTTCAGCCTTCGGCCGGGTTTGGGCGATATTTTCACGCACAGTTCCATTGAACAGGATGCATTCCTGAGGGGCATAGCCAATCCAATACGCAAGATCTTTCCTAGAGAATTGTTTTATGTCGGCGCCATCAAGAAGGACCCGCCCGCTGACCGGGGTGTAAAGGCCGAGCAGTAATTTGAGCAGCGTCGTTTTTCCGCTGCCGTTGGCGCCCATAATCGCTGTAACACTCCCCGGCGCGATGTCCAGTTTGACAGCGTCAACAACCGGAGGCGCGTTTTCGCCGTACTTAAAAGTTGTTTCTTCAAAAGTGATTCGTCCCTTAGGACGTGCAAGGGCTATGGCGGTATCGCTCTTATCTTCTGTTTCACTAAATATTATTCCGAGGCGATCTACAGATTGTCCGAAGGATACGAAATTTCGCCACGCTCCAACCAATTGATTAAGAGGTCCGAGCAACCGGCCGCTGAGCATGTTTGCAGCAATCAGTCCACCAATAGTCAGCTCTTGATTCATTATCGCAACGGCACCGACTGTGGTCATCGCAACAGTCGTAAACATAGTTAGGCTATTGCCCGCATTGACAAAGGAGTCTGTTTTGGTTCCGCGGATCAATGATTGCTGGATCGCTTCGGCTTGCCGGTCTTCCCAAAGCGGTCTCAAATGATCCGCCATCGCCAGAGCTTTGATCGTGCTCCGACCCATAATCATTTCTGTAATGAGTCCGTCACGATTGATGATTTTCGTTTTTTCTTCTTCAGCTGCAGTTGCAACGACTTGCCCCGAGCGCCATGCAAGAACAACAAAAATTACAAAAATGATCACCAGAACCCATGCGACGGGCCATGCGATCAGAAACACAACCGTTAGAAATAGGATTGCGAACGGCAGATCTGCACAAAGAATGGCTGACGCGCCAGACAACGTATTACGCACGGCTTCAACGTCACGGAATAATAATTGCCAGTACGAGGCGGGCCGGCTTTCGAGACTGCGAAGAGGCAACGCCATTATTTTTTCGAATAACTGCCGTCCTACGGCGACGTCTAGACGAAGGGCGACACTTTGCATCAGTTTTGAGCGGGTTTGGCGCAAGATGAAATCAAACGCGATGACAATGAGCACGCCTATGACAAGGCCTTGCAATGTGGTCATGCCAGCGTGAAAAACCACCCGGTCATAAACCTGGAGAACATAAACAGGCACCGCAACTGCCAGGATATTGACGAACAAGGAAACCAGAAGGACTTCCTTGAACATCGGTTGCAGTGGCTTAAGGAAATCTTTGAGCCACGCTCTCTCTGGCGTTGCAAAAAACCTAGAAATGGGACCGGTTATCTCTGGCATCGCTGATATTTAGTCCCTTTTAGAGCGTAAGGATAGTTTGCCGGTAATTCTGAGATCGCCAAGAACACTGGAATTTCCTGTAACACTGTGCGCAGTCCAGTTAGAATAAGGTCTAAATGAGGGGTAGGCGCTGGGGGCGCTGTGCGGGACGATACTCCAAATGATGAAGAAGACGGTGAGGTTGCTCTAACCCCCCCCCTTATTAGCGGGAGGGCAAGGGTGCTCCTTTCGCGCATGGAATTGGGGCGTTTCCTTTCTATCCGATGGTGGTTGCGATGGTTCAATAAATCACTGATCCAGACCGGCCGGTTAACAACAATACTTGCTCTCATCGGTTTGGTTTGGATCCGTAATGATGACCCCGAGTTGCTGCGGCTCATCCGGGCGAAAACGTTTGACACCTACCAGAACATTAAACCTCGCCCTTTTATGGGGCAATCAGGTCAGGTTGTAGTTATCGATCTGGATGAGGGAAGTCTAGACGAATATGGGCAATGGCCATGGCCACGCACACGTTGGGCGGAGTTGGTCGAGAAACTCACAGCACTGGGCGCGACAGCAATCGCGTTCGATATTGTTTTCCCAGAGGTGGATACAACGTCTATCGCCAATTTGGCTGACAGCATCGATGGTATTACAGAGGAAACCCGAAATACCCTCAAGGCCATTCCAACGAATGACGACGTCTTCGCTGCGGCCATCAAGAAGAGTAAAATTGTCGTTACTGGTCATACGCCTTTATCGGTTGCCCGCTCTGACCCGGGCTATGCACGATCGTCTATTCGCGGTGAGCTAGGCTCTGATCCGCGTCCGTGGTTGGAAGACCACCCTTTTATTCTTCGAAATGTCGAGGTTTTGGACCGGGCGGCCGCGGGACGCGGCGTATTTAGTGTCGCGGAAGACCGACTTGATGGCGTTGTGCGCCGTGTTTCCATGGCGGTGGCGAGCCCTAATGGAATATTCCCTTCGCTATCGCTGGAAAGCATCCGCCTTCATATGGGTGCCCGTAACGTTATTGTTGATACGGACGAGAGCGATGGTTTGCAGCGGATTATTTTGCAGAAGCTTCGACCAGTGCGGGAAAACATTGAGATAGCAGTCGACCGGAACGCTCGTATTTGGGTCTATTACACGCCTAATCGTGACTACAAAGAGAACTATATTCCTGCGGCCAGTGTGTTGGGTCAACGCGTTGACCGCAGTCGAATTGAAGGTAAGATCGCGCTTGTAGGTACGTCTTCTCAGGGCCTATTCGATGTTCGTGCAACACCTCTAGACCCGGCAGTGCCGGGCGTGGAGGTTCACGCCAACATTATCGAAAACGTGCTCAACGGAACCCAGTTAACAAGATTGTCAACAGCTGACGGCTTTGAAGTTCTGGCCGCGATCTTCATTGGCATCTTGATGATTATTATCACGCCAATTCTTCCCGCACGTATTTCCATATGGGTGTTCATGGGTATCATGGCATCCGTTATTTGGTACTCTTGGGATGCCTATTCGACCCGGCTGGAATTATGGGATCCTGGTTTTCCCATCATGGTCGGGATTTTGATTTATGGTTTCTTGACATACGCCGCGTTTATTCAAGAAGAGGCTCAGCGCAAACAGGTGCGCTCAGCATTCGGGCAATACTTGTCGCCAGACCTAGTCAAGAAACTAGCGGACGATCCGGATCAGCTCGCGCTCGGCGGCGAGATGCGCGAAATGACATTTATGTTTTGTGATGTCCGCGGGTTTACGTCGATATCGGAACTTTTTGATGCGCAGGGTCTGACCAGTCTTATCAACAAGTTCCTCACGCCCATGACTAATTTGATCCTCAGTCAAAATGGAACGATTGATAAGTACATGGGTGACTGCATCATGGCGTTTTGGAATGCACCGTTGGTTGATGAGGATCATGCAAGTGATGCATGTCAGTCGGCATTGTTAATGATCGACGCCCTTGCGGAGCTGAACGATACGCTTGAGCAAGAAGCAGAAGAAGAGGGCCGGGAACATCGCCCCATAAAAATCGGTATCGGCCTTAACACGGGTGAGGCTTGTGTTGGCAATATGGGGTCCGAACAGCGTTTCGATTATTCCGTACTTGGAGATAGCGTAAACCTGGCGTCGCGTCTGGAGGGACAATCAAAAGCTTACGGCGTGACCATCGTTATCGGCGACCATACGGCCGAATTGGCGCCGGATTACGCGGAAGTCGAGCTTGATCTGATAAAGGTGAAAGGAAAGACAGAGGCGGTCCGTATCCACGCGTTGCTTGGTCATCCCGACGTTGCACAAAACTCAGACTTTAAAGCGCTGAAAGAAATTCACGACAGGGTCATTACGTCATACCGCAATCAAGATTGGGAGGTGACCGCTGCTCTAATTGGCGAAGCACGAGCAAAAATTCAAACCATGCAGGGCATCGGTTTGTTACATGAACTAGATCGGTTCTACGCGCTCTATGAGGACCGTATGGAGATGTATAAAATAGAACCCCCGCCCACCGATTGGGATGGAGTTTTTGTCGCAACAAGCAAATAGGCTTTACTGTGACCTATCGGCCTCGACCAATCACCTGGTCTAGTCGGCCCATCGCGAGAAGCAATTGGAAAGCAGAGGCACGCGCATCAAATAGCGCCGATGTATAGTTGATGCGTGCGTTAAACACTTCGTTCTCTGCATCAAGCACATTCAAAGCTGTTTCTCTGCCAGATTCACGAAGGCGTTCCCGTGATTCAAAAACCTCTCCCGCAATATTCACAGCATTGTCGAGGAGTTCGACGCGCTCGCGAGCCGTCATGAGTGCCTGCCATGACAGTCGCGTTTGCTCTTCGATTTTTCGGCGAGTTTGAACGTAATCACTTTGACGCGCTTGATAGGTATAAGCTGCACCCTTGGCCCGGGATTTTGTACTTAGACCGTTAAACAAGTTCCAATTGGCGCGAACTTTTAACGAATAATCTCTTCGGATACCCGGGACACCATTAAAATCATCTTCGTAGTTGCCTTCAGCAACGATGTCGATTGTGGGGTAGTACTCGGAGACAACACCTTCACGGCTCTGATCCGCGATTTCTATTTGTCGTTGCCCAGATTTGATCGCCGGGTTTTCTACAAGCGCAATGCTGATCGCATCTTCCAATGAACTGGGCAATAGTCTGCTGGGCGAAGCTGGCATTCTCATCGAGGCGGGGTCAGGTTGTCCGCTAAATACTTGCAGATAACGACTACGGGCATCTATTTGCGCCCCTTGCACGAATACCTTTCGTTCCAGCGCGATCTGAAGTCTAGATTTTGCTTGGAGGACGTCGACAGCAATTCCGGAGCCACGACGTACACGTTCATCTTCAAGGTTTAGCTGCCGACGAATGTTTTCTTCGTTCTGGGTCGACAGGTTCAGAAGCTGAGCTTGCCGGAGTACATCCAAATAAGCGGCGATACCCTCAAACATAATGCCTTGACGCACACTAGTCAGGGTAATATCGGCGACGTCGCGTTGTAGCTTCGATGATGTCCTATTAGACGACTTAAGTCCGCCGTCATATATGTTTTGGGTCAGTGAGAGTCCCCAGGTTTCTGTGCCGCTCTCCGATGGCCCGTTCGGCGTTAATCGCAGCGGCGGAGTACTAATCCGCTCTTGTCCGGCATCGGCCGTGAGATCGAGTGTCGGTAAATAGCGAGAGAGAGACGCGCGGACATTTTGGTCGGCTGACTGTACCTGGAATTTACTGGATTGAATAAGAGGGTGGTTCGCTAAGAGATTAACGAGTTCATCGCGAAGAGCCGCTGCTTGAACAGAGGTAACGACGCAAATAGATACCGAGGCAAGTACCAATGTGAGCAGGATTCTATTATGAGTCACTAACAATTCCACCGATAGCCCGCAAGAAGCGAACATTTATCTTATTGTTGAAGCATTTTTATATATTAGGGCTAGCGAAGCGGTCAAACATCCATGCGCCTTTCGGATTGGGGCGAAACTACCAACACCCATTGGAAAGACCGTACCTCAAGAAAAGATGGCTCCGGCGGTAGGATTCGAACCTACAACCCTTCGATTAACAGTCGAATGCTCTACCGTTGAGCTACGCCGGACCATTGCTTGGAGGCCGAGGCCGGAATCGAACCGACGTACACGGATTTGCAGTCCGCTGCATCACCACTCTGCCACTCGGCCCGAGACCACCTATGTCGATAAGCCTCATCACGGCTTGAAGAACCGCGAAGCGGCGTTTTATAGAAGCGCAGCGAAGGGCGGTCAAGCGCCCATAAATGCTGGGATACACGCCGATGGGCAATGGCAAGAGTTTAGCAGTCGAGATTGAGTTGCCTGTCTTGGTTCGTTATAAACCCTTAACTTTAAGCCCTGCGACATCCAAAGGGTGACGTGGTCCAGTCGAAAGGGACACCCCTATGGATTTTGAGCTTGCTCGGCGCAACATGGTCGCGAGCCAAGTCAGGACGAATGAAGTCACTGACCCTTTGGTTGTTGACGCGATTGGCAAAGTGCCACGTGAAAAATTTCTTCCGGCGGCTCGTCAATCTTTAGCCTATGTCGATGAAGACCTAAAAGTGGCGACCGGACGCTGGCTCATGGAACCCATGGTCGCTGCGCGTTTGCTTCAACTTGCCGATGTCCAAGCGTCAGACCATGCTTTAGTATTGCCCTGCGGGACGGGCTATATCGCAGCCGTCTTGGCTCATATGGTTGGATCTGTTGTTGCCGTTGAAGAAGACGGTCGGGCCATCGATGTGGCATCGAAGCATCTTGCTGAACTAGGTGCGGATACGGTGGCGATTGTGTCTGCGTCGGTGATTGAGGGATACGCCAGCCAAGCGCCCTATGACGTAATCGTCTTTGACGGTGCGGTATCTGAAATTCCCGAGGGAATTCAGCAGCAACTGGCAGATGGTGGTCGACTGGTCGCTGTAGTTCAAACCGGGCCAGTAGGCCGTGCGACTTTGGTTCAACGGACCGGCAGTACCTTTGGGCAAAGGACCGAATTTGACGCAAGTGTGCCCTTATTACCTGAATTTGAGGCCAAACCTGAGTTTTTATTCTGACTAAATTCTCAAACGCGTGGAATACAAAACCAATTTTCTTCCGTTTGCGTAAGCATGTGTACCCGCCAAGTAGCGCGACGACTTGTGCAGTATTGTGATCAAACTCCTGAGCCCTGAGGTTTTGGTTACCCTCGGTTACACCTTTGCGGTGGATTTCGTGGGGCCCTTCAGTTACGTAAATGGCCAGGAAAGCTAGGCTTTAAATTTGTGTCGAGGAAAAAAATGAAGCGTTTCAAATGGTTGTTGGCGACAACGGCAGTCGTCGGACTTCTGGCCGGCGGAAAATCCGCTGATGCTGGTACGCTTACTGAGGCGCTGGCTATGGCTTACGCCAATAATCCAAGTCTGTTAGCCGCCCGAGCACAGTTGCGGGCTGTCGATGAATCCGTTCCTATTGCCTTGTCTGGCTGGCGTCCGAGCGTGTCAGTAAACGGCAACGTCACGCGAGCACGGAACGAGACAGAAATTCAGGGTGTAGTGGGCAGTGGTGCTCAATTCACTGGGGGCACAACTTTGCGCACCTCACAAAGTGCATCTCTTGGAGTGTCTCAGCCACTATTTAGAGGTTTTAAGACCCAAGCTGCGACTGCTGCGGCTAAAGCCAACGTGGGAGCCCAGCGGGCGCGCCTAAAATCATCGGAACAGTCGGTCCTTTTGGCGGCTGCGACAGCGTATTTTGATGTCTTGCGCGATATGGCGGTTGTCGAACTCCGGACCAACAACGTTCAGGTCTTGACCCGCCAGTTAGAAGCCACCCAGGACCGTTTTCGCGTTGGGGAAATTACCCGAACCGACGTTGCGCAAGCAGAAGCGAGGCTTTCAGCATCCGTCTCGGCTCGTATTTTGGCCGAAGGCAACCTGCAACAGTCCCGCGCGGCTTATGAAAGTGCGATAGGCAAACCGCCTGAAAACCTTGTTGCACCGGAGCAGCTCGGGAATTTGCCGGAATCTCGAGAAGCGTCCATTGCGGCCGCATCCGTCGATAATCCCAGCTTGGTTGCTGCGCTTTTCGCGGCTGAAGCCGCTCAAGAGGATATTAAATCGTCACGCGGTGATCTGTTGCCATCCATAAATCTGGAGGGCCAACTGTCCAGGGGTTGGGATACAATCGCTGATCAATCTACTGCGGAAGCGCTGTCGGGCCGTGTGACGCTTACAATGCCGTTATATCAGGGTGGTGTGGTTCATGCGCGGTTGCGACAGGCCAAACATATCGCAGGGCAGCGCCGCTTAGAAGCAGACCAAGCCCGTCTTGATGCTCGTGAATCGGCGACATCCACGTGGGAAATTTATCAATCGGCGCGGGCGAGTATTGCCTCCATTGACACTCAAATAGTGGCTTCTGAAATCGCTTTAGAGGGGGTGCAGCGTGAAGCTGAGGTTGGGGCTCGCACAGTTCTAGATGTTTTGGACGCGGAACAAGAACTCCTGGATGCCCGGGTTAACTTGGTGACAGCGCAACGAGACCAACTGGTCGCGACCCTCCAAGTTTTGTCTGCAATAGGGCGATTAACAGCCGAGGAACTAGCTTTGGGCGGTAATCTCTATGATGCGGTTGACCACTATGATGATGTTAAAGATAGTTTCTTCGGGTCCTCTAGAGCCGCTGAAGAAGACGCGGACCGTCGTTGAACAATTTAATGTCAGCTCACCCTCAGATTTTTCCGGCGTTATAGAAATCTCTAAACATTTGGGATACGTTCTATTCAATTATCGCGGGGAAAGAGCGGACCAATCGCTATGAGTGACGAAGGTCAACAAGAACCTTCGATGGAGGAGATTCTAGCCTCCATTAGAAAGATTCTATCTGAAGATGAGGAAGAAGGTGGGGAAGAGGACGCTGCTGAAGCTGAGCCTAAGCAAGCTGCTGAGCCCGAGCCCAAGCCTGAAGAGGATGACAGTCCCGACCTCACGGCCATGCTGGCCGAGAGCGATGAAGACGGCGAAGCTGCTTTTGCTGAACCCGAGGAAGCCTTAGCTGAGCCGACGTCCTTCGAGCTCCCAGATGAGATGATTTTTACAGAAGAAGTGCCGGATCCAGAACCTTCTCCGGAGGCTGAACAACAATCAACACCTCCTCCGCCACAACCTTTGGACGAACAGCCATACCAGACCTATGGACAAGAAGGCATCGTGGCGGACAAAGTCGAACAAGTGGCTGGGGAGCATATTGCTCAATTGGCCCAAGCCGTAGCTCAAGAGCGGGCCCTGACCATTGGGAACCAAGGCATCACGCTTGAACAGCTCGTGCGTGAGATCTGTACGCCGATCCTCAAGCAATGGCTAGACCACAACTTGCCACACATGGTGGAACGTATTGTACGTCAAGAAGTTGAGCGTATCGTGAGCCGGTCTGAGCGAATGTAATTTCTTAAGTTATAAACTTAAGTCTTTATAAAATAGGTTAAAAATCAACAATATTTGCGCTGATTTCCGCGGCGCTGTGCATCACCGTGTCAGAGAACTTTGCGGACGCTTCTTTGACGCTGAGCGCCTTGACCGGAAACCGTATATCTAGGACTGCAAATACTTTTTCGTCTTTGAATATTGGGGCAGCCAAACTTGAGTGTCCTTTGTGGGGCATCTGATCGCAGTAAAAACCACGAGCTTTGATGTCATTTAACTGTTTGTCCATCAGTCTAGCGCTGAGGTCTACGTCATCAAGAACGTCGGGGTCATCTGACAATACAGCCTGAATCAAGGTCTGGCGCTGTTCAACACTGCAGTTGGCCAGATAAACGCGTCCACTGATCGACGTCACTAATGGGAATTTCAGACCAATCGGCGCGGGGCGCATGACCAGGGGGCTAAGCGCGTCCGTATCCCACATAACCTCCATATTTAAGCGGTTTGGGTTGGCAATGGTGACCGGCCACAAAATGTCGCGGCATAGGGCTTCCATCACTGGAACTGCATACAGCCTGAGCCAACTTGAGTGCCGCAGTCCATCCGTCAAGCTTAGGGATTTTTCGCCGACTTCAAAACGTTTGTCGGCTTGGCGCCGGACAACATATCCGAGGTCTTCCAGGACGAATAATATTCGAGAGACGGTCTGACGGGGCAGGCCTGCTGTTAAAGCGGCCTCAGAGATGGTCAACGGTCCCACGCGGCTGAGGGTGTGAAGTATGGTAAGCCCACGCTCAAGAGATCGAATGCTATAATTTTGAGACATATTTAATTGTTTTTTGAATCGAATATTGTTGTGTGTTGTATCTAAGAAATAACAATTGGCCCATCAGACCCCAGTTAGATGCGCTCACTCAATGAGCAATAAAGGGGGATTCTGACACGCGCTCATCTATTGAGCACTGCTTTTACTAGGTGATGCAAATGTGCATCGGTTCAGCGAAAACATTATGATGACAATCTATTAGCGTTGTCTGTTGATAAAGACATTGGCATTTTAACGATATTCGTTCCATAGGTTGGACGACCGTACTTTCAATAGAACCGACCGGCGGGCAATTCAGCTCTGGCGGTTTATAGTAAGATCTAGGGGAGAGAACTGGATGAAGACCCGTAACCTTTTATTGGCCTCTTTAATGGCTTCGGTGGCGTTGCCGGCCTCACAAGAAGCCTTCGCGCAGAGCCTGGCTCTCGAAGAAATCGTAGTTACCGCTCGTAAGCGTGACGAGAACATTTATGAAATTCCGGTTTCGGTATCTGCGTTTTCACAAAACCAACTGGAGCGCGCTGGGGTCGATAACCCTGAAGAACTCTCTGCCTATGTCGCTGGCCTTCAGTTTGAAGGATCAACGGCAACAGGTGGTCGTGTAAACCCAGCCATTCGCTTCCGTGGCATGAACCAGCAGATCATTACACCGTCGACACAGGTTGGCGCGTTGTTCTGGGATGGCTCTTACGTCGGTGCCGGTGGAGGCTTCCTGCCCCTCGGTGATGTTGAGCGTGTTGAGGTGATTAAAGGACCTCAGACTGCCTACTTTGGCCGTAACACGTTTACTGGTGCTGTGAATATCATCCCTAAGCTTCCTGGCGATGAATGGGAAGGTGACATTTCTCTCGAGTATTCCCCGTCACAAGCCAGCGAATACAAAATTGATGCCGGCATTGGTGGACCGATCACTGACAAAGTTGGTGTTCGTGTCTGGGCTGGCTACGAAAAAGACGGTGGTGACTTTAAGACTCAAGACGGCACACCGTACGCCGTATTCAAAGATACTTCAGTGAGTGGTACATTGGTTGCCGAGCCTTCTGAAGACCTAACTTTGAAATTTACTGGTTACTATACCAGCGCCGATGATAACGGCACCTCCATTGGTGTTGACTCCTCTCTAGTCGGCTCTGCTGCTGGCGCTTGTAACCAAACTTACAGCGGTGAGTATTTGAACGTGGCAACCGGCGCGCGGACACCGTTCACGCGGGATCTAAGTACGCTACCTTTCACTACGTTCTGTGGCGAATACCCCGATGGTGAATTTCTAGTAGCTCCCGTAACGGTGAACCCCATTGCGGCAAACACGGTTTCATTCTTTCAATCGCGCTTGCTTTCGCTGACAAACCTTCATCCCCTGTTGGATAAATACAGCATTTTGCGCCAGCCGGGTGGTGATGAGTTAGGCGGTCGTAACCGGACCTATCGTTTGCAGTTTAGTGGCGATTACGATTTAGGTGATCACACGTTGTCCTGGCAGACCTCACGCGCCAATACGGGTACCGTTGATGTCCGTGATTTCCGCTTTGGTATTCCAAATATTCCCGGCCAAGTGCTTCTTCTCGGAAACAACATCAGGCTGAGAGAAACCTATTACGAAGCGCGTATCTCATCTTCTGAAGATCAACGCTTGCGCTATCTCTTGGGTGTGAGCGATTACTCCATGCATTATCGCCTCGGTAATGCTCCGGTCAATGCAACCCAGGTCGCCACTGGCGCAGGAGCCACGATCGACTTCCAGAACAATAAAACTTTCGCCATTTTCGGTTCCGTCGACTATGACATTACCGATAATCTGACGGCGTCTGTTGAATTGCGCTACACGGATGAAGAGTCGCTCACCTTAAGACAGGGTAACCCAGGTCTGGATTGTTCAAACGCAGCCTTGTCCTGTGATGCTCTCAACGAGTATGACGACTTCATTCCCCGTGTGATCTTGAGCTACACACCATTTGAAGGGGCGACGACCTATGCCAGTTACTCCTATAGTTCCTTGCTAGGTGTTGCGACTCAGGCCGGCTTCGTCAGCAGTGTTGTTCCGAACGTTATCCCGCCGAACCAAGTTTCTGTGATCGGTGAATTTACTGCTCCGCAAGAAAACGAGCAGTGGGAAATGGGTTGGAAACAGCAGGGTGACAACTGGGCCTTCACTTTGGCAGCCTTCTACGCAGACTGGAAAAACCAACCTTTGGCCTCAGTTGTGTTGTTGCCAGCTGGTGGAACGACCTCATTCCGCGCTGCAGGTGATTCAGATTACCTCGGCTTTGACCTTGAGTTCACAGCAGCACCGACCGATTGGTTGACCCTAGAAGGCACGGTGGCCTACGTAGACGGTGAGATGACATCTTTCTCATCACGTGGATCCAATGAGTCTGTCGTTCTTGGTTCGGGATCTTTGTCAGTTGTTAACGATGGCAATAAGCCGCGTAACATTCCGTCATGGACAACCTCTTTGAGCCCGACAATCTTGGGTGAAGTGGGTGATCGTCAGTGGTTCATCCGCACAGACTTCCTTTACCGCGGTGCGATTTGGGCGGACTACTCAGAGTTCAACCGTCAAGGCAGTCAATTCTTGATCAACGCCCGCGCAGGGATTGATCTGTTCGACAACAGCCGGATCGAAATCTACGGCAAGAACCTGACCCAAGATAAGACCCTGGGTCTTAACGGTGGCACAACGTCAGGTCCTGGCGGCAACCGTAAGGTCTTTAACGAGCCTTACCAACGTCGTGAGTTTGGTGTCCGCTTGACCGCCGACTTCTAGACTTCGTCCACATCAGTTAAATCAGAAGGCCGGTCGTGAGACCGGCCTTCTTTTTTTGTGGGACTGGGGAGGGGTCCGTGTTGTGCAGTTCCCGCGATGAAAAAAAACATAAAGCTGAGATTTACAAAATACCTGCTCTAGGTTCATTATGTTTCTCCCCAGACCTGTTGATTGTTTATCGTTTTCAACTAGTTTCATCGTCTGTTTTGATGAGCTCGCGGCAACCGTTTATGAAGAAGCTGGTCGACGCCACTCCAACCTTTAAATACTTAATATCGCTGCTTCTCCGGTATAACGCCCCGCACTCCACCAGTCGGGTCACCAACATCTCCTGAACGTCGAGGAATTAGGTGTATGTGGCAATGATTTACCGTTTGCCCTGCGTCTTCACCAGTATTCACTCCCATATTGAACCCGGAAACCTGGCCGTCTTGTCCAACGTCCCCTTCCCCAGACCCCACAAACCCTGCCAGAGCTCTTACAATGTATGCACCTCGGAAATTTGTTCCTTAACCCCGGATCTTGTTATAAGGACTTGTATGGGGATTATATTTCTCTCTCTCTCTCTCTCTGTCTCTCTCTCTCTCTCTCTCTCTA